>CAJLHF010000014.1 GCA_905206365.1 uncultured Sutterella sp. | reverse complement strand
GATTTTAATTATAGGCATCGGTCCGCGCTTCGCGCGGGTGCCTTATATCCCCGCCATGAACGGCGGGGCTTTACGGCACGTCGGGTAACAAAGCAACGCGATTCGTTGTTCTCGTACCGTTTCCCGTTTTCGGACTCCCGAACTCAGCGGAGCGACGACCATGCGATGCAACCTTCGTCGAGACACGACCAATGCCGCGTGACCGCGTCGGGAAGCCGGGAGACGGGAAGGACAAGGATCTTTCGACCGTCATTTTGAGGTGCTCGCGGTCGGCCCGGGTTTCCTAGCGGAAGGCGCAAGCAGAAGCCCTCCAACCCCCAGTCGCTCGACCCCGTAGTTCTTGAGATGTGTGACGGGCGAAACCTTTCTTACATTTCGAAATGAGAATGGATTGCATTTGTCGGACCCCTTGTGCATAATGAATCTAACGGGAAACAACATCCGTCACACAAAGGAGTCAATGGGGTCGACTCCGGCGGATCGGTCCGGACTGACGGGAAAACAGTCCTGCGGCCGGCGTATCTCCTGCGCTTGTTGTTTTCCGGGGTCTCTCCGAAAGGCCGACGGCAGCTTGGTGTCGTCGGCCTTTTTTTCCCATTTTCTCGTCGGTACGATGTCGACGCTTCGGTGCGAGTCGCGACTGCGTACCGACTCTCAACAAATGCAAATGAGAACCACTTGCATTTTGTGTGCAACTGCGGCATAATGATATCAACGAAGACGACATGTGCTCGCACGAAGCCGTTGCGAGCTCGCGCGGGGCGACCTTCGGGATCGGGGTCATGCTCGAAGGTTGCGGTTCTCCTCCCGCCCGTGTTGTTTTTCGGGGTCTCCGACAGGGCCGGCAACCGGTTGAGGTTGTCGGCCCTTTCTTCACACGGTCCTTCCTTTTTACCTCTACGTTGCGTCCCCGTTTCGATAAGCTTGAGGGATGGTTGCAACTTCTTCCTCCCCTCTTTTCGACGCTTTACCGCACGCGGGTGCTCCCTTGGAAGTCAATGCGTTGCGCCGCCTCGCGGAGCCTCTTCTCCAGCTTCTCGTCGGGCGGGGACTCGTCGTGCGCTTTCGCGGTACGTCGGTCGACACGCAGTTCGATGCCGAAGGTCGGCCGGCGGAA
This sequence comes from uncultured Sutterella sp., assembly GCA_905206365.1. Lineage (GTDB taxonomy): Bacteria > Pseudomonadota > Gammaproteobacteria > Burkholderiales > Burkholderiaceae_F > Sutterella. The sequence continues at coordinate 44,530 of CAJLHF010000014.1, read as the reverse complement.
ATCACGCTGCCGCTTCTTCCCGACAGCGTCGACGAGGCGGTGCTCGAAGTCTTTCAAGGACATATCGACCGCGCGGCCGCCCGTGCGCTCTTTACGCGCCGTACGGAGGCGACGAACCGTCTGACGTACGACCCCGTTGCGGCTCGCATCTTTCTCGCGCTTGAAGATGCCCGAACGGAGCGCCTCATGCAGAAGCGCTTTCCGGGCTCCGCCTACAACCTCGAGCGCTATTACGAGCGGCTCTTCGCGGGTGCAGTCGGGACCGAAAGGGAAGAGGCGGACTTTGCGTGTGCGGTTCGGGCGGCGGTCGGGGATGCGCTCTTTGAAACCTTTGCCGAGGCGCAGTTTGACGAGCGTCGATCGACCGTCGTCGACGCGGACGATGACGTCCGACCCGAAGAGGAAGGGTTCGATCCTGCCGCGCTTCGCACGCACCTTTGCCGCGCGTACGCGCAGAGCTTTGAGGGAGAGACGCTTACGGAGGCCTTTGACGGTCTGAACTCCACCGAAGACGCGGCACGCCTTGCGGCGGTGCTGGCGGGGTTTCTGACCGAGAACGACGCCGAGTCCGATTCCGAGACAGAGTGCGAGTCGGATGGGGAGAGCGGAGCGTCGGGGGACTCCGAGGCTGAATCGCAGACGGAAGAGGAAGAGGGTACGGGTTCGGGCGACGGCTCGACGGAGGAGGCCGGCGAGGGGACGGAGGATTCGCAAGCGCAGGCGGAAGAAAACTCGGATGAGGAGGACTCGGATGAAGATGTGGATGAGGCGTCCGACGGCGCTTCCGGGAATCGGTCCGAGAGCGACGACGAAGACGAGCGAGCGGATCCCGAGGAGGCCGACAACAAGGAAGACGGTGAGGACGATGGCGCCGGCGACGAGTCTTCCGGGAGCGGAGAACCCGAAGCAGACGAAGAAGACGAAGAGGGCGAAGGAAGCGCCGCCGAGGCCCTCTCGAACGCCGCCCGCGCACTGCACGGGCGCAGGGGCTCGGCGTCCGTGCTCGACTTCGGCTCCGACATCGACTCCGATTCGGGGATCGATGCCGACGATGCGCACGAGCGGGACGATTCGAGCGATTCGGACGACCGGAACAAATCGGACAATTCGGACGCGGCTCCTCTTCCCGGGGCGACGGAAGTTCTGCGGTCGTTCGGCGCAATGGACGCGACCGACGACGTCTTCGAGCGGATCGCGGCGCGCCTTCTTCCTCGGGTCGCGGAAGCGGCGCTTGCACGTGCCGTCTATCGCGTCTATTCGACGGACGACGATCGGGCGGAACTCGTTCGCGTGCGCGGGGACGCGCCCGTCGCGCAAATCGAAGAGCTCACCGCCTCGATGACGGGAACGATTCAGAAAAACCTCGAGCGCGCCTTTGCCGCCCGAAAGCTCTCTCACGTGACGCCCGGTCGCCGAAGCGGGAAACTCCGGGCCTCGGCCCTCTATCGTCTTGCCTCGGGCGACGTGCGGGTCTTTGAAAAGCGCGAGCCCGCGCTCGTAACCCACGCGGCGGTTTCACTTCTCATCGACTGCTCGGGCTCGATGGCGGGCGCCCCCATGCGGCTTGCCGCGGTTTCGGCCTATGCCCTCTCGACGGTGCTTGCACGCCTCGGCGTCCCCTTCGAGGTGGCGGGCTTTACGACGCTCAAAATCGCATCCGCTCCTCTTGACTGGGAGCGCTGGAGCCGGTTCGAGCCCCTTTACATGCCGCTCTTCAAACGGTTCGAAGACCGGTGGGATGCGCCCGCGCGCGAGCGCCTCGCGTCGCTTTTGACCTTTCCTGTCTCGCGCATGCGCAACAACATCGACGGCGAGTGCGTCGAACGGGCGGCCGCGCGCCTTGCGCTTCGTCCCGAGGGGCGTCGCATTTTGATCGTGCTCTCGGACGGCGAACCCGCGGCCGAAGGGTGGCTTGCCGACCAGGAAGCGCACCTTGCGGCCGTGACGGCGAGCCTTCCCCGACGCGGGATCGATGCGATCGGGCTCGGGATCATGTCCGAGGCGGTCGAGCGCTTCTACCCGAAGCACGTCGTCATTCACAGGCTAGAAGACCTGCCGGGCACGGTCGTTCGCGAACTCCACGCGCTCATTTTGGGGCGCTGAGGGGGACCGCAATGCCCTGAGAAGATGCGGGATAGACTTTGTGTCACTTTTCCCCATCTTCTTTCCGGTAGTGCGATGTTGCGTTTTCGACTTTTCTCTTGGATCCGCCGATGCCTGAGGGTGGAGGGCGACGATCGCAGCTCTTCCTCGGTGCGCGAAGAGCCTTCTCGGCTCCGTGCGGCTGCGCGGCCCGGCACCCGCACGGCGCTTCTCGTCGACTCCGAGAACGTGTCCCCGAAAGCGCTCGACTTCGTCGTCGAACGGTTGGGCGACGCCTGGGAGGCCGTTGAAGTGCGGCGCGTCTACGGCGACTGGCGCAAAACCGCCCTTTCCTCGGGCTGGCACGCGGTGTGTCTGCGGCAGGGCTTGCGCGAAATCCAACAGCTCTCGGCCGTGGCCGGCAAAAACGCAACGGACTTTGCGATCGTTATCGACGCGATCGAGCTCGCGGCCGAAGGGTTCGGGGAGATCGTCGTCGTCTCGAGCGATTCGGACTTCATGCCGCTTGCTCAGCGTTTGCGCGAGCGCGGCGTGCGCTACGTGGGCTTCGGCAAAACGCAGACGCCCGTCGGCTACCGGAAGAGCTGCGCGGTCTTCACCGAGTTCCCCGAGGAGGCGCGGACGGTCGAAGCAACCCATGTGCCCGAAGCGCCCCAAGCGCCTCTCGTCCCCAAAGCCGCAAAAGCCGCCAAAACCGCGAAAGTCACCCAAGCTCCCAAGGTCGACCAAGCGCCGGGAGCGTCCGAGATCTTCGGAAAGCAGGAAATGTCCGAGAAGCTTGAAACTTCCGCGACCGCAACGAACAAAGCCGTCGAGCCTGCGGCGGTCGGCATGACGCCGCTCACCGTAGAGGATGACGTGCGGCTTTTGAAAGCCATCAACCAACGCTTCCATGACGCGGACGGATTTACGTGCGGCGCTTATGTCGCCCACTATGCCAAGATGCTCGGCTTCCGTTGGGAGAAACGCTCGAAGGCGCGCAAGCTTGGGACGATCGTGCGCAGACATCCGAAGATCTTCGAATGGCGCATCCGGAAGGGGCTCTTTAACTTTCGAATCCGCCCCGAGCCCAAACCGAAGCTCCCGGCTGATACGTTCTCCGCCTTGCCGCTTCCCGCCCATCGGCTTGCTTTGCCGCGGCCCGCTTCGAGGCGGCTACTGCCTGCGCCCGAGCGGCTGCCGTTGTTGCCGTTCTTTCCGTAACTTCCGCGACCTCGGGTACGATATGGAATTCCATCGTCATCTTCCCGGTTCGGGCGGCTCTCAACCTCGCCCGAGTCCGGAAAACCGGCATTGTTCCGAGAACTTTTCATGACTGAAACTTCACGCCCCGATTCGCCCGACGGCCCCGCGTTTCGCTCCGAGGCCGGAAGGGGGAACTCGGGCTTTGCGACGCAAGCTTATCTGCACGAAGTCTTCGGGTTGCGCGGCAACCTTGCGCGCTCCACGTGCGGGCGTCGTCCCATTCCGATCACGGTGTGTCGGCCTGCGGCCGAAGACATCGATCTCGTTCCCGACGTGCGCGAAGACTACGTCTGGAACGTGCAGGAATTGAAGTACGTGCTCTCCGCCGTGGAGATGGGGATACCCGTTTATATCTGGGGCCATAAGGGCGTCGGAAAAACCGAGATGGTCGAGCAGATCTGCGCCCGAACGCGCCGACCGCTCGTGCGCGTGCAACATACGTCGAACACCGAAGAGTCGCAGATCGTCGGGCAGTGGACGGTGAAGGACGGGAGCACGGTTTTTGAGTACGGACCGCTGCCCACCGCCATGAAGTACGGCTGGGCCTACCTCGCGGACGAGTACGATTTCGGGCTTCCGAACGTGCTCGGGGTCTACCAGGCGATGCTCGAAGGAAAGCCCCTCATGATCAAGGAAGCTCCCGCCGACATGCGGGTCGTGCGACCGCACCCCGATTTTCGCTTTTTCGCCACGGGCAACACGAACGGCACAGGGGACGAGACGGGGCTCTACCAGGGGACCGTTCTTCAGAACGCCGCCAATTTCGACCGCTTCGGGCTGGTACTTCAGAAGGGCTATATGGCGCGCAAGGACGAAATCAAGATTCTCGAGCGCTCGACGGTCGTTACGAACGAAGAGGCGGGGCGCCTCGTCGACTTTGCGGCGCAGGTGCGCAAAGCCTTCGACGCGGGGAAAATCTCCGACACGATTTCGGTGCGTACGCTCATCTTCGCCGCACGTCTCGGGGTCGCGCACGCTTCTTTCCGTGCGGGACTGCAACTTGCGTTTCTCAACAAACTCTCCGCCACCGACCGCGCGGCCTGCGACGCGCTCGCGATGCGGATTTTCGGCATGAAAGAAAGCCGTTCGGACGAGGGTGTGTGATGGACGTTCGCGACGTTTTTTCTTCGGGCGTCTATCGCGGGAAGACCTTTGCGGATCTGTGTGCCACGACATCGGGCCTTCAGTATCTGGAGCGCTGGGTGGAAGAGCGCGACAAAACGCCCGCCGCGCGCGCATTCGAAGACGCGGCCCGGGTGGCGGTCTCGGGGTCGGGCAACCGCTCGGTCGAAACGCTGTGGTTCGTTCTTGACGCGACGGCGGAACTTTCCCGCACGCGCTTCGGCGCGGAGCGTCGGGAGGATATTCGTGCGGCGCTTCTCGCCGCACGTACGGCGATCGCGCATGCGGGTGCTGTGGAGGGGCCGGCACTTTCCGTTCTGGGCGGAAGCGTGGGCGAGTCCGGGGATTTCTACGTGCTTACGGCGAAAAAGAGCATGCGCAAACTCTGCGCGATCGTCTCCGAGGCCGTTCGAAGCCGACAGATCGAAACGCACGGTCTCGCCGCCGACCGCGTGACGATCCTCGCACGCCTGGCGGATTGGAAGATTGCCGAAAAGCGCCCCGAAGGACTGCGGGCGCTTCTCGCGGCGTTCGATCGGCTGCTTGAAAACGAGACGGACGACGAGGCGCCGACGGTTGCCGTTCGTCCGGTCGACCAGGCCTCCCTCAAGACAGCGAAGGCAACGAAGACAACCAAGGCCCTCAAGACTTCCGAACGTCCCGAAACAACTCCGAAAACGGAGAATCTCTTCGACGCGGTGCATCTCCCCTATGCGGGGGGCGAAGCGGAGTTTGCAACGAAAGGCGCCGTGAAGCCCGAAGCCGAAAGCTCCGAATTTCCGGATGGTCGGGAAAATAGGAAAGAGGAGACCGCTATCGAATCGGGGAGGGCGCCCCTCCGTGCGACGACAACGGGTGCGCGTACGAGCTCTCGAAAGACTCCCTCATCAACCGCAAACGACGAAGCCGAATCCCGGCCGCTGCGCAGTTGGGAGATTTGGGGCGGATGGTGAGCGGCGAAACGCAGAGAATTCGCACGTTCAGGATTCGTTCTCTCGCAGGGAAACTCCCAAACTTGTGAGTGTCGTGACGGTGCCGACGGGCTGATAAGATGCTTGCGTACGGGGCGCTTCGCTCCCGTTCCTCGGCACCATTCCAAGAGGCCCGAACCATGCACCTCATCGACGAAGCCGCTCGTGTGGCTTTTGCGTCTCTGATCCACGACGTCGGCAAGTTTGCTCAACGCGCCGGCCTCACCGTATCGCCCTTGACGAAGGACACGCACGTTCAGCTCTACTGTCCGAGGACGTTGGAGAATCGCCCCACGCACATTCATGCGGCATACACCCCCATGGCGATCGATGCGATGGAGGCGTGGCTTCCGGACTTGATCGGAGGGCGAACCGCGCCCTTCGAAGGAGCGGGCGCACTCAAGCACGCGGACAGTCTCATCAACGCGGCGGGCGCTCACCACCGACCCGAGACGCTTTTGCAGTGGATCGTCGCAACGGCGGACCGTGCGGCGTCGGGGTTCGAGCGCGAAACGAAAACCGAAGAGGAAGCTCGATCGAGCGACGGGGACGATTACATTCGGACGCGTCTCTGGAGCCTTTTGGAGGAAATCCGTCTCGATCGACCCGAAGGGGCGGCGCCCCTCACGCGCAAGCCCCTGCGTGCATTGAGCGTCGATGCGCTCTTTCCCCGACAGGGGATCGTTCCCGAGAAGCGGGCCGAGGGCGAGCGGGAGTATCGCGCCCTCTGGGACGACTTTTTGAAAGCGGGTCGTCGGATTCCGAATGCGATGCGTCGGAATTGGCCGCTCTGGCTCGATGCGTTCGATACGTTGTGGCTGGCCTATACGCAGTCGATCCCGTCTGCGACCGCCTTCAACGCGCGTCCCGACGTGTCGCTCTACGACCACTCCAAAGCGACCGCGGCCGTTGCCACGGCGCTCTGGGCCTGGTGTGAGGCAAGCGGCAGGGATACGGATACGCTGGTGCGCGGACTCAAGGACCGTTCGCTCTGGAGCGAAGAGTCGCTCCTTCTCGTTCAGGGGGACTTCTTCGGCATTCAGGACTTTATTTTCTCCGGTGCGGCAAGCACGCAGAAGAAGGCGGCCAAGATCCTGCGCGGTCGGTCGTTTTACGTGTCGCTCCTCACCGAAGCGGCGGCGCTTGCCGTTTTGGAGAAGCTCGCGCTTCCAGCCACGTCGCAGATTCTCAATGCGGCGGGCAAGTTTCTCATCGTCGCTCCGAACACGCCCGAAGTGCGCGAGCGCCTTCGCGAGACGGAGTCGATATTCGAAACCTGGTTCGTGAAGGAAACCTGCGCTCAGGCCGGTCTCGGACTCGCGTTTCAAGCCGCAACCCTTCGGGATCTTACCGGGGAGCGGTTCCCGAAACTCATGCGTTCGATTTTCGAAAGCCTCGAGCGTTCGAAACTCACGCGCTATCGGCTTTTCGACGAGGATCCGACGAACGTGCCCGGCCCCGTGCTTGAAGCGGACTATCGATTCGGACCCTGCGCCTGGCAGGGCCGGTGGCCCGCGGATGAGCTCGACGAGAACGGCTTGCCGACCGCGCGGCTTACCCGCGACGAAATTGCGGTCGGCGAGGCGATCGTGCGCATGGATACGCTCGCGCTTGTCGACGAGGATGTGCGGCTTGACGGGCTCGGCTTCGAAACAAAGACCTTGGACGGTGCGGTTTTCGGTTCTCGGGCGATCTTTTTCGCGCACGGCAACGTCGAAGCGTTTCTGCGGGAGGTTCCCTCGGAAAGCATTCGGCGCGTCTGGGATTTTTCCATGCCGCGCGCTTCGGACGAAGTGCTTTGGCGAGGGCTTTCGAGGCGCTCGATCAACGGGTACGTTCCGCGACTCGACGAAGCGCTCGTTCCCGAGGACGAACCGCGCTTTGCGGGTCTTCCGGGTGAGGACATCGGACACGAACGGATCCTCCCCTTCGAGTGGATCGCGCGATTCGGTCAGTCGTTCGACGAACGGGGACGGATTTGCGGCGTTCCCGCTCTCTGCGCTCTCAAGGGCGACGTCGACCAACTCGGACGCATTTTCCAAGAGGGCCTCGTCGGGGCGGGCGGTCGCGGCATGAATTTTGCAAAAATGGCGAGTCTCTCGCGGGAATTCAACGCGTTTTTTTCGATCGCCGTGCCCTTTGAATGCTCGAAAGCGTTTCCTCACGTCTATACGGTGTTTGCGGGCGGGGACGACTTCTTTTTCATCGGGCCCCTTTCGGAGACGCAACGCTTTGCGACGGCATTGCGCGACCGTTTCGTCGAATTTTCGGCCGCCAACCCCGAAGTGCACTTCAGTGCGGGCTTTGCGGTGGTGAAACCCGGGATGCCGGTGCGGCGCCTCTCCGAAGCAGCCGAAGAGGCCCTTTCCCGAGCGAAGAATTCCGGACGCAATGCGGTGTGCGCGTACGGCGAGTGCGTCTCGTGGACGGAGTGGAAGGCGCTCCTTGAGGTTCAGAGCCGACTCGAAGAATGGCGATCGGCGTACGGGCTCTCGACCTCGTACCTCTATGCCCTCTTTGAGATCATGGAGTTGGCCGAGCGGAGCAACGATCCGCGTGCCGCGATCTGGCGCAGCCGCCTCTATTACCGGACGACCCGCTGGATGGAGAGCGTCGCGCGCGAGCGGCGACTGTCGTCCTCCGCCGCATCCGAAGCCACGACGCAGTTGCTCGGAAGCTTGACGCGCGACCTCGAAACGCACGGCGCCCGAATGCGCATCCCGTTGACCAATCTCTTTTACGGCGTCCGTCGGGCGCGGTGAAGACCTTCTACGCGAACATCCGTTTTTCTTTCGAGAGTGTTACCCATGAGCTATTCGAATACGAACACGTCATCGAGCCCGATCGAGTGGACGGTGACTTTGAAGCTCGACCCGCCGCTCGCAAGCGACCTTTTTTCGAGGCAGGCCGAGCTTGCCGCGCGGAAGTGCCGTTCGTCGAAAACCGAAAACAAGTCGACGCAGATCCGACGCTTCTACGACGAACTCGTCCTGTGGCACGAGCAGGTGAAAACGGCTCCCGATCCGGAAGCCAAATTCCGCGAGATCGAGCCTTATTTGCAGATGCTCCGGGCCAAAGCCGCATACGCCCGCGCCCGCAAGCTGATCGACGAGAATTTCCGCGTGCTCGTCAACGCGCTTCTCGACGGGATCAAGGGGCCCGCGAGCCTTGAGAACGGAAAGCTCTTCTTCGAGGCGTTTCTCGGCTTTCGCAAGTTCCTCGAAATGACCGAGGGTTCCCGCAAGTAATACTTGCACCAGGGTCGGTTGGGTCCGAAGGCGGACGACATATTTCCAGTGAGACAGACGATGCAACTCAAGAACCTTCACAAAATTACGGCGACGGTCGTGTGCGAAACCGGCCTGCACGTCGGCGGCAACGACGGCGAAATGCACATCGGCGGCATCGACAACCCGGTCATCAAGCATCCGATCACGAACGAGCCCTATATTCCGGGATCGAGCCTCAAGGGCAAGATGCGCGCGATGCTCGAATGGCGCAGCGGCTTCGTGAAGGAAAAGCCGCTCGACTGGCAGGATTACAAGCAGTCGGGTTCCGAAGCCGTACTCGATATTTTGAAGCTCTTCGGCATGAGCGCGGGAGCCGATCTCACGCTCGACGAGGCTGGCATCGTCGGTCCGACGCGCGCGTCCTTCTGGGACCTCGCGCTCGATCCCGTCTGGGTTCGGGAGCAGCACGAGGCGCGGCGCCTCCTCACGGAAGCGAAAAGCGAAAACGTGATCAATCGTATCAACGGCACGGCCGAGCATCCCCGCCAGACGGAACGCGTTCCGTCCGGAGCTCGTTTTTTGATGACGCTGACACTCAAGGATCTCGGCGACGACGAGCGTCTCATGAAGACGCTCTTGGCCGGCCTCAAGCTCGTCGAATTCGACGGGATCGGCGGCTCGCTTTCTCGCGGCTACGGCAAGGTGCGCTTCGACGACCTCAAGATCGACGGAAACGACGCGACCGAACTTTACCGTTCGATCGATCCCTTCCGTCCCTTGTGATTCGGACGGCGACGCGGGCGCTTTTCCTCGGAGTTTGCACATGCAACGACTTCTCATCACCATCGAACCCCGATCGGGCTTTGTCTCGCCGTTGAAGGGCGGACAGCTTTTCGGGCAGTTGGCCTGGACGATTGCGGAGGCGTTCGGCTCGGCTCGCCTGACGTCGTTGCTCGACGGCTATATGGACGGCAGACCGTTTCTCGTACTTTCGGATGCGATGCCTTCGGGCGTTGTTCCGATGCCGGCAATGCCCGTCCATTGGTGGGCGCCCGAAGTGAACGCTCAGAAGCGCAAGCGCATCAAGGCTTTGCGGTGGTTGCCGCGCGAAGCCCTTCGCGAACCCGTGGCGAGTTGGCGCGATCGTGCTCTCACCGAGGACGATCTTGCAAAGTCGGGATTCTCCGCACGCAGCGCGGAACGTACCCGCAATACGATTTCGCGCGCGACCGGGACGACGGGCGAAGGACGGTTCGCTCCTTTCGATACGGCCGACACGTCGTTCGGTGCCGGATCTCGGCTCGACATCCATGCGATTCTCGACGAAACCCGTCTCGATCGGAAGGAATTTCTCATGTTGCTCGAAAACGCGGGTCTTTTCGGCTTCGGAGCCGACGCTTCTTCGGGTGCCGGGAAGTTCGTCGTTATGCACGCGGAGGTCGAACCCGACGAGCCTCCTTCAACGCACTTTCTTACCCTCGCGGCGATGTCGCCCGTTGCGGGCGTATTCCGTTCGGACCGTACGTTTTACAAACCCGTGACCTACTTCGGTCGCCACGGCAACGTGCGCGCCCTTTCGTCCGTGCCCTTCAAAAAGCCCCTGCTTCTCGCCGACACGGGAGCGTTTCTGACGGTGCACGCCGAGGCGCCGCAGACAATGAGTTTTGCGGGGCGCGGCATTGTCGGACACTCGGCTTATGCGGATACGGTGGCTCAGGGCTACGCGCCGCTTCTTGCCGTAACGCCCGTTATTCGTCATTGAGAGAGGATCATGCACGCTACGCCATATCTCACTCGTCAAGTATTCCTGACGCTCCTCTCGCCCGTGCATGTCGGTTGCGGGGAAACCTATGATCCGACGAATTACGTCATTGACGAGGGCGTCCTCTACGGGTTCGAACCGTCGCTTGTGTGGTTGCCCGAACAGGAACGGCAGGAGCTTCGTCGTCTCGCTCTGAAAGGCGATCGGGCCGGTTGGGCTGCTTTTTTCCATCGCAACCGTCGAAGCTTCACGGCTCAGGCTCGAACGGCCGTTCGGGCGGGGCGCGAGGTCTGCTTGAACTATCAAAAGCTCGTCGAACGAAAGGGAAGCGACAATCAGTGTTTGATCGAACGCACGACGTACACGGCCGCAGGCGACGATGATACGGCGTTTATCCCCGGATCGAGCGTCAAGGGCGCGGTGCACACGGCGCTTCTCGAGCGTCTCCATATCGGGAAACGCGATGTTTGTAAGGACGATGAGCTCTGGGGTAAGGGGTTTGAAAAGCGGCCCCTTCGACTTCTCAAGGTCGGCGACTTCATGCCCGAAGGTCCCGTCTTGATGCGGGCGGTGTCGGCCAAACGACTCGCGAAGGATGCTCGGGGAACCTCGGGGCGCAAGGAAGGGATTCCCATGGCGATCGAGACGCTCTGGCCGGGCGGCTACCGTGCGTTTTCTTCGAGCTGGGCGATTGAGGGGGACCGGTCGGAGCAGGGGATCGCCGACGCGTACGTCGACTTTCAACGAATCGCTCGGGATCTGACCGCCTTCAACCGCTCGAAGCTTGAGGCGGAATTGCGGTTGCTTGAGGTCGACCCGAAGGCGGGTGACTGGGGGCGCCGCGTGAGGGAGCTCCTCGGTTCGATCGATCTGCTCCTGAAGCGGGGCGACATGGCGCTTTTGCGCGTCGGAAAGTTTCAGGGGGCTCTGTCGTTGCGCCTCTCGGCGAGTGACAAGAAGCCGCCCAAGACGCAGACCTTCGTATTGAACGACGGTCAGGTCCTTCCTTTCGGATGGGCGCTCTTGGAGTTCCGCGACGAGGTGTCCGAACCCTTGAAGGCCTGGTGCCGTGCCTGGCCCGACACGCAGGCGGTCGACCTCCGGGCCTTGCGTCAAGCCCGTCGCGAAGAGGAGACTTGTCGCCGAGAGGAAGCACGGGCCGAGGACGAGCGACGTAAGGCCGTCGAAGTCGCCGAAGCAGCCGAAGAAGCACGACTTGCGGCGATGAGCGACGAGAAGCGGCGCGTGGTTGTCCTCGGTAACAGCCTCGGCAAGTATTCGGGCACCGTCAACCCCGGGTCCGATCTCTTTCGAGCCGTCCAGGTACTCCTGCGCGAGGCTGCGACCTGGGCGAACATCGAGGACCGGAAGTTTTGCGCTCTGACGCTCGCGCCGCTCGTCAAGGAGCGGGGCATGTATCAGGGCAAGGCCAAAAAGGAACTCAAAGAATTGCTCAACAAGCTCGGGAGCGACTGAGGAAGAAAAATGATCGACTTGCCCTTGACGTGGCCTCTGGCACGGTACAAGTTTGTCTTTAAGGTTGAACGCCCCATCGAACTCCCCGACTATGCGGGGTCTGCCTTTCGCGGTGCGTTTGGTCGGGCGTTGCGCAAAACGGCGTGCATGACCCGAATGACCGATTGTTCGGCGTGTCCGCTTCGGAGCACGTGCGCCTATACGTCCGTTTTCGAGACGCCCGCGCCCGCCGAACATACCCTGCAGTCTTTCAGCAAGGTGCCGAACCCTTACGTCATCGAGGCGCCCCTCGGCGGACGAAAGCACCTGGATGTCGGAGATCGACTGGAATTTTCCGTGGTTCTCTTCGGCGACGCCCTGCAGAAACTGGCCTTGATCGTCTATGCAATGCAACGCGCTTTTTCTTATGAGGTTTGCCGCGGGAAAGCCGCATTGCAGTGCGTGTGTCTTGAGGCCGAAGGGCGAAGCGAGCTGATTTACGAGCCGGGCGCCGAATCGATCAAGCCGCATGCGCAACGTCTGACGCTGACCGCTCCCCTAGGGGAGGCCGACAAGACTTTGCGTTTCGTGACGCCGCTGCGCCTCCAGAATAACGGGAAGATTTACGGTGCCAAAGACATCGAGCCCCTTCCTTTCCTCACCGCGCTCGTGAGGCGGATCGGTTTGCTTGCCGAATTTCACGGTGACAAGCCGAATCTGGACTATCACGCCTTGAGGGAAGCTGCGTTTGCGGTCGACTCTTCCCATGCGTTGAGCTGGCAAAATTGGAAGCGTTATTCATCCCGTCAGCAAAAAAGCATGTATCTTGGCGGTCTCGTCGGTACCTGGACGCTGAGCCGGGTTCCCGAAGCGTTGCAGATTTTTTTGGAGCTCGGAAGCTACCTCCATGTAGGTAAAAATGCCACCTTCGGGTTGGGGCGCTACGAAATTTTATATTGATTTATATCAAGAATTTAAGTTATGTTCAAAAGACTACTGACGATGAATTTTCAGAGCTTGGATTTGCTACTCGCACAGGCGTTTGCCGAAAAACTGCTATTCTGACGGTACCCTGATCTTGAAGGGATTGAGACGGTTTGCTCTTGCAAGTGCTGGAACGTCTTGAGATTCTGACGGTACCCTGATCTTGAAGGGATTGAGACATTGACCTCTTGATCCTTGTCCGTGAAGGCCTTCTCATTCTGACGGTACCCTGATCTTGAAGGGATTGAGACTCGTGAAGGCTGTCATTTTCGGCCTCCTCAAAGGATTCTGACGGTACCCTGATCTTGAAGGGATTGAGACTCGACCTTCTTCGCCTTGCGTGCGGGCATCTTATTCTGACGGTACCCTGATCTTGAAGGGATTGAGACATTGAAGGGCCTTAGCATAGACCGGGATACATTATTCTGACGGTACCCTGATCTTGAAGGGATTGAGACTACCCTTGACGACGTAATGAATCTCCAATTCCAATTCTGACGGTACCCTGATCTTGAAGGGATTGAGACGTATAAGAGTCATGAATCGGATACAGGATATTCTGACGGTACCCTGATCTTGAAGGGATTGAGACTTATGCAGATAGACTTGAGTTAAGATCTTTGCATATTCTGACGGTACCCTGATCTTGAAGGGATTGAGATTTTGTTCTTCAACAGTGTCAAGGTGTATGACGGATTCTGAGTGTGCCTGGGCTTTGAAGAGATATTCGGAATTTCACAAGTTTGTGAGTTTTACGACGGAGGAATTGGAGGAGTATATTTCCCGTGTGAATACGTTCGTATGGAGGTGTTGTGTCTCGCTTTCTGTATTTGGTTTGCTATGATGTGGCTGGCCCCAAAAAGTTACGACGTATTCGAAAAATGACGGCGGCATATGCGGTGGGCGGTCAAAAATCGTTTTATGAGTGTTGGATGACGGAGTCGGAATTTAGGCAACTCATTCGGCAAATCGAAGACGAAATTGACTTAGAAACGGATCGGACCCATCTGTTTTCCTTGGATCCAAGGAGCTCTCCGTTTTTATTTGGAGTTGCAAGCCGTCAATCCATCAACCCTTTCATGGTGATCTGACGATGACGAGTCTCTTTGTGGATCGGAGAGGCGTCGAAATTAGACTCGACGGGGAAGCTCTGACTTTTTATGAAAAAGATGAGCGTATTGCTACGGTGCCGATTGCGCCTCTTGAGCGGATCTATGTCTGCGGGGATACCCTGGTGCGAGCCGGGCTTCTGGCAAAGCTCGGAGAACGAGGTGTGGGGGTTGTTTTCCTTTCCGGAAGAAGGTTTGTGCCGTCGCTCTTCCTTCCCAAGCCCCATAACGATGCTTCACGTCGAATCAAGCAGTACGAATTGAGTTCCTCCAATGTATTCAAAATGCGATTTTCTCGTGAAATCGTATCAAGAAAAATTCGAGCGCAGAGGGACTGTTTGTTGAGTTTGAAAACCGAGTATTCGGAATGTGAAAACGAACTGACAGAGTTCTCCGATAGGTTGCTCGAACTTCTTCCTTAAGTTGAGGGATTGTCTTGTTCGGCGGAATTGCGAGGTTTGGAAGGTGCTGCGGCAAAGGTCTATTTTTCAGGTGTTGCTCGTGTTCTTCCGAAGGAACTGTGTTTTTCCGGTCGAAATCGTCGGCCGCCGCGGGATCCCTTTAATGTGATTCTTTCCCTTGGTTATACATTGCTGCACTCCGAGGCGGTATTGATTTCCTATGGAATGGGGTTGGATCCGTACATCGGATTTTATCATTCCTTGGATTTCGGTCGGGAGTCGTTGGCTTGTGACTTGATAGAGGATTTGAGGCCGGTTGTTGATCGTTTTGCCATCCGTCTTTTTGAAGAGAAAACCTTGACGATCGACGATTTTTCTCGTCAAACGGATTCGTGTCTTCTCGGAAAGTCGGGGCGTACTCGGTTTTATCCGGCCTGGGATGAATGTCGCGCGTCTCTTCGTTCGGCGCTCGAAGACCGTGCGTCCGAGTTGCTTCGTGCGGCAACGGAGTTGTCGAATACGACGGATGTCGGGAGGTGCACGGCATGAGTACGTATCTCATCGGTTACGACATTCGCAATGCGCGTCGTTTGCAACGCGTGCACCGAAAATTGCTGGCGGCGGCCATGCCGCTTGAATACAGCGTGTTTCTTTTTGTCGGAAGCGACGAAGGATGTCGGCGAAGCGTTGAGGACTGTCTTTCGCTCATGAACCCGAACGAAGACGAACTTCGGTGTTACCGCTTGCCCGCTCACGGGCGGAGGTTTGAGATCGGCCGCACGGTGCTTCCCGACGGTGTTGTGTGGACCGGGTGGTCCGCTTCGGAAAGCGTAGGCTGAGTGGGATTCGCAGAGTGCTTTCGGATCGACTCGCGCGGAGGAATAATTTCAAAATGGCTCTTTGGTTTGTTTCGCGTCACTCGGGTGCCCGGGCCTGGGCACGGGCACGTTCGCTTCAGGTCGATCACTGGGCGGAGCATCTTGATGTCGAAGACGTGCGCGAAGGGGATGTGGTCGTGGGAACGTTGCCCGTCGATAAAATCGCAGGAATCAACGCACGGGGTGCCAGATTCCTCGCGCTTTGCCTTGATCTCACGCCCGAGATGCGAGGGCGGGAGCTCACGCCCGACGACATGGAAACGCTCGGCGGGCGACTCGTCGAGTATCGCGCCGAACGGGTGGAGTCGACGTGACGGCGGTGCGCTCCGCGCGCCGCACACAAAGTAACGATAAAGGAGAGTACGCGTTATGACGGTTTTGTCCGAACGAGTCGATACGCACATCATGTTCGTGTCGGAACACAATTCGCCCAATCTCTGGCCTGCGACGGATTCGAAACTTACACCTTCGCACGCGATTTTGGTGACGACGCCCGAGATGAAGGCGAGGGCCGAGAGCTTGGAACGGGCCCTGCGTATGACCGTACCGGGCGTCGCGATCGAATACGTCGACGTGCCGAACGGCTACGACATCCTGATGCTCGCCGATATGCTCGAGACGTTGATTCTCGGCCTCAGGGATCGGGGATTGCGGCCGCTTTTCAATCTGACATGCGGCACGAAGGCCATGACGCTTGCGGCGATGACGGCGACTGAAACGACGAAAACGCCGTGCCTTTATCTGCCGATCGACTCTCATGAAATGATTTTCGTGCGGGAACTCGAGACGATGAAGCTCGATTGCGCCATGCAATTGAAGCCCTACGTCTCCCTGTACGGCTTTGCCATGCGCGAAGAGCCGAAGTCGTTGCCTTTTTCGCAGGAATTGCGCGACCTTGCGGAAGAGCTCGCGCGGACCGACTCGTTCCGCGAGGTTTATCCTGCCGTCAACTATCTGGCGAGCGAGGCAGCCGAGAAGCTTGCCGTGTCGCTCGACGCGATCGGCCCGACGTCGGCTGCGTTCGATGCGCTCCTCGATCGATTCGAGGGAGTGCAGTTGCTGACAATCAACGGGCGAACCGTGCGTTTCGGCAACGAGGCGAAGCGTTTCTTCGTCAACGGGGGTTGGCTCGAAGATTGGGCCGCCAACGCGGCGCGACGGGCTTTCCCGGGAGCCAAGGTGGTTGAAAATGCCCGAATCGATTACATCGAGGGCCAAAACGGCAAGGTTGACATCAAGGGCATGAACAACGAGCTCGACGTGGTCTTTTGGCAAAACGACCGGCTCGTCATTCTCGAATGCAAGACGTCGAACCTGAGCGAGAAAGATCGCTTCGATACCGTGATCTACAAACTGAGTACGCTCGGGAAGCTTTTCGGGAAAACCGTTCGTCCCGTCATCGTTTCGTACCTGCCGCTCTCCGACGCGGCGCTCAACCGGGCGAAATCCCTCCGTATCGAGGTCGTAGCGGGAAAGGACGTGTGGCGGCTTGAGGAGCGCCTCAAGGGGCTCTTGCGCGAGAAGGTGCGGGCATGACCGCCGAACGCTACCCGCGTCGCATTTTGCTGGCCGTCACCGGAATGTCCACGCAGGTCGTGACGGAAACCCTCTGGGCGCTTTTTGCGAAAGGAGAGCTTCCGACCGAGGTGTATCTCGTCACGACCGAGCACGGCCGCAATCGGGCCGTGCGCGATTTGCTCGACCCCAAGGACGGACGCTTTCACGCGTTTTGCCGCGACTACGGGCTCGAAGGGAGGATCGCTTTTTCCGAAGACTCGATCCGTGTGATTCAATCCGCCTCGGGCGATCGGTTGACGGACATCCGTACGCCCGAAGACAACGCCAGTGCCGCAGACGTCATTCTCAAGGTCGTTCGGTCGTTTTGCGCCGACGAGCGTGCGCAAGTGCACGTTTCGATTGCGGGCGGTCGCAAGACCATGGGGTTTTTCGCGGGCTACGCGTTGTCGCTTTTCGGCCGAGCGCAGGATCGACTCTCCCACGTGCTCGTTTCCGAGCCCTTCGAATCGAATCGAGACTTCTTTTACCCGAGCCCCGTTTCCCGTAATATTCTCTCGACCGACGGTCGGCTCCTCGACGAGGCTCAGGCGCGCGTGACGCTCGCCGAAATTCCCTTCGTACGTTTGCGGGAGGGGCTCAGTGCGAATTTTCCCGAGGACTGTACGCGGTACGAGGACGTCGTGGAACGCGCTCAGGCCGAGATGCTTCCGCCCGTTTCGCTTCGGATCGAGCTGCGCGAAGGTGCCGACCCGGTGCTCTTGTGTTCGGGGCGGCGCGTCAATCTGGCACCCATTCCACTGGCCGTCTACGTTTGGCTGGCCGAACGCCGCAAATGTTCGGCCGAGGGCATTCGTCCCGGGCTCGAAGCGGCGGCGGAGATACTTGCGTTGCACGCGGAACTTTTCCCGCGTCGCTCGGGCGACCATGCCCGAAGTCTTCGTGCGTTGAAGCACGAGGAAGACGTGTTGCCGTACTTTCAGGAAAAGCGTTCCCTCATTCATCGTGCGCTTCGGGAGGCGCTCCCCGAACGACTTGCCGAGTCCTACTTCGTGGCCGCTCGCGGACGTCGTCCGAACACGGTGTATATGCTGAACATCGATCCCGATGTCATCGATATTGTTCGAATTCCCGACGCTCGCTCCTCCGAGAAGAGGTAAGAGTAAGACCGTCCCGGAGAAACGGAAAACGTGACAAACGCATCGACTGAAGTGGCCGCCCGACCGCCGGTTTTCGAGTCGTCCGAGCCGTCGCCTTTGGTGCTCGAAGAACTCCGTTCGGCGCTCGAAAGTTTTCGGAATGCCTCCGATTCCCCGGGCGTCCCGAACGACGCGTCCGCTCACCTCTCGGCGCTCGCGCGCCTCGCGTGCGAAGCCGACGAACCCGAGCATGCACGGACGCTGCTCGCGCCGAAAGCTCGAGGACTCGTTCATATCGACGAGCGTTCGGGCCTTCCCGCGGCTTTCATACTCTGGGGCCCCGTCACGGAGGAAACGCGTGCGTGGCTCGCGCCGCAAGGGCTTGCGGCCGACTTTGAGGTGCTCCTCATTGCGGTGGAGGCCGCCCGTCGCCGTCGGGGGATCGGGCGGGGACTCCTCGACGCGGCGCTTGAGAGCGAAGCAAAGGGCGCTCGGTGGGTGCTCGGGACGGGAAACGTTCCCACAACCGAGCGCTTTTATCGGGCGTCGGCGTGGGAGCCGGTCGGTCTGGAGCCCGGATACTTCGAACGCACCTACGGGCACGCGATCTTTGACGGGGAGAGCCGCTTGACGGCACGCGCCTACTTCATGAAGACGACGAAGCACACGTGAAGTCGTCCGGGAAAAGCGGGTGTCCGAGGGCCGTTTTCGGTCGACGAACTCTTCGTTGGAAAACCGCTTCTCTTTCGAAAAAGCTCCGGGTCTTCTAAAATGGCGCGCGACGGGACCGCACGCAACGTTGCGGTCCGTTTGTTTTTTAGTTCGTGCGCCCGGGGACCCGCCTCGCGCGTCACCCTTTCTGGAGAGCTCTTTGATGCCCCGCGTCCTCAATATCGGTTCGATGAACATCGACTACGTCTATGCCGTGCCGCACTTCGTGCAACCCGGCGAAACGCTTGCCGCCTCGGGGCGGGCGTTGCACGAAGGGGGCAAAGGGCTGAACCAGAGCGTGGCGATGGCTCGCGCGGGGCTCGCGGTCGAACACGCGGGGTTCCTCGGGATCGACGGGGTCTTCCTGAAGGATTTCCTCGCGGACCAGGGTGTCAGGGTCGACGCGGTCGGCGTGAGCGACACCTTCCCCTCGGGGCACACGATCATTCAGGTTTCGCCCGACGGTGAAAATTCGATTCTCTACTTCCCGGGCACGAACCGCATGCTTGAGGAAGCGCGCATCGACGAACTCCTCTCGGGTCTCTCGAAGGGGGATTTCGTCGTGCTTCAGAACGAAGTGAACGACGTCGCGCTCTGGGTTGAAAAGGCGCTTGCGCGCGACCTTCGCGTCGTTTTGAATCCCGCGCCCTATACAGCCGACATCGCGCGACTGCCGCTTAATCGTCTCCACGCTCTCATTGTCAACCGCACCGAGGGTCGCGGGCTTCTCGAAGACTTCACGAAGAGCGAAGCGATCGATACCGGGGAAACCATTCTCGAGGCGCTCGCCGATCGCTTCATTCGCGACGAGCCCGCGAGCGGTCCGGTCCTCATCCTCACCGAAGGGTCCGGAGGCGTTTCCTTCAAGATCCCGGGCGAAGCGCCCCGCCACTTCCCGGTCTTCCCCGTGACGGCGGTCGATACGACGGGAGCGGGCGACACCTTTGCGGGCTACGCCGTCAAGGCCCTCATCGAGGGCGTTGAAAAGGGGAACGCGGCGCTCCTCGAAGGGATCGCCCAAGCGACGCTTGCGGCCGCGCTTTCGGTGACGAAGCACGGTGCGGCCGCCTCGATTCCGACGGCGGACGACGTGGCGCGCGAGCGCCTCGTGCGCGTCGAGCGGGGCGAATGGCCGCTTGACTGACAATCCGCACAGATCATCCACACCTCCTCCGAGGACTTTTTTACGATGACGGACGTGACGAAAATCATTCTCGACTGCGACCCCGGCTACGACGACGCCGTGGCGCTTTTGCTCGCGGCGGGGGACCCCCGCATCGAGCTTCTCGCCGTAACGACGGTGGCGGGCAATCAGTCGATCGAAAAGGTGACGGGTAACGCGCGCCGCATTCTGCGTGCGGTCGGGCGTGAAGACATCCCCGTCGCGGCGGGTGCGATTCGCCCGCTCGTGCGCGGGGGTGCGGCCTTTTGCCCCGAAATCCACGGCGAATCGGGCTTGGACGGCACGACGCTCCCCGAAGCGGTGACGCCCGTCGACGCGCGCGCCGCGGCGCAGCTCATCGTCGACACGATCATGCGCGAACCCGCAGGGACCGTGACGCTCGTTCCCACGGGGCCCCTCACAAACATCGCGCTTGCCGCCCGACTCGAACCCCGCATCGTCGAACGCGTCAAAGAAGTCGTTCTCATGGGCGGCGGCTGCAAGATCGGGAACGTGAAGCCCTTTGCGGAATTCAACGTCGAATTCGACCCCGAAGCCGCCTACGTCGTCTTCAACGAAGCGTGGAAGGTGACGATGGTGGGGCTCGACCTCACGTACCAGGCCCGCGCCGACGAAGCCGTGCGCGCCCGCGCCCGTGCGATCGCGACGAAGCCCGGGCAGCTTTTGGCGGACATTCTCGACGCGTTCGCGCGCAACTACAAGAAAAAGAGCCACTTCGACGCACCTCCCGTGCACGATCCGTGCGCTGTTGCGGCCGTCATCGACCGCTCGGTCGTGAAGTGCGTGCCGGTGCCGATCGACGTCGAACTGCGCGGTGCGCTCACCTACGGGATGACCGTGGCGGACTTCCGCCGTCCCGCCCCCGAAGGGTGCCGTACGTTTGCCGCGGTCGAGCTCGATCAGCCCCGCTTCTGGGATATGGTGATCGAGGCCGTGGAACGTATCGGCGATCCGCTCAAGGACGTCGAGTACTGACGTACCTTTCGGCCCGCATCCCCGCGGCCCGGCGGCTTTTTTCGGACCTTTTCGACTTTTTCTTAAGGTATTACCGTATGAGGCCGCCCGCGGGCCGTTTTGGGGTTGCAGGCTCGGGCGCATAATTCGAAAACGTCCGATGCATTCGAACGGGCGCTCCCGAAAAAGGGAGCGCCCGTTTCTTTCCGGCTTTTCCAATCCACCCGCATACCCCCCGAAGAGGAGAATTCCATGGAACGCATTCTTCCGCCCTACCGCGCCGACGTCGTCGGCAGCTTCCTTCGTCCTAAGTGCCTGCTCGAAGCGCGCGCCGCTTTCGAAGCGGGGAAGCTCACGCGCGACGAGCTATCGGCCGTCGAAGAACGTGAAATCGCCGCGCTCATCCGCAAGGAACGCGAAAACGGTCTGACGGCCGTGACGGACGGCGAATTCCCGCGCGCTTTCTGGCACCTCGACTTCCTGGCGGGCCTCTCGGGGATCCGTCACGTGAAGGCGGAAGCCTGGTCGGTGCACTTCGAAGGTCACCAGCCCAAGGCGGAAACGGTCGTGATCGAAGATCGGATCGGTTTCCCGAAAGATCATCCGTTCCTCGCGGCTTTCGATCGCGTGAAGCGCCTCGCGGGCGACGCGCCCGTGAAGTTCACGATTCCCTCGCTCTCGATGCTGCACCTCATCTGCTGCGTGCGCGAAGCGAACTACAAACCGATCGCGGCCTATGCGGAAAATCCGGATCTCCTCTTCGAAGACCTGGCCGCTGCCTGGACGGACGCGATGTTGGCCCTTTACGAACGCGGCTGCCGCTACCTTCAGTTCGACGACACGAGCTGGGGCGAATTCTGCTCCGCGGAAAAGCGCGCGGCCTACGCGGCCCGCGGGATCGACGTCGATGCGGTGGGTCGCAACTACGTGAGGGCCCTGAACGCCGTCCTCGCCAAGAAGCCTGACGATCTGACGGTGACGATGCACATCTGCCGCGGCAACTTCCGCTCGACCTGGTTTTCCTCGGGCGGGTACGAACCCGTGGCGGAGATTCTCTTCGCGAACTGCAACGTCGACGCCTTCTTCCTGGAGTATGACAGCGACCGCGCGGGCTCCTTCGAGCCCCTGCGCCACATCAAGGACCAGACGGTCGTGCTCGGTCTCATCACGTCGAAGTTCCCCGAACTCGAAGACCCCGAAGCCGTCAAGGCCCGCATCCGCGAAGCTTCGGCCTACGTGCCGCTCGAGCGCCTCTGCCTGTCGCCGCAGTGCGGATTCTCCTCGACCGAAGAGGGGAACATCATGACGGAAGAGGAAGAATGGGCGAAGGTCCGTCTCGTGAAGCGGATCGCCGACGAGGTGTGGGGCAACAGCTGATCCCTTTCAAGGGCTTCACGGGTCCCGAAGATTCGCGAAGATTCGTGAAGTCCCGCACGCAGTCTCCCAAAGCGAAACGCCCGGTCTCCTGCGCGGAGCCGGGCGTTTCGTCGTTTCTCGGGTGTTCTTATCGAATCTCAGTGCTTCGGCACGATCGGAATCACCTTCGGCCCCGTGTTGCGGCGCGCAAGGCGTTTCATCACGAGAAGGAGCACGAGGAGAGTGACGAGGCACCCGCCGATCGCAACTGCGGCGTACGCGGGTGCTTCCGCGAAGTGCGCGAGCCGGTAGAAGACGGTCGCGGCGGAGTAGCCGAGCACGGTCGTCCAGATGCCCGAGAAGACGGTCCACACGAAGCCCACTTCGCGCAGAATCGTCGCCATGGCGGCCACGCACGGGCAGTAAAGGAGCACGAGGAGGAGGTAGGCAAAGGCGGCCGATTGCGACGCGAAGAGCGTGCGGATCGTGTCGATCGTGCTCGTCGAGACTTCCTGCTCTTCGGCGGCCGACGTTTCGTCGGAGAGGTCTCCGACCGAAAGCCCCAGGGGGTCGGTGATGGCCGCGCCCAGACCCGCGAGGTTTTCGCCCGTGACGGAAAGCGCTTCCCCGAACGTATCCGCAAAGGAGAAGCTCGATTCGTTCGTTTCTTCGTCGGAGGCTTCGGTTGCGGCCATCTGGCCGTAGAGCGAATTGAGCGTCCCCACGACCGCTTCCTTGGCGAAGATCCCCGTGAAGATCCCGACCGCGGCGGGCCAATTTTCTTCTTCAACGCCCATGGGTTCGAGTACCGGAACGATCGTGCGACCGATCGACGACAGGACCGACTTGTCGCTGTCCTCGTTCCCGAAGGAGCCGTCGGTACCGAGGGAATTGAGGAACGTCAGGCAGGCGACGATCACGATGATCGCCTGACCCGCGCGGACCGTAAAGCCCGAGACGCGCTCCCAGGTGCGAAGCATCACGCCTTTCAAGGTCGGGATGTGGTAGGGGGGAATTTCCATCACGAAGTGCGCGGCGCTCCCGGGGAGTACCGTGTTCTTCAAAAGGAACCCCGTCAGCACGGCGGCCGCGATCCCGATCACGTAGAGGGCGAAAACGAGGTTCTGCCCGTTCGTGGGGAAGAAGGCCGTGGCAAAGAGGACGTAGACCGGAAGTCGCGCGCCGCAGCTCATGAAGGGCGCCATCATGACGGTGATGATGCGGTCGGACGCCCGGTCCATCGTGCGCGTCGCCATGATGGCGGGGACGTTGCAGCCGAAACCGACGATCAAGGGCACGAAGGCTTTGCCGGGCAACCCCAAGGCGCGCATCAGGCGGTCCATGACGAACGCGGCGCGTGCCATGTAACCCGAGTCCTCAAGGACGGCAAGGAAAAGGTAAAGGAAGAAGACGACCGGAATGAAGGTCGAGACAGTCTGAAGGCCCCCGCCCACGCCGTTTGCGAGGAAGACGCGCAGCCAGTCCGGAGCGCCGAGCGAGGCGAGGAGTTCGCCGACCCCTTCGACCATGACGCCGCCCACGAGAATGTCGAAGAAGTCGATGAAGGCCCCGCCCACGTTCTGCGTGAAGAGGAACATCACGTACATGACGAGGAGGAAAATCGGCAGGCCCAACCAGCGGTTGAGGACCACGCGGTCGATTTTCTCCGTGAGGCTTTGCGTCACTTCACCGACGCGCGTGATCGCACGGTCGGCGACCTCCTGCACGAAGGCGTAGCGAGCGCTCGCAACGAGAATGTCCGTGTCGCCTTGCGTTTCCTCGTTCAGAGCCCGAACGCGCGCCTTGACGGGTTCGAGGTCGATCCCGGGGAGTTTGTCGTCAAGGCCCGCCGACTCTTCCATGAACTGCATCGCAAACCACTCGGGGCGCGAGACCTTCGCTTCGCGGAAGTAAGCGGCCGTTTCGGCGACCGCGCGCTCGATCCGTTCGTCGAAGCGGGTCTTCACGCGCGGCACCACGGGGTGTTCGAGCGCGGCGAGGATCGCGTCTTTGAGCGCGTCGATCCCGTCTTCGCGCGAAGCGATCACGCCCACCACGGGGCAACCGAGTTCGCGCGAAAGCGCGTTGAGGTCGATCGAGAGGCGGTGCTGCTTGGCGATGTCGAGCATGTTCACGACGACGAACATCGGGACCTGCATCTCGATCAGCTGCGTCGTGAGGTAGAGATTGCGCTCGAGATTCGAGGCGTCGATGATGTTGACGACGAGCTCGGCCTCGCCCGTCAGGATGTAGTCGCGGGCGATGCGTTCGTCTTCGCCCGAAGCGTCCGACGGGGTGATCGAATAGATGCCCGGCAGGTCGACGAGGTCGATCGAAACGGAACGGTGCGTGAAGCGGCCGACTTTCTTGTCGACGGTGACGCCCGGCCAGTTGCCGACTTCCTGGTGGGAGCCCGTGAGGGCGTTGAATAGCGTCGTCTTCCCGCAGTTCGGGTTCCCGACGACGCAGACGGTGCGAGTCTGCATGAAAAGGGTTTCTCGGTAGGTGGATGGGGATAAACGTAAAAATGCCGCAGGGGGCCGCCAGGGCGCGACGAAGCGGGGGTGCTAAAAAAATCGGGCCGCCCGACGCCTCGGCGTCGAACGGCTCGCAGGCGACTACGCTCGACTCGGTTTCGAAAGCCCGGTCTCAGTCGCTCAGGCGTTCGATGCGCATCAATTCCGCTTCGTCTTTGCGAACGCTGATGAAACTGCCGCGCACGCGGATTTCGATCGGATCGCCGAGCGGCGCGCGACGCACGACTTCGAAGGTCGTCCCCGGGGTGGCCCCGAGCATCAGAAGGCGCCGACGGTATTCGCGGTGTTCGTTGTGAAAGCCGACGATGCGACCGCGAGCGCCGATGGGAAGTTCCTTAAGCAAAAGCATTGTGCGAATCCTGCGGCCGACTTGCGTGTTGTTGTGACGAAAGGCGGCGCGTCGGCCTCGTTGCGCCCTTTCTTCCGTGGGGTGGACTATAGCGCGATTTCGCCCGAAAGGGAATGAGATTGTGAGTGTTTCTCACTTGTGAATGCACCTCGGAAAGCCCGATTTCCTCTTGGGCGGTCCTCAGGACGACCCGCGACGCGCTTCTTCGGCCCGGTTTCCTTCCCCGAAACGGGCGGTGCATGGGGCAAAAAGGCGTAAACCGAGGCGAAAAGCCCTCCGGAGGACGAAGAGGCGGCCGCCGCGTCTGCGTTTGCGGTCGAATTCACGAGTTCCTCCGCCGACCCGATGCGATAATGCAGGACTTGAGAGCCCGAAAGGAGCGCCTTCGAACGGCTTCGCTTTCGGTTTTCACGGTCGGCCTTCGCGGCCGTCGTCGTTTTCTTTTTTTGCGGGCTCGCTTCCTCCAAGCTCGGGCCCCTTCGAGGAGCTTTGCGTTTCCATGTCGTCCACCCCGTGTGCTTTTTCAAACCGTTCGGAAAAAGAGCTCCGGCTCTTTGCGGGCGACGCCGAGGCGCGCTCGAGCTTTTTCACGCGCCTCGAAGGCTTGCAGGCGTCTCTTGCGCCCGATGTGACCGAAGCGATCGATGCCGTTTCGCCCGAAGCCGCGGCCCGAGCCGCCGTCGCCCGTGCGGCGCGGGAATTGGAGCGCGCGCTGAAGGCATACGGAGAAGTCTGCGAAGACACTCATGAAGCGATTCATGAAGAGGCACCGTCTCCGGAAACCGTGTCGAGCGCGAACGAAGCGAAAGCTCCCGTCGTCCTCGTGGGCGGTGCGGGCGGCATGGGGCGGATTCTGCAGCGCCTCTTTGCGGCCGACGGGCGCGAAGTGCGCATTCTTGAAAAAGACGACTGGGATCGGGCCGACGAGATTCTGCGCGGCGCGAAGCTTGTCGTCGTGTCCGTCCCGATCGACGTGACAACGGACGTGATCGCCCGACTCGGACCGATGCTCGACGCGGACGCCGTTCTTTCGGACGTGACGAGCGTGAAGCGCGCGCCGGTCGAGGCGATGTTGGCGGCTCATGCGGGACCCGTGGCGGGTCTGCACCCGATGTTCGGGCCCGACGTCACCTCTTTGGAGCGACAGGTCTTCGTCTACGTGCCCGCCCGAGACCCGGAAGCGAGCGCCTGGCTTGAAACGCTGCTTCGTCGGGAGGGCGCCTCGGTCGTCACGACGAGCGCCGAAGAGCACGACCGCGCGATGGGGATCATTCAGGCCCTGCGCCACTTCACGACCTACGCGTACGGGGTTTTCCTTGCGGAGCTTCATCCCGATCTGCGTCAGATCATGGCGATGAGTTCGCCCATCTACCGGCTGGAGTTGGAGATGGTGGGGCGACTCTTCGCACAGGATCCGCATCTCTATGCGGACATCATCATGGCCAACGACGAGAACGCGCGCCTCATTCGCGCCTACGTCGAAAGCCTCGCGCCCGAACTCGAGCTTGTTCTCCGCGGCGACCGCGACGCCTTTGTCGAACACTTCGGCCGGGCGCGCGACTACTTCGGAACGCTCGCGTACGATTTCATGAAAGAAAGCGGTCGGATGCTCGCCGCCGTACAGTCGGAACGAAACGGGCACTCCAATGCCCGAAAGGCTCAATGAGCATTCCCGACATCCGACCGATCACATCCGCGACACTCAAGAAACCAAGGATCACAGCATGGAAGTCACGATTCTTCTCGGCAGCCCCCACCTCAACGGCAACACGGCCTCGCTTGCGGCCGGCTTTTCGGACGGCGCCAAATTGGCCGGTGCCAACGTCGTTCGGATCGACGTCGATCAGCTCGGCGTCTCGCCCGTCGACGCGAAGCTCTTGAAGCGCCTCGAAGCGGGCGAAAACGTGGATGCGGACGGCATGGACCGCGTGATCGACCGACTGCTCGCCTCCGACGTCGTCGTCTTTGCGACGCCGCTCTATTACTACGGGATGAGCGCGCAGCTCAAGATCGTTCTCGACCGGTTCCTCGCCAGGAACGGCGAACTCCAGCAACACCCCGCGCGTCTCGTTCTCCTTGCTACGAGCGCGGGTCCGGGCGAAGCGGCGATGCGTCCCATGATCGACCAGATGCGCTTGGTCTGCGGCTACCTCAACTGGACCTATGCGGGCGAAGTGCTCGCGACGGGTCTTGCGGTCGAACCCCTCGCAAAGGCGCACCGCGAAGCGGCGAAGACCTTCGCCGAAACGCTTCTCAAGGCGAACTGAGCCGCCGGTTCGTCCGCGGGTCTCAACGGGCTTCAAGAAGGTTTCGAACCAGGCTTCCTTGAGACTCTCGAAGTTGCTCTTCCGGTTCAACCCGAGCACGCGGCACACCGCGTGCTCATCCATCTCTTTTGAGAAATCGAATGACGCGCATGCAACGACGCGATCTCGCGAAACTCGGTTTTGCCTTCACGGGCCTTGCGGGCGGATTGACCGCTCTCAGCGCCCCCGTCCGTGCGGCCGAGGTTCCGGCGACGGGGTTCGTTTCGGTTTTGGAACCCGTTTTCAAGCGACTCCTCGAAGACGACGTGCCCGAACGCACGTCGCTCGACGACCGACTCGCGAATCTTCTGCAAACGGCCGCGATGACGGTTCTCCCCGCCCACGGCGGCTCGGAAGCGTTGGCGGAAACCTTCCGCCGGGCGCTCTTTGCGGGTGTCTCCGCGGAGGAGCTCCTTGAGGTGCTCGTACAGACGATGGCCGTCGCGGGGATGCCCGCCGTCATCTCGGCCGAGCGGATTTTGCACGCCGAACTCGGCGAAGCCGGGATGGGCGCGCCCGAGACGCGTCCCTCGACCGCCGGGGCGGCGGAGCGCTTCGAGCACGGCCTTGCAGTAGAAGAAAAGCTTTTCGGGCGCGAGTACCTCTACGCCTTCCACGCGGGACTGCGCGAGGACGAGCGGCCGCTTCAGCTGTCGCTTCTTTCCTCCTGGGCCTACGGGGAGACGTTCGGGCGGGCGTACCTTACGGACCTGGAGCGCGAGCTCGTGCTCTTGGCCGCCCTCGTCGCATCGGGCGCACGGGAAGAAATCGAAATGCACGTCCGTGCGGCAAAAACGCTCGGCGCGACGCGCGCCGATTTGATCGGGCTCCTGACGGTGCTTCTCCCCTATACGGGCTTCCCGAAGGTGCGCGCGGGGTTGGCGCTCGTCAATGCGGTCGAAGCCGAAGACGAACGCCGTCGCGCGATCGCCGAAGCGCGCGAAGAGGCGTTGAAGCGCCTTGAAGCCAAACGCGAAGCAAAGCGCAAGGCCGAGGAGAAGGCGAAGGCCGAAGCCGCCGGGGCCGTTGCGGGCGAAAAGACGGAAACAGAGGAAACGACCGAAGAAACCGAAAAAACGTCGGAGACCGACAAACCCTCGGAAGAGAACACGGAAGCGACTTCCGATGAGACCGAGGAGGGCGCTCCGGAAGAAGAGTCGGACAAAGGGACGAACGTGCGGAAAACGGAAGAAGCCGAGGGCGCAACCGAAACCGAATCCGATACCAACAGTGTCGACGCTCCCGAGGAGCCCGCGATTTCCGAGTCCGCGGAGCCCGCCGGTTCCGGCGGTGCGCGCCCGTCCGACACGTCGAACGGCACGAGCGTGCGGGAAGCCGCACGGACGGAATCCGCGCCGGCAACGCAACCCGCCGAGGGTGCGGGCGACCGGGCGAAGATCGTTTCCGATTGGAGCGAAGCCGACGAGCAGGCCTTCAACGCGGCGCTTGAGAAGCTCTCGAAGGCAACCGAAGCGGGCGACGATGCGGCCGCGGCCGCCGCTTTGAAAGAGCTTGACGCACTCGGCGCTTCGGGCGGGGATTTGCCCGTCCTCTCGACGACGCCCTGAGGTCCGGCCGCACGTTCGAACGTTCGGACGAAAGGCTTTCAATCGAAAAACCGCACTCCGCCCGGGGTGCGGTTTTTCGCTTTTTCGATGTCGGATCGAACGCGTTTCGGGGTCGACGTTGTTGGATTTGCGGTCCTTTTTTGAGGGTTTTTCTGAGGTGCCGACACCCTACCAATAGGGTTACGCCGAGAGGAGGGTGTCGATAGACTTTTCGCACGACGTTCGGAGGGGGCTTGCGCTCCGTCGGGACGCACTTTCGACCTGGTTCCAAAGCGGAACGGGACCTTCGCGCCCGTTTTCTCTTTGCAACTCTCAGCTTCAAAGGAGCAAAACAATGACCCAGATTTCCCGTCGTTCGCTCTTCGGCACGGCCGGCGCCGGCGCTCTCTCGCTCGGTCTCGGCGGCTTCGTCTCGACCGTTTCCGCCGCGGAAGCGAAGAACATCAACTGGAACGAAACGACCGGTTTCGTCATCGTCGGCACGGGCTTTGCCGGTTTGGCCGCCGCTCTCGAAGCGCACGGTCTCGGCATGAAGAAGGAAGACATCCTCATTCTCGAAAAGATGCCGAGCGCTGGCGGCAACTCCATCATCAACGGCGGCGCCGTGGCCGCTGCGGGCACCGACATGCAGGAAAAGGACGGCATCAAGGACAGCGCCGACCTCCTCTACGCGGACATTCTGAAGGCGGGCGGCGGTCTTGCCCACCCGAGCCTCGCCCGTCGCATCGCCGACGAATCCGTTGAAAACTTCTACTGGCTCCGCGACAAGATCGGCGTGCAGTTCAAGGCCGTGACCTTCCACGGCGGCCACTCCGTCAAGCGCAGCCACGCCGTGACGAACAACTCGGGCTCGGGCTTCATCAACCCGATGCTCGCCAAGCTCAAGGAATACGGGATCGAACCGCGTCTTCGCACGAAGGTCGAAGAACTCATCGTCAACGACAAGGGTTGCGTTCTCGGCGTGAAGGCCCGCACGGGCTACCGCTTCGGTCGTGAAGAATCGGGCAAGGTCACCTACATCCGCGCGACGAAGGGCGTGCTGCTCGCCTCGGGCGGCTTCGCGAACAACGTGAAGATGCGTACCTCGCACGACCCGCGCCTCACGGCCGACTTCACGTCCACGAACCATCCCGGCGCCACGGGCGAAATGATTCAGGAAGCCCAGATGGTCGGTGCCAACACCATTCAGATGGACTGGATCCAGATGGGTCCCTGGACCTCGCCCGACGAAAAGGGCTTCGGCGTTGCTCCGCTCTTCGTCGAATCCGCCCTCGGCTACGGTCCGATGATCGACCCCGTCACCGCGAAGCGCTTCGTTCAGGAATCCGGCAACCGTAAGGTTCGCGCCGACGCCATCGTCGCCATGGGCCACCCCGCCGTCATCTACACGACGGAAGAAAACGCCCGTACGGCCATCATCGGCAAGAACATGACCGAAGAGCTCTACGAGCGCGCCCTCAAGAACGGCGTCGTCAAGAAGTACGACACCCTGAAGGCGATGGCCGACGACCTGAAGATCCCGTTCGCCGAACTCGAAAAGACGAACAACACCTTCAACCAGTACATCAAGGATCAGAAGGACCCGGAATTCGGTTGCATGATGTTCCCGAACGCCAAGCCCAACGAAAAGGGCCCGTTCCTCGCCGTTCGCCTCTGGCCGCGCGTCCACCACTGCATGGGCGGCCTCGAAATCAACGACAAGGCTCAGGTCCTCAACGTCTACGGCGACCCGATCAACGGCCTTTATGCCGCGGGTGAAGTCACGGGCGGCGTGCACGGTATGGTCCGTCTCGGTACCGTCGCCGTGGCCGACTGCATGATCTTCGGTCGTGTGGCCGCTCGTACGGCGAACGAATTCAAGGGCTGCTGATTCCCGAATTCGATCGCTTGAACCGCTCGATTCGACCGTGCTTCGACTCGGTCGAGCCGGGCGGAGGCGGTAGGACTTGGTCCCCGAGCCCCCGATCTTCTCGATAGGGGTACTCCGTGGTTTCCCTGCCGCACCACGCCCGAAGGAGCGCGTCTCTTTCGGGCGTTCCTTTCGGTTCCCCGACCGAAAATTCTTCCTCTTTTCCCTTTCCTCGTTCTCACTCGTTTCCTCAAGGAGACCCCCTACCATGATGCGTTTTGCCGCCATCGCCGCTTCGCTTTGCCTCGGCCTTGCCGCTCTTTCGAGCGCCGCCACCGCCGCCGACTTCGGTGCGGACCGCCACGTCGCCCGCGGTCTGAAGTGCGAAACCTGCCACGGCCCCGACATGAAGAATCCGAATTACCCGGATGAAAAGACGTGCCTTGCCTGCCACAACCGCGACGATGTGGCTGCGAAGACGAAGGCGCTCGAACCCAATCCCCATAAGGCGCCGCACAACGGCGACTGCACGCTCTGCCACATGCAGCACGAACCGGAAGTCAATTACTGCGAGCAGTGCCACCAGTTCAATTTCAAGATGAAGAACGGCGCGAAGTAAGCCGAGTCGCTTTCTTTTGCTCCTCGCATCGAACGTCCGGAGGGCTCGACGCTCTTCGGGCGTTTTTTTTCGTGCCTCAACGTCGGAAATCTTGGAAGTCGAGGGTCTGCCGAGTTGTCAATGACGGCTCGGAAGGCTTCCGTTCGGTTGAGTAGGGGAGATGCGACGCTTCTTCGCCCGCCGGGAGCCCGAAAAGTGCTAGAACGAAGCCCAGCACGAAGGTCGTCCATGCGTGAACGTCGTCGGAGGTGTTGGGCTGCACGGTTCAAACTTTCCCGAGTGCGACCGCGGAGAGGCCATGCACGAGGGCGGGTGTGTCAACGGGTTTGAAACGATCCGAGCGTTTTTGTTACATCTGCAAATGAGAATTACTTGCATCAATAGGGGTGTTTGAGGCATACTTCACCTCAACGGGAAACAACGTCCGCCCACGAAAGAGCCAAGGGGTCGGCTCGGGCGGAAAAGCTCTCCGGTCGACGGGAAAACGATCGCGGAGCCGGCGCTTCTCCTCGCCGCGTTGTTTTTCGGGGTCTCTGCTTGGGGGCCGACGGTCGCTGCGACTGTCGGCCCTTTTTTCATATTCATCGTCCGGGAAGGTTGCGAGAGTCTCGGGCGCCGCGTCCTCGCGCCCCCGCGAAGGGACGACATAAAAATCTTTAAGTCTCGAATGAGAATCACTTGCATTTGAAGGAGATTTGAGGCATACTTCACCTCAACGGGAAACAACACGTCGCCCGCGAAAGAGCCAAGGGGTCGGCTCGGGCGACGCGTCTTGCGATCGACGGGAAAACGATCGCCGGACCGACGCTTCTCCTCGTCGCGTTGTTTCTTCGGGGTCTCTGCTTGGGGCGACGGTTGCACGTACCGTCGCCCCTTTTTCTTTGCCGATACGTCCTGTGGCAGGTGCGGTTCGGAGCAGTTTCGGGCTAGGATCCGCGGGTTTTTATGAAACGGGATCCGCTCCCGCTTCGGTAAGATTGAGACGATCCGCATGCGGAGCCGCCCGAACCCATAGAAGAGCGGCCGCATGTCTCTCGTTCGGTTTTGAGGAGATTGCAAACCATGCAGCCTTTTTCGCTTTATCTTCCGACCCGTCTGATTTACGGCAAGGATCGCATCGAAGAACTTGACGACCTTACCCGCAACTACGGCACGCGCGTGTTGCTCGTGGCCGGTACGGGTTCCGCCCGCAAATCGGGGCTTGTCGACCGCGTGAAAGCGGCGCTCGTCGGGCGTGAAATCGTTGAACTCGAGGGCGTGGTGCCGAATCCTCGCATCGATTCCGTCCGTGCGGGTGCGGCGCTTTGCAAGGAACACGGCGTCGACTTCATCGTCGCGGTCGGGGGCGGCAGCGTCATCGACTGCTCGAAGGCGATTGCGGCCGCGGCCGTGAGCGACGAAGAGGCCTGGGAGCTTGTGCGTCATCCGGATCGCATCGAAAAGGCGTTGCCGCTCTTTACGGTATTGACGCTCGCCGCTACGGGCAGCGAATACGACAACAGTGCGGTGATTTCCAATACGGCGACCTCCGAAAAACTCGGCATGGCGAACGACCTGCTCGCTCCCGTGGCGTCGATTTGCGACCCGTCGCTCACGTTCTCCGTTCCCGCTTACCACACGGCGGCGGGCATTGCCGACATCATGAGCCATACGTTCGAACAGTACATGGTGACGGAAGGCAATCCCGTGAGCGACGGCTTTTGCGAAACGATTTTGCGCACCTGCATCGAGTACGGTCCGAAGGCCGTGAAGGACCCCGAGAATGAAGAAGCGCGCTCGGCGCTCATGCTCGCAAGTTCGTTCGGTTGCAACGGCATGCTTGCTCTCGGGCGCACGCCTTCGCCCTGGCCCTGCCACGGGATCGAACACGAAATCTCGGCCTTCCACGACATCACGCACGGCGTGGGTCTCGCGATCATCACGCCGCACTGGATGCGCTACAGCCTCACGGAAACGACGCTGCCGCGCTTCGTGCAGTACGGCGTGCGCGTCTGGGGGCTCGACCCCGAAGGCGATCCGATGACCGTTGCGCAGACGGCGATCGACAAGACGGCCGAATTCTTCGCGTCGATCGGCATTCCGTCGCGTCTTTCGGAAACGGGTGTCACGGACGAGCACTTCGAAGCGATGGCCGAACACGTCGAAACCTGCTGGTGGAGCCTTCAGGGGGCGCTGCGTCCGATCGATCGTGCGGGCGTCCTTGAAATCCTGCGTGCATCGCTCTGAGGCACGCGCCGAGCCTTGAGCCGAGTCCCGCGGGCGACGTAAGCCGCCCGGGGGCTGACGGTTTCAAGTGTTCGGAACAATCGAAAAGCGAGCCGGTTCCCGAAAGGGACCGGCTTTCTTTTCGTCGGAGCGTTGCACGGGGCGGATGTTCGGCGGAAAGCGAACACGGCGGGCGGCCGAACATCGTACGGATTAAGATGGGCGGTCCGACGTCGAAAGCCGCACGGTGCGCCTCGACGGTCGGAAAGACCCGCCAGCGATTTCCGTACGACCATGACCTCCGTTTTGATACCGCCGACTTCGAGCCCTGCGAGCCCTCCGAGCGCCATTGCTATCGAGCACCTCGGCAAAACCTACCGCACGGGTGTTGCGGCTCTGAAGGACGTCTCCTTTACGGTCGAAGAAGGCGAATTCTTCGGCCTTCTCGGTCCGAACGGTGCGGGAAAGTCGACCCTCATTTCCTGTCTCGGGGGATTGGCTGCGCCCACGAGCGGACGCATTCGCGTGCGCGGGTTCGACACGGCGACGGACCGCCGTGCGGCCTCGTTGCAGCTCGGGATCGTGCCGCAGGAGATCACGTTCGATCCGTTTCTCACCGTTCGCGAAACGCTTCGTTTTCAGTCGGGGTATTGGGGCGTACGCAAGAACGACGCCTGGATCGACGAAATCCTCGAGCGTCTCGGCTTGGCCGACAAAGCGGATGCGGGCATGCGGTCGCTTTCGGGCGGCATGAAGCGACGCGTTCTCGTCGCACAGGCGCTCGTGCACAAGCCCGCCGTCATTGTTCTCGACGAACCGACGGCGGGGGTGGACGTGGAGCTTCGCGAACACCTCTGGGCCTTCATCGGGGGTTTGCACGCGCAGGGGCACACGATCGTTCTCACGACGCACTACCTCGCGGAAGCGCAGGCTCTCTGTCAGCGGCTTGCGATCATGCAAAAGGGGGAACTCGTGGCGCTCGACCGGACGGAGGCGCTTCTCTCGCGCTTCGAAGGGCGGGTGTTGCGCTGTCGCCTTACGGCAGGCGATCTTCCTCCCGAATTCGAAGGGGACCTCCTGCGCAGGCACGGCGACGACATCGCGCTTCGCGTCGCGGACGCGTCCGACGTCGCCGCCAAGCTCGAGCGCATGACGCGCTTCGGCACGACGATCGAAAACCTCACGGTCGGGCAGCCCGACCTGGAGGACGTCTTTTTGCACATTACGGGAGGTGGAAAGTGATGTGGACGCCCTTCGTAACGCTCTTTCGCAAGGAGCTCCTGCGTTTTCTGAAGGTGTGGATCCATACGATAGGAGCTCCGATTCTGACGGGATTTCTCTATTTGGTGGTTTTCGGCGAGGCGCTTGCAAAGCACTTGCCTGTCTATGAAGGCGTTTCATACACGGAATTCATCATCCCGGGCCTCATCATGATGTCGGTCTTGCAGAACGCCTTTTCGAATACGGCATCGAGCTTTATTCAGTCGAAGATTTCGGGAAACCTCGTTTTCATTCTGCTTCCCGCCATTCCGGGGCCGCAGCTCGCCGCCGCCTACATTTGTGCGAGCTTCGTGCGCGCGGCGTTGGTCGGCGTCGGCCTCTACGCGGTATGCGCCTTCTGGGCGGCACCGCCCGTCGCGTCGCCCCTCGTCCTTTTCTCCTTTGCCTTTTGCGGCGCGGCGATCATGGCCTCGCTCGGCCTCATCACGGCGCTCTGGGCCGATAAGTACGACCAGATGGGGGCGGTGATGAATTTCGTCGTCATGCCGCTCACGTTCCTTTCGGGCGTTTTCTACTCGGTTGAGTCGCTCCCGCCCGTCGGGCGTACCTTGAGCGCTTTCAATCCCTTTTTCTACCTGGTCGACGGCTTCCGGCAGGGCTTCTTCGGGCGCGGCACGACCGACATCGGTACGAGCCTCGTCGTCGTGGCGCTTACGGCCTGCGTCGTCACGGTTGCGGCGGTGGTTCTCGTGACGCGGGGGTGGAAAATCCGGGAGTGAGGCGGGGGCGGCGAGGGGTGCCGCCCGAAGAAGACGGTGTGGTTTTCGACGACTTCCGTCGACGCTCTCAGCCGTAAAACTGCGGAAATTCGGCGCGAAGCCGTTCGAGTTGTTTTCGTTCGGTGTCGGCAAGCCACTCCAAGAGAAGGCGAACGCGTCGCCTTTCGTATGCTTCTTGCGTTGCGAAGACGAAGCACGAACCGCTGGGCGTCCGCCAGCCTTCCATTACGGGAACGATTTCTCCCGAACGCAGTGCTTCGGCGGCGTGAAAGAGCGGCAAGTCGGGCATGATGCCCGCACCGAGCAACACGGCCGAGCGCGCGCTCAAGAGGTTCTTGAACGTCATCTTCTGCTTCCAGACGAGCTCTTGTCTGAGACCGTTGTGTTCGAGCGCGGTGGCCGGGCGACGCATCATAGGCTCGAACACGAGTCCCGTGTGCGAGCTCGCTTCGCTCGGATGTACGGGATGTCCGTACTGCTTCACGTAGAGGGGTGAAGCACAACAGATGAAAGGCATGTCGCCGAGGTAGCGCGAGACGAGGCCGTCGAGCGGTTGATGCGGTCCGTAGCCGAGGGCGATGTCAACGAGCGGTTGCTCCGTCGAGCGAAATATCTCGGGAATCGGAACATTGAGGTCGACGAGTTCGAACTCGATCTCGGGATACACCTTGCGAAATTCGACGAGCGAAGGCGTGATTTCGGTCGCGGTGATGCCCGCGTTGGCGGCAAGACGCACTTTCCCGGAGAGACGGTCGCGGTCGCCGCGCAGCTCTTCGATCATGGCGCGGTGTTCGGCGAGAAGCGCCTGTGCGCGCTCGTGAGCCCGAATGCCGAGCGTGGTCAGCCGCAGTTGCCTTCCTTCCCGCCGAAAGACGGGAGCGCCGAGTTCGAGTTCGATTGCCTTCAGCGCGCGGCTCACCGTACTCGGTTCGCACCGAAGCGTGTCGCACGCCGCATGAACTCCGCCCGTTCGCACCACTTCCACGAACGTTTTCCAGGTGCCGAGATCATCGATCTTTCCCATGCAAGCCTCTTTCTGACATTAGGTATATCCCTTGAATGTTGCGTATTTTGCAACAATCTGAGGCGAAAATTATTCCTTGAAAAACATCAACTTGTCAACTCTGCATATCTCTTTCTTCCCAGGATTGTTGCGAATTTGGAAACGATGAAGAGCAAATTGTTGCCTTCTTTTTTGTTCGCGAACTTGAGAGACTGCACGTCGAGCGAAGCCGAACGCCCGAGGGCGCCCTTCGCTTCATCGAAACACTTCGACCCTCACAGATACACCATCCCAAAGGAGATTGCCGACCATGACGTGGCAAATCTGGCTCGCGGTTTTATCCGTAGTCTTCATCGTGTACGGACTCGCCAAGCGTTGGGAGACGCGCATGTTGCTCGTTGTTTCGGGTTTCGTGCTTTGCGCGGCTTCGGGCGCTCCCATGAAAGCTTTCGAGGCATTCGTTAAGGGCATGACAAGCCTGACGCTCGTGCCGCCCATCTGTGCGGCCATGGGCTTTGCGTATGCCGTACAGGCGTCGCAGTGCGACCGCCATCTCGTCGCGGCCGTAGCGGCTCCCCTCAAGAAGCTCGGCGGTTTCCTCATCCCGATGACGACCGTACTCACTTTCCTCATCAATATCGCGATCATGTCGGCGGCGGGTACCGCGGCGACGGCAGGCGCGACCTTCATTCCGCTCTTGTTGCGTGCGGGTATTCGTCCGGCCGCGGCGGCTGCGGCCGTGGGCGGCGGAACGATGGCGGGGCTCCTTCTCAATCCGGGGTGCGCCCACGACATCTACGTCGCGAAGATGAGCGGCATGGATTTGATGGCCTTCATCGGTTGGGCCGCGCCTTACGTTCTCGGGCTCTCTCTCGTAACGATCGTCGTCAACAGTCTTTTGATGCTCGTAAAGCACAAGGATCATCTCGCCGCCGACGAAGCTCGGGCCGTTGCGGATGCATCGACTGCGGGGAAGGACTCCGCGACGAGCAACTTCAAAATCAACCCGCTCAAGGCCGTGGCGCCTCTCGTGCCGCTCGCGCTTTTGATCTGTGCTTCCGTGTGGTTCCCGAAAGCGGGGGTTGACGTCGTCGCGGCCATGCTTGCGGGGCTCGTCTTTATTGCGCTCGTCACCCTCATGAATCCGGGAGAAATTTCGAAAGCCTTTTTCAAGGGGTGCGGCGCGGGTTACGCGCAAGTGATCGGACTCATCGTTGCTGCGGGCGTTTTTGCGGCGGGCCTTCAGGCGACGGGCGCCGTGTCGGCCTTCATCGAGCTCCTCAAGGGCTCGAACGAGTTCGCCCGCTGGGGTGCCGCGTTCGGTCCTTTCCTGATGGCGCTCGGCACGGGTTCGGGCGAAGCGGCCATCTGGGCATTCAACCAGGCGGTGACGCCTTCGGCGGCGAGCTTCGGCATGGAGTCGCACGCTCTCGGTTTGCTCGCCATTTTGGCCGGGCAGTTCGGACGCACGGCAAGTCCGCTCGCCGGCGCCATCATCATCGTGGCCGGCATGGCTTCGGCCGATCCGGTGCAGGTGGCGAAACGTCTTTTCCCGGGCATGCTCGCGGCGGTCGTGCTTTCCGCACTCATCCTCGTTTGACCTGCGGGCCGTCGATACCGCGACGGCCGCACACGAAAAAACGCGCGCTCGAGTCCGATCGAGCGCGATCCCACCACTCAAGGAGAATTGTTATGACGAATATCACCCGCACCGCGACCCTCAAAATGTCAACGGTGTGCCTCGCAACGGCACTTGCCGCCTGCACGGGTTCCGCAGCCTCGGCCTCGGAAATCGAACTTTTCGGCTTTTTCGATCAGGGTATCAGCTATCTTCACGAGGACCTCAACCGAGGCATGGGCGGCCCGGCGGGGCAGGCGCTCGGTAATCCGCAGACGGTCGATGCCGAGGGCTACGTCGAACGTCAGGGCAAAAAGAGTTCCGTTTCTCAGGGGACGGGGAACGTCTCGACCTGGGGCATCAAGGGGTCGGAGGCGCTTTCCGACGATCTGAGCGTTGCATTCCATCTCGAATCGGGCTTTCTTGCGGACGACGGTACGATTTACGGGAGCGGCCGCAACATCTTCGAGCGCGAGTCCTCGCTCGGGCTTGTTTCGCGAGATTGGGGCACGGTGAAATTCGGTCGCATGCCCGCACTCACGACGGGATCGGGTACGACCGGGATTTTCGGAAGTAAAGTAAACCCCTTCGGTGCGGGTTGGGGAAACATGTCGGGCGGTTGGAAGTTCGTGGGAACGCTCGCCACGGCCCGTCACGACAATATGATCCATTACGTGTCGCCCGACATGAACGGACTGAAGGTTTATGCCCAGTATTCCTTCAAATCGAATTCGAGCGGTACGGACGAAAGCGCGGAAGGCTCTTCGAAAACGAACCGTTGGTGGGCCGTGGGGGCTTCGCTTTCGGGTGAAAAATATTATGTGGCCGCGGCCGTCGACTGCCTCGATGCCGCCAATCGCGCTCCCTCGCCGAGCACCTATGCGCACGATGCCTACAAGGCGCTCGTAGGCGGGCACGTCGACTTCGATCTTTTCAAGCTCTACGGCACGTTGCAGTACATGAAGCACATGCCCTGGATCGGCGGCTACTCGACGAAGGAAGTGGCACCTTTGGCCGCAGGTCAAACGGGTTCCCAGAAGGGCTTCGAAGCGTGGGCGGCTACGACGGGGACGGATTTCAAGGCGCTCGGCGGCACCGTGAAGGCCTCGATCGGATATGCCAAGGCGGAAAATCTTAATCTTTCGACCCGAAACAAACTCGATCGCGTCAATGTCGGTCTCGGTTACGTCTACGCCCTCAGCAAACGTACGTCGCTCTACGGCGTCGGGGGGTACTTTTGGCAGGATGCCGACTGGCAGCGCGGGAACATTTCCGCCAACGAAGCGATCGTCGGTTTGATGCATCGCTGGTAAAACGAACGGGCGTTGCCGGCCGGCGTGGTCGGACGGCAACGCGGCAAACACTCGAACACGGAAGAAGAAACATATGTTGGGTATGCACATTGGAAAAGTTCCCGCTCCAAACGCCCGCGAAGCTGCGGGTTTGCGCCGTCGTGACACGTACGACTGGCTTCAGGCGATCAACCGTGCGTCGGTGGTCGCGAACGTCGAAGCGGGGCTCTTGAAGCGTGACTTGGCCGCGCGCATCGTCGAAGCGCTCGACGACATGCGGGACGGCGCGTTGCGTCCGGGCGCCGAACGGCCGGATCTCTACATCACGTTCGAGCCGGAACTTCTGCGCCGTGCGGGTACGCAGGCAAGCGTCCTGCACGTCGGCCGATCGAGTCAGGACATTCTCGCCACCGCCAACGCGGGGCTCAATCGCGACCGACTCGTGCGCGTGCTCGAGGCGATCGTCGACGTGCGCTCGGCACTCCTTGAGACGGCCGAACGCGAGGGCAACGCGCTCCTTCCCGCTTACACGAACGGCGTACAGGCGCAGCCGACGCTCTTCGCGCACACGCTCCTCGCCTACGACGCTTCGTTTGCGCGCGATGCGCAACGTGTTCTCGAGTGCTTGCGACGTTTCGATTTTTCGCCGATGGGATCGGCGGTTTGCAACGGTACGGGCTGGGCGCTTCCCGTCGAACGCATGGCGGAACTTCTCGGTTTTGAGCGTACGGCGCGCAATGCGTGCGACGCCGGTCAGTGTGCCGGGAACGATTTGCCGCTGGAAATCAGTCAGATCGTGACTTCGGCCATGTTGCACGTCGCGACGGTCCTTGCGGACTTTTCCAGGCAGTATGCCGCGCCGCACCCTTGGATTCGTCTCGGGAGCGCGAACGGCGTCTACCATTCGAGTGCGATGCCCCAAAAGCGCAATCCGGGGTTTGTTAACGACTGCCGGCGCGATGCGGGTCTTGTGCTTGGAGAGGCGCAGAGCGTGGTGTTTCGCATGCACAATCTTCCTCTCGGGATGGCGGACGTACGCGACGCGCAGTCGATGGACGCTCTTGCCGACGACGCGTGCGTGACGTTGCGCACGGCCGCCGAGATCGTTCGGTCGCTCGTCGTCGATCGCGAACGTGCGCTTTCCGAGCTCAATGCCGACTGGACCTGCACGCAGGAGGTTGCGGATCGACTCGTACGCTCGGCGGGAACGGACTTTCGAAGTGCTCACGGTTTCGCGAGTGCGGTCGTCACGTTTGCGCGGGAGCACGACTTGAAGCCCGCGGATCTCGATTATGCGTTGGCGTGCCGACTCTGGCAGACGTGGCGGACGACGCTCGCCGATCCCGACGTCGTGCCTGAAAATCTTCCGATCGGAGAAGGGGATTTGCTCGGCGCCCTCGATCCGGCAGGCATCGTCGCGGCTCGTGCGACGCCCGGGAGTTGCAACCCCGACATGGTCGAAGCGAGCCTGAAGGATACGCGTCGAGATATCGAAAAACTTGAAGCGTACGTCGAGGACTACTATGCGCACTCGATGCGCATTCGACGCATCCTTGACGATACGCTCTATGCCGTGGTCGCCCGAACCGATCTTGGTTGAAGGAACCGGTACGGCTGTTGTGCCTGCGGTGCCCGTGAACGCGGCGGGACACCTCTATGCGGGAATCGTGCGGGATATCGGGATGCGTCGGGAACCGGATTTTTTCCGATCGATCATCCCGACAAACGTTCCTCCGTCCGCAGGCTTTCTCAGTGAAACTTTCGTGATTGCTCCCCGCCTTTAGTGGGTGAGGGTTTCTGACGGGTTTTGTCGAGCCCGTTTCTTTTCACGACAACCTCGGCGAGATCATGCGGGTTGCGTCAAGCGGTATCGGGAATCCGCCGGAAAGCCCGTCGGGCGGACCGTAAAGTCCGCCCGACGGCTCGATGAAGAATATCCGCCCGTCAGAGCGGGGAGGACGTCACTTCTTCAAGATCGCATCGGCCGCACGGTCGCCCGCGATGCGACCGAACGTGATGGTCTCGCTGATGGAGTTGCCGCCCAAGCGGTTCTTGCCGTGAACGCCCCCGGTCGTTTCGCCCGCAGCGAAAAGGTTCGCGATGGGCTTGCCCTCTTTGTCGATCACGCGAGCGTCGGTGTCGATTTTGAGGCCGCCCATGGCGTAATGGATGGCGGGCGTGATTTCGATGGCGTAGTAGCGCGGGCCTTTGAGTTCGATCTTGATGTCGGGACGACCGAACTCGTCGTCTTTCCCGGCACGAGCCATGGCGTTGTAGCGCTCGATCGTGGCCTTCAGATTGGCGGGATCAATTCCGGCGTTGCGGCCGAGTTCTTCGAGGGTGTTCCCTTCCTTGGCGAGTCCGAGTTCGAACGCGGCCTTGAGTTGAGCAACGCGTTCCCGCACGCCGTCGTCGAAGATTTCAAACGCGGTGCCGCCCGTTTGCTTGGAGACGGCTGCACTCGTGACGTCGCGGGTGGCGAGTTCCTGAATGAAGCGCTTGCCTTCGCGGTTGACGAAGACTGCTCCCTGGCCGCGAACGGTTTCCGAGATGATGACGGGAGAGCCGACCAGAAGCGTCGGGTTCAATTGGATTTCTTTCGCGTCCACCAAGGCGGCACCGGCCTCTTCGCCGAGGATCATCCCGTCGCCGGTCGTACCGGGCTGGTTCGAAGTCTTCGTTTCGGGGCTGATGTCGGGACGATATTTCTTCACGAGCTCCTTGTTGGCACCGAGCCCGCCCGTCGCGAGGATCACGGCTTTGGCGTCAAGCTGATAGAGCCCCGTGTGGAGGCCTTCCACCAGAACGCCCGTGACGTCGCCCCGATCGTTCCGGACAAGCTTGACCATGCGGGAATTGAGCCGCAGGTCGACGCCTTCCAGTTGGTCGACATTCTTGCGGAAGAAGGCCGAGAGGTAGGGGCCCACGGCAAGGCCGCCCTTGGGGCCGTGCATGCGGGCGGCGGAGGCCCCCGCTCCTCGGGCGACGTTTTCAAGAGGCGCGCCGCGTTCGCGAAGCCACTCGATCGAGGCTGCGGATTCGCGGGCGAGTACGTCGACCAAAGCGGGATTGGAGACGTTCTTGCCGCCCTTCATCGTGTCGGCGGCCATCAGTTCGGCTCGGTCCTCGATGCCTTGAGCTTTCTGGAAGCTCGTTCCGGCGGCGTTCATGCCGCCCGCGGCAAGCTGGGAGTTGCCGCCCGGAATCGGCATCTTCTCGAGAATGACGATGTTGCGCACGCCCCGGTCGTGTGCTTCCATTGCGGCGACGAAGCCAGCCGCCCCGGAGCCCACGACCACGAGGTCGACCGTTTCGACGCGCTCGGGCTTGGCGTCCGTAAAGTTGTCGAGCGGTTTGGGTGCCGGACGCTTGGGGCCCGCAAAGGGCATCTTCTCGAATTGCGGGAAGTCGTGGCACTCGAGGCAGTACGCGCGGGAGGACTCGTGGGCGCGGTGGCAGGTCGTGCACTGAATGTCGCCGAGGTGGGACTTGTGCGGATTCGGCCCTTGGGTCGATACCGGGATCTGTTCCATCGGACCGTGACAGCTCGTGCAGGAAGCGTTCACTTCACGTTCGCCGTCCGTGAGCGAGGTTCCCGGTTTGTGGCAGGATTCGCACGTCACGCCTTTGGCGGCATGGGCGCCCGCAAGATGGGCCGCGGGATCGGGGGCGGTTGAGGCCGCGGAGGCGGCGGAGGCCGCAAAAAGGGCGAGGAGTGCAAGGGCGGCGGGTCGTAGACGCATAGGGGTCTCCTTGGGGTTGGGTGGTACGTTGCCGGGCCTCTCCGGAGTCGCTTCAAGCGCAGGCGTTGAGGAAG
Source organism: uncultured Sutterella sp. (assembly GCA_905206365.1). GTDB lineage: Bacteria > Pseudomonadota > Gammaproteobacteria > Burkholderiales > Burkholderiaceae_F > Sutterella. The sequence goes on along the minus strand of CAJLHF010000014.1, from coordinate 1,249 downwards.
GTTCGCCAACGTCGACGAAAGGTGGAAGAGGGTTAAGACAAGCTTAAAGACGGTCGCCGATCGCCGTTTGTTAAAATTTCGAAGGCCCGACACCGGAAAAGCCGGAAACCGGGGATTTTCGCGAGGTGCGGAAGTCGTTTGCAGTGGTGACGTTTTCGTGATTCGTTTTGATCTTTCCGATCTTCGATTGGTGCTTGCGGTGGAGCGCGCCGGGAGCGTTTCGGGCGCGGCCGAGGCCGTGCATCTCGCGCCGAGTTCCGCTGCGGCGAAGCTCGCCGCGCTTGAGCGCGGACTCGACGTGATGCTTTTTCGACGTACGAGTCGCGGGACCGTGCCCACCGAGGCGGGGCGCGTGTTTGCAAGGCACGCTCGGACGATTTTGAGCGAAGCTTCCGACCTTCAGGCTTCGCTCGAACGCTTTGCGCGTCGCAAGCGCGCCGTGTTGCGCGTCGTCTCGAACGAAAATGCCCTGAGATCGTTTCTGCCGGACGGCCTCGGGCGCTTTCTCGAGGTGCATCCCGAGATGACCGTCGAGGTCGACGAATGTGCTTCCGAACAAGTGGTCGAAGAAGTCGCGTCGGGTTTGGCCGATGCGGGAGTGACCGCATTTGCCGGGGAGTGTCCGTCGGTAACGTTCGAACCCTACGCCGTCGATCGGCTCGTAGCGGTCGTACCGGAGGGCTCCGCTCTGGCCGCTCTCGAATGCGTCGACTTTGCGAGACTTGCCGCCGAACCTTACGTGGCGATCGGTCCCGTCTCCGCCATGCAGGACTTTTTGGACGAGCGGGCGAGGGACTCGGGAATCCGACTCGTGCCGAGAATTCGCGTGGCGAACTGGGAGGCTGCGGTTGCCCTGGTGGCCCGAGGTGCGGGCGTGACGGTCGTTCCGGCCTTTCGGCTGATCGAGCGAGAGGGGGCGGTGACGGTACCGCTCTCGGACGAGTGGTCCGTGCGCACGCTTCGACTCTGTCGACGCACGCGCGAAAACGAGCATGAAGAAGAGGGACTTCTCGACGAGCTTCTGCGAACGTTGCGCGAAAGCGCGTCGAGAGACGAGGCGGATCGGAGTGCGCGGTAAGACCGAGGCGATCTCGTATTCGCGCGGAAATTTCCTATCGGAGCGGCCGGGTCGTGTAAAAGCCGCTTTGACGCGGGAGCTGAAATCGATCTAAAACCTTCGGACAACGGGTGTTCCTTCGACGCTCCCACAGGCGCTGCGGGTCTGCCCGACCCTGAGAATGTTTATGGC
>CAJLHF010000013.1 GCA_905206365.1 uncultured Sutterella sp. | reverse complement strand
TCGCCATCCGCGAAGGCGGTCACACCGTCGGCGCCGGCGTCGTTGCCCAGATCATTGAGTAAACACGGATTAGCGCCCAGGCGTAAAAAATCCGGTCGTTTGACTTGATCGACAGAGGGAGCAGGGTTATACTCCGCTCCCTCTGTTCTTTTTTTGTTCTTTTTTCTAGGAAAACGAAATGCAGTCTCAGCGCATTCGCATCCGCCTCAAGGCGTACGACTACAAGTTGATCGACCAGTCGGCTCTTGAAATCGTCGACACCGCCAAGCGCACCGGCGCCGTCGTCCGCGGTCCCGTTCCGCTCCCCACCCGCATCCAGCGTTTCGACATTCTCCGTTCGCCGCACGTCAACAAGACCTCGCGCGACCAGCTCGAAATTCGCACGCACCAGCGTCTCATGGACATCGTTGATCCCACCGACAAGACGGTTGACGCGCTCATGAAGCTCGACCTTCCTGCTGGCGTCGACGTCAAGATCAAGGTCCAGTAATACGATTGACTTCCTGCCGTCCGCAAAAAATACAGCAACTTCAGTTGCATGGGATTTTCAAGACGGCTACAATCGCGCCTTTCTGTCCTGATTCCTTTCCGACTTCAAACGAAAGGACAAGGATTTTTTTGGAAAACGGTCCCGGCCAATCGCAGCCGGGGTGGAGAAAACAATGAGTGATAAGCTCGGCCTCGTCGGTCGCAAGATCGGCATGACGCGTATTTTCACGGAAGACGGCGTGTCCGTTCCCGTGACCGTGCTCGACGTGTCGAACAACCGTGTCACGATGGTGAAGACGGTCGAAACCGACGGCTACAATGCAATTCAGGTTGCGTTCGGCTCCAAGAAGCCCTCGCGTGTGAGCAAGCCCCTTGCCGGTCATTTTGCCAAGGCCGGCGTTGAAGCGGGTTCGACGCTTAAAGAGTTCCATATCGATGCCGAAAAGGTTGCCGAATTCAAGCCCGGCATGACCCTCTCGTGCGAAATGTTCACGGAAGGCCAGAAGGTCGACGTGACCGGCACGACCATCGGTAAGGGTTTCGCTGGCGCCATCAAGCGCCACCACTTCTCGTCCAATCGCGCTTCCCACGGTAACTCCGTGACGACCCGCGCTCCCGGCTCCATCGGTAACCGCCAGGACCCGGGCCGTGTGTTCCCCGGTAAGCGTATGGCCGGCCATCTGGGCGATGTGCAGCGCACGACTCAGAATCTTGTGATCGCGCGTGTCGACACTGAACGTCAGCTTCTGCTGGTTCGCGGTGCGGTCCCCGGCGCTAAGGGCGGCGAAGTTATCGTCCGTCCGGCTGTTAAGGCGTAAGGAGCGAAACAATGGAACTGAATGTCCTGAACGAGCAGGGTAAGACGGTTGCGGCCGCCGATGCCGTGTTCGGTCGTGAATACAACGAAGCCCTGGTCCACCAGATCGTGGTGGCTTTCCAGGCCAATGCGCGTCTCGGCACGCGCGCTCAGCTCACGCGAGCTGAGGTCCACCACTCCACGAAGAAGCCCTGGCGTCAGAAGGGTACGGGTCGTGCCCGTTCCGGCATGACGTCTTCGCCCGTGTGGCGTGGGGGCGGCCGCGCGTTCCCGAATTCGCCGGTCGAAAACTTCAGCCAGAAGGTCAACAAGAAGATGTTCCGTGCTGCGATGGCTACGATCTACTCGAAGCTCGTCGCCGACGAACGTCTGACGGTTGTCGAAACCATCAAGGCTGATCTCCCGAAGACGAAGGCTTTTGCCGCTCAGCTCAAGACGATGGGCCTCAACACGAAGACCCTCATCATCGTCGAAGACGAAGAGCTCAGCGACAACCTCATCCTCGCGTCGCGCAACATGAAGGACGTTCTCGTCGTCCCGCCGCGCTACGCCGATCCGCTCTGCCTCCTTTACTTCGACAAGATCGTTGTCACGAAGGCGGCTGTCGCCCAGATTGAGGAGATGTTGGCATGAACCAGGAACGTCTGATGAAGGTGCTCGTCGGCCCCGTGATCTCTGAAAAGTCCACGATGGTTGCCGAGAAGCACAACCAGGTCTCTTTCGTTGTCGTTCCGAACGCCACGAAGACCGAAGTTAAGGCTGCCGTTGAAATGCTCTTCAACGTGCACGTCAACTCCGTTCAAATTCTGAACCTGAAGGGCAAGCAGAAGCGCTTCGGCCGTTTCATGGGCAAGCGCAACGACGTTCGCAAGGCGATCGTCTCCGTTGCCAAGGGTGAAGAAATCAACTTCGCGCAAGAGGTGAAGTAATGGCTCTCGTCAAACTCAAGCCGACTTCCGCCGGTCGCCGTCACGCGGTCAAGGTTGTCAACAAGGAGCTCCACAAGGGCAAGCCCTGGGCCGCTCTCGTTGAGAAGAAGAATCGCGGCTCGGGCCGTAACAACAACGGCCACATCACCTGCCGTCACAAGGGTGGCGGTGCCAAGCGCGCCTACCGTATCATCGACTTCAAGCGTCAGAAGGACGGCGTGCCCGCCCGCGTCGAGCGCATTGAATACGATCCGAACCGTTCCGCCAACATCGCTCTCGTGCTCTACGCCGACGGCGAACGCCGCTACATCATCGCCCCGAAGGGCCTGACGGTCGGCCAGGAAATCATGAACGGTCCGGAATCCCCGATCAAGGTCGGCAACACGCTTCCGTTGCGCAACATCCCGGTCGGTTCGACGATTCACTGCATCGAACTCCTCCCGGGCAAGGGCGCTCAGATGGTTCGTGCCGCCGGTGCTTTCGCTCAGCTCGTCGCTCGCGAAGGCGAATACGCTCAGATTCGTCTGCGCTCTGGTGAAGTCCGTCGCGTTCTCATCGAATGCCGCGCCACCATCGGCACGGTCGGCAATGAAGAAAACAGCCTCCGCGAACTCGGCAAGGCCGGTGCGAAGCGCTGGCGCGGTATCCGTCCGACGGTCCGTGGCGTTGCCATGAACCCGGTCGACCATCCGCACGGCGGCGGCGAAGGCAAGACCGGTACCGGTCGTGCTCCTGTCACGCCTTGGGGTCAGCTCACCAAGGGCTACCGCACCCGCAACAGCAAGCGCACCGATTCCATGATCGTGTCGCGTCGTAACCGCAAGTAAGGGGGCCTTGAATGTCTCGCTCTTTGAAGAAAGGCCCGTTTGTCGACGGGCACCTCATGAAGAAGGTCGAAGCCGCTCAGGCGAGCCGCGACAAGCGTCCGCTCAAGACCTGGTCGCGTCGTTCGACGATTCTTCCGGAATTCATCGGTCTGACCATCGCCGTCCACAACGGCCGTCAGCACGTTCCGGTGTACATCAACGAAAACATGGTCGGCCACAAGCTCGGCGAATTTGCGCTCACGCGTACGTTCAAGGGCCATGCTGCCGGTGATAAGAAGGTGGGTAAGTAAATGGAAACTACTGCTATCGTCCGTGGTGTCCGCCTGTCGGCCCAGAAGGGTCGTTTGGTTGCTGACCTCGTTCGCGGCAAGCCCGTGGACAAGGCCCTCAGCATCCTCACCTTCACGCAGAAGAAGGCCGCGGTCATCATCAAGAAGGCTCTCGAAAGCGCCATTGCCAATGCCGAGCACAATGACGGTGCCGACATCGACACGCTTGTCGTGACCAAGATCCATGTGGAAAAGGCTGCCACGCTGCGCCGTTTTGCCGCTCGCGCCAAGGGCCGCGGTACGCGCATCAACAAGCAGACCAGCCATATCTATATCTCCGTCGGCGACGCGAAAGCTAAGTAAAGGTGTACCATGGGTCAGAAAATTAATCCCACCGGCTTCCGTCTTCCCGTGACGCGCAACTGGACGTCGCGTTGGTACGCGGTTGGCCGCGAATTCTCCCGCACGCTCGGCGAAGACCTCGCTGTCCGCAGCTTCCTTCAGAAGAAGCTTCGCAACGCCAGCGTGAGCCGCATCCTCATCGAACGTCCGGCGAACAACGCCCGCATCACGATCTTCTCGGCTCGCCCCGGTATCGTGATCGGCAAGCAGGGCGCCGACATCGAAGCGCTGAAGGCCGAAGTTCAGAAGATGATGGGCGTGCCCGTTCACGTCAACATCGAAGAAGTTCGTCGTCCCGAACTCGACGCTCAGCTGATCGCCGACGGCATCACGCAGCAGCTCGAAAAGCGCGTCATGTTCCGCCGTGCCATGAAGCGCGCGATGCAGAACGCCATGCGTCTCGGTGCCCTTGGCATCAAGATCATGTCCTCGGGCCGTCTCAACGGCGCCGACATTGCTCGTTCCGAGTGGTACCGTGAAGGCCGTGTGCCTCTGCACACGCTTCGCGCGAACATCGACTACGGCTTCTCCGAAGCCCACACGACCTACGGCGTCGTGGGCGTCAAGGTCTGGGTCTACAAGGGCGACAACTTCAACGCCGAAGCCCTCGAAGCTCAGGCTCCCCGCGAAGACCGCCGCAGCCGCCGCCCCGGTGACCGTGCCGGCAAGCCCGGTGCGCGCCGCAACAACGGCCGCCGCAACGAAATGAAGCAGGACCGCCCCGCGCGCAAGCCTGCTGCTAAGGACGGAGAATAACGATGCTGCAACCGAATCGTCGCAAATATCGTAAGGACCAGAAGGGCCGCAACTACGGTCTCGCCACCCGTGGCGCGAACGTCTCGTTCGGTGAATTCGGTCTGAAGACGCTCGAACGCGGCCGCATTACGGCTCGCCAGATCGAAGCTGCCCGTCGCGCCATCACGCGCCACATCAAGCGCGGTGGCCGAGTTTGGATCCGCGTGTTCCCGGACAAGCCCATCTCGAGCAAGCCCGCCGAAGTCCGAATGGGTAACGGTAAGGGCAATCCCGAATACTGGGTCGCGCTCGTTCAGCCGGGCCGCGTGCTCTATGAAATGGACGGGGTTGACGAGCAGCTCGCCCGCGAGGCCTTCGCGCTCGCCGCGGCCAAGTTGCCCGTGAAGACCACGTTCGTCGTCCGCCAGATCGGCATGTAAGGAGACGGACATGAACGCTAAGGAAATGCGCGCCAAGGATGAGGCCGCGCTCAAGCAGGAACTCAACGATCTTCTGAAGACGGAATTCAAGCTCCGCATCCAGAAGTCCACCCAGCAGCTCCAGAATACGGCTTCGCTGCGTGCTACGCGTCGTGACATCGCGCGTGCCCGCACGATCCTTACCCAGAAGGCGACCACGAAATGACCGAACAGACCAATGAAGCTCTGACCCGTACCCTCCAGGGCACGGTGACCAGCAGCAAGATGGAAAAGACCGTTACGGTTCTCGTGGAACGTAAGGTCAAGCATCCGCTGTATGGCAAGTACGTTCTCAAGAGCAAGAAGTACCATGCTCATGACGAACTCGGCTGCGGTGAAGGCGACAAGGTCGAAATCGCGGAAACGCGTCCGATGTCCAAGACCAAGTCTTGGGTCGTGACCCGCGTGATTTCGAAGGCCGAAGTGCTTTAATCGCGTCGCGAGCAAAAAAAACGCTCAAATCGGTTGCACGATAATTTTTCCTAAGTTATAGTTGCAACCCGTCGCCCGGAAGACCCCTGGTGGTGTTCCGGGCGATGCATTTCTAGGGTTGTGATTGAGCCCGTTTCCCCCGACCCTGCAGTCGGGGCTTCGGAGCGGTCTCGCTTATGACCTTCCTCCCGAAACGGGACCAATACTATCCGCTAATGTGGAATAAGTTGGGATTTTCTAAACCATGATTCAGATGCAAAGCCGACTGGACGTCGCCGATAACACCGGTGCGCGTTCGGTGATGTGTATCAAGGTGTTGGGCGGCTCCAAGCGCCGTTACGCCAACATCGGTGACGTCATCAAGGTGACTGTCAAGGAAGCGGCCCCTCGCGGCCGTGTCAAGAAGGGCGAAGTTTACAATGCGGTCGTCGTTCGTACCGCTCACGGTGTTCGCCGCGCGGACGGTTCGTCGATCAACTTCGACGGCAACGCCGCCGTTCTTCTCAACAACAAGCTGGAGCCGATCGGCACCCGCATCTTCGGGCCGGTGACGCGTGAGCTGCGTACCGAGCAGTTCATGAAGATCGTGTCGCTTGCTCCTGAAGTTATCTAATTCAAGGAGAAGCGATGCAGCGTATCCGTAAGGGTGACGAAGTCATCGTCATTGCTGGCCGCGACAAGGGCACGAAGGGCACCGTCCTCTCCCGCGTCGATGACCGCCACGTCATTGTCGAAGGCGTTAACGTCGTCAAGAAGTGTGTTCGTCCGAATCCCACCCTCGGTGTGACCGGCGGTATCGTCGACAAGACGATGCCCATCGATCAGTCGAACGTCATGCTGGTCAATCCGGCTACCGGTAAGGGTGACCGCGTCGGCTTCAAGGAAGTCGACGGCAAGAAGGTTCGCGTGTTCAAGTCGAACGGCGCTGTTGTCGGCGCCAAGGCCGAATGAGGGTGACGATGTCGCGTTTTAGTTCTCTTTATCAGGACACGATCGTCCCCGAACTCACCAAGAAGTTCGGCTACAAGACCGTCATGCAGGTTCCCCGCATCACCAAGATCACCCTCAACATGGGTGTCGGTGAAGCCGTGAACGACAAGAAGCTCGTCGACAACGCCGTTGCCGACATGACCAAGATCGCCGGTCAGAAACCCGTGGTCACCCGTACCCGCAAGGCCATCGCGAACTTCAAGATTCGCGAAAACATGCCCATCGGCTGCATGGTCACGCTCCGCGGCGAACGCATGTACGACTTCCTTGACCGTCTCGTTACGGTTGCCTTCCCCCGCGTTCGCGACTTCCGCGGCGTGTCGGGGCGCGCTTTTGACGGCCGCGGCAACTACAACATCGGCCTCAAGGAACAGATCATCTTCCCGGAAATCGAATACGACAAGATCGACGCTCTCCGCGGGATGAACATTTCGATTACCACGACGGCGAAGACCGACGAAGAAGCCAAGGCGCTTCTGGCCGGTTTCCACTTCCCGTTCCGCAACTAAGGGTTGACGCAAAATGGCAAAACTTGCTCTGATTAACCGCGAAGCCAAGCGCGCCGCTACGGTCGCCAAGTTCGCGGCCAAGCGCGCCGCCCTCAAGGCTATTATCAACGACGCTACCCGCTCGATGGAAGAGCGCCTGGAAGCCCGCGCCAAGCTGCAGGCTCTCCCGCGCGACGCGAGCCCGGTCCGCCAGCGCAACCGTTGCGCTCTGACCGGTCGTCCCCGTGGCACGTTCCGCAAGTTCGGTCTGTGCCGCGGCATGATCCGTGATGCCGCCATGCGCGGTGACATTCCCGGCCTTGTCAAGGCCAGCTGGTAAGCGAGGAGATTACAACAATGAGTATGAGTGATCCGATCGCCGACATGCTGACCCGCATCCGCAACGGTCAGATCGTCGACAAGGCCGAAGTGGTCATGCCTTCTTCCAAGCTGAAGGTTGCGATCGCCAAGGTTCTTAAGGATGAAGGCTACATCGATGATTTCGCTGTGGTCGCCGAAAACGGCAAGCCCGAACTTCGTGTTCAGCTCAAGTACTACGCCGGCCGCCCCGTGATCGAACGCCTCGAACGCGTTTCCCGTCCCGGCCTTCGTATCTATAAGAGCTCCGGCGCCATTCCCCAGGTGATGAACGGTCTCGGTATTGCGATCGTTTCCACCCCGAAGGGCGTGATGACCGACCGCGCTGCCCGCGCTGCCGGCATCGGCGGTGAAGTTCTCTGCTACGTCGCCTAAGCCAAGGAGTGTGAAATGAGCCGAATTGCTAAGATTCCCGTTTCCATCGCCAAGGGCGTGACGTACACGCTCACCGAGGAAAACATCTCCGTGAAGGGTCCCGTCGGCGAAGTGTCGATGCATATCCTTCCGAAGGTTGCGATCAAGGAAGAAGACGGTCACCTCCACTTCTCCCAGCTTGATGAATCCCGTGAAGCCAACGCCAACGTCGGTACGATGCGTGCGCTCGTCGCCGACATGGTCAAGGGCTGCTCGGTCGGTTTCGAAAAGAAGCTCCAGCTTGTGGGCGTCGGCTACCGTGCCCAGGCTCAGGGCGACAAGCTCAACCTGTCGCTCGGTTTCTCCCACCCCGTCGTGCATCAGATGCCTGCCGGCGTGAAGGTTGAAACGCCCAGCCAGACCGAAATCGTGATCAAGGGTGCCGACAAGCAGAAGGTCGGTCAGACCGCTGCCGAAGTCCGCGCTTATCGTGCTCCCGAGCCCTACAAGGGCAAGGGCGTCCGTTACGCCGACGAAGTCGTCATCATCAAGGAAACCAAGAAGAAGTAATCGGGGCGATTGAAGATGATCAACAAGAAACAAAGCCGCTTGCGCCGCGCGCGTGCCACGCGTGCCCGCATTCTCTTGCAGAAGGTCGATCGCCTGACGGTCCATCGCACCAACCTGCACATTTACGCCAGCATCATTTCCGCGGACAACCGCCGCACCCTGGTTTCGGCCTCGACGCTCGAACCCGAAGTGCGCGCGCAGCTTGCGTCCGTCACGGGCCGCGGCGGCAACATTGCCGCTGCCAAGATCGTTGGTGCCCGTCTTGCCGAAAAGGCGAAGGCCGCCGGTATCGAAACCTGCGCCTTTGACCGTTCCGGCTACCGTTACCATGGCCGTGTCGCCGCGCTCGCTGAAGCCGCGCGCGAAGCCGGCCTCAAGTTCTAAGGCAGGAGCTCATGGCTAAGGTTCAAGCTAAAAACGCTGTGGTCGACGAACAGGACGAAGGCCTGCGTGAAAAGATGATCGCGGTCAACCGCGTCACCAAGGTTGTTAAGGGTGGTCGCATCCTCGCGTTCGCCGCTCTTACGGTTGTCGGCGACGGCGACGGTTCGGTCGGTATGGGTACGGGCAAGTCCCGCGAAGTGCCGCAGTCCGTCTCCAAGGCGATGGAACGTGCTCGTCACACGATGAAGCGCGTTCCGCTCAAGAACGGTACGATTCATCACGCTGTCGAAGGTCGTCACGGCGCCTCCCGCGTCATCATGATGCCCGCCCCCGAAGGCACTGGCGTGATCGCTGGCGGCCCGATGCGCGCTGTTTGCGATGCCGTCGGCATCCGCAACGTCGTTGCCAAGGCTTACGGTTCCACGAACCCCTACAACCTGGTTCGTGCCACTCTGAAGGCTCTCGACAATCTGCGTAGCCCGGCGGAAATCGCCGCCAAGCGCGGTAAGACCGTCGAAGAGCTCCTCGGCTAATCAGGAGACCAAGACATGTCCGAAAAGAAGACCGTTAAGGTTACTCTGGTTAAGAGCCCCATCGGTACGAAGGCGGATCACCGTGCCACGCTCGCTGGCCTGGGCTTGAAGAAGCTCAACCAGTCGCGCGTTCTCGAAGATACGCCCGCCGTGCGCGGCATGATCAACAAGGTTGCGTACCTCGTGCGCGCCGAATGATCGGAAAGGATTCGAAAATGCGTTTGAATACGATCAAGCCCGCTGAGGGCTCGAAGCACGCCCGTCATCGCGTCGGGCGCGGCGTCGGCAGCGGCTGGGGCAAGACCGCCGGTCGCGGCCACAAGGGTCAGAAGTCCCGTGCTGGCGGCTTCCACAAGGTTGGTTTCGAAGGCGGCCAGATGCCGATGTATCGCCGCCTCCCGAAGCGCGGCTTCACGTCGCTTACCCGCAAGTTCTGCGAGGTGGTGCGTCTGTCCGACTTGGAACGTCTGGGTGTTGAAGAAATCGATCTCGCCGTCCTCAAGGATGCCGGCATCGTTTCCGCTCTCGCTCAGAACGCCCGCGTGATCCTCTCGGGTAGCATCACCCGCAAGGTCACCGTGCGTGGTCTCGGCGTCACCAAGGGTGCCCGCGCTGCCATCGAAGCGGCCGGCGGCGCCATTGTTGACTAAGACTCAAAGCTTCTAAAGAGGACACCGACGTGGCGACCAGCCCCAGCACCAAGCAACAGCAGTCGGGCCTCAGCAAGTACGGCGACCTTAAGGGTCGCCTGATCTTCCTGGCGCTTGCGCTCGTTGTCTACCGTATCGGCGCTCATGTGCCGGTCCCGGGTATTGACCCCGACATGCTCAACCAGCTGTTCAATCAGCAGCAGGGCGGCATTCTCGGGCTGTTCAACATGTTCTCCGGTGGCGCTCTCTCGCGCTTCTCGGTGTTCGCGCTCGGCATCATGCCGTACATCTCTGCATCCATCATCATGCAGATGCTGTCCTACGTGTTGCCGTCGCTTGAAGCGTTGCGTAAAGAAGGCGAATCCGGACGCCGTAAGATCACCCAGTACACCCGTTACGGGACTCTCGCATTGGGTATCTTCCAGGGGTTCGGAATTGCCGTCGCCCTCGAGAGCCAGGCGGGCCTCGTTCTTGATCCCGGAATGCTCTTCCGCATCACGACGACGGTCTCCCTGCTCACGGGGACGATGTTCCTCATGTGGCTCGGTGAACAGATCACCGAACGTGGCTTGGGCAACGGTATCTCGATCATCATTTTCGCCGGTATCGTGGCCGGTCTCCCGAACGGTGCCTCTGGTCTCTTCCAGCTGGTTTCCACGGGCGCCATCAGCCCCCTGGCGGCGATCTTCGTGATCGCGATCGTGCTCGCTGTTACCGCTTTCGTCGTCTTCGTCGAACGCGGTCAGCGTCGAATCACCGTCAACTATGCCAAGCGTCAGATCGGCAACCGAATCTACGGCGGCCAGAGCTCGTACCTGCCGCTCAAGATGAACATGTCGGGTGTTATTCCCCCGATCTTTGCTTCGTCGCTGATTCTCTTCCCGGCGACCCTTGCGGGTTGGTTCACGAGCGGGGACTCCACCCGCTGGATCCGTGACCTTGCCGCTTCGCTTTCTCCGGGGCAGCCGCTCTACACGCTCCTTTACGCCGCGCTCATCGTTTTCTTTGCCTATTTCTACACGGCGTTGGTCTTCAACCCGAAGGAAACGGCGGAGAATCTGAAGAAGAGTGGTGCTTTCATCCCGGGCATCCGTCCGGGTGAGCAAACGGCCCGCTACATCGACCGGGTGCTTCTGCGCCTCACGCTCGGCGGTGCCGTCTATCTGGTGTTCGTGTGCCTCGTGCCTGAATTCCTGAACCTTCGTTTCAACGTGCCGTTCTACTTCGGCGGCACTTCGCTGCTCATCGTGGTGGTGGTGACGATGGACTTCATGAGCCAGGTTCAGGCGTACATGATGACGCACCAGTATGAAAGTTTGTTGCGGAAGACCAACTTCCGCGGCCTGGGTCAGAAGTAATTCCGACCCATCGTTAAAAACCCGATGCCCTGTTCCGGCCCGACCGGCCGGAACGGCATGGCGGGATTCCAGGCGGGCGTCCTTCCTTCGGGAATGGCGCCCGATGGTTACCCGAAAACCCGAACTGAAACATCAGGATGCACTACGTCCCGTTTCGAGTTGCAGGGAACAGAAATTTCGATTAGTATTCAGCGTTTCTGCCATGTGGGCATTGTTATCCGTGCACTCGTGCACGTGGAGATGAGAATGAAGGTTAACGCTTCGGTCAAAAAGATGTGCCGCAAGTGCAAGATCATCAAGCGCAAGGGCGTTGTTCGTGTGATCTGCGCCGACCCGCGTCACAAGCAGCGTCAAGGCTAAAGAGGTAACAGAATGGCTCGTATCGCCGGTATTAACATTCCGCCGCAGCAGCACGCCGAAATCGGTCTCACCGCCATCTATGGCATCGGCCGCTCTCGCGCTCGTGCGATTCTCGATTCTTGCGGTATTGAATATTCCAAGAAGATCAAGGATCTTACTGACGCCGAACTCGAACTCGTCCGTGATGGTGTTTCCAAGTACACGGTCGAAGGCGATCTTCGTCGCGAAATCCAGTTGTCGATCAAGCGTTTGATCGACCTCGGTACCTATCGTGGCATGCGCCACCGTCGCGGTCTTCCCTGCCGCGGCCAGCGTACCCGTACCAATGCTCGCACCCGTAAGGGCCCCCGCAAGGCCGGTGTGACGCTCAAGAAGTAATAAAGGATTACTATGGCTGGCAACAATTCCAAGCAGGCTGCTGGGCAGCGTGCTCGTAAGAAGGTCAAGAAGGTTGTGACGGAAGGCATCGCCCACGTCCACGCTTCCTTCAACAACACGATCATCACGATCACCGACCGCCAGGGCAACGCGATCGCCGCGTCCTCGTCCGGTGCTCAGGGCTTCAAGGGCTCCCGCAAGTCCACGCCGTTCGCCGCTCAGGTTGCGGCCGACGTCGCTGGTAAGGCCGCCCTTGAATACGGTCTCAAGAACGTCGAAGTTCGCATTTGGGGTCCCGGTCCCGGCCGCGAATCGTCCGTGCGCGCCCTTAACGCGCTCGGCATCCGCGTGACGTCGATCCAGGACGTGACGCCGATCCCGCACAACGGCGTCCGCCCCTCCAAGCGTCGTCGCGTCTAATCACTGATTGATTTTCTGTTGTATCCCCGTGTCCACCTGCAAACTGAGGCACGTGGACTGAATGTAGGGATTACCTACAGGATAAAAGAGGCATTTTTAAATGGCACGATATCTCGGTCCTAAGCTCAAGCTTTCGCGCCGCGAAGGCATTGATCTTAATTTGAAGAGCGCCCGTCGTTCGTTTGATTCCAAGGTCAAGGACGTCGGTTCCAAGCCGGGCCAGCACGGTAAGATTTCCGGAGCCCGCATGTCCGACTACGGTAACCAGATGCGTGAAACGCAGAAGGCCAAGCGTATGTACGGTGTGCTCGAACGTCAGTTCCGCCGCTACTTCGCGGAAGCCTCGCGTCTGCGCGGCAACACTGGCGAAAAGCTGTTCCAGCTCCTTGAAAGCCGTCTTGACAACGTCGTTTACCGCATGGGTTTCGGCTCCACGCGCGCTGAAGCGCGTCAGCTGGTCAGCCACGGCGCCATCCTCGTGAACGGCAAGAAGGTGAACATTCCTTCTTACAACGTCAAGGCCGGCGACGTCATCTCCGTGCGTGAAAAGGCCCAGAAGCAGGCCCGCATCGCCGAGGCTCTCGACCTCGCGCAGCAGAACGGCTTCCCGGCCTGGGTTAGCGTCGAACCGAAGAAGTTCGAAGGTACCTTCAAGAACGTTCCGGCCCGCGACGAAGTCGCCCCGGAAATCAACGAAGCCCTCATCATCGAACGCTACTCCCGCTAATTGTCCCGACGGCTCTCGTTCCGCACCGTGTAGTGCGCAGTGCGGAACGATCCGTCTCAGACAATGTCCACAGGCAAAAAAACGCGGTCTCCTCCGGAGTCCGCGTTTTTGTCCCTTACGGCGTTGGCATTCGCGAGGCGCTTTCTTCGAGGCTCCTCCCGAATGCATTAAAATGCAGGCGGCCGTCCGTCTGGCCGGTCCAATCCAGCCTTATCGGCGTAACGAACCGAGGGCAAGAAGGAATATCAACATGGCAAGCACCGCTCTTTTGAAGCCTACGATGGTTGACGTCCGTCCCGACGTCGACAATCCCAATCGCGCCGTCATCACGCTCGAACCGTTCGAACGCGGCTACGGCCACACGCTCGGCAATGCACTGCGTCGCATCCTGCTCGCGTCGATGGTCGGTTACGCTCCCACGGAAGCGCAGATCACGGGCATCGTTCACGAATACTCCCAGATCGACGGCGTCCTCGAAGACGTTGTGGACATCCTCCTCAACCTCAAGGGCGTGGTCTTCAAACTCGAAGGCCGTGACGAAGTCACCGTCATGCTCCGCAAGGATGGCGAAGGCATCGTCACCGCCGGCGACTTCGACCTCCCGCACGACGTTCAGGTTCTCAACCCCGAACATGTGATCGCGCATCTTTCGGGCGGTCGTCTCGAAATGCAGGTCAAGATCGAAAAGGGCCGCGGCTATCAGCCGGGCGACGTTCGCGGCTTCCGTGACGACTACTCGAAGACCAACATCGGTCGCATCATCATGGACGCCTCCTTCTCGCCGATCCGTCGCGTCGCTTACCAGGTTCAGGCCGCTCGCGTCGCGCAGCGCACCGACCTTGACAAGCTCGAAATGACGATCGAAACGAACGGCGCCATCGGTCCGGAAGAGGCCCTTCGCGAATCTGTGCGCATCCTCCAGGATCAGCTCACGGTCTTTGGTTCGATCCACCCCGACGAACTTGCCGTTGAGAAGGAAGAGGAAGCGGCCAACAATCCGCCTCCGATCGATCCGATCCTCCTGCGTCCGGTCGACGACCTCGAACTCACGGTTCGTTCCGCCAACTGCCTGAAGGCCGAGAATATCTACTTCATTGGCGACCTCATCCAGCGCACGGAAAACGAACTGCTCAAGACGCCGAATCTCGGCCGCAAGTCCTTGAATGAAATCAAGGAAGTGCTCGCCGCTCACGGTTTGACGCTCGGTAGCAAGCTCGAAAACTGGCCGCCCGCCAACATCGAACGCTGATCGACCGGAAATCCGGAAGGTTCTTCAAACTTCCGGTTTTGAGTTGAACGCGAAGGCGCAATCGTTTATGATTGCGCCTTTCTTCTTGCTCACCCGACCGCCGTTCAAGCGAACGGATAGAAGACACGGGGGGCTTTTTTTCAAGACTCACATTTAAGGAATACGAATCATGCGTCATCGTCATGGTCTCCGTAAGCTCAACCGCACGAGCGCCCACCGCCTCGCCATGCTCCGCAACATGATGTGCTCGCTCATCAAGCACGAAGCCATCAAGACCACGTTGCCGAAGGCCAAGGAACTCCGTCGTGTCGTCGAACCGATGATCACGCTTGCCAAGGAACCCACGCTCGCCAACAAGCGCCTTGCTTTCAACCGCTTGCGTGATCGCGAAGTCGTCGTCAAGCTCTTCGACGTCATCGGCCCGCGCTTTGCCGCCCGCCAGGGCGGTTACACCCGCATCCTGAAGATGGGCTACCGCGTCGGTGACAACGCCCCCATGGCCTACATGGAACTCACGGAACGCGCCGAAAAGGCCGAAGAAGTCGCCGCCGAATAATTTCGACGCGCAGCTTCCGCAACGGGCGGACGCTTCAACCGAGAAGCAGCCGCCCGTCGCAGCTCGAAAAGCCCGGTCGCAAGATCGGGCTTTTTTCATAAGGATCCCGGAGTTTGCCATGGATGCCATGCGTATCGACAAGTGGCTGTGGGCGGCGCGGTTTTTCAAAACCCGCTCCCTCGCCCAGGAGGAAGTCGGTCTCGGGCGCGTGCTGATTGGCGGTCAGCGTGCGAAACCCTCGCGAGACGTGCGAGTCGGGGACCGCCTTGAAATCCGTCGCGGCGACGAGGTGTTCGTCGTCTACGTCGAAGCCCTCTCCAATCAGCGCGGACCTGCCGAAGCCGCCCGCAAGCTGTATCGCGAAACGGACGAAAGCCTCCAAGCACGCGAAGCCGCCAGGGAACGGCGCCAAATTGCCTTCGAACCCGCGTCCACCATTCGACACGGTCGCCCCACGAAGCGCGAAGGTCGCGAGTTGCGCCGCCTGCGTGAAGGTTACTAAAGTCTTCACGAAAAATGAAAAAGCCCCGCCTTTGAGCGGGGCTTTTCCTCATTCGAGAGGCGTCGATCAGTAGTTGTAACCTTCCTTGATCCAACGCGCTACGTCGAGCGCGTAGTAGGTGAGGATGCCGTCGGCTCCCGCGCGCTTGAAGCAGACCATCGTTTCATAGACGATCTTCTTTTCGTCGATGGCACCCGCCATGGCCGCGAACTTGATCATCGCGTATTCGCCCGAGACGTGGTAGGCGAAGGTCGGAGCCTTGAACTCTTCCTTCACGCGCCAGAGGACGTCGAGATAGGGAACACCGGGCTTGACCATCACCATGTCGGCGCCTTCGGCGAGGTCGAGACCCACTTCCCAGAGCGCTTCGTCACCGTTGGCGGGGTCCTGTTGGTAGACCGCCTTGTTCGATTTGCCGAGGTTTGAGGAGGACCCCACGGCGTCGCGGAAGGGACCGTAGTAGCACGAGGCGTACTTGGCCGAGTAAGCCATAATGCGCGTGTGGATGAGTCCTTCCTTTTCCAAGCGGTCGCGGATGATGCCGATGCGCCCGTCCATCATGTCGCTCGGTGCGACGACGTCGGCGCCGGCACGAGCCTGAGCGAGGACCTGTTCGACGAGCACTTCGATCGTTTCGTCGTTGAGGATGTAGCCCGTTTCGTCGATGAGACCGTCCTGGCCGTGCGTCGTGTAGGGGTCGAGTGCGACGTCGCACATGATGCCAAGTTGCGGATAGGCGGCTTTCAGGGCCTTCACGGCACGAGGAATGAGACCGTCGGGGTTGGCGGCTTCGCGACCGTCGGGCGTCTTCAGTTCGTCTTCGATGTGCGGGAAGAGCGCGAGCATCGGAATGCCGAGTTCGACGCATTCGCCCGCCACCTTGAGAAGTTCGTCGATCGTCAAGCGGTCGACGCCAGGCATCGAAGGAACGGGTTCGCGACGGGCCGTACCTTCCATCACGAAGACGGGAAGGATGAGGTCGTTGGCCGTCAGCACGTTTTCGCGCATGAGGCGGCGGGAAAAATCGTCGTGACGCATGCGACGCATGCGCACGCTCGGATATGCACCAAGAGTCTGCATTTCTGTTACCTCCGGAGACTCAGGGGTCTCCGCTAAAAAAATCAGTCGTTTTTTTCGGGGGTCTCGTTCGCGGCTTCGAGAGCGGGATCTCGCAAGCCGAGCCAGAGTTCCAGTCGCTCAGCGAGCTCCGCGGTCCCCTCTTTCTTGAGGCCCGAGAAGAGCTGCACCGTGACGTGAGGACCGATTTCGCGCGCCCGGGCTTCGGCTTCCCGCAACACCTTGCGTCGTTCCATGGTCTTCAGCTGATCGGCCTTGTTGAGAAGCCAGTGCATCTTCACGCCCGGGCGTTCCTTCATGAATTCGATCAGCCACTCGTCGGTCGGCATGAAGGGACGTCGTGCGTCCATGACGATGACGAGTCCCGTCAGCGCTTCGCGACGCGCGATGTATCCGCCCACTAGATCGGACCACGTTCGGCGCGTGTCTTCGCTCGCCTTGGCAAAGCCGTAGCCCGGTAGGTCGACGAGGTGACCGATCGTTTCGCGACCGCCCTCCTCGGCTCGGCGCGTGAGCCCGAAGAAGTTGATGAGTTGCGTGCGCCCCGGGGTCTTGCTTGCGAAAGCCAGTCGCGTTTTTCGGGTTAGCACGTTGATCGTCGTCGATTTGCCGGCGTTGGAGCGACCGGCAAAAGCGATTTCGGGCGCATCTCCCCGCGGCAGGCCGGAAAGCTTGGCGGCGGACATCACAAACTGGGCGGTATCGAAAATGCTCACGTTGATCTCTGGATTCGTACGATGGAGTCGTCGGCGAACGAAACCCCCGCGGGTAACGTTACCCGCCGAAGCTTACTCGGCCGTTAATCGGTTCGGCGTGCGGGCGGTATTTGTATGAGAGGACCCGCACTCGGTCGTAATCTTTCCACATCCTAAAACAAGAACGCCCCGCCGAGGGTTGCAAATCCTTCCTGCGGGACGTTCGTCGGGCGGGTGACGGATGCGGGCGCCGCCACTCCCGAAAACGAGGACTCAGCTACCACTCGGACCGAAGATGTCGTTCGTCTGCATTCCGACGCGAACGAAGGTCGTGCGCATCGTCAGTTCCTTGAGGCGCTTTGCGCCCACATAAGTGCAGGCCGAGCGCACGCCCCCTAGGATCCCCTGCACGGTCGCGTCCACCGGACCGCGGGCGGGAATCAGAACGGTCTTGCCTTCTGCGGCGCGGTAGGCGGCCACGCCGCCCGCGTACTTGTCCATGGCGTCTTTCGAACTCATGCCGTAGAAACGCTTGAAGACGCGGCCGTTTTCTTCAATGGTTTCGCCGCCCGCTTCGTCGTGGCCGGCCAACATACCGCCGAGCATCACGAAGTCGGCGCCGCCCCCGAAGGCTTTGGCGATGTCGCCCGGGACCGTACAACCGCCGTCGGCGCAGATGCGACCTCCCAGGCCGTGGGCGGCGTCCGCGCATTCGATCACGGCGGAAAGCTGCGGGTAGCCGACGCCCGTCATCTTGCGGGTCGTGCAGACCGAGCCTGGGCCGATCCCGACCTTGACAATGTCGGCTCCGGCGAGCAGGAGTTCTTCGGTCATGTCACCCGTGACGACGTTGCCGGCCATGATGACGATGTTCGGATAGGCTTCGCGGACCTTCTTGACGAAGGCGACGAATGCTTCCGTGTAGCCGTTGGCGACGTCGATGCAGACGTATTCGACGGCATTTTCGGAACGCGTCATCACGTTGCGAAATTTCTGCCAGTCGTGCTCGCCGATGCCGAGCGAATAGAAGGCCGTGTGCTTCTCTTTGAGGTTGAGGAAGAACTCCACGTACGTATCGGCGTCGTAGTGCTTGTGCAGCGCCGTCGAAAGACCGTACGACGCGAGCGCGCGTGCCATTTCGAGCGTGCCCGTCGTATCCATGTTGGCGGCGACGATCGGAATGCCGTGGTAGCGCACGGGAGAGTGGAGGAACTTGAATTCCCGCGTGATATCGACCTCGCTGCGACTCGTGAGGGTGGAGCGCTTCGGACGGATGAGCACGTCCTTGAAGTCCAGACGGAGCGTATTTTCGATATGCATGTCAATCTCATGAAGTGAATGCCGTTCGCATCGCGTGCGCAACCGACGGCCACAAAAAAACGCCGGACGTCTCGGCGAAGACGTTCGGCGTTAATGAATTGTAGGAGAAAATCAACGGGTTGTGGGTTGGAGCGCCCGGAAAAGGTTCGCCCAGCTCCACAGGGCTCCTCTCCTTTTTTCCCCTCCTGTTCCCGTCAGGGCGTCGCGCTGAGGAACGCGAGACGCACGCGGTTCACGCGCTCGAACGCCTCCGCGTCGAGCGGTCCCTGCTTGGCGCCTTCGGGGGGGCGTTCCCCTGCGAAGAGTTCGAGCACGTTCTGACGCTCGCGCAACATCGCGATCCGACCGTTTTCAATCATGACTTCGGCCGGGAGCGGCCGGGAATTGTAATTCGAGGCCATGGACATGCCGTAGGCGCCCGCCGTACGAACGGCGAGCACGTCGCCTGCGGCAACCTCGATTTTTCGGCGGCTACCGAGCCAGTCGCTCGACTCGCACACCGGCCCCACGATGTTGACGGGCTTGGCGCCTGCTCGGGCGGGGTGCCCTACCGGTTCGATCTGGTGCCAGGCGTCGTAGAGGGTGGGTCGAATGAGTTCCGTCATCGAGGCGTCGACGATGCAGCAGTCCGCATCGGCTTCCATCGGTTTGACGTATTCGACCGTCGTCAGAAGCACGCCCGCTTCGGCGACGATCGATCGGCCGGGCTCGATCAGGATTTCGACGGGGTAAGGCGCCTTTTCCTTCGTGAGCGCCACAAGGCGTGCGACGAGCGTTTCCGGGGCGAGTTCGGGGTCGTCCTCGCGGTAGGCGATCGCCGCACCGCCACCGAAGTCAACGTGAGCGACGCGAATGCCGTCCGCGTCGAGCTCGCGGAGAAGCCCGAAGAGCACTTCGGTCATTTCTTCGTAGGCTCGGAGGTCGGAGACCTGACTGCCGATGTGGCACGAGATTCCTTCGATGCGAAGGTTCGCAAGCGAGGCTGCTCGACGGTACGCATCCTTCACGTCGCGAAGCGCAATGCCGAATTTCGCCGACTTCAAACCCGTGGCGATGCGCGCGTTCGTGTGCGGGTCAACGTCCGGATTGACGCGCATCGAAACGGGCGCGACGACGTCGAGTTCCCCGGCGATCGCATCGATGCGCTCCAGCTCCGCCAGGCTCTCGACGTTGAAGCAACGAATGCCGGCCGCAAGACCGGCCGCGATGTCGGATCGGCTTTTCCCCACACCCGAAAAGACGATCCGCTTCGGGTCGCCCCCGGCGTGGAGAACGCGCATGAGTTCGCCCTGGCTCACAATGTCGAACCCGGCTCCTTCGGCGGCCAGAAGCCCCAGCACGCCCATGGTGCTGTTGGCTTTGGCGGCGTAGCACACGAGATGTGGCGCGTTGCCGAAGGCCGCGTCGTAGCGGCGGTATTTTTCACGGATGAGTTCGGACGAATAAACGTACGAGGGCGTCGCGCAACGGCGCGCGACTTCGGAAAGCGGGAAGCCGTCGCAGCAGAGCTCGCCGTCGATGCGATGAAAGCCCGCACGGTGCGCGACGGTGTCGGCAGTGGTGATCATGTTCAAAGAAAGGAGAGGGAGTGCGTTAGAAGAAGGTCGACAGGAAGCTCGAAGCTTCCGGGAGATAGAGGTCTCCCTTGAGGCCGCAGCCTGAGATAATGCCCGTAAGGGCGGCAAGCGCCCCGATGATCATGAATTTGCGCATGGGAAGATTTCCTTCATGGATGAAACGAAGTTTCTCGAGCTCGCGGACGCCGAGCTCAATCGCCTTCAGGACGCGATCGAATCCGAAAGCGATGACGCGGAGTGTACGCGCAACGGCAACGTGCTCTCCATTGTGACCGACGACGGTCCCGAGGTGGTCGTCAACATTCAAACGCCGATGCGTGAGATTTGGTTGGCGAGCCTTCGCGGAGGGTATCACTTCCGCTTTGAAGACGGCGTCTGGACGGAGCGCCGTACGGGCGAAACGCTCCAAGCGCGCTTGCGCGCGGCAATGAAGCCCTGAGGCGGCTTTGACAAAGACGGCCGCTCCTTTTCGGGGAGCGGCCGTTTTCTTGCGTCAGAAGATTTGATCCCGCACGAGGTCGCGGGTTTCCGCGTCGCCGCTCGTGCCGAGGAGTCCCTCGGTGCCGCCCTTCACCGGGTCGCGGTAAAAGAGCTCGCCGTCGCGCTCGATCACGGTTTCGGGTTGGACGCGCACGGCTTCTGGCTCGTCCTTGAGCGCGGTTCTCATGAAGTCGATCCAGATCGGCAACACGAGACCGCCTCCGGTTTCCCGCGCGCCGAGCGGACGGGGCGTGTCGTAGCCCATCCACCCCACCGCCACCGTAGTGCCGGCATAGCCGCAGAACCAGGCGTCGTGACTGTCGTTGCTCGTACCCGTTTTGCCTGCGATGTCGTCGCGCTTCAGAAGGCGCGTTGCGCGCGCGGCGGTGCCGCGCACGGCTACGCCGTGCAGGAGCGAATTCATGATGTAGGCATTGCGCTCGTCGATCGCGCGGATCGATTCGTCGCCCGCCTGACGGTTCGTGGCCTGCATGAGGGTTCGGCCGTCCGAATCGGTCACGCGGTCGATGAGGTAGGGTTGCACGCGGTAGCCGCCGTTGGCGAATACCATGTAGCCTCCGAGCATCTGCCAGGGCGTGACGCTGCCCGCGCCGAGCGCCATCGGCAGGTTGGCCGGATGGTTTTCGGGAGCGAAGCCGAACTTCGTCACGAATTCCTGAGCGTACGGAGGCGTGATCGCCTGCATGATGCGAATCGTCACGAGGTTTTTTGACTTTTCAAGTGCCTTGCGCAGCGGCATCGGTCCGTCGAAGCGCCCGTCGTAGTTTTTCGGTTCCCAGAGGCGGTTGCCCGTCAGCTTCGGGTCGATCGAAATCGGCGCGTCGTTGACGACGGTCGTGGGTGAAAAGCCCTTGTCGAGTGCCGCCGAATAGATGAAGGGTTTGAAGCTCGAACCGGGCTGACGCCAGGCCTGCGTCACGTGGTTGAACATGTTGAGGTTGAAGTCGAATCCGCCAACGAGCGCGCGCACGGCGCCCGTGTTGTAGTCCGCGGCGACAAAGGCCGTTTCGACCTGCGGCACCTGAGCGAGCGTCCACTGATCGTTTTTCTTCCCACTTCGCATCACGCGGATGATCGAGCCCGGTCGCAGGGGTGTGATGTTCTTCGCGGGTTTGGCCGCGAGATAGCGTCGCCCGAACTTGAGGCTTTCCTTGTCGAGCGTGACGGTGATGCTCGGCGAGAGCGCGGCGACGACGTGCTTCGAATCGGCTTCGAGAACAACGGCGGGCAGCATGAAGGGCGAGGAGGCGGTCTTCGAGAGCGCCGTGCGGATCGCTTTGGCGCGCTCTTCGGGCTTCGAGATGTCGACGAAGCCCTCGGGACCGCGGTAGCCGTACTTGCGGTCGTAGGCGATCAGATGGCGGCGCACGGCCTCGACGGCGGCGTTCTGCTCGTCGGTGCGAATGGTGGTGTAGACATTGATGCCGCGCGAATAGGTTTCGTCCTTGAAGATGTCGTAGACAAGCATGCGGGCGAGCTCGGCCGCATAGTGCGCGCTCACGCGGTCGTTTTTCAGATTGCGGGCGATCTGCTCTTCCTCGGTGGCGGCGCGGCGCGTCTGCATCGGCTGGCTCTTTTCGGCGACGTACGTGAGTTCGTCGATGTAGCCGAGGTCGTACATGCGACGCAGTACGTAGTTCTTGCGCATCGTGGCTCGCGTCGGGTTGACGATCGGGTTGTAGGCCGAGGGCGCGACCGGAAGGCCGGCGAGCGTGGCCGCCTCGCCCACGGAAAGTTCCGCAAGCGACCGCCCGAAGTACGTGCGCGCGGCGCTCGCAAAGCCGTACGAGCGCTGCCCGAGATAAATCTGGTTGAGATAGATTTCGAGGATTTCGTCCTTCGTGAGCTGTTGCTCGATCTTGAAGGACATGGCGATTTCGTAGAGCTTTCGAGTATACGTGCGCTCCGAGGAGAGGAAGAAGTTGCGCGCCACCTGTTGCGTGATCGTCGAGCCGCCCTGGCCGCGCCGCCCCGTCAGCACGTTGATGATCGCCGCGCGGGCGATCCCCGTGATTTCAATTCCGGGGTGCTCGTAAAATCCTGCGTCCTCGGCGGCGAGGATGGCGTTTTTCACATAGGGCGGAATGTCCTTCAGGCGCACGAAGTCGCGGCGCTCTTCGCCGAATTCGCCGATGAGCTTGCCGTCCGCGCTCCAGACGCGCAACGGCACCTTCGGACGGTAATCCGTCAGGGTGTCGATCGGAGGAAGCTGACGGTAGATGAAGGCAAAAACAAAAACGGCGAGCAGGATTCCGGAAAGAACGCCCGCCGCCGAGATGCCGAGAAACCACTTCATGAAAGTCCGGAACCGGGACGGAGTCGTCGGTCGGGTCGGCTTTTTTCGAGGAGTTGTCGTCACGTCGTAAATCTGGCTCGGAGAAAAAGGAGGGACGCGGTGCCCGCGTATCCGCGAGATTATAAGTGTCGTCGCCTACGCAAAACCGCTCCGACGCGCGGGCAGTGTGTAAGAAAAGCTTCCTTTTTCCGAGGCTTCCCGCAGGGAGATAGGGGCGCTTGTCGTAAAATATCGGTCTTTTCGATGGGCGATCCGACTCGACGGATCCTCAGCGTTTGCAACAATCGCCGGGGCGCTTTCGACAGTCGGTCAAAAGTGCCTTTTGCCGTCTCCGCCGGACTTTTTTCTTTTATTTTCTGCGCTCATGTGCGATTCCGTCTATCGCTACGACATCACGGTCGGCCCCGAGTCGATCGACCTGCTCGGCCACGTCAACAATCGCGAGTATTTGCGTTGGATGGAAGAGGCCGCCACGGCTCACGCCGCAAGCCTTGGTTGGAGCTTTGAAAACCTCAAGGCGATCGGTCGCGCCTGGGTGGCGCGCGAGCATTGGATCGAATACCTGATGCCCGCGTTCGAAGGCGAACGGCTCGAACTCTTCACATGGGTGCAGAGTCTGCGCGGCGCGACGAGTCTTCGCCGCTACGCGTTGCGCCGGGGCGAAGACCTGCTCATGACGAGCGCCACCGAGTGGGTGTTCGTCGACTACGAGCGGCGCCGTCCCGTGCTTTTGACGCCGGAGATGCGCTCGTCGTTCCCGCGCGTTGCCGAAGGCGACGAACGGCTCGTGCGGCTCGGCATCGCACGGTGCGTGCGCTGGTCGCCCGCGCCCGCACTCCAAGGAGGGGCCTGATGCAGGATTACGTAACGATCGATCGACTGACCTTCGGGTACGGATCGCGGAAAATTCTCGAAGACGTTTCTATGCGTTTCGGGGCGGGTCAAGTGGTGGCCATCATGGGCGGTTCGGGTATGGGCAAAACGACGCTCTTGAAGTTGATCGGCGGGCTGCTCGTGCCGCAGGCCGGGCGCATCGAGATCGGAGGTGAGATGCTCGATCCGCGCGACCGCAAGGCGCTCTATCGGATCCGTCGCCGCATGGGGATGCTCTTTCAGTTTGGGGCGCTCTTTACGGATCTTTCGGTCTTCGAGAACGTGGCGTTTCCGATGCGAGAGCAGACGGACCTCGACGAAGAGACCGTGCGCGACCTCGTCCTCATGAAGCTCAACGCCGTCGGTCTGCGCGGTGCGGCCTCCCTCATGCCTTCCGAAATTTCGGGCGGTATGGCGCGGCGCGTGGCGCTTGCACGCGCGATCGCGCTCGACCCCGCGCTCATTCTCTACGACGAACCCTTCGCGGGGCTCGATCCGATTTCGATGGGGGTTACGGCGAACCTCATTCGTCGTCTGAACGACGCGTTGCACGCGACGTCGCTCATTGTGACGCACGACGTGGCGGAAACCTTTGCGATCGCCGACTACGTCTATATGGTGTCCTCGGGGCGTGTGGCGGCCGAGGGTACGCCCGAGGAACTGAAGCGCTCGGATGATCCCTTCGTGCGTCAGTTCATCGGTGGTCTGCCCGACGGCCCCGTGCGGTTCCATTACCCCGCGGGGACGCTCGCGGACGATTTCGGTTGGGGGAGAAACGATGAACGTCATTGAAAGCATCGGTCGCTTTTTCGTCCGGCTTTTCCGCTCGATCGGGTGCTTCGGGCTCTTTTCCTGGGCGCTCCTGACGCGCCTTGCGGGCGTACGTGCTTCGCACGTCGTCAAGCAGATCCACTTCATCGGCAACTATTCGCTTCTCATCATCGGCGTCTCGGGCCTTTTCGTCGGCTTCGTGCTCGGACTTCAGGGCTATTACGTGCTCGTGAGCTACGGTAGCGAGGAAGCGCTCGGCGTCATGGTCGCGCTCTCGCTCGTGCGCGAGCTCGGCCCCGTGGTGACCGCCCTGCTCTTTGCGGGGCGTGCGGGTACGGCGTTGACGGCCGAGATCGGCCTCATGCGCGCGGGCGAACAGCTCGCCGCCATGGAGATGATGGGGGTCGACCCGATGAAAAAAGTATTTGCTCCGCGCTTTCTCGGGGCTTTCGTCGCGATGCCGATTCTGGCGCTCGTCTTTTCCGCCGTAGGCATCGTCGGCGCCTGGGTTGTCGGGGTCGGTCTGATCGGTACGGACTCGGGCGCCTTCTGGTCGCAAATGCAAAGCGGCGTCGACTTCAATCACGATGTCGTGAACGGCATCGTCAAGTCGGTCGTCTTCGGTACGGCCGCCGCGCTCGTCGCGCTTTACGAGGGCTATGCGGCCCGTCCCACGCCCGACGGCGTCGCTCGTGCGACGACTACGACGGTGGTGGTTTCCTCCCTTCTCGTTCTCGGGCTCGACTTCATGATGACGGCCTGGATGTTTACTACGGTGTGAAGAAGATGCAGAACAATCGTTTGCTTGAATTTTTCGTCGGGCTCTTCATCGTCATCGGCTTTGCGGCGTTGCTTTTCATGGCGTTGCAGTCGGCGAATCTCGGCAGCTACAGTTGGGGTCACAAGACGTATTCGATTACGGCGGATTTTGAAAACATCGGAGGTCTCAAAGCTCGGGCCGCCGTGAAGAGTGCGGGCGTCGTGGTCGGTCGCGTGAAGTCGATCGAATTCGATCCGCAGACCTTCCAGGCGCGCGTCACAATGGATATGGACGCGGCCTACCCCTTCCCCGCGGACACGTCCGCGAAGATTCTTACGGCCGGTCTGCTCGGCGAACAGTACGTCGGTCTCGAAGCGGGCGCCGACGAGGCCAATCTCGAAGACGGCGGCCGCATTCGCCGCACGCAGTCGGCGGTCGTTCTTGAAAATCTCATCAGTCAGTTCCTCTATTCGCAGGCCGAAGGCGGCTCGAAAAAATAAGGAGAGTCACCGTGAACAACAAACGAACCGGATGCGCGCTGCTCGGCTGTGCGGCGGTTGCGCTGCTGGCGACGGGCTGTGCCGAAATTCCTTCCAACGCGGGGGAGAACCCTGCCGACCCGTGGGAAGCCATGAACCGGCACGTCTGGAGTTTCAACGACGGGATCGACCGCACGGTTCTGAAGCCCGCGGCCCAAGGCTATGTGAACGTTACGCCGGAAATCGTTCGCTCGGGCGTCTCGAACGCGTTCGACAACCTGTTCACCCCGAGTCACGTGCTCAACAACACCCTTCAGGGGAAGGTCGACGACGGCATCGGGTCGGTGTTCCGATTCCTCGTCAATACGACCTTCGGGATCGGGGGCCTCTTCGACGTGGCCAGTCGCATCGGTCTTGAGGCCAAGCCCGAAGACTTCGGACAGACGCTTGCCGTGTGGGGCGTGCCTTCGGGGCCCTACGTCGTGTTGCCCTTCCTCGGCCCTTCAACGACGCGCGACATGTGGCGCTATGCCGAAGAGTTCGGCACCAATCCGCTCACGTATGCGCTCTGGCACGAAGACTGGTACTGGTCGACGGGGATCGGCGCGCTGACCGTGGTCGAAGCCCGCGCCCGATTGCTTCCGCTCGAAGATATCCGCAAGAATACGGTGGACGACTATGTGGCCGTGCGCGACGCATACCTAGCGCAACGCCGTCTGCTTGCCAACGACGGCGAGGTCGACGAAACGGAAGAGCTCCGTTCGCTGACGGCCCTGCCCGTCGACGACGAAGAATGACCCTACGGGCAACGCAACTTTAAGGAAGATCCATCATGACGACTTGGAATCGACGAACCGTCCTCACGGGCGCGTGCGGCGCCGCGCTCCTTTTGCTCGCGGGCCTGCCCGTGCACGCCGCGGACGACAAGGGCGACCCCTACGCGTTCGTTGTCGATTTGACGAACGCCGTGCTTGAGGAAATCCGCAAGGATCCGAAGCTTCACGCCGCCGAGCCCGCTCGCGTGCGCGCGCTCGTCGACACGTACCTCCTGCCCGCGGCGGACTTCACGATGATGACCCGTATGACCGTGGGCCCAAAGTGGCGTCAGACTTCGCCCGAACAAAAACAGCGTCTCGAGAAGGGTTTCCAGGAACTCCTCATTCGCGTCTATTCGGGGGCGCTCACGAACGTGACGGACGAGCGGTGCGAGCTGCGCCCGGCGCGCCGTCAGTCCGCGGCCGATGAAATGGTGATCCGCACGCTCCTCAAGAGTTCGGGGAAGAACGACATCGGCATCGATTACCGCATCTACCGCAACAAGGCGGGCGCCTGGAAAGTGGTCGACGTCAACGTCGAAGGCATCTGGATGGTGGAAAACTACCGATCGCAGTTCGCCTCCGTGTTGAGCCAGGACGGCATCGACGGTCTTATTACGATGCTTGAAACGCGTACGGACGAACTCGCGGCCAAGAACGGTTCGACCTCCGTCGGGACGAAGTGACCATGCGCGTCGGGAGCGAATCGATCACGATCGAGAACGTGCGCGAAGTGAAGGCCGAGTTGCTAGCCCGGCTCGAAGCAGGCGAGACGCGCTTCGACTTCTCCGGGGTGAAGCGCGTTGACAGCGCTGCGCTCTCGCTCGTACTTGCACTCGGACGGTCGGCCGCGACGCGCGGTGCGCGCGTAACGTTTGCAACCCCCCCCGAGCAGCTGCGCGCGCTTGGGGATCTGTACGGGCTCAATGCGCTCGGGTTTTTCGAAGACCCGACCGAAGAACGCTGAGCCCCAACTTTCATTACATTTTGCCCGCAACCGCGTCGTGCGCCGATGCGGGGCGGACCGTTAAGATGTGTGCGCACGCACATAACAGACGCGCCGATCGAGGGGGCGCCCTTTGGGGCGGTCCCCTCTTTCATTTGGGCGCGCGACATGAGAGATTCACATGCAGAAACTTCGAATTACGGGCGGACGCCGTCTCGTCGGTGAAGTCCGTACCTCGGGCGCCAAAAACGCCGCTCTTCCGATTCTCGCCGCATCGATTCTGACGGCCGAGGACCTCGTCCTTCACAACGTGCCCGACCTGGCCGACGTGCGCACGATGCTCAAGCTGCTCGAAGGCATGGGCGTGAGCGTGAAGCGCTCGGGCAATGACGTGACGCTGAACGCGGGGGCCCTTACCGAAACTGTGGCGCCGTACGAACTTGTGAAAACGATGCGTGCCTCCATTCTCACGCTCTGCCCGCTCGTGGCGCGCTTCGGCTCGGCGCGCGTCAGTTTGCCGGGGGGGTGCGCCATCGGCGCGCGTCCCGTCGATCAGCACATCAAGGGTCTGCGCAAACTCGGCGCCGAGGTGGAAATCGAGCACGGCTACGTGAACGCGAAGTCGGGTCGCCTCAAGGGCGCCCGCATCGTTACCGACATGGTGACCGTGACGGGTACGGAAAACCTCATGATGGCGGCCGTTCTCGCCGAAGGCACCACCGTTCTCGAGAATGCGGCCCGCGAGCCCGAAGTGGTCGATCTCGCCGTCTGCCTCAACGCCATGGGGGCGAAGATTTCCGGAGCGGGCACCCCGACGATGGTGATCGAAGGAGTCGAGCGCCTCCACGGCGCGGAACACGCCGTGATCGCCGACCGCATTGAAGCGGGATCCTTCATGTGCGCGGCCGTCGCGACGCAGGGCGACGTGCTCGTCACGCACTGCGTTCCGTCCGACATGGAGGCCGTCATCGTGAAGTTGCGTGAAACGGGCGCAAACGTCGAAACGGGCACCGACTGGGTGCGCGTTCGCATGGACAAGCGCCCTGCGGCCGTGTCGCTACGTACGGCGCCGCACCCCGCCTTCCCGACCGACATGCAAGCGCAGTTCATGGCGGTGAACGCCCTCGCGGATGGCACCGCCCACATCACCGAAACGATCTTCGAAAACCGCTTCATGCACGTGCCCGAGCTCGCCCGCATGGGGGCGAAGATCGAAATCGAAGGTCACACCGCGATCGTGCACGGCGTGCCGAGCCTCTCGGGCGCGGACGTCATGGCGACCGACCTGCGCGCTTCCGCCTCGCTCGTCATTGCGGCGCTGGCCGCCAACGGCACGAGCACGGTCGACCGCATCTATCATCTCGACCGCGGCTACGAAGCGATGGAAGCGAAGTTGCGTGCGCTCGGCGGCGATATCGTTCGCATCAACGAGTAAGGGGGAGAGGGCGGCGGACCCGATCGAAAACCCCGAAAGAGAACCGGCGACGCGCGTCGGTTCTCTTTTTTTCGGTTGTTTTCTTATTTGTCGACGTAGTCAATCTCTATTTTGGTCGATGACGGCGGCGGGCTTCTTGCGTGATAATGAAGAAATGCGTCCGTCGGACGCGTTTTCGACCACTCAAAAGAGGCTCTCCATCATGGAAGATTGTCTGTTCTGCCGGATCGCCCGGGGCGACATCCCTTCTCGGAAGGTTTATGAGGACGACGACGTTCTCGCCTTCCGCGACATTAATCCCAAGGCTCCGGTGCACTTCCTCATCATCCCGAAGAAGCACATTACCTCCCTTGCCGAGGCCGAACCCGAGGACGCGCCGCTTTTGGGTAAAATGCTTTCGCTCACCCGGACGCTGGCTCTCCAAGAGGGCTGCCGGAACGGTTTCCGCGTGATCATCAACACCGGCCGCGACGGCGGTCAGGAGGTCGGTCACCTCCATATTCACGTGCTGGGCGGTCCCCAGCCCTGGAAGTAATTCACCTATTCCCAACGGAGATTCACTATGGGTTCCTTTTCTGTCTGGCACTGGCTGATCGTCCTCGTCATCGTCGTGCTTGTTTTCGGTACGGGCAAGCTCAAGAACATGGGCAAAGACCTCGGCGGCGCCATCAAGGGCTTTAAGGAAGGCATGAAGGAAGGCGACGACGACAAGGCTCCGCAGGCCAAGGAGCAGCTCGCTCAGTCGAAGGACACGGTCGACGTCGAAGCCAAGGAAAAGGCCAAGGCCGACTGATCGACGTCCCCCTCGGGCGCAGGTCGCCCGACGAACCGTCAACGACCGCGGCAGTCTTACGGCTGACCGCGGCCTTTTCAATGCCTCACTGCCGGAAAACGCATGTTTGATTTCGGTTTTAGCGAAATGCTCATCATCGGGGTGGTCGCACTGGTCGTGCTCGGCCCCGAACGCCTTCCGACGGTCGCACGGACGGCCGGGGAGTGGGTCGGCAAGGCCCAGCGCTTCGTCGCGCAGGTGAAGTCCGACATCGATCGGGAGGCTTCGCTCTCGGAACTGAAGAAGATTCAGGACGAAGCCAAGGCGATTGCGAACGACATGAAGTCGAGCGTCGAAGCGGCGGCGAGCGACATCGAAAAAGACGTCAACGCCGTGGCGAACGACGTGAAGACGGCGGGCGACTCGATCGAATCGGCCGTCGAAGATGCGGTGGCCGAAGCCAAGCCCGAACCCGTCAAAACGGCGTCCGCAGAAGACATCGCGAACGTGTACGGCTGGGGTACGCCCTCGGGAGCACAGAGCGCTCCGGGCGCCAACGGTTGGAGCGGCTGGTCCGAACCCAAAACGTTTTCGAAGCGCTACCACTCGGGTCCGTCCGTCGACGAACTCGCCTCCGAGATCGATCGGCTTCGCCGTGAGCTCGGTTTGAAGGAAGCCCAAATGGGCGGTACGGCCGGTCGGGGCCGTCGCCTCGCGCCCCGCGCACGCAGCAACCGCCCGCGCATCTACCGCTGACGAATTCCTATGGCTCAAGAGAACCTTCCTATTGAAGCGCCGGACGATCCCGCCAACGAGCAACCGCTCGTGAGCCACCTCGTCGAGCTGCGCAATCGTATGGTGAAGTGCGCGATTTCGATCATCGTCGTTTTCGTCGCGCTTTCGCCCTTCATGAAGCAGATTTTCGACTTCCTGAGTCAGCCGCTGATGGTGGCCTTGCCTCAGGGCGTGAAGCTTCTGGCAACGGGTGTCGTGGCGCCCTTCATGGTGCCCTTGAAGGTGACGCTCTTCGTGGCGTTCCTCATTGCGCTTCCGTTCGTGCTCTATCAGATCTGGGCGTACGTGGCGCCGGCTCTCTATCGTCGCGAAAAGCGACTGGCGCTCCCGATTATCGTCTCTTCGATCGTCATGTTCGCGATCGGGATGGCGTACTGCTACTTCATCGTGTTTCGCATGGTGTTCCAGTTCATCGCTGGCTTCTCGCCCGACTCGGTGAATTTCGCCCCGGACATCGATTCGTACTTCAGTTTCGTCCTGACGATGTTCCTTGCATTCGGTCTCACCTTCGAAGTGCCGATCGTCGTGGTCGTACTTAACCGCGTGGGCTTTGCTACGTACGAAAAGCTCGTCAAGGTACGTCCTTACGTGGTCGTCGGCGCCTTCATCCTGGCGGCCATCTTCACGCCGCCCGACGCGCTCTCGCAACTGTTGCTCGCCGTGCCGCTCGTCGTGCTCTTCCAACTCGGCATTTGGCTCGTGAAGATATTCGGCAAGTCGAGCGAAGAAATCGAAGAAATGAAGGCCAAGCAGACCGACGAAGACGAATAAGTCGCTTCGGAAACCGTACGACCGTCGGTTGCAAAAAAGGGCCGCCCGTAAGGGCGGCCCTTTTCCTTGGCGGGTTTTTCGGTGTGTCGGGCTCGGACCCGTGCTCCCGATCAGCGTCCGGGCGCGTCTTCGGGGGCCGACTCTTCGTCGTAGGCGGGAGGAAGCGACTCCTTTTCGAGGGCGCCGAGCGGCCGTACCGACGCCTTGATCGAGAGACGCACGCGCTTTTGGCCGCGGAGTACCTCGACGGCGACCGTCTTGCCGGGCGGAATTTCGGCGATGCGTTGCAACACGCGATTAACCCGCACCGCGGGGACGTCGTCGATCGAAAGTACCACGTCGCGGGCTCGCAGACCTGCCGCAAGGGCGGGGCTCTCGGGAATCACTTGACGTACCACGATTCCGCTCGTCACCGAGAGCCCGAGGTCGCGCGCGAGTTCGTCCGAGAGCTGTTGCGGCACGAATCCGAGGTAGCCGCGTCTGACGCGCTCGCCCGTCATCAGACTCGGCAGCACCCGCTCGATGATCGAGGTGGGGATGGCAAAGCCGATGCCGACGAACCCCTCCGACATGTCCGGGGAAAAGATGGCGGTGTTGATGCCGATGAGGCGCCCTTCGAGGTCGATGAGGGCACCGCCCGAATTGCCCTGATTGATGGCGGCGTCCGTCTGGATGAAGTCCTCGTAGTTGTTGAGACCGAGTCCGTGGCGTCCGAGTGCCGAAACGATGCCGGCCGTCACCGTCTGTCCCACGTCGAAGGGGTTGCCGATCGCGAGGACGGGTGCGCCCACGCGCAACGCGGTGCTGTCGCCCATGGCGATCGCGGGAAGCCCCGTCGCGTCGACGCGCAGGAGCGCGAGGTCGGTTTCGGCGTCGGTACCGACGAGCCGAGCGGCGTAGGTCTTGCCGTCGGGGAGGGCGACCTTCGGGTTTGAAATGCCCTCGACGACATGGTAGTTTGTGAGGATGTACCCGTCGGAGGTGACGACGACGCCGCTGCCGAGCGGGTTGACGTGGTGTTCGACGTGCGCCGCGCCCGTTGCTCCGGCCTTGTCCCGACGCGTGTCGCGGCGGGTGAAAATATTGACCACGGCCGGTGCGGCACGGTCGACGGCGGCCGAGAGGATTGATTCGGTGTCTGAGGCTGACGGGACGGTCGGGGCGCGGGGCGTCGGTTCGGCGACCGGGCTCGCGGGCGGCGCGGTGACGGCTGCGGTGGGCGCCCGTGCGGGGCCGACCGCTTCCCACGTCCAGACGATGCCGACGGCAATCGTGACGGTTTGAGCAAATAAGAGCCAGAGACGTTTGAGCATGCGCGTCGTGCGGTGAGGATCGCGGATAGGACGAAGAAAAAATGAAGACAACGGAACTTGCCGCCGAAATCGGCGGCTTTCTCGAAGCGGACAACTTTCAAGATTATGCTCCGAACGGACTTCAGGTCGAGGGGGGAGGCGAGAGCCGTCGCATTTTGCTCGGTGTGACGGCCTCGCAAGCTCTCCTCGATCGGGCGCTCGAGCGCGGGGCCGACACGGTGCTCGTACACCACGGCTGGTTCTGGAAGGGCGAGTCCCCCCGCGTGATCGGGATGAAGGCGCGGCGCCTTCGTACGCTTATGAAGCACGACATCGCGCTCCTCGCGTACCATCTGCCGCTTGACGCGCATCCCGAGGTCGGCAACAACGCCGAAATCGCCCGGAAGCTCGAACTCTCCGTGCTCGGAAAAGCGGGATCGCTCGGGCTCCTCCACTACGGGGAGCCGCTCGGGGGCGAAGTCCCCTTCGACGCCTTTTTCGAAAAGGTCGGGCGCGTCTTCGAGCGCACGCCTCAGCTCCTCGGTCGGGCGCCCGAGCGGGTGCGACGCGTCGCCTGGTGTTCGGGGGCGGCTCAGGATGAAATCGAATGCGCGGCCGCACTCGGGTGCGACGTCTATATCTCGGGCGAAGCGAGCGAGCGGACCACGCACGAGGCTCGCGAACTCGGCATCGCGTACCTCGCCTGCGGCCACCATGCAACGGAGCGCTTCGGCATTCAGGCGCTCGGTCGGTGGTTGGCGAGCCGGTATCCGGAACTCGAAATCGCGTATGAAGAAGTCGACAACCCAATCTGAAAAATTTGGTAACAATTACCGCTTTTCCCTCTCTCCGTAAGGAAGACGCTAGTTTACAAGGCGTTCTGTTGGCGTAACGGGTAGATTTCCACTAAAATCAAAGTCTTTCGGTCGGGATTTCACCCGTTCCTTTTGCCGCGCTTGCGTCAGGCTAGAGTCGCGGCCCTATTGACAGAGAGTTTGTCCACCATGATGACGCTTTTTTCGGGTCCCACGTGCCCGTTCTCCCAGAGCAGCCGCATTGTTCTTCATGAAAAGGGATGTGAGTTCTGCATCGAGTCGCTCGACCTCGAAGGCATCAGCCCCGAACATCAGGCTCAGTTCGAAGCGATCAGCCCGTACCGCGAACTCCCGGTTCTTATCGAACGCGACCTGATTCTCTACAACGTGTTCGTCATCAACGAATACATCGATGAACGCTTCCCGCATCCGCAGCTCATGCCTGCGGATCCTGTCGGTCGCGGCCGTACCCGTCTGTTCCTCAACATCTTCGAGCGCGACCTTTTCCCGCACGTTCGCGTGCTCGAAAACACGCAGTCGACCGAGGCGCAGCGTGAAACCGCCCGTCGCAGCCTCATCTACTACCTCAACTTCATCGCCCAGCGCATCGGCCCGACGAAGTTCATCATGAGCGATGATTTCCAGATGCTCGACGCCGTGCTCGCTCCGATCCTTTGGCGCCTGCAGCACTACGGCATCACGCTGCCGAACGAATCGTCGAAGCTCTCGATCTACGCCGAGCGCCTCTTCACCCGTCAGTCCTTCATCGACTCGATGACGGCTCAGGAACGCTCGATGCGCAAGTGATCGACGCTGGGAGGGGAGCCGACGTCTCCCCTCTTCCCGATCGTGTTTTAGTGAGGAGCCATACATGAGTCTGCGCGAAACCGTGCTTCTGACCGTCCGCGACTGGTGCGAAGAGAAGAACGACGATTGCTACATCTGGGTTGCGGTGGACGATTCGGTTCGCGTGCCGTCTGCGTGCGTGCACGACGGCTGGGTCATCCTGGACATTTCCTCGTCGGGCGTCGACGCCTTCTCGGTGGTCGACGGCTGGATGAGCTTCGTGGCCGACTTTCCCGACAATCCCGACTTCACGGTGTGCTTGCCGGTTTGTCGCATTCTGCGCGTCGGCTCCCCGAACGAGTTCGAAGACGGGGTACGCTTCGAAGGGGCGGGCGTTGCCACGGACGAGCTCTGGGAGCGTTGTCCCGTTCCCGAGCTTTACGATCGACCGAAGGTCGATAGCGAGCCCGCCGATCTCGGTACCTCGGTTGGCTTCCGCGTGATCGAATAAGCTATAATACTCGGCCCGCCTCTTTAGCTCAGTTGGTAGAGCAACCGCCTTGTAAGCGGTAGGTCGTCTGTTCGAGTCAGTCAAGGGGCACCAAATTCCGTCCCGTATCGCCCGGCGCGATGCGGGATTTTCTTTTCTTCAAGGGGGGCATTTTGCCCGGCGAGCTTGTCGGGAGAGCTTCCGCACGTTTCCTCAGGTCCTCGATTTCGGATTTCAGCTCGGACGGCGACCCGCCGTCACGCGTTCGTTATCGCCGTAGTCGCGCTTCGTGTGCACGGCCGCAAAGCCCGCATCAAGGAGCGCTTCTCGAACGGCTTCGCCCTGATCGTATCCGTGCTCGAGAAGAAGCCACCCGTTGGGCTTCAGGTGCGCCATCGCGCCCGCAACAATCGCCCGAAGGTCCGCAAGGCCGTTTTCGGGCGCGGTGAGTGCAGTAATGGGTTCGCAACCGAGGGCCTTCAAGTGTTCGTCGTCTTCGCGAATGTAGGGCGGGTTGCTCACGATGAGGTCGAACGTTTCGTCCCCGACCGCTTCCCACCAGGAGCCCGACCGGAATTCCACCGCGGCGTCGAGTGCTTCGGCGTTTTTGCGGGCAACGACGAGGGCCTTTTCGGAGGCGTCCGTGGCCGTGACGGTCGAACCGGGAATTTCAAGCGCGAGCGTCACGGCGATGCAACCGCTTCCCGTTCCGAGGTCGAGCACTTTGGGTGCGGCGGGTGCGACGACGAGCGCCTGTTCCACGAGGACTTCCGTATCGGGGCGGGGGATGAGGACGGCGTCGTCGACGAAAAAGTTGCGGCCGAAAAATTCTTGACGACCGGTGAGGTACGGAACGGGGGTGCCGGCAAGCCGCAACGAGACGAGCATTTGAAAACGCAGTACGGATGCGTCGGAAAGCTCTTCGTCGTCGTGGGCGATGAGGTACTCGCGGCGTTTGCCGATGACGTGTGCGAGCAAAACGGCCGCTTCGAAGCGCCCGACCTGCATCGAGCCTTCTTGCAATACGCCGCGGATCGTGCGCACGAGGATGGGATGGGTAGAGGTCGTACTGGTCATGCGGTTTCTCCGTTCTTGTCCCTGTCGAAGGCGGTACTCCTGCGGTCGATTTCTCCTCGAGTCGGGTGTCATGCCCCGAGTGCGGCGAGTTCCCGCATCTGATGCTCCATGAGAAGCGGCTCGATCAGCTCGTCGAGGTTGCCGTCGAGAATGTCCGACAGTTTGTAGAGGCTCAGGTTGAGGCGGTGGTCGGTCACTCGGCCTTGGGGAAAATTGTAGGTGCGAATGCGCTCCGAGCGGTCGCCCGAACCGACGAGTTCACGCCGCTCGGAGGCTTCCCGAGCCTGTTGCTCGGCCAGATGCGCCGCACGGATGCGGGCGGCGAGGACGGCCATCGCCCGCGCTTTGTTTTGCGCCTGACTGCGTTCGTCTTGGCACTCGACGCTGAGGCCCGTCGGCAGGTGCGTGATTCGCACGGCCGAATCCGTTTTTTGAATATGCTGTCCGCCCGCGCCCGAAGCTCGGAAGACGTCGATGCGCAGATCTGCCGGATTGAGTTCGACGTCGTCCGGTTCGTCGGGTTCGGGCATCACGGCGACGGTGGCGGCGGACGTATGGATGCGCCCGATCGACTCGGTGGCGGGCACGCGCTGTACGCGGTGTACACCCGACTCGAATTTGAGACGTTCGTAAACGCCCTGCCCGACGATGCGTACGATGGCTTCGCGGTATCCGCCGTGCTCGCTCGGGTTGCTCGAGACAATTTCGTACGTCCACCCGCGGCTTTCCGCATAGCGTAGGTACATGCGCAGGAGGTCCCCGACGAAAAGCGCGGACTCGTTGCCGCCCGTTCCCGCCCGCAATTCGAGGAACACGCTTTTCTCGTCGTTGGGAGCCTTCGGAAGGAGCAAAATGAGCAACGATCGTTCGTACGCGTCGATTCGCTCTCGGGCCTGCGCCATCTCGTCGTGGGCGAAGTCCGCCGTTTCGGGGTCCAAGCTCAGTTCGCGTGCGGCCTCCAAATCGGCTTCGCTCGATTCGTAGGAGCGCAGCGTCTCCACGACGGGTTGCAGTTCGCTTCGCTCCTGCAGGAGCGCGGTGTAAAAGCAGATGTCGGCCAGCGACGAGGAGTCGGAGAGTTGTCGGTCGATTTCCTCAAGACGGCGCGCAAGTGCGTAGATGCGATGGCGGAGACGGTCGTCAAGCATGGAGCGGTTGGCGGAAAAAACGGACGAACGGCGAAGCGGACTTCGCGGGGCGGACAATTCTCCGGAGGCGTTTCGCTTCGGAGCGGTCGGCCGAGATGCAGAAAAGTATAGCCATTCTCAAATTCCATCTGCATCGCGGCGGGCGATGCGGGCCTAGGGCTCGCACGCCCGAAAAAAAAGGGACCGCGCGTGCGATCCCTTTCGGTCGGGTTTCCCGGAAGACTCAACGGTCGTGACGTCGATAGAAGCGGTCGAGAAGCCGCTCCATGAGGTCGCGGTCTTCGTTCGAGAGCCCTTCGCCGTTGCGAAGCAGAATCGTCGGGTCGTGCACGAGCTTGTTGGTGAGGCCGTGCGCGAGCATTTCGAGCACTTCTTCGGGGCGGTCGCCGTGATGTAGGTGGCGAAGCGCGCGGTTCAGTTCGAAGTCGCGCAGATAGTTCGCGCGGTCGCGCAACGACTGAATTGAGGGAACGGCATCGCGCAACTTCAGCCAGTCCGCAAAGTCCGTCACACGCAGACCGATGATGGTTTCGGCCTGCGTGATCGCGGCCTGGCGGCTTTGCTTGCCTTCGCTCACGACTTTGCCGAGGTCGTCGACCGTATAGACGTACACGTCGTCGAGGCGGTCGATTTCGGGTTCGACGTCGCGCGGAACCGCCAGGTCGACGATGAACATCGGACGATGACGGCGTTCCTGAACGGCGCGCTCGATCATGCCCAGACCGATGATCGGAAGGGCGGAAGCGGTGCAGGAGACGATGATGTCGTACTGGGCGATCTGCGCGGGCAGGTCGGCCAGACGAATCGCGTCGGCGTGTACCGTGCGCGCGAGGGTCTGGCCGCGTTCCATGGTACGGTTGGCGATCGTGATCGACTTCGGCTTCTGTGCGGCGAAGTGCGCGGCACACAGTTCGATCATTTCACCCGCACCGACGAAGAGGACGCGCTCGTCGTCGAGGTGCCCGAAAAGGCGCAACGCGAGACGCACGGCGGCCGCGGCGAGACTCACGGAGTTCGCGCCGATGGCGGTGGCCGTACGCACTTCCTTGGCGACCGTAAAGGTCGACTGGAAGAGGTGATTGAGCATGACGCCGAGACCGCGTGCGGTGCGCGCGAGCTTCTCGGCCTTCTTCATCTGCCCGACGATCTGCGTTTCACCGAGCACCATGGAGTCGAGCCCGGAGGCGACGCGGAACGTGTGGCGGGCGGCCTCTTCTTGCTCGTAGGTGTAGATGTGGGGTTCGAGCTCCGAGAGCGGGACGTCCTTTTCGTTGGCGATGAAGGAAAGAAGCGCCGTGCGCGCGCTCGCCGCGTCGGTGGCCGCACAGTAGATTTCCGTGCGGTTGCAGGTCGAGAGGATGGCGCATTCGTGGATGCCGCCCTGAGACGGTGCCGAGTAGCGTTCGAGCAGGCGCGAGATCGTATCGACGATCTCGTCAGGGCCGAAGGCCACGCGCTCGCGAACGGAAATGGGTGCCGTCGTATGGTTGAGACCTAAAGCAAGAAGCTGCATTGCTGATCGTAAGAGGGCATCGGACGCGCCGCGACGTACCGGCGGCACGTCGAGACGTCCGAAGAAAAGTTATTCTTTAGGGGCCTGCGAATTATACGTAGTCTAGGTTTTCCGCAATCTTAAGACGGTTTTTGAATTTTGCTATGGACGGAGCAAAGGGCGCGTATTACTCGGAACGAGAGCCGCTCAAGCGTGCCGCCGAGCGTGCGAAGGCGCTCGTGCGGCGTCGGGCATTGCTTGCGGCGGGTGCGGCCGGGGTCGCACCTCCGGGGGTGGACGTACTCGTCGATGCGGCGTCGCTCGCGGACCTGCTCGCGCGGATCAACCGGCTTTTTCTCCTTGCGCCCGAAGACGCGGCGAAGCTCTCCACCGAGGAGCGCATCGCGGTCGCCCGGGCGCTCGAAG
Organism: uncultured Sutterella sp.; assembly: GCA_905206365.1. Lineage (GTDB taxonomy): Bacteria > Pseudomonadota > Gammaproteobacteria > Burkholderiales > Burkholderiaceae_F > Sutterella. The sequence continues at coordinate 8,217 of CAJLHF010000013.1, read as the reverse complement.
AGGTCGGTGCCCGTTTTGCGGGGCGAAGCCTCTCGGGCTTTCTCGTTCTCGAAGCGCTGAAGGCCGCGGGCTCCCGCTGGGCGGGCGCGCGCGTTGCGAGCTGGGTCCCCGTGGCGGGACGCGTTGCGGCGGCTTCGCTTTCGTACTACCTTTTCCACCGGCTCGGTACCGAGCATATCAACGAATGCCTGCGCGTTCGGACGGTGGCCGCCCTGCGGCTCGGTCGTCCGAACGGCTTTTGAACTCATCCCCCCATCCTTCAACGGACGAAAAAAATGACGAATTTGTCGCAAGGGACGCACCGTCGTCCGCTCGGCCTCGGTCATCACCGCTCGGCCCTCATTCTTTTTTCGGGCGGTCAGGACTCGACCACCTGTCTCGGCTGGGCTCTGGATCGCTTCGAACGCGTCGAAACGCTCGGCGTCGAGTACGGCCAGCGCCATGACGTCGAAATGACCTGCCGGCGCCGCGTGCTCGAAGCCGTCCGCACGCTCAAGCCCGAATGGGACGAACGTCTCGGCGAAGATCACGTGCTCGACCTCTCTGTGCTCGGGCAGGTGTCGGAGTGCGCGCTGACGCGCGAAAAGGCGATCGAATTCGAGGAGGGTAAGGTCCCGAATACCTTTGTCCCGGGGCGCAACCTCCTCTTTTTCACGCTCGCGGCCGCGCTCGGTTACCGACGCGGGATCGACGTGCTCGTGGGCGGGATGTGCGAGACGGACTACTCGGGCTACGCCGACTGTCGCGATTCGACCATGAAGAGCCTTCAGGTGACGCTCGGTCTAGGGCTCGACCGTCCGGTGGTGATCGAAACGCCTCTCATGTGGAAGACAAAGGGAGAAACCTGGGCGATGGCGCGCGAAGCGGGCGGCGACGCGTTCGTCGACCTGATTCTCGAAGAAAGCCACACGTGTTACGCGGGCGACCATACGCACCGTCACGCATGGGGGTACGGTTGCGGCGAATGTCCGGCCTGCCGCCTCCGCGAGCACGGCTGGAACGAGTGGCTCGCCATGAAGGCCGAAGAAAACGAATAAAAGAAAGGGTCGTCGCAACAGCGACGACCCTTTGAAAATTGGTGGCTAGGGACGGAATCGAACCGCCGACACGCGGATTTTCAATCCGCTGCTCTACCAACTGAGCTACCTAGCCCGAACTCGAGCCTCTCCGTCCCGAAGGACCGGCGTGTGGTGGCTAGGGACGGAATCGAACCGCCGACACGCGGATTTTCAATCCGCTGCTCTACCAACTGAGCTACCTAGCCATCCATGAGGTTAGAAGCGCAATTTTATAGAGGAAATTTCATTTACGCAAGAGGGCTTCCAAGAAAAACATGGAAATACCGTAAATTTGGTATTTTCAAGATGACGAGGTCGCCGACTTAAACCGTACACTCTCGAAAATCAACCACCCATCCGACGGAGCCATGCGACGTGAAGCATCGTTTTATTGCCGCCCTCACCGCCCTCATGCTGATTCAGGGCGTTCAAGCCGCCACCGAACAGTCGGTGCGCGACAACCTCATGAAATCGACGGGCCTGAAGGCTGAAGCGGTTCGTCCCGCCCCCGTGAAGGGCCTCTGGGAAGTGGTGATCCAGGATCGCATCTTCTACGTCGACGACGACGTGAAGGTCGTTTTTTCGGGGTCGCTCATCGACACCGCCACGAAGACGAATCTCACGCAGGAACGCCTGCGCGAAGTGGCGCGCGACAACTGGAAGAAGTGGCCCTTCGAAGACGCGGTGAAACAGGTCTTCGGCAAAGGCGAACGCGAGGTCATCGTCTTCTCGGATGCGAACTGCACGTACTGCCGCATGATGGAAGACACCTTCGCCGCGGCGGGCAATCTGACGGTCTACACGTTCATCGTGCCGATGTTGCGCGGCGAAACCAACAACCGCGAAATCGTCTGCTCGAAGAATCCGGCCGAAGCCTGGCACAACTGGATGGCGCGCGGCATCGCACCCGCTCCCGCGCCCGAGGGGTGCGACGCGTCGGTCCTGCAACGCAACGCCCGCTTGATGAGTCGCTACAACATTACGGGTGCACCCACGCTTTTTTTCCCGTCGGGTGACCGCATGACGGGTGCTATGACGCCCGAACAGCTCGAAAGTATGTTGCAGCGCTGAGGCGCCCGGCACAAGAAAAAAAGCTCGGCTGAAGCCGAGCTTTTTTTTGTCCGTCCTTGTTCGACTCCCGGTCGACGCGTCTTCAGCGGCGCAGATCCCGCGGTTCAAGCCCGTTCGGAACAAGCATCCAGGCTTCGACGCGGCTCTTCTGGCGACCCGCCGCCGCACCCGCGTCGTCGCCGAAGCCCCAGAAGAAGTCGAAGCGGATCGGGCCGCGGATCGCGCCTCCCGTATCTTGAGCGACGACGGGCTTCACGAAGCGAAGCGCAGGCTTCTCTTGGCTCACGCTCACGACGGCGGGCGTGCCGAGCGCCCAGAATTTCGGGTCAACGGCCACGCTCGCGCGCGGAGTGAGCGGAACGCCCTGAGCGCCCGTCGGGCCGAGGTTCGGGTCGCCGTTGCGTTCTTCGAAAAATACGTAACTCGGGTTTTGCGCGAGCGCTTCTTCGACGCGCTTCGGATTCTCCTTGGCCCAGGCCCGGATGCGCTGCATCGAGAGTTCGTGGGGCTTGAGGTGCCCCTTTTCGACGAGCCACGTGCCGATCGATCGGTAGCGGTAGCCGTTCTGGTCGGCAAAGCCAACGCGCATGTAAGTGCCGTCGGGAAGCAGAATACGGCCCGAGCCCTGCACGTGCAGGAAAAAGGAGGCTATCGGGTCGTCGACCCAGGCAATGGCCCACCGATCGAGATCGGTGCGTTTTTGAATGACACCGCGGGTGTCGTAGGGAACGACGCGGCGCCCTTCGAGCTTGCCGCGAAGACGCATTCCCTTGAGTTCGGGGTAGAGGTCGACCAAGTCGATTACGAGGAGGTCGTCGGGCACGCCGTAAATGGGGTGAACGAAGGGAGCCTGCCGCACGCGGCTCCCGAATAGGAGCGGTTCGAAGTACCCGGTCATGAGTCCGGCCTTCTGGCGCCCCGTCTCCGCGTTGTTTTCGTACTTCGCCACTTCGACCTTCCAGGGCGTGAAGTTCGCTTCGAAGAATTCCCGCGCGTGTCCCGCTCGAACGGTTTGCACCCGAAGGCAGACCTCGCGCCATGCGTCGAGCTTGCCGATCGTCGTGCAGGAGTGTCGGAAGGCTCCGAGGGCGAGCTCCCAGTCCTTCTTTTCCGAAACGGGAAGCGCCGAGAAAGCCACGGCCTCATAAACGGGGGCCGACGCTTTTTTGACGGGCGCAACAGGCTCGGTCGGCTCCGGAGGGGTCGTCGAACAGGCGGCAAGGAGCGTAAGGAGCGCAAGCGCGCTCAGTCGAAGCGGTTTCAAGGTCATCGGAGAAGGTCTGCGGGTTGAGTTCGTGACGCGCGCGGATTGCGTCGCGCCGGTGGGGCAAGTCTAGCGATTCGTCGACGAAGACGAAGTGCGGAATCGTCCGAAAGGTCCCCTCCGAGTATACTGAGCCGCACCCAACAACCGGTTTTTTTGAGGAGTTCCTCATGCGTACCTGCCGCATCGCCCCGTCCATTCTTTCCGCGGATTTTGCCCGTCTCGGCGAAGAGGTTCGCGCCGTTACGGAAGCGGGCGCGGACTGGATTCATTTCGACGTGATGGACAATCACTACGTGCCCAACCTCACCGTGGGTCCCCAGGTGCTCAAGGCCATCCGTCCGTGGACGACGGCACCGATCGACGTGCACCTGATGGTCGAGCCCGTCGATGCGCTCGTGCCCGCTTTCGTTAAGGCGGGCGCCGATATCATCACGTTCCACTGCGAAGCATCCCGACACATCGACCGTACGCTCCAGCTGATCCGCGACGGCGGCGCCAAGGCGGGTCTCGTCTTCAATCCCGCGACGCCGATTTCCTACCTCGACTACGTGCTCGAACGCATCGACGTGGTGCTTCTGATGAGTGTCAATCCGGGCTTCGGCGGACAGAGCTTCATCGCGTCGACTCTGGATAAGGCCGCCCGCGTGAAGGAGATGCTCGATCGGTATGAAGCGGAGTCGGGCCGTCGGATCGCGCTTGAAATCGACGGCGGCATCAAGCCCGAAAACATCGCCGTAGCAGCGGCTGCGGGGGTCGATACGTTCGTGGCGGGCTCGGCCGTGTTCGGTGCGGGAGGCATCGACGGGTACCGCGACGTCATCGCCCGCATGCGTGCGGCGGTGGCCGCTCTCGACGCGTGAGGCCGCACGATGCCCAAGGCGGTACTTTTCGATCTCGACGGTACGCTCGTCGACTCGCTCCCGGAATTGCACGAGGGGGTCGCGCGCACGGCGCGCGAACTCGGGCTTCGCGAGCCCGATTCCTGCGTCACGGCACGCATGATCGGCAAGGGTATCAAGGTTCTCGCTGAGCGCCTCGCCGCATGGTGGCGTGAGCTTGAACCTCTGCCCGAAGGGGTCGACACGACGACGATCGTCGAGCGGCTTTCCGCAAACTGGTGCGCGATGACGGGCGAACGGGTGCGGCCCTTGCCGGGCGCCTTCGAGGCTGTTCGGGCGTTGCGCTGTGCGGGCGTACGCACGGCGCTCGTCACGAACAAGATTCGTCCCCTGACGGAAGCCTTCCTGGAGTCCCGGGGCGTGGCGGACGCGTTCGATGCGGTTCTGACGGGCAGTGACGTCGAACGTCTGAAGCCCGAGCCGGACATGCTCCTTGCCGCCCTCAAAGCGCTCGGGATCGCGCCGGGCGAGGCGGTCATGGTCGGCGACAGCGGTAACGACGCATTGGCGGGACGCCGTGCGGGCGTTCGGGTGTGTCTCGTCGAAAGCGGCTACAACGAAGGCGTGCCGATGAAGGTGTGGGCCGCCGACCACGGGTTCGACGAGGTTGACGTCGACGTGGCGGCTCTTGTCGAACGGCTGTTGAAGGAGGCCGAGCAATGACATGTCCGAAGCTTTCCGCCGCAAGCATGCTCCCGGCGGCATTCGCTCTTCTTTGGGGGCTTTGCGGCTCGGTGCCGGTTTCGGCCGCGGATGAGGGCGCCTCGACCGATACGATCGAAGCGATCCTCGCCTGTCACGCTAAGGCTAAAACCGACGAGCAGAAGGGGCGTTGCCTTGAGCGCGAACTCAAACTCGTCGAGGCCGAACACAAGGATGCGGTCGAGCGCGTGACCGTCATTGCAAAAGCCTGGGACAAGCCCACCAAAACGCGTCGTCGTTGGGACGCGTTTCTGCGCTCCTCGCAGAGTTTCGAGACGTTCGTGAAGCGAGAATGCGACTTCGTCGCCTTGACGACGAAGGGAAGCCGCAGAAAGGAAGAAAACGCCGAACTTGCCTGTCGGATCGGCTACTATCGCATGCACACGGACGTGTTGGAGAACCACTACCTCGGAGCCGCCCGATGAGCGAACTGCGACGACCCGACTGGGGTACCGAGCGCGTCGACGCCGCCTGGCGGCAGACGCTCGACGCCTACCTGGCTTCGCCTCTGGGTGAAGCGCTTCGCGAACGCGTGGCCGCGTCCGACGTGTCCGTTTTTCCTCCGCGCCCCTTTCGGGCACTGGAATTGACGCCGCTCGCTTCCGTGCGTGTGGTGATTTTGGGGCAGGACCCCTACCACACGCCCGGGAAAGCCGAGGGGCTCGCCTTCTCGGTGCCGACGGGCGAACGGATGCCGCCCTCGCTTCGGAACATCTTCAAGGAAATCGCCGCCGAAACGGGCGAAGCGCCGCGTAGTGACACGTCGCTCGTCGACTGGGCCGAAGCGGGGGTGTTGCTGCTCAACACGCTTCTGACGGTCGAAGAAGGGCGCCCGATGAGCCATCGAGGGCTCTGGGAGCCCCTGACCGATCAACTGATCCGACGGGTCTCGGCGGAGTGCGACCGCGTGGTCTTCCTTCTCTGGGGAGCGCCCGCCCAGGAAAAACGCCCGCTCATCGACGAAAGTCGCCACGCGGTGCTTGTCTCGAACCACCCGTCTCCGCTTTCAGCTTCGCGCGGTCGTACGCCCTTTCTCGGTAACGGCCATTTCGCGCAAGCAAACGCACTCCTGACGGCCTGGGGCAAGCCTCCCGTCGTCTGGGGCGGAGCGGCCGAAGCGACGCTCTTCTGATAGGAGGGTACCCCCTCTCCCCTCCCCCTCCCCGGGGAGGCCGAGTTTCGCCCGATTCCGCCGGGAAAAAAGGCCCCGCAGTCGGCGATCGGGTTCACGGATTCGGGGCAGAAATCAGGGCTCGGCGTGAAGTTCCGCGAGCTCGAAGGGTAGGAGCGCCTGCCAGGCGCCTTCCGCCCGGGTGAGGTCGAGCACGCCCTCGAAAAGTCGGTTTTCCCGGAACCAGTGAAGAACGACTTTGCGCCCCGTTGCGCGTTCGAACTGTCGGTCGATCTCGTCCGGTCGACAACGCAGTCCGTCGACGGCGAGGAGCTCGTCTCCCGGGAAAAGCCCCGCGGCGCGCGAGGGACTTCCGAGCGCGCTCCACGTCACCGTACTGCGTCCGTCCGCTTCCTTTTTGAGAGCGAGCCCCGCCAAGCGTAGCGCGGCGGGCGCCGTAGGGTCGGCTCGACGCTTCAAGCCCCGACGCGCGAGCGCCGCATCGAGCCGCTCGCTCCAAAGGGCCCGGTCGCCCTCCTCCTGGGTGAGGCTTGCGATGTAGGTCGTGAGATCGATCCCGGAGGCGCTCCGAACAACCTCGGCAAACCCGCCCGGTGCAAGACCGCGGTAGGTGCCGTTCAGAAGACCGTTGCGATCCCGTGCCCACCAGGCGGCAAGCACCGTATCGAGCGAAGCGCGGCCGCAGGTGCGGGTGCGAAGCTCGTCGTCGAGAAGGAGCGCCGCAAAGGCGCCCTTCGCGTAGTAGCTCACCGTGCTGTAGGGCGAATCGGCCGTAGGACGGTAGAGCTTCACCCAAGCCAGGCGACTTGAACGCTCGAGCGACATCGCGTCGAATCCCTCCCGACCCCAGGCCGCATTGAGGCGAGTGACGAGCGCTTTGCGGGTCTCTTCGCTCGTGCGCAGACCCGCGAGTTCCAGGAGCCGGCTCTCGTAATAGGAGGTGATCCCTTCGAAAATCCACAAGTCGTCCGTATAGACGGGACGTGTCAGGTCGGCTTCGACGATGACGCTCGGACGCAGTCGGCGAACGAGCCACGCATGGAAGTATTCGTGGGCGACGAGCGAGAGGAATTCCGAATAGGCCTTCGGGGGCTCGCTTTCACCTTCGGCAGGAAGCGCATAAAGATCTTCAAGGAGCACGCAGCCGTCAGCGTGTTCGAGACCGCCGTAGCACTTCGGCGAAAGGTGCAGGTGAACGACGTAGCGCGAGAAGGGCGCCTTTTCTTCGATCGGGTCCCAGAACCGAATCGCGGTTTCGAAGATCGTTCGCAAATCGGTTGCAAGGCGCTTTGTGTTGAGGGACGTCGTCCCGGTGACGACGATCTCGTGTTCGACCCCGCAGGCTTCGACGAGGAAACGCACGGCTTCGGGACGCTTTGTTGGAAGGAGCGTGATCGGCGCGTCGAGAAGTGCTTCGCGCGAGGGGGCGCCGAATGTACGATCGGGGCGGCGGTCAAGAGTCGTGCAGACCGACCAGTCGTCGGGGAAGCGGAGCCGGCCCCAATCTTCATTCGCGGTGCCCGTGTTCGTCGGGCCGAGTGGCATGAGAAAGAGCGCGCTGGGATTGATGAAGCCGCGCTTTTCGTCGAGGTAGGCGTCGTGAATGCCGAGGCTGTTGGCAAAAACGTCGTAAAGGAGCGTAATGCGGCTTCCAGGGTCGATCCCGGCGAGCGAAACGCGCCAACGGTCGGCTTCGTACCATTCGACGATGAGCGGCGCCCCTTCGCACGAGGCGGTGACGTTGCGTACCCGCCCCGAGTAGGAGCGTTCGACGTAGCTGCCGAAGGTCCACGAGGGGAGGTAGAGCGTGAGAGTGTCGGCCTTCGGCGCGTCGAGCGTCAGCTCGACGCGGAAGAGACGGGCTTCGGGGAGGGGACGGATGACGTAATCGAGCATGTCGTGAGAGGGCGGGGCCCGGAACAAAAACGCAATGGAAAAAGGATACGCCGCACGGGGCTCAAAAAAGTTCTTGACAACGCAAAAAATCCGCGTATAATTCACTTCCTCTCGCGAACGACGACGCTTCAAGCGATGTTTTTCGGGAGAGCAAGAAAGGCGACGATGAAAAATTTTCAAAATCGCTCTTGA
>CAJLHF010000012.1 GCA_905206365.1 uncultured Sutterella sp. | reverse complement strand
TTGGCGGGGGCCTACCGTGACGATCAAAAACAAGGAGAGAGAACAATGTCCGCTAGAGATGTAAAGAGTTTTGGTGAAGAGGTTGAAGCGAGCTGTTGAACGCTCAAAGTTAGACCGAAAGACAAATATCGAATTGGTAGAAACCATGTGGGAGCAATTTTCCAATTTGGGAATCTATGAATTAAATGTTATAGATACAACTACGCATTCAATCAAAGATACTGTTTCAGCAGTAAAAGAAAAAATAGTAAGCGGTACGGCTTTACTATTTTAGACAATTCAAATTTGTAGGGGAGTTTTAAGGCTCCCCTATAAAAATGGCTATTTATCAACTGTTTGTTGTGACATAGCCTTATGAAAAAAGAAGTGGTTCTATCCCGAGCCGCGGCGGAGGATTTTTCCGCGTTCCTCGGCCTGTTGATCGAGAGCTACAAGCCTCTTCCGTGTTTTCGCTTGCCCGAATCGTTGACGCGATTTTCGATTCGCGTCGAGGGCCCGGGATACGACGAATGTACGCCGGGCGAACAAATGCGCACGTTGTGGGAGATCCAGGAGCACTTTTTCCGCGTGGCCGCTCTCCTCGTGCACGACACGACGGATGTCCGGGCGCTCTCCGAGGCGGAGCGCAAGGCCTTCGAGCTCGGATTCGAAACGTGCGACGGCGGTTGGTCGGTCCGCGTGGTGGCCGACGCTTTTTGGCAGGCCCTGCTCGAAAGGACGAAAGCCGACATGGTCGCGCTGCTGGCCATGGGCACCTTCTGCGTCTGGAGCGCGACCGCCGCCTGCGACGCGAAGAACAGCCGACGGGTGCAGGATCGGGAATGGGTGTCCGGCATCGCCGACGAAATCAACGAACAGCGTCCTTATTCGGAGGCGATCCGCTATCGGGCGCTGGTGGCGTCACTCGCCCCGCAGGAACGAAAGCGATACCAGGATGCCTTGGAAAGTACCGTCCGTGCGAAACGAAGCGTGGCGGAAAAGTTGGCGACGCGCAGCCCCGATGCGACCCGGATCAAAGTCGGCGGCGCCGAGTATCAGGGAGCGGCGCTCGAAGCGTTGCGTGCTCGCTCCAAGAATGCAACCGAGCCGGTCGATGTGGTGTCCGGCCGATTCCGGATCGTCGGACTGAACCTGAACAAAGGTGCGCCGAAGTGGTCGATGCAACTTCGCGAAGCGGATTCGGGTAACGAGGTTACTGTGAGCGCATCGGAAGATACGCTCGAAGTCGATCTTGCCGAGGCTCAAGAAACGATCCTCGACGCTTTTTACTATGATCGCACCGTAGAGGCAACCTATGTGACCGGGAAGCGGAAGACGTTCCTCGTCAGCATTCGTCCGGCCGAGGGCGACGCGACCGAACACTGATGCGCCCGTCCGTCGGAGCCCGAGCCCCAAGCTTCGCTCTCCGGACTCTCAACGAAAAACGCCGAAATCCCAACATGCGGGTTTCGGCGTTTTCCTTTTCACCGGAGCGCTCGAAGCATTCGAAGCGCTTCAGGCGTCTTGACCGGATCAGAGCATCTGGATCTGGGGGCGACCGTCCTCAAGGAACGTGATGCAGCCCGAACGGCCGGCGCAGTTCGTGTTGTCGAGTTCCCAGTCGGGGAGTACCCAGCGCTCGATCTTGGCGCCCACGTGCGCGGCGGGCTTGTGGGTGTGACCGTGAATGACGAGATCGACTCCCGCGGTGCGGGCGGCTTCGGCAACGGCCGACTCGACCACGTCCATTTCAGCGTCGGTTTTCATGCTCTTGTCGCCTTCGCTCTTCATGCGGGCTTCCTGGGCCATGGCGATGCGTTCGGGGACGGGCTTCGAGAGGACGGCAGCCTGCCACTGGGGATTGCGCACCATCTTGCGGAAAGCCTGATATGTTTCGTCGCGCAGGCACCAGGCATCGCCGTGCGAGAGGAGGATCTTGCGACCGCGGATCTCAACGGCGATCGGGTCGGCGATAAGTTCGGCACCGCACGCCGCGGCAAAGCCTTCGCCGAGCATGACGTCGCGGTTGCCCTGCATGATGAGAAGGCGACGGCCGGAAGCCGTGTAGAGCTTCAGGGTGGCGACGATCGCCTCGGCGTCGCCCATCGCGTCGTCGCCGATCCAGAAGTCGAAGAGGTCGCCGAGAATCACGAGTTCGGCGTAGCGGGGGGCCACTTCCTTCATGAAGCGCAGAAAACCCATGATGGTCTTGGGTTTCGTCGGGGTGAGGTGAAGGTCCGAAATGATGACGGGGTTCGAGAGCGGAGCAACGCTCGCGAGACCCGCAAGGGCGGGTACCTGCATCGATTCCATGGTGATAGGTCTCCGGAGAATGAGTGTTGGGCGGGCAAAACGTGCAAAACCCCCGCGTTCCCGCGGAACGTCGGGGGCTTCGGACGGGCGAAAATCAGTCGGCGACGATTTCGGCCTTTTCGATCACGACGTCTTCGACGGGAACGTCGCCGTAGAAGCCGCGGGTCGAGGTGCGGACCTTGGCGATTTCGTCGACGACGTCTTCACCGGCCACGACGCGGCCGAAGACGGCATAACCCCAGCCCTGGCTCGTCGGAGCCGTATGGTTGAGGAAGTCGTTGTCGGCGACGTTGATGAAGAACTGGGCCGTGGCGGAGTGGGGGTCGCCCGTGCGGGCCATGGCGATCGTGTAACGGTCGTTCTTGAGACCGTTGGCGGCTTCGTTTTCGATCGGAGCACGGGTTTCCTTCTGGATCATGCCCGGAAGGAAGCCGCCGCCCTGGATCATGAAGCCGCGGATGACGCGGTGGAAGATGACGCCGTTGTAGAAACCGGACTTGACGTATTCTTCGAAGTTTTCGCTGGTCTTCGGAGCGTGTTCGTGGTCGAGCTCGATGTCGATCACACCCTTGTTCGTGGTGAAACGGATCATGGTGATGCTGTCCATGCAGTCGGACCCGGGAAAGCACGCGGGGCGCGCCGTCGCCGGGCCGCAGGATAAGAAAAAATCGGGCCCCCCGAAATGTGCTCCGAGGGGCGTGGCCCCCAATTGTCGCATAAGCGCGGACAAATCGGGCCGCGAGGAAATCGAACCCCGACTCGGGATTCGGTCCGATTACTTCACGACTTCGGCCTTGAGGATCTTCACGGTCGAGACGGGCACGTCGCTCATCCCGGCCTTGCGACCCGTCGCAACGGCGGCGATCTTGTCGACGACCTCTTCGCCCTTCACGACGCGGCCGAAGACGCAATAGCCGTTGCCGTCCTGAGCGCGGTCGGCGTTGAGGAAGTCGTTGTCGGCGACGTTGATGTAGAACTGGGCGGTCGCCGAATGCGGGTAGGAGGTGCGGGCCATGGCGATCGTGTAGCGGTTGTTGGGCAGGCCCCCGCGCGCCTCAAGCGGAATCGGTTCGTGCGTGGGCTTTTCCTTCATCGCTTCCGTAAAGCCCCCGCCCTGAATCATGAAGCCCGCGATCACGCGGTGAAAAATCGTGTCGGTGTAGTGGCCTTCGTTCACGTAGCGCAGGAAGTTCTTCACCGTGATCGGGGCGCGGTCGGGCGAGAGCTGCACGACGATCGTACCCATCGTGGTTTCGATCGCAACGCGCGGTTCCGAGACGGGCGCCGCGTTCGCAAGGCCCGTCGAGAGGGCGAGAGCGGCGGGAAGAATCGATGCAAGAAGTCGACGACGAAGCATGTGTCAGTGTCTCCGAATGGTGTCGTTATGGTGGTGTCTTGTATGAAGCGGGTTCGAACCGGGGAGCTCTTTGCCGAAAGCGGAAGCCGGTTTCGGGTCAGACCCCGTCCTTCGTGATCCGCTTCAGGGTCTTCAAACGCGACTGCAATTCGGCGTTGCGCGTGAGGACCGCGGCGGAACGTTCGTAATTTTCAACGGCAAGCGCCAGGTACACGTCCCCGAGGTTCTTCTGCGCGAGGGCGAAGTTCGGGTTGATGGTGAGCGCCTTGCGAAGGAGCTCGGCCGCATGTTCGAGGTTGCCGAAACCCGCCTCGATCACGGCGAGGTTGTTGTAGGGATCGGGAATCTCGGGATACTCGCGAATGAGGGCGTTGAGGCCCGAGGCGGCTTCTTCGCGCCGCCCGAGCGCGTCGAGAGCCACGGTGCGCATGAAGCGCAGTTGTACGTTGCGGGCGTTGCGGGCGATGCCGATGTCGGCCAACTCCAGAGCCTGAGCCGCGTTGTTGCTTTTGAGCAGTCGCTCGACGTGCGTGGAAAACTGCGAGTCGTGCAGCGTACGGGCGAGGTTTTCCATGTCGCTGGCCGCCGAGACGGGAAGCGACGTTGCGGTACCGGCCGCAACGAAGAGGGCGGAGAGAAGAATGAAAAGCGAGCGGCGCATTGTGGAGGGCTCTGAGAGAAAAGACGTGCGGAGAAGTGCGTAAGGGACGGAGACGGGAAAGCGACGCGGGCTCCGTCGGGTCGTCGAAGACCTTCGCGGGAAGGCCTTCGGGCTCCCTCGACGGGGGCACCGGAAGGCGGCCCGAGGGTTTTCGAGGGGTTTCGACGGGGTATCGGCGTCATCGGCCTTTTGCCCGACGCGGCAAGCGCGTCCGGACGGCTATACTTTCCGGGATTCCGACTGTCGGGAATTTTAGCCGCTTCGCGGCGGGGTCGTCCGAAGGACCTGTACGCACCTGTAACAGGTCTCCGCGGTCCCTCGCGCAGCCCCGACCGTTCGGCCGGGGACGGGGCGACCCGCACCTCGGACCAAGCGATTCGATTCGTACTATTCGCAACGAGCCCGTACCCCGCGCATGACGACGTCGGGGCGCGCGGGCCATCAAAGGAACGTCATGGCCCTTTCGATTTATTCGACCCTGAGCCGCGAACAAAAACCGTTTGCGCCTTCCGAACCCGGTCACGTCCGCATGTACGTCTGCGGCGTTACGGTCTACGACTATTGCCACATCGGCCACGGGCGCACGTTCGTCGCGTTCGACGTCGTGCGCCGCTGGCTCGAAGCTTCGGGCTACCGCGTGACGTTCGTGCGCAACATCACCGACATCGACGACAAGATCATTCGCCGTGCGGCCGAACGCGGCATCACGACGGACGAACTCACGACGGAATTCGCCCGCGCGATGCAGGAAGACATGCTCGCGCTCGGGTGCCTCGCGCCCACGCACGAGCCGCGCGCGACGGATTACATCCCCGAGATGCTCGATCTGGTCGGGAAGCTCGAAGAAAAGGGCTTTGCCTATCAGGCCGCGGACGGCGACGTCGACTACGCCGTGCGCGCCTTCAAATCCTACGGGCGTCTCTCCGGCAAGTCGATCGACGACCTGCAGTCGGGGGCGCGCGTTTCCGTCGCTCAAGGAAAGCGCGACCCCTTGGACTTCGTCCTCTGGAAGCGCGCGAAGCCGGGCGAGCCGTACTGGTGCTCGAAGTGGGGCGAAGGGCGCCCGGGCTGGCACATCGAATGCTCGGCCATGGCCCGGAAGCTCCTCGGCGACGAAATCGACATTCACGGGGGCGGTCCCGACCTCATCTTCCCGCATCACGAAAACGAAATCGCCCAGAGCGAAGCCGCTTCGGGGAAGACGTTTGCGAAGACCTGGATGCACTCGGGTCCCTTGCGCGTTCGCAATGCCGACGGCACGGAAGAAAAGATGAGCAAGTCGCTCGGCAACTTCTGGACGATCCGCGACGCCCTCAAGGATACCGAAGCCGCTTACGGCAAAGGAAACGGCGCCGAAGTGCTCCGCTTTTTCCTCCTGAAGAGCCACTACCGGAGCCCCATTTCCTTCTCTTCGGGGCTCATTGAAGACGCCCACAAGGGGCTCGTTCGCCTCTACGGCGCTCTGAAGGGGCGTGTCGCCGACCGCGCTGCGCTCGATTGGTCGGAAACGTACGCCGCGCGCTTCAAGGAGGCAATGGACGACGACTTCAATACGCCGCAGGCCGTAAGCGTCCTTTTCGAACTCGCGAGCGAAGTGAACCGTACGGGCTCGCCCGAGCTCGTTCGTCAGCTCCTCGGTCTCGGTCGCGTGCTGAACCTTCTCGGGCGCGATCCGGAAGCGTTCCTCACGGGCGGTGTCAAGGAAGACGACGCGGCCCGCATCGAAGGGCTCATCGCCGAGCGCGCCGAAGCGAAAAAGGCGAAAAACTACGCCCGCGCCGACGAAATCCGCAAGTCGCTCCTTGAAGAAGGGATCGAACTCATGGACGGTCCTCAGGGAACGACCTGGCGCCGTCTCGTTTGAGGCGCCCGAGAGGCTTCAAGGCGCTTGAGGGCCGACCTCGTCGGCCCTTCCCCGAACACACCATTTCACACGCATCATGGCCAAGAAAGTTTTTCTCGACTTTGAAAAAGACATCGAGCTTCTCGAATCGAAAATCGACGAACTGCGCGCGCTCGAAGACGAGGGCGTCGAAGGCACGAAGGCGGTCAGCGTCGCCTCCGAAATCGCTTCGCTCGAATCGAAATCCTACGAACTCCTCAAGAAGACGTACGCGTCGCTCACTCCCTGGCAGACGTCGCTCGTCGCCCGTCACCCGAATCGTCCCTACACGCTCGACTACATCGAAGCGCTCTGCACGGATTTTCACGAACTCCACGGCGACCGCGCCTTTGCGGACGACGCGGCGATCGTCGGGGGGCTTGCGCGCATCGCCGACATCAACGTCGTCGTGATCGGCCATCAGAAGGGCCGGTCGCTTCGCGAACGCACGCAGCGCAACTTCGGCATGGCGCGCCCCGAAGGCTACCGCAAGGCTCTGCGCCTGATGAAGATGGCGGAAAAATTCGGTCTTCCCGTCCTCACTTTCGTCGACACCCCCGGGGCTTATCCCGGGATCGACGCCGAGGAACGCGGGCAGTCGGAAGCGATCGGTCACAACCTCTACGAGATGGCGACCCTCAACGTTCCGATCGTTACCTGCGTGATCGGCGAAGGCGGCTCGGGCGGGGCGCTCGCGATTGCGGTTGCCGACTGCGTGATGATGCTCCAGTACGCGACCTACTCGGTCATTTCCCCGGAAGGGTGTGCCTCGATTCTCTGGAAGAGCGCCGCGGAAGCCCCGCGCGCCGCGGAAGCGTTGGCGCTTACGGCCGACCGTCTCTCGGAACTCGGTCTCGTCGACCGCGTGGTATCGGAGCCGATCGGGGGCGCGCACCGCGATCCGAAGCTCATGTGCACGACCTTGAAGAAGGTCGTGGTGGATGAGCTGCGCGAACTCCTCGCACTCTCCCGCGAAGAGCTCCTCGCGCGCCGCGCCGAACGGATCGAGCGTTACGGCGACTTCGAGTACGTCGCAACGGAAGGGGCGACGCGCGCCGAAGCCGTTTCGTCCGTTTCGCCTGCTCCTGCTGTTGCGGACCCCGCCCCCGCCGTTGCCGAAGCTCCGGTTGCGTCCGGTGCGGCCGAAGCGACCGCAACGAACGAAGCGAACGAAACGAAGGCCCCCTGACGGCGGCCCTCCGAGGCTCGGGAGGTTTCCCGGGCCTCTCAATTCCTTCGGAGACTTCCGAATTTTCTTCAACGCCCGACGCGTCCTTCCCGGACGACGTCGGGTGTTGTCGTTTCGGAGACTCAGCCGAAAAGCACGTCCGCTAGGAAGAGGTACGCGAGGCCGAAGTAGATGAAAACGCCCAGAAGGTCCATCACCGACGTGATGAGAGGCGAGGAGAGCGTCGCGGGATCGAGTCCGCAGCGCTTTGCTACGAAAGGCAGAAGCGCCCCGATCACACCGCCGGCCGCCGTGCAGACGAACATCGAAAGCGCGACGACGCAGAGCACTCCGGGCGCGGCATCCTTCGTCACCCAGGCAAGGAGCCCTTCGAGAAGCGCGACCACGGCTCCCAAGGCGCCCGAAACGAGGAGTTCGCGCCCGAGAACGCGCGCGAGATCGCGGCCGCAAAGTTGCAGCGTTCCGGTCGAGAGCGCCCGAATGACAAGCGTTGCGGACTGACTCCCCGCGTTTCCGCCCATGTCGACGATCGGCGCGATGAAGGCCGCCAGAAGAATCACGTGCTCCAGCATCTCCGTTTGCGCGGCCACCGCCGTGCTCGTGAGCATCCCGAAAAGCGTCAGAAGCACGAGCCACACGGCCCGAACGGAAAAGAGACGCACGACGGGCGTACGGAGAAGATCGAGCTCGTCGAGGTTCTGCGAGGTGTTTGAAGAACGGGTTTCGGACGATTCGATGCGGGTGCTCTCCGAGGCGGGAGCGGCGATGACGGATTGATCGGGGCGGACGGCCGCGGTCGCATCGCCGAACCCCCAGGCGGGCACGGTCCGAAAGTGCGTGTCGGCGAGCGTCCAGAGGGTACGCTCGGGCGCGGCGTGACGGAGTTCGAAAGCGGCGGTCGGGATGAAGCGGTTCATGGGTGGTCTCCTTCGAATGCGGTTTCTCGAAAAGAGCGAACGCGTACCGAGGGTGCCGGGGCGTCGCGGGCGTCGAAGCCGTCGATGCGGTCGTTCGCGCGACGGCGCGCAAAGGTGCGTGATGGGCACGAAAGCGCACGACCACGACTCCGAATGCGGTTCGAACGCATGCGGGGAACGGACGGCAACGAGGCAACAGCGAACGACGCACACGGAGCGAAAAGTCCGAAAAAAGCAACGGAAGCGGGGAGAGCGGGGCCGTGCGTGTTCTTCACGCACGAACACACCGCCTCCGAGCACCTCGGGGCTGCTCAAGTCGGTTTGATCTCTCGCAACGGCGCAAAGCGGTTCGGTGCGGTTCAACAAGTTGTGTTCGCGAACGTCCCGACAAAGGTCGTGCCTTCGTGCGCTCCGGACGGCGAACACGGCGCATCAGGCGGCGCGTCGAACCGACGAAGGGGACATCCGCGAGCAAGTAGGCTCGGGATCCATAGAAATTAAAAGTGAAAAGAAAAAAAACGGCACGGGAGGAGGGGACCGTTCAAGGTGCGCTTTCCTCTCGCGACCGCGGCATTCTAGCCGAGGTTCGCAAGCCAGGGCAAGGCAAACTTCGGAGACGGAACTTCCATCGACTCGACCTTTCGGTCCACCGTCGGCTTTGAAAAAGTCCCCCGTCGACAACCCCGACGCATCCCCGCGAGTACCCCGCAATCTCCTCGAACGTCGGTCGGAATCGACCCCCATTCTGTGGGGTGTGCGTGGCCGCGCATCGCCCTAGTCGTGGGTCCTATGTAGGCGGATTCCTTAAAAATACAACATATAGTGGTTTTTAGTGTAATTGGGTACCCTCTTTGGTGTATCGATTCAATGGTATTGATAGAAAAATAGTATGTAACCCGAAAATCGAGATCTGAGAGGGCCCAAGCGACTTTCATCGGACCCGATCGGGAAGTCGGGTCGCGGCTCGATCTCCAACGGACCTCCAAACTGTGGTTTAATTGCACCCCTTGTTTCATTTCATCCGATGCAATCCGTTTCCCGAGGAGGAGGTTCCCATGCTGCAGGTCATCAAGAAGGACAACAACGTTGAAGCCTTCAACTCGCAAAAAATCGTCGACGCGATCCGCAAGGCGGCGTTCCGCTGCGACCGGGAGATCACCGTCCCGATGATGGAACGCATCGCCCAGGAGGTGCGCGAGCGCCTCGGCACGCGCAAGGACGTGACGGTGGCCGAGCTCCACGAGCTCGTCATCGCGGCGCTTGCCTTCTTCCAGTACAAGGAAGTGGCCGAAGCCTACGCCGAGTATCGCTACTACAAGACCACCTACGCGAAGACCTTCGAGCAATTGCGCCAGGACGCGGACGACGTTCTGCGTCTCGGCGACCGCGAAAACGCGAACTACGACAGCTCCCTCGTTTCGACGAAGGGGTCGCTCATCAAGGGCTACCTCACGAAGAGCCTCTACAAGCAGTTCTACCTCTCGAAGCGCGAAAAGGAACTCATCGAACGCGGGGACATCTACATCCACGACCTGCGCGACATGATTCTCGGTTGCATCAACTGCTGCCTCTTTGACATCGGCGCCGTCCTGAAGGGCGGCTTCGAGATGAGCAACGTTCAGTACACGGAACCGAAGACGGTCCTCTCAGCCCTTCAGGTGGTGGGCGACATCACGCTCGTTGCGACCGCGCAGCAGTTCGGCGGCTTTACGCTGCCCGAACTCGACAAGGTCCTCCTTCCCTATGTCCTGAAGAGCTGGAAGGCCGCCTACGAGAAGTACCTCTCCTTCGAGATGCCCGAAGCGCGCGCCCGCGAGTGCGCCGATCACGACGTCGTGCGCGAACTCGAACAGGGCTTCCAGTCGCTCGAATTGAAACTCAACACCGTGCCCTGCAGCCGCGGCGACTTCGCCTTCACGACGATCACCTTCGGGCAGTGGGATCACGAAAAGCTCGACGAAAACGAACGTCGCTGGCTCTCCGAAATCGACCGCATCATGTTGCGCGTGCGCCGCAACGGTCACGGCAAGGACCACAAGCCCGTCGTCTTCCCGAAGCTTGTTTACCTCTTCGACGAAAAGCAGGTGGACGGCGACCGTTGGAGCTCGATGCTCTTTGACGAAGCCGTCAAGACGAGCACGAGCTGCATGTACCCGGACTACCTGTCGCTTTCTTCGGACCGCGGCAGCGTCTCGAAGATTTTCCGCGAAGACCACGCGATCACCTCGCCCATGGGGTGTCGCGCGTTCCTCTCGCGCTGGGTGAACGAAGCGGGTGAAGCCGTGACGGTGGGGCGCTGCAACATCGGCGCCGTGTCGCTCAATCTTCCGATCATCCTCACGCTCGCGAAGATCGAGTCGCCCGAGAACTGGAAAGAGCACTTCTGGGATCTCCTCGACGAGCGTCTCCAGACGATCCGCGACTTCCTCAAGAAGCGCTACGACATCCTGCGCAATCAGAAGTGCTCGAGCAACCCGCTCGCCTTCACGCAGGGGGGCTTCTACGAAGGGACGAAGGACCCGGACGACGTCGTGGGCGATCTCGTCCGCTACATGACCGCGTCCTTCGGGATCACGGCGCTCGACGAAGCGACGTACCTTTGGTCCGGGAAGCGCCTCGTCGAAGAAGGCGGCGAATTCTCCGCCGAAGTGCTCCGTCACATGCAAAAGCGCCTCGACGCCTTCAAGAAGGAAGACGGCTACCTCTACGCCATCTACGGTACGCCCGCCGAGTCGCTTTGCGCGACGCAGGCCAAGCAGTACGACCGTTTCTGCGCGGAGCACCGCGTGCGCAACGTCTTCCGCTCGACCCCGCACTACAGCCCCGACTACTTCACGAACTCCTTCCACGTGAACGTGACCGAGGACATCACCCCCTTTGAAAAGCAGGAGAAGGAATACGAAAACTTCCACCTCTGCGAGGGCGGGCACATCCAGTACGTGCGCCTTGACAATCCGGAGAACTTCGACGCCGTCAAGGCGATCATCCGCCGCGGCATGAAGATGGGGTTCTACCAGGGCGTCAATTTCGACAGCGCGTACTGCAACCACTGCGGCAAACACTCGACGAACGTGCTCTTTACCTGCCCCGAGTGCGGCAGCAACGACCTCTCGGTGATCAGCCGAGTGTGCGGCTACCTCGGGTACTCGAACGTGAACGGCATCTCCCGCATGAACGACGGAAAGATGGCGGAAATCGTCAACCGCGTGAGCATGTAACGCCGCACGGGTGCCGACATCGACTTCGATTCGGCGCCGACGGCGCGCGAAGGGCCGGGCCTCCCAGGACTCGGCCCTTTCTCTTTTTCCCCGCCCCAGTCATCGGGTATCCTTTAGGCGCTTCAACCATCGAGGTAACTTCGTCATGCACTACATCGGTCTCAGCACCTGCGACACCGCCAACGGCCCGGGCGTTCGGGTTTCGCTCTTTTGTTCGGGGTGCACCCTGCACTGCAAGGGGTGTTTCAACCCGGAGAGTTGGGATTTCGAGGCCGGGAAACCCTTTACCGATGAAACGCTCGCGACGCTCGTCAAAGCGCTTGAGGAGCCTTATGTGGAGGGCTTGAGCCTCCTCGGAGGCGATCCCCTCGAACCCCGGAACGAGTCCGAGATGCTTCGGATCGTCAAGACCGTGCGCGAAAAGTTCGGCGGCACGAAGTCGATCTGGCTCTGGACGGGGCGCAAGCACGAGAAGGTGGCGGACTCGCCCGTCCTCGCCTACGTCGACGTGCTCGTCGACGGTCCTTTCATCGAGCACCTCAAGGTAAAGGAAAAGGGCGTCTGGTTCGGCAGCTCCAACCAGCGCGTGATCCGACTCGCGGAAGTGCGAAAGGACGCGCGCTACGGGGAATGAGCGCCGAATAAACGTCCGATTCGGAGGCGGCCGTGACGGGATCGAAGATACGAAAACAGAAAGGCGTCCCGTTGACGAGCTCGTATCGGGAAAGACACGGCATCTTTGACGCGCGCCGGCACTTGGGGATTTTTTCGACTCCCTGAGTGACGACGTGCCGAAAAGAGGGCTTTCGGGCGGGACGGCTTCGGTCGGCCCGCTCGTTTTTTCTTCGGTCGTTCGTTGGAGTCGGCACTTGAGAACCCCCGGATTTTCTTGGGAAAAGTCGCCGTTCCGGAGACGGAAAATTCAAGGTCGACCGCTTTTCTGCGTGTAGTCCGTTGGTTTTAACCGGACTGTTATCCGGTACAGGCCTCGCCAAGCGCGCTCGGACCGTGTATGCTGCCCGGATGATTTTCGCTCGACAGAGAAACGGGCGAACCGAATTCAATCGCCCCGACCGATGACTCCATTCGACTCGACTGCCGCTTTTTCCTTCGTTTCCGATACCGTTTCCGATTCCGCGCGAGACCCCGAGAGCGACATGCTCATGAGGGCGCTTGCCACGTCGTTCGTCGACGGCGAAGCCGATTCGGATCCGGGACTGCGGGCGGAATTTCTCTCGAACGACCCCAAGGCGGGAACGAAGGTCGTATCGGTCCTCGAAGAAGAGCTCGCCGCATGCGACCGCTTCTCGATGAGCGTCGCCTTCGTGACGATGGGCGGACTGACGCCGCTTCTCGAAACCTTGAGGGAGTTGCGCGACCGGAACGTTCCCGGTCGAATTCTCACGACCGACTACCTCCTCTTTTCGGAACCCCGTGCGATCGAGCACGTCTTGAACGAATTTCCCAACATCGAAATTCGTCTCTACCGCACTTTCGGCTCGAGCGCGGGCTTCCACACGAAGGGGTACGTCTTCGAGTCGGGAACGGGCTGCCGCCTGATCGTAGGAAGTTCCAACCTCACCCAAACGGCGCTTACGACGAACCGCGAATGGAATGCGCGTCTCGTTTCTCGCACGAAGGGGGCGTTCGCGGCGAAAATGCTCGCAGAATTCGAGGCGCTCTGGCGCCACCCCGCAAGCCGCCCCGCACGAGGCGAGTTGCCGTCGTACCGCGTGGCCTGGGAAAAGGCGCGCGACGTGCGTCGGCGCCTCACCGAAGTGGCGCAAGACGAAGAGGTGACCGAGGGCGTGACGGATCTGTCGCAAGAGCCTGCGGAGGCGGTCTTGCCGGCATCTCCTTCCGAGCCCCCCGCGCTCGAACCGGCGACGGCTCCGGAGATCCCGTCGGAAAGCGCTTCGGAGCCCTTTGCCGGGCTTCCCGCATCCGTTCCCGCGACGTCTTCCGCAGAGGATACGGGCGTTCCCGAGCACGGTTCCGAAACCGACGTCACGACGAACGCCGAAACCGCTGCACCGACGACCGTTTCCACTCCCGTCGCACGTCCGCTCACCCGTTTCCCCGCGTTGAGGCCCAACCGCATGCAACGCGACTTCGTCGCGTCCGTTTTGAAGCTCGTGCGCGACGGGGCACGCCGCGCGCTGCTCATTTCCGCGACGGGTACGGGGAAGACGTATGCGTCCGCCTTTGCCGTTCGGGCGCTCCTCGGGAAATTCGAAGCGGACGAGCCCGAGAATACGCGCGCCCCTCGGGTGCTTTTTCTCGTGCACCGCGAGCAAATCGCCCGTCAGGCGCGCGAAAGCTACCGCCGGGTGCTCGGAAGCGACGTTTCGTCGGGCCTTTACACGGGAGCCGTGTCGCGCGCCGAGCGCGAAGAAGCGATCGACGCGCGGATCGTCTTTGCGACCGTGCAGACGATGGAAAAGGCGTGTCGGTCGGAGGACGACGGGACGCTCTTTGACGTGCGGGACTTTTCACCCGAGAGTTTCGACCTCATCGTCATCGACGAAGTGCACCGCGCTGCGGCCGCAAGCTATCTGCGCATCATGCGCTACTTCGAACCGCGCTTCTGGCTCGGCATGACGGCAAGTCCCGACCGACCGGACGGCGAAGACATCTATGCGTTGTTCGATCACAACATTGCGTATGAGCTTCGCCTTCAGGGCGCGCTCGAAGAAGAGCTCCTCTGTCCCTTCCACTACTTCGGCATTCGGGAATTTTTGACGGATGCGGGGGAAGCGGGCGAACTCGCCGACTTCGCGCGGCTCGCCTGCGAGGAACGCGTCGACTACATCCTTCGGGAAGCGTCTTTTCACGGTTGGAGCGGCCCGCGCGTGAAGGGCCTCGTCTTTTGCCGAACGAACGAGGAGGCGAGGGCGCTTTCGGACGCCTTCAACCGCAGGGGGCTTCGTACGCTCGCTCTCTCGGGCGCCGATTCGCAAAGCGCGCGCGAAGCCGCCATCGAGCGCCTGACGGCGGACGAACCCGTCGTGACGGGAACGGTCGGAGAGATCGGTCGGGAACGGACACCGCTCGACTACATCTTCACCGTCGACATTTTCAACGAAGGCGTCGACATTCCCGATGTGAATCAGGTGCTCCTCTTGCGCCCGACGCAAAGCCCGATCGTTTTCATCCAGCAGTTGGGGCGCGGCTTGCGCAAGGCACCCGGAAAAGAATACGTCGTCGTGGTCGACTTCATCGGCAACTACGAAAACAACTACCTCATCCCGATCGCGCTCTCGGGCGACCGCTCGTACTCGAAAGAAATCATGCGTCGCTACGTCGCGACGGGCTCGCGTCTGATTCCGGGCGCATCGAGCATTCACTTCGACCCCGTTTCCCGGGAACGGATCTACGCGGCGATCGACAACGCGAAGACGCAGACGATGAAGCTTCTCAAAGAGAGCTACCTCGAAATCCGTCGCAAGCTCGGTCGGATCCCGAAGCTCGTCGACTACGAAGCGCACGGCTCGATCGATCCGACGAAGTTTTTCGAAGCCCGCGGCTCCTACCACGGGTTCCTGAAGTGCGTCGAACCCGATTACGGACGGGTCTTCACGCCGGCCGCCGAATCGATGCTCGGCTATTTGTCGGGAAGGATCGGGCGCGGGGAGCGCGCGGGCGAGGCACTCCTTCTGCAGCTTCTGCTCGCGGACTATCGAGCTCGAAAAGCAGGCGGGGCGCTCGCCTCGGAGGCTCTCAAGGATGGCTTGAAAGCCCGCTTCAAAGCGGCGCTCGAAGCGCTCGAACGTTCTCGGGAACGTACTTCGGCGCCTCCCGTCACCGAAATGCATCTCGCGTCGATTCGCCGCCTGATGACGAACGACTTTCATATTCGACGCGAAGACGCGTCGAAGTACCCGGCGTGCGTCTTCATCGAACCCGTGCCGCCCGAGAAGGCATCCGAATCCTCCGCCGCTTACGCCGCATGCGTCCTTTCGGACGGCGGCCGGGCGGCAGACGAGGCGCTCCAGAACGAAGCGCGTTGGACGGGAGCCGAATGGCGGATGAGCAACGTCTTCGAGGCGACGCTCGACGAGAATCCCGACATCGTCGACGAACTCTCGGACCTCGCCGACTTCGTTCTGGCCCGCTGGGCACGCCTTTACGGCGCGACCTACCGCGAGACGCGCTTTTCGCTCTACCAAACGTACACGTACGAAGAGGTATGTCGCCTGCTCGACTGGGAGAGGAACGTCAACGCCCAAAATATCGGCGGGTACTTCTACGACCGCACGACGAAGACGATGCCCGTCTTCGTCAATTACGAGAAGGAGGAGGGAGCGATTGCCTACGCGGACAGGTTCCTCTCCGAACGTCGCTTTGTGGCGCTTTCGAAACGCAACCGGCGCCCGACCTCCTCGGACGCGGATCACATCTTCAAGCGCGGAGCCGGGGAGGCGCAAAACCGCATCTACCTTTTCGTGCGCCGCAACAAGAAAGAGAAGGAGGCGAAGGCCTTCTACTTCCTCGGCGAAGTGCGTGCGGCGGGCGAGCCGATTTCCGTCGAGGTGCCGGGCGCAAACGGCGTCGATCCGGCCTTCGAAATCGACTATCGTTTGGCCGAGCCCGTGCGAAGCGACATCTACGCCTACCTCACCGCCTGATTTTTTACTCGCGTCACGGTTCCGTCCGGAGGGCAACTCCCGAGGGGCGCGCCGCGACGTTCAAGAACGCAACGAAAGAAATGACAGAAACGAACGATACGAACAATACGACCGCAACGCTCGTCTCCCCGACCGACATGCCCCGCAAACGCATCGAAGTCGTCGCGGCGATCATTCACCACGAGGGGCGGATTCTCGCCGCGCAGCGCGGTTACGGCGAATTCAAGGACGGTTGGGAATTCCCGGGCGGCAAGACCGAGCCCGGTGAGACGCCCGAGCGCGCGCTCGTGCGCGAAATCGAGGAGGAACTGGCCGTGCGGGTGAGACCCGAATTGCTTCTCACGACGGTCGAATACGATTACCCGACCTTCCATCTCACGATGCACTGTTTCCTCTCGACGATCGAAGCTGGGCGAATCGAAATGAAGGAGCACGAAGCGCTCCGGTGGCTTGCGCCCGACGAACTCGAACGCGTCGAATGGCTTCCCGCGGACGTCGAAGCGGTGGAGAAACTGAAAGCGCACCTGGCGGCGGACGCCGAGGCCGCGAAGAGCCTCTGAAGTACGCTTGCAAATCGGAAAAGCATCCGCAAAGGATGAGTCCGTACAAAGGCGCCCCGTTCGTTCGAGCGGGGCGCGTTCTTTTGAGGGGGGCTTGGGTCGAAAGAAACCGGCCGTTTCGGACCGTCGGTCGATTCGCTCCAAGCGATCAGCCGATGTCGACGAGTTCGTAGTTTTCCGCACCCATGCCGAGTTCGCGCATGTAGGAGAGCTGTCGCAAACCGTGGCGCGTTTCGATGCGCTCGACGAGATCGTGGTTGTGGGTCTGGTTGTAGACCAAGTCGACGCTCGCCTGATCGACGGCGAGAATGTCGGTTGAAGCGACAATCCCGATATCGGGAATGGTGGGTTCCGCGGCGGACGTCCCGGCGCAGTCGCAGTCGACCGACATGCGGCGCAGCACGTTGATGAAGACGATGCGCGGCGCAAAGCGGTCGACCACCGCTTTCGCGGATTCGACCATGTTTTCCATCAGGCGCTCTTTGGCGGGCCACTGATCCCAGGGCATGTTGACGTCGGTGACGCCGTGTACCTGAGCTTTGCCGATCTTGCCGTCGGCGCAGCCGATGGCGATGTTCTTCATCGAGCCGCCGAAGCCGCCCATGGCGTGGCCCTTGAAGTGGGTGAGAACGATCATCGAGTCGTAGTTGACGATGTGTCCGCCCATGGAGACCGCCTTGAAATGCCTGCCGCCCTTCACGGGCAAATCGACCGTCCCTTCCGAGTCGAGAATGTCGACCGGGCAGAAGGTCCAACCGTTCACCTCGAGGGTCTTCAAGTGCTTTTCGGTCGTGTCGCGGTCGCCTGCGTAAAGCGTGTTCGTTTCAACGATCGTGCTTTCGGGGACGGTTGCTTGGAAGGCCTTCACGAGGTCGCGCGGCAGAATGTTCGGACCGTGCCGCTCGCCCGTATGGAGTTTGATCGCGACCTTGCCGCCGATCGAGCCGTTCACGAGACCGTAGAGGCGAACGAGGTGTTCGGCGTCGATCGTCTTCGAGAAAAAGACCTTGGACTTGGGGCCCGTAAAGTCGGCGTCGACACGGCGCGACCCGACGACGGGCGCCTGAGGATAGGTTTTCGTGCCGCCCGTCGCAACCGCGGCTGCGGCAACCGCCGTTCCCGTACCGCCCCCGAGAGCGAGGCCGCCCAGAACGGTGCCCGCCGAGCGGAGAAATTCTTTGCGCGTGGTGTTCATTGTGCTTCTCCCGAAAAGACGTTGTCGCGCGGAAGCGAGCGGGCGCCGGGCGTTCATTGTCGGTCGACTTCGCTCGACAGGCCGGCGCACACGTTCGACGGACAGGTTCGACGCACCTGTCCCCGCGTACGAGAACGAGTATGCGCCCGTTCGTACCCGTGCGACAGGTGCGGGAAATGCGGATTCTTGCCCGAAATGCTCGAAACGCTCGGCGTGCTCGGAAGACCGCCCTCCAAGCGCAACCGCCCGCAGGCGGAAAACCGGCATGCGGCTCCTTCGCCGTTTCCCGGTCCCGCACGAGCGGCAGGCAAAGCGGCACGCAAAGGAGCATACTTTTCGTTTCCACCTCAAATCCCCGAAATCATCACCCGACTTCCGGAGAATCCCGTGCCTATTCTGCCGAGCACAGACCGTCGTCCGATCGATTCACAAGCCGTAGCCGTCGTCATGGCGCTTTGCTTCATTTGGGGCCTGCAGCAGGTCGCGATCAAAGCGGCCGCGCCCGAAGTGAGTACGATGTTGCAGGTCTCGGTGAGAAGCGCGCTCTCGTGCCTGCTTCTTCTCGCCTGGAATCGGTTCGTGTCGAAAGAACCCTGGACGCCGGGCGTGAAGCCCTTTCACGGCTTTCTGACCGGGCTCTTTTTCGCGGGAGAATTCTTTTTCGTGGCCGAGGGGCTCCGTTACACGTCCGCCTCTCATATGGCGGTACTCCTTTATACGGCTCCGCTCTTTGCGGCGGTGGGGCTTGCGTTCAAGTTGCCCGAAGAGCGTTTGTCCGCCTTCCAGTGGGCGGGAGTAGGGATGTCCTTTGCGGGGATCGTGCTTGCGTTCGGCGTGCCCGCGCTCCTCTCGGAGAACGAACTCGGCGCCGACTGGCTCTGGGGCGACTTTTTGGGGCTCTGCTCGGGCCTTTCCTGGGGACTCACCACGATCACGATCCGTACGACGACGATGAGTCGCGCGTCCTCGGGGCAGCTTCTTTTCTGGCAACTCGCGACGGGTTTTGCGATTCTTTTCCCGTGTGCGCTCCTTTCGGGCGAGACGCGGTTCGAACCGGGACTCGTCGGTTGGTCGAGCCTCCTCTTTCAGGTTTTCGTCGTAAGCTTTGCAAGCTACCTCATTTGGTGCGGGATGCTGCGACGGTATCTGGCCGCGCGGCTCGGCGTGCTCGTTTTCGCGACGCCGCTTTTCGGCGTGGCGATGGGCGTCGTGATGCTCGGCGAATCGGTTGACGGCTGGTTCGCTGCGGGCGCGGCGCTCGTTCTGGCGGGTGTCGTCGCCGTGCAGTGCGAAACCCGCATCCGCGAATTTCTGGGTCTCAAGGCCGCTTGAGGCGCGAGGTTCTCAACATACTGAAAGCTGAAAGGAGAATTTCCCATGCGAACCGATTTTCCGATTCCCGAAGACGACCTCGTACGTTGGCGCCGTCACGTGCACCGTCATCCGGAACTGAGCTTTTGCGAACATCAAACCGTCGCGTACGTCGAAGCGGAGTTGCGCGCCATGGGGATCGAAGCGATCCGTCGTCCGACGGATACGAGCCTCACGGCCGACATCGTCGGCACGCTCCCCGCGACGGGCCCCGTGCGCACGATCGCGCTGCGCGCCGACATGGACGCGCTCCCCGTCGAAGAGGCGGAAGGCCTGGAATTCCGCTCCGAGAACCCGGGCGTGAGCCACGTCTGCGGACACGACGCGCATGTGGCTATTCTGCTCGGGACCGCAAAGGTCCTGACGGTGCTCCGTTCGACCTTTGCGGGTCGAGTGCGCCTCATTTTCCAGCACGCCGAAGAATCGCTTCCGGGCGGCGCGCGCGACATGGTCGCGGCGGGCGTCCTCGACGGGGTCGACGCCTGCGCGGGGCTCCATGTCTGGAACGACCGTATCGGGCGCCTTTCCGTCTGCACGGACCGCGTGGCGACGACGGCTTCCGACGCCGCCTGGATCACGATTGAAGGACGCGGCACGCACGGCTCGATGCCGCACGCCGGGATCGACCCGATTTTGGTGGGCTCGGAACTTGTCGGGGCTCTGCACACGATCGTTTCTCGCAACATCTCGCCCGATCGGTTCGTCGTCGTCTCGCCCACGGTGTTCGAAGCGGGCAACGTCGTGAACGTCATTCCGCAAACGGCCCGCATCGGTCTCAATATTCGTACGAAAGACGCGGACGACCGCGCGCTCGTTCGCGAACGCGTCTATACGCTTGCCGAACACGTGGCGGCCGCGCACGGCGCGAAGGTGAAGATCGACTGGCAGTCGGGTTACGACGCGATCGTTCAGGACGAAGGCATGATCGCGCGGGCGTTGCGCGTAGCGAAGGAGACGCTTCCCGAACAGCTCGTTGCGACCCGCACCGGGTGGACCGCAAGCGAAGACTTTTCGGCTTTTTCCAATCGCGTTCCCGCCGTGTACCTCTTCCTCGGCGCGGGCGGCCCCGAAGAGGGCTACCATGTCCAGAATCACCATCCCGCCTTCCGCGCCGACGAACGGTGCCTTCCCTACGGGGTGGCGGTCGAGACGGCGTTCGCGCTCGACTTCCTTGCGGGCGACCGCTGATCTTGCAAACGCATGAGCCGCTGCAAGCGGCCTGCCGACAAGGCAACACAAGAAGGCCCGGGAGCGGACGGCTTCCGGGCCTTGATCGTTTCCTTCCTCAGGGCTCTCCCGCAGACATGGCGGTGGCGGTCTCGAAACGTCGGAAGAGGGCGAGAAGCCCTACGTGGAGCGCACTCGTGTCGACAGCCCCCGCACGTCCTTCGGCGACGCGCTTCATGTGACGCGCCGTCAGTTCGTAGATCGTCGCATCGTTGCGACGAATGCGCGCGAGGAGCGCCCGACGGCGCGAGGCCGTGCGCTTGGGTGAATCGGCCTGCGCCCCGGGGCGCTCGCCCTCGAGAAGCCGCACGAGCATCTCGAGACCCTCGGACGCGCGCTGATGCTCGCGCAAGAGTTCTTCAAGCCCTTCGGGCGTGAAAAAACAGTGCTCGGCGCACTTTTTCGTCTCAAGCTCCGAAACGATTTCGTCCGCAACGTCAAGCGCAAAGGAGAGGCCCTCGTTCGCGGTGTGGATGTTTTGCCAAAAACGCGCTTCTTCGCCCGTCAAGACCGACTTGATGAGGTCGTTCAGAAATTGCTCGACGGCGACGCACCGACGCTTCAAAAGGTCGATGTCGTCGTGAAACGCAAAGAGAGTCCCGGCGGGCGGGTTCGTGCGTAACGGCGTATCAAGCCCGCGCCAGAATTTGAGGAGTCGCTTCGCCGTGATCACGACCTCCGACCGTGCGGCCGAAAGAGCCGTCACCGGAGCGAGCATGTTTTCCGGGGTTTCGAGCTTTACCTCGGCGGGAAGCTCGGGCGCGTCGTCGGAGGGCAACAACCGATCGGTCGCACGGGCGACGGGCCCCAGGATGCACAACCCCGCCGCACCGATTGCGGCGTTGAGGAGTAAATGAAAGTCGACGAGCTGCGAGCCCGAGTCGACGAAGCCCCGCAAGGGGTCCGCAAAGACATAGAGGAGCAGGCCCGCGATCGTCACGCCCGCCGCCCGGAAAACGAGGTTTCCGGTCGGAGCGCGCCGTGCGACGGGAGAACCCGTCGCGGTCGAAACGGAAGCGAGGAGGGCGCTCCCGAGGTTTGCACCCGCCACGACCCAAAGCCCAGCGTAGGGGTCGATCACGCCCGAGGCGACGGCGCCCGCCGCCACCGCCACGACCGCCAGACTCGAAAAACACACGAAGGCGAGAGCCGCACCGAGCAGCCCCGAGAGGAGGGGATTCGCCCCGATCGTTTGGAGGGCGGAGAGCAATGCTTCGCTTTCTTTGACGGGTTCCGTTGCGGCGACGATCGTTTTGAGGGCCATCATCACGAAGGCGAGACCGAGAAGCACACGGCCGAATTGCCCGACGCGCGTGTCGGGCCTCCGCACGAAGGGAATGACCCCCAGGATCGTGAGGAAGGGAACGGCCGTCGAAAGATCGAACGAGAGAAGCCGCACGACGAAAGCGCTCCCGAGATCGGCTCCGAGCACGCAAGCGAGGGCCGTAGCGGTTGTCACCAGGCCCTTTTGCTGCAGGCCCGCAACGAGCAACGCCGAAGCGGTCGAGCTTTGCAAAAGGGTCGCCAACCCGAACCCCGCCGCAAACCCCTTCGCACGGTTCGTGAGCCGAACCGAGAGCCACGTGCGAAGCGAGTCTCCGAACGTGCGCAGGATCCCGCTTTTGACCATGTAGAGGCCCCAAACGAGAAGTGCCACGCCTCCCGCAAGCGTAATGAGTCCGTGCATGTATTCCTCCGATGCGCCCCCTCAAAACCGAGACGTCATGCGGGCTTTTCGGTTTCAAGCGGAATCTTCTCCACTCGACGCATACCCGCGCGCTCTCGCCAGGCGGCGATCCACCCGTCGAGGATGACGGTGTCGTCCACGACGGCCTCCAGTCGCCAGGCACCGTCGGGAAGCGCCTTGAATGAGGTCTGTCCGACAAAGGGCGTCTCCTTCAAATTCCTGGCGGTCTCGGCGCTCGTGAATTCGAGAATCAACCGGATTTTTCCGCTGTTTGCATAGTTGAAGTGACGTTGCACGACGTAACAGTCGAGGTCGAACCCTTCGGGGCGCTCGACCGGACAGTCCAGCGTTTCGGCGTCAAGCAGGCGGTGCAGTGCCAGGTGGCGCACGTCGTCGTACCCTTCGAATCGACACACCAAATAGAGACGTACGTCTTGCTGCACGAGTCCGAGGGGCGACACCGCCGCTTCGCACTCCTCGTCCCGGACGTTCCGGTAGCGGATCCGCAGCTTGACGTCTTTGTAGAGCGCCTCGCTTACGGCGTCGAAAATGCGCGGCTTGATGTCGGGGGGCACCATCGGAACGGTACTCGAAACGAAGGACACTTTCTTCAGCCAGGCGTTCGCGCGGGACGCTTCGTCGCGCGAGCTCGTCGCATCGATCGCGGCGTCGAATAGGGGCGCAAGGGCGTCCGTCAGTTCGCGCGGCAGCTGGTAGCGCAAATGTTCGCGCGCGAGGCGCAACAACAGACCTTCGTGCGGCAGAAGGCTCGCAAAGGTCGTGTCGTTTCCGGTGTCCGTGCGCCGATAGCCGTAGGGCTTTGACTCCGTTCGGCATTCGACCCCGAGGTCGGGCCAGGAGCTCAACGCCTTCAGATAGCGCTGCAGCCGTCGGGGCGACATCTCGATTCCCGCGGCGGCGAGCTGTCGGCGCAGTTCCGTCGACGAAATCCAACGCGCGCGCGGAATGCGCCTCAGAATCGACAAGTAGATCAGGGTGTCGCTCGAGGGAGCGAGATCGTCGACGGGCATCGGGAAAGCCTCCGGGAAAAGGTCGAGTAAAAACCTATTGTAGACGGCTCGCGCGGGAGCCGCGATTCGGTGAATTTCGTTGCATCCCCTCGCAACCCGCGCCGATGGCGCATACTTTCCGAAGTCCCATCTTCAAAATCTTCGACCGACGTTCCTCTCGTCGGCCGAGAACGCACCGGAGAAACCACCATGATCGCAGGAAAACCCTTGATCGGCCTCACGCCCGCCCGTTTTCGCGAGGCGGGCGTTGTCGGAACGCGAGCCGGGTACGAAGAGAGCATCCGCGCCGCGGGCGGCGTGCCGCTCGTTCTTCCTTTTGCCGAAGAGATCGTGCTCGACGGCTTGTTCGAACAACTCGACGGACTCTTGCTCACGGGTGGTGCCGACGTCGACCCGAGGCTCTACGGCGAGATTCCGCTTTCCGCGTGCGGCCCCGTGGAGACGGAGCGGGACGAACTCGAACTTCATCTCATTCGCAAGGCCTGGGAAAAGGACCTTCCGATCCTTGCCATTTGCCGAGGGGCGCAGATTCTCAACGTCGCCTTCGGCGGAACGCTCTATCAGGACATCCCCTCGCAACTCGGTCTTCCGCCCAAGCGCCATTCGCGAAGCGATGCCGAATTCCATTGCGTGCACGAGGTCCGGACGGTACCGGGCACTCGGATTTCCGAATGGTCGGGTACGCAACTCGGCGTCAATTCGCTCCACCACCAGGCCGTGAAGATGCTCGCCTCCGTTTTCGTGCCCGCGGCCTATTCGGTCGAGGACGACGTGCTCGAAGGGTTCGAGTCGTCGGAGAAGCGCTTTGTCATTGCCGTCCAATGGCATCCCGAACGCTTGAGCGCCCGACGGAACGAAGCGGCACGCCTTTTCGACGAGTTCGTCAAGGAGTGCGCGAAGCCTTGACCGGAAGCCAACGGTAGACCTACAACACTTCAGCCGTCTTTCCGATACGCGCTCCCGCACTGTCGTTCGGCCGCGGGAGCAACGTCCGAGGGTTGCATCGCATTGGGAGCGCGTTTCTTGCTATGCATTTGAACTGTATAATCGATGTTTGTATTGGTATTCGAAAAATTCCCGATGGCACGCCTCAAACCCAACTCACGCATCGATTTGTCTCCAACCGGTGGGGCGCCGATCTCGACTCCGTCCCCGATATCGTCTCCGGGCTCGACATCCGAAGCCGCAGGGGCCGAAACAGGCAGGGGGAGAGTTGTAAACAAAGGGGTGCCCGACCGCTCCTTTTCCCCGGCCGGTACGGCCTCGATAGCGTCGGTCGCAGAGAGGGGCGTAGGGAAGGCCGAAGCGTCGATTCCCGACACGCTTCCCGATGAGGCCGACTTCTATGGGGACGACGATGCCGCCGAAATCGGCCGCGCCGGATCGCGAGCGGCCGACTACCGTGCCAAAACCGAAGCGCTCAAGGAGCGTTTCCCCGGAGTCATCATCGTGCCGGGCGTCGAAGTGCTCGGCGACTATCTTCGTCATCACACGTGGAGTACGCTCGACTGTTTGCAGGTCTTTCCCTGGACGCGGTGGCTCTTTTCGAAGACGGCGATGCTCGAAGTGCCCTTCATCCTCAATACGGCCGAAGTGGCGAGGCGCTGGCCCGAGGCGGCGGCCGCCCTCGGAAAAACCGCGCGGAATGCCCGCATGCTCTTCGACCCGGAAGACCTTCATGCGTGGTTCGCGCGTCGGCTTCGGACGTCGGTGCAGCAGGTGCTCGTTCCCGTGTCGATGTTGGCTCAGCGGCCCGAGGCGCTGCGACAGCGGTTCCTCGAATTGAGAGACGAAAAACTCTCGGCCTTTTACGAGCGTGACCGTCCGATTTCGCGCCGCAACGCGCGCACGGAGAAAAACCCCGCGTTTCTCGGCGGTTGGGGACTCGGCGATTGGGTAAAGCCCGATTATCGGGAGCTCCTCTGGACTTGGAAGGAGGAAAACGACGCTCTGGCGGAGCGGCAGGGCGTGAAGCCGAATCGGGTCAAGTACGAAAGCGTCGAACTTCCTTTTCCGACCGACAAGCTTCCCCGCATGCTCGGGCAGACGGCCGTCTCGAAGACGCGCGCCTACGATTCGAAAGACGTCGGGAATTCGACGATTCGTATTTTCGCCTGGGCCAAACACGAACTCGTCATGCCCGAAACCGTCGCACGACCCGAAAGTCGCATACCGCCCTCGGGCTTCACGCAAGGGATCGCCCTCGGGGGCGAACGCTTTTTCGAGGACTACCGCATCGGGCTCGTCGACTTGTGGCCCGCGCGCAAAGTGCTCGATGTTTTCGGTGAGGGCGCATTCCGCGAGGCCGACTGGCGACTCGACGCGAGTCTCTGCGCCTGGGCCAAAGAGGATGCGCGTTTCGGACCGGGACTTCCCCCAAAAGCACAGGCGGCGATGCTCGGGTTTGTGTAAGAGCCGTGAGACGCGAGCGAGCCGATATCGGTCGCATGGACAATACCCTTATTCGACGTGCCGTAAAGCCCTGCTGTTCAAGGCACCCGAACGAAGTGCGGACTGATGCCTATAACAAAAATCATGGTCCTGCGTCATAAAGCCTTTATTTTCAAACTCAAGCCCGACGGGGCGTATTGCCGCAAGTTCTCGCGTTCCTGCGGTTGCGCTCGTTTTGTCTACAACCATGGGCTTGCTTGGAACCAGAAGTGCCGCGAGAAGGATCCGACTTTCAAACTCCTTTGCGTCAAACGCGGCTACAAGGACAACGCAGACCGAGTCGGCGCCATAAACATTCTCAGGGTCGGGCAGAGCCGAAACGTCTCCGTCCTTTAGGGCGGAAAGGATGTCAAACGTGCGATATCAGCAAGCGTACGACCGTCTACACGGGCGGTTCCTACGTCTACGGCACGCTCGGCAAGATCCATGCGGGTGCCGACACGCTTGATCCGGCGGCCTATGAACTCTTCGCGGGCATGATCCATCGCTTCTGATTTTCGAATGTTCCAAACGGTTCGAACTTCCCGTACCCGAACGCGCGTCGTGCGTGACCGGGTCGGGTCTCCCGGGGAGACCTCTTGCGAAGCCTCCCTTTTTTTATCTCATCTCCGGCGAGAAACGCCCGCGTTTTCCCGAAACCGACCGATGACCTCGGGTTTCTCCTCTAACATTTGTCTTAGGTGATAGGCACTATATCGGGGGTCGGCCGAACCGACGCGACGTTCCCTTTTTCGGGGCGAAGTTCTCCAGACCAAAGGACTTTCTCCCGGCTTCCCTGACTGCGAAGCATGCCGAGCGTCGGAATCTCGGACCGATGACCGCATTTCTAAAAGGAGCTTTGTATGCAATTCCGTACCTCGATCTTGGCCGCCGCGCTTTCGATGGCGATCGCCGGTTCCGCGCTTGCCTGCACCACCGTGGTGGTGGGTGAAGGAGCTTCCGCCGACGGGTCGTTCCTCATCGCCCGCAGCGCCGACAGTTCGGCGATGAAGGCGCAGCACATGGTCAAGCACCCGGCGCGCACCTACAAGAAGGGTGACATGTACCGTACCCAGGACTACAAGGGCGCGACCGACTTCTCGTACCCGCAGCCCGAACAGGCGATGGGCTACACGACGGTGCCGAACTGGAAGACGCAGCTCCACGGCGCGACGGGTTTCAACGACGCGGGCGTCGGTATTTCGGGTACCGAATCGATCTTCGCGCGTGACGACGCCCTGAAGCTCGACCCGTACAACGAAAAGACCGGCATCACGGAAGACGATATTCTCGACGTCCTGCTGCCTCGCGCCAAGACCGCGCGCGAAGCCGTCGAAATCCTCGGCTCGATCATCGAAACGACCGGTGCGGGCGAAGGCTTCGGCGTGGCGTTCGTCGACGACAAGGAAATCTGGTACCTCGAAACCGGCACGGGCCACCAGTGGCTCGCCCAACGTACGCCGAAGGACACCTACTTCGCTTCCGGCAATCAGGGCCGTCTCCAGGCGTACGATCCGAAGAGCCCCGACTTCCTCGCCTCGAAGAACCTCGTTCAGTGGGCGACCGAAAACGGCTTCTACGATCCGAAGAAGGACGGCGAATTCAACTTCTCGAAGGCCTACACCCGCGACGACGAACGCGACCGCGATTACAACGACCCGCGCGTCTGGCAGATCCAGAAGATGCTCAATCCCTCGCTCGAGCAGAAGGTGGGCGACGGCCGGAACTTCCCCGTCTATCTGAAGCCCGAAAAGAAGATCACGGTCGACGACCTGAAGGCGATCATGCGCGACCACTATCAGACGGGCGAACTTCAGTCGCACGACCCGTACACGAAGGGTCTGCGCGGCGACGAACCGTACCGTCCGATCAGCGTCTTCCGTACGTACGAAGCGCACGTGATGCAGGTGCGTCCGTGGCTTCCGGATGAAATCGGCGCCGTCACGTACGTCGCCATGGGCATGGCGGATCTCTCGGTCTTCGTGCCGTACTACCACGGCCTCAACGCTTATCCCGCCCACTACGGTCAGGGGACGGACAAGGCCGACAGCGAATCGCTCTACTGGAAGTACCGCAAGCTCCAGACCCTTGTCATGACCGACTATCCGAAGCTCCACGGCGTGGTGCAGAAGGCCTACGCCGACTTCGAACGTCAGACGGCCGAAGCCCAGAAGGCCTTCGAAGCCGAGTACGTCAAGGTCTTCAAGCAGGATGCGAAGAAGGCGGACGCCATGCTCGAAGACTT
The DNA here is from genome assembly GCA_905206365.1 of uncultured Sutterella sp. Lineage (GTDB taxonomy): Bacteria > Pseudomonadota > Gammaproteobacteria > Burkholderiales > Burkholderiaceae_F > Sutterella. The sequence continues at coordinate 19,763 of CAJLHF010000012.1, read as the reverse complement.
CAACCACGGCATCATGGCCAAGGCCGAAGCCCTTGCGGAAGACCTCACGAATCAGGTCTTCACGATCCGCACGAAGGACATCGAAGACGCCAACTTCTTTGCCAACCGTAGCAAGAAGGACTGACGGTTTCGACTCAAACGCATGAAACCCGAGGGCGCGCGAATCGTGCGGTGACCCTCGGGGCGCGTGCCGTTCGACGATCGAGCGTTTTCAGGAAAAACAAACGGCCGCTTTTCGGAGGGTGCCTCCGGGAAGCGGCCGTTCGTCGTTTCTTCCGGTTCGCGATGCCCAAACACGCATCGGGCGTTCGCCGTCAGGCGTCCGAACCGTTCGAATCGTCCGGCAGCCCGAAAACCCGAAGAAAGAGGCCTGCGGCCGCCCGATCGGCGATCGTGCCGAGGAGGGCAAGGGGAATCAGCAGGTCGAGCGCGAGCACCGTGTTCTCCGAAGGCTTCAATCCGCCCAAGGCGGGGAGGACCGAGAGGCTTTCGGGCCTCAGAAGGGAAAGCGCGAACGCCAATGCGAAAACGACGAGAAAGACGGGCGCTCCCGAAACGAGGATCGCGCGACGCGCACGGTCGAAACCTTCCGCCGCGAGCTTCCCGGCTTCTTCCCGCACCACTCCCGCGCCGAGCACGAAAAGGACCGCCGCCACGGCCCCCGTCTCGAGGAGACCGGGGGACTCGAGAACCCGTACTCCGAATCCCGCCGAGCCGCCAGCAATGAGACCCGAGAGCACGGTCGTGCGGGCTGCGGCGCAAAGACGCTTGGAGCGCGAAAGGGGATCGGGGACGAGCGCCGGCGTCGAGTCAACGGGCTCGGTCGTTTCCGTTGTTTCAGCCGTTTGCGTTGCTTCGTACGCATCGGCGGTTTCAACCTTCGGGGTGTTTCGAGGATTGCGTTCGGTAGGGGGCATGGCAACAGAGTCGTGTGGCGAGCGGGTTTCGATGCGTACGTTCACGCGTTCCTGCCGGATCGTTTTCGAGGACGTGCGTCGGCGGAAAGTCGCGGTGATCGCGCATCGGATCGAGGTCCGAGAGAAGTTCGGACGGGGGCGGAAAGAGGTCGGGACGACAGTCCCGGGCGAGCAATCGTTCGTCCGGGTTCTTCCGGCTATGTCTTCCGTACTCGGAAAGCCGAGCGTTACGCGGTGTGTTTTTCGCCTGTCACAGTATCGGTCGGGACGGGTTCAAGATCGGGGGAGCCGTCGGACTGTTCTCCGACTTCGCCCGCCGAATCCGCAGGTACCTCGCACGGACGTTCGGGCTTGTAAGCCGTCACGATGAAGTCGAGCGTCACGACTTCTTCGCAACCGTCCGCAAGACGCACGGCCGCGGGATAGGCCGCGCGGCAGCAGACGCCCCAAAGGCCGAGCGATTCGAGGCAGCCGATTTCCCAGTCGGGTCGGTTGCGGGAGGTCATGGGGAGGTCGCGGGCGATCTGCTCCATCACCGACGTGTCGACGTCGCCGAGGTACTTGGGATCGTGGCTTCGGGCCGCGTCGAGCGCGTTTCGCACGGCCTTGAAGCGCGAATCGACAAGGTGATTGTAGTGGTTGCCGTCCGCGATGAAGAGGGCACCGCCAGGGCGCAACACGCGTACCCACTCGGCGACCGCCGCCTCGGGGTCGGTCATGTTCCAGAGGACGTTGCGGCACATGACGACGTCGAACGACTCGTCGGGGAAACTCAAGCGATCGGCGGCGGATTGCGTGAAGAGAATTTCGCAGCCGGACGCCTGAGCGTTCACCTTGGCGGCTTGAAGCATTTCGACCGAGATGTCCACGGCTGTCACGTCGGCTCCCGCTTTGGCGGCGAGGATCGCGAGGAAGCCTCCGCCCGTACCGACGTCGAGCACCCGACGGCCCGAGAGCGGGTACGTGTTCGTAAGGTGGCAGGTCCAGCGGTAGGCTTCGGGGCCGTTGATGTCGTCGCGGGTGAAAAGACCGTAACCCGCGGCGCGGCGGTTCCAGTAGTCGGAGATCCGTTCAAGGAGCGCGGCCTCGGCCGCGGAGCGTGGCGTGTGCGAAGTCATTGACGGGACTATAAAAAGTTTCGAAAAAAACGTTTTCAAGACGAGCCGGGTCGGTCGGGTACCCGACAGATTACCCGTTTCCGCGGAGAGGGCGCGTGCCCGCACGCATTGTCGGTATCGCGCAGGTCGCATTCTGCCGCATTTTCCTTAATCTTCGATCGATCCGTCGGGATAGAGCCACATACCGTCAGAGAGGTAGACGGGACCGCCGTCGCCGTTATCGAGCGCGTCGTAGAGTTCCCGCATGGAAGCAAATCCCTCCTCGTCTTCGGGACAGTCGACGTCGTTCGGATCCTTCTCGTCCTCGGAATCCGCAATCAGATCGACGATGTCGGGGTCGCAATCATCGCCGGGAAAGGTTCGGGGGTTCGTGTGTTCGACGTTCGGGACGTTCGTTGCAGACATGCCGTTCTCCTTTTGGGACTTTTATCATTTTTTCCGAGAACACCCGAACAGGCCCGGACGCTCGGGTCAAACCGAATCGAGTCTAGCCTAGACCTAGTCGAAGACGTTCTCCCGATCGAGTATAGGCGCGCGGAGGCCGGGTGATGCCGCTCGTTTGTACGGTCTCGAGGACCAAGGCCGAACGGAGAAGTCGATCGGTGAGCCCGGTGTCGTATCGGGCTCGGCTTGCACTGCCTTAGTGCTTCGGCAGTGCCGGGCAGATCTGGCTGCAGACCGCTTCTACGAGCGGGGATCGTCAAGGTCTTGCCTTTGAGCGTCGGTTCCGCCGTGGTGCGGGTTTCATGGATCGTGATGCTCTCGCCCTTGCAAACGTGCGTCCGGCGGTTCCCGTGCGAAGCAGCGTCTTCGAGGCGATCTTTGAGGTGTGCGATGCTACCGAGGCGACCCGTAAGATCGCGCTCGTCTTTGAGCGTGCGAACGATCCGGAAGTCGTAGCGCGACGACGTGCCGCCTTGGTCGAAGATGTAGCGCTCGATGCCGCTTTTCGGATCTTTGTCGAAGAAAATCCGGGTGTTTTTGTCGGTCGCGGCGACAAGACCCGGAAAAAAGTGCGCAAACGAAAAGAGCTTTGGATTGCGTCATGGCGGGTCTCGGGCCGTGGACGGGGCAGAAAGAGGGGCCGACTGACGTGGCCGCGCCGATGTCGGTCGGGCACCTCGACCCGTCCCAAGCCTCATCAAAGAACTCGGGTGAATTTCATGGCGCAGTCCTCGTGTCCGAGGTCGGGCATGGTTATGGAACGGAAAGCGCTGTCCATTACATGGAACAACGATTCTGTTCGGACCTTCAAACTGCGGGAAAATGCTCGGAGAGGACCGCTCGAAGATACCCGCACAAAAGAAACGGCGCCCGCCGTGTGTCGCATGTTTGCGTGCGCAGCGGGTGCCGTTCGGACGTTGGGTTCGCCGGAATCAGAGACGGTCGTTTTTCTTGAGGATGCGGCGAACGATCCAGAGCGCGAGCACGAGGACGAGAATAGACGAGGAGGTGAGGAACATGTAGAGGGGCTTCAAGTGCTCGACGTCCACCACGATATAACGCGCGACCGCCACAATGGCGAGTGCGATCGGGGTGTGGATCGGAATCTCACGAGTGCCGAGCGCGCCGCCCTTCACCATGGAGAGGATTTCGATATAAAGGAAGAGCATCAGCAGGTCGCCGAGCCCCACGGTTTCCTTCCCGATCATTTCCCAGATCGAAAGGCCGATGCCGACGAGGGTCGCGATGGCGATCGCCACGAGCGCGATCGACTGCCCGTAGGTGAGCCAACGGTTGAAGCGCTGACTGAAATCGTGAAGCTTCGCTTCTTCGGGATCGATCGGCGACGTGAAGCCGCAAGTGCATTCGGTCGAGTCGGGGGCGTTCGGGGTTTTTGACGCGCCGGGCGCGCCGGAGCCGCAATAGGACGCGTCGGAGCGGTTCTTTCGGGTGAAGGAGGGATCGGCAACGCCGGGAATGTGATCGATGGGAGGAGGGACGGGCACGGTAATGCGAGTTCTCGGGAAAAGTTTCGAAAAATGTCGGTGAAGGGTCGGCGGGGCTTTGCCCCCGATCGAAGATCGTAAGGCCGAAACCGAATTATTTCCGATTCCCGAAGGCGCATGCGGCCGTTCCGGATATTTTGTAACGTTTTATCGAACATTACGTTCGATATTCCTACTTTAGGGGGAGGCGGAACGCCCCGTCGGGAGGCTGAATACGCCTTTCGGGGGGCGTATGTCCGTACCGAATTCCCCCGACGGGCGGATGGCAACTCGGACGCCGCATCTCTATAGTGAAACATGAAACGAAGCGCGCGTCGTGCCGGGGTGTTCGAATGTGCTCCGAGAGCGGACCCGAGCGTTTGCCGGGAAGCCCGACCGACACCGCTTCGCCCGGGATCCCGGCGTTTTCCGTTTGAAAAACGAAAAACGGGAAGCGCATGTAGAACCGAAATGAACAAACTCGAAAGAAGCCCCAAGCGACATCGGGAGGCCGACGGTGAACCGTAACGATTGTTCCAACGAAACTTCCAACGAAAGCGGAAACAAAATCCTCGAAGAAACCTCGACACCGGCATGCGACGAGGTGTCGCTTTTCGGGCCGGACCCCGGTCGCACGTACGAGCGCGAGGTGCTCGTTCTCGGGATCGGCAACATTCTCTGGGCGGACGAAGGCTTCGGGCCGCGCGCCGCGGAGGCCTTCCACACGGCCTTTCGACTCCCCGACGGGTGCGAGGTGATGGACGGCGGGACGTTGGGCGGGTACCTCCTCAACGACATCACGGTGACGCGCTCCATTCTCGTTTTCGACTGCTGCGACTTCCACGAAGCGCCCGGTACGGTGAAGATCCTTCGCGGAGACGACATCACGCTTTGGGCATCGACCAAGATTTCGCCCCATCAGCAGGGCTTCAACGACCTTTTGTGCTCGGCGGCGCTTCTCGGGAAGACCCCCGAGCGCATCGCCGTTGTCGGAGTACAGCCCGAACGGCTCGACGACTACGGCGGAAGCCTCTCGGAGACGATCCGATCGAAGATTCCGCCGGCGCTCGAACTTGCCCGTGCGGAGCTTGCCGCCTGGGGCTTTGCGCCCGAAGCGCGCTCCGCCGACGAGGTTGTTCCGCCCTTGGACGTCGCGCCCGTGGCGATCGAGGCCTACGAAAAGGGACGCCCGTCCGCTTCGGATGCCTGCCGTACCGGGGACGCACGCTTCCTCGTTCGCGAAGCGGGCGAAGCGATTCCCGACGCGGGTGAAAAGTAAGACGTTCCGAAAGAAAGACAAAAGAAGAGAAAGGACAATCCGAGGAGGAATTTCCCATGTGTGTCGGCATACCGATGACAGTTCGAGAAGTTTATGGGGACGGTACGTGCCTGTGCGAACGAAACGGGAGCACGGAGCGGGTCGAAATCGGGCTTGCGGGGGAGGTGAAACCCGATGATCTCTTGATGGTGTTTCGAGGAACGGCGCTTCGTCACATGTCGGAAGACGAAGTTCGCGAGGTGAACGACGCCCTTTCCGCTCTGGCGGACGTCATGGCGGGCGATGCCACGGAAGAGACGATTCGAGCGGGCTTTCCCGATCTCGTCGACCGCGAACCCGAGTTGCCCGAGCACCTGAAAGCGCTTGTCGGCAAGCGTGCGGTCTGACCCGAATACCAATATTGCGAAGGAGTTCGTTCATGAGCAAATTCACTCAAGTCGCCCCGATCGACGTCGACACCCATCCGGGGTTCGTGCGTCTTTTCGGGAAAGAGGGTTTTCAGAAGATGGGCGAAGAGAACGTCGATGCGCTCCTTGCGGCGCGGGGACTTCAGTTCGTCGCCTTCGCCGACGACCCGATGAAGCAAAAGGAAACGCTCGACATCGTCGTGATCGCGCCCGAGTTGCGTCGCGCGCTAGGCGATGCCGTTGCAGGCGCGTGGTTCACGGACGTACGTACGGGACGGGCGCTTGCGGCCCGCTGGGGAATTCGAAAACTTCCCGCCGTGGCGCTTTTCCGAAGCGGTACCTACCTCGGAGCGGCCGAAGGCCTTCTCGGCTGGGACGAGTACCTGAGGACTCTCGCCGAGATCGGTACCCGCACCGAAGCGCCCCCGCGCCGCATTTCCCTGATTCCGAATAACGAACCCCCGACGTGCGGCTGAGCACGGAAAACCCAACGTAAAAAGCCCCGATCAGGAGGAATTTTCATGGCCGATCAATCGTTGTTCAACGCCGCCCGACGTTGGGCCGACGTTCCGAAACTCGACCCCGAAACCGAACGCGCCGCAGCCGAAGCGACCGTCGCCTTTTTGAAGGCCGTCGAAGCGGAAGTGACCGGACACCTCGGCAAAGTCGAAACCGAAGGCAAAGACGCCGAGGAACTCCATGTTGTTTGGGATTTCGAGGCGTTCGATCCGAGGCACCTCGACTTTCTCCTTGCGACGCTCGGCGAAGGGGACGTGCGCATCAAGCTCTGCGAGGGCGAAGTGAAAGTGGCCGACACGGGCGTCCCCGGTCTCTGGCGCATGCAGTCGGGTCGGGACGGGCAGGTGAACAGCTTCATCCTCGCTCGGATCCCGAAGGCCGTGCGCGCGGTGGCCTCGGAGGGGAAGGGGGCCGTCCCCGCCATCGTCAACGGGGGCGCCAACGTCTTCGCGGCGCCCGCCATTTTGAACGAACTCCAGCACACCCTGGAGACCACCGACCTCGAAACGCTCACGGACACGCCCGCTTTCATGGTTGAGCTCACCCATCAGCCGATGTCGCCCGGTGACATGAACGCGCTCTATTCGACGCTCGGGCGCGGGCCCGTTGAAGTCGAACTGCGCGGCATGGCGATCGGCAAGGTGAACCTCACGGGCGTTCGCGGGATCTGGCACAGCCAAATCCTCAACACGCTCGGGAAGACCCTTCTTGATGCCTACGTCGTGGCGGGAATCCCGCCCGAAGTGCCGCTTTCCGAAAGCGAGTGGGTGGATTGCCTTTCCACCTGCGCGGACTTGATCGCCTGGGTCGAGCACGACATCGAGCGCGGCACCCTCGGCGGAAAACCCGCGCAAACGCAGACGGTCGTCTCTTAAGTGCGGAAGCGCGACGACGGCGAATTTCCGTTGTGCGAGGACCGGCCGCCCGTGTCGGTCCTCGTTTCTCTTTCTCCAAAAGGTTCTATGACTATCGTGAAGACTCTCGAAACCGAACACGCCGTCCAAACCGCCGACGTTGCTCCGGAAACCGAAGCCGCTTCCGTCGAACTTCCCGCCACTGCTACGGGCGCGGAGATCGCGGGGCTTCTCGACGCGCTCGCGCGCTCCCGCGTCGGCCCCGAGACGCGCATGCAGTGCAAGGTGTGCTGGTACGTGTACGACCCTGCCGAAGGTTGCCCCGAGTGGCAGATCGAACCGGGCACTTCATTTGCGGACCTGCCCGACTACTTCACCTGCCCCGATTGCGGTCACCCGCTCTCAAGCTTCATTCCGGCGGAAGAAAACGAATGAAAGAATGCGCGCGACGTCGAACAAGAAGGCCCGCAGTTGCTGCAAAAGCGGGCCTTTTGTCGACCGAAGACCTGCTTCCGGTTGACCGTTGGTCGGCCTGAGAATCCCTGAAAACAGGGAGGATGATGCGTGTAAAGCGTGCTAGTGGAAAGGGCGTAGAGCCGAGCGCCCGACCGCGTCTTCTCCTCGGGCATCATGTAACCGTCGAGTTCCGAATCGGTTTCCGGTTTGCACCGCAGCGAATCCCGATTCGGATCGTCGATTCCCGAAACCTCGAGTTTCGCCCGGTCACCCGCGGGCGACTCGCTCTCGATTTGTAAGGACGCGCACATGCTTTCCCGCCGCTCGCTTTTCTCGACCGCCGCTCTTCTCGGAACCGGCCTCACGACGCTCGGATCCGCTCCCGCTCGCGCGACCGTTCCCGCTTCCGCTCTCGACGAAGTCGTTCCGACGAAGGCCGCCCCGATCGCTCTCAATTTCAACGAAAACTCCCTCGGCATGTCGGCGTCTGCCAAAAAGGCCGTGTTCGATTCTCTTGACAAGGCGTTTCGCTATCCCGACGACGCGAAAGAAGCGGCCCGCAGCGCGACCGCAGCCTTGCACGGCGTATCGCCCGAACTCGTGACGCTCGGTTCGGGCTCCTCGCAAGTGATTCAGGCGGTGGTGGCCGCTCAGGTTCAGAAGGCCCGTGCGGCGGGCAAAAAGGTGCAGCTCCTGCAACCCGTTCCGACCTTCGGCGTCGCGGAATCCTATGCGGTCGCCCTCAACGTTCCCGTGACGAACGTGCCCCTCAACGCCGAAACGCTTGAAATCGACGTGGAGGCCCTCAAGAAGGCCGCCGTCGATTTCGACGGCGTCACGATCGTCTACTTCTGCAACCCCAACAACCCCACGGGGATCGTCACCGACAAGGCGAAGCTCTCCGGCTGGATCGAAGCCTCGGCCGCCGCGAAGGCCCCCGTCTTCTTCCTCGTCGACGAAGCCTACGGAGAATACGTCGAGAATCCCGCCTTCGAATCGGGCGTCGTTCTCGTGAAGAAAGGCCTCGACAATCTGATCGTCACGCGCACCTTCTCGAAGCTCTACGCACTTGCGGGCCTGCGTCTCGGCTACGGGATCGCAACGAAATCCGTCCTGACCGAGTGCGATCTCTTCGAATCGGTGGATAACATCAACCTCGCGGGCGCCGTCGCCGCCGCGGCGACGCTCGAAGACAAGACGTACCTTGAAACGTCGCTTGCGGCGACAAAGCTCTCGAAGGCGATCGTGACGAAGGCCTTCGACGAGCTCGGGATCAAGTACCTCCCGAGCGAAGCAAACTTCATCTTCCATCGGGTGAAGGGCGATTCCGACACGTACCGCAAGTACATGGCCGATGCGAACATTCTCGTCGGCCGTGCGTTCCCGCCCTTTACGGGTTGGAACCGTCTGACTCTCGGAACCCCCGGAGAGATGAAAGCGTTCGTCAAGGTCCTCAAGGACTTCCGTGCGAAGGGTCTCATCTGACCGAAAACGCGCGAGGACGGGGGATTACGTTCTCGCGTGCGGGTTGCGGCTCGTGCGACTGTCGGGGGACGGTCGCACGAATCAAACGCCGTATCCCCGGAGAAACTCTCGGCCCAGAGCGCGGGCCGGGAGTTTTTTCCGTTTCGGAGTGCGCGTTTCGGCACGGAGAGCCGTTCCGGGGTGCTCTCTTAGGGCGCGATCGAGCCCCCGTCACCGCGGGATGCTTGGAGCACGGTGCACTACCCCGAGAGGACGGGCATTCTCCAAGTCCGATGCACGGGGCGGGGGAGCTATCAGCGCACGCGGGTCGACAAGTACGGCTTTCCGCGCGGTTATCCGACGGGCAAAAAACGCGTTCGCGGGTTTGCCACGGGCGACACGGTGTTGTGGGCCGAGGTCCCTTCGGGGAGAAGGCGGGGGAGGGATGAGGTGTTTTCTATGAAGGAAGCGGCACGGCTGAGTCGGAACTTTCCGCCTTGAAAGCTGCCTCCCCTTGAATTCCCGCGAGATTGAGTGATCGCGGCGAGGGGCCCGCACACGTGAAAATCCCCGTCCGCGCCGGGCACGAACGGGGTTTCCCATGAAGCATCAAGCCCGGTACTTTTCCGGGAACTCCATGTCTTCGTAACGTACGAACTTCGTCTTCTTGACGAGCTTGTAGCCGAACCAGACGGCAAGGAAAAGGGGGATGCCGATGTAGGTCGCCGCCACCGAAGACCAGTCGATCGTGTCCTCGAGGAAGGCCTTGTAGTTCTGGCCGAGCATGATCGTCATGCAGAGAACGAAGGCGAAGATCGGGCCCCAGGGGAAAAAGCCCGAGCGGTAGGGGAGCTTCGAGAGGTCGCACCCCTTCAGGACGTAACCGCGGCGGAAGCGGTAGTGACTCACCGCGATCCCGAGCCAGGCGATGAAGCCGCACATCCCCGAGGTGTTGAGAAGCCACAGGTAGACGTCGCGATTGTCAAAGAGGGACGTGAGAAAGCAAAGCCCCGCCACCGCCGTGGTCGCGACAAGCGCGCAGCGCGGCACGCCCGAATTGGAAAGCCGCGCGAAACATTTCGGCGCGTCGCCTCGGAGCGCGAGCACGTAAAGCATGCGGGTGGCGGCGTATAGGCCCGAATTCCCCGCGGAGAGCACCGACGTGAGAATGACGGCGTTCATGAGGGCGGCGGCCGACAAGAGACCGGCATGCTCGAAAACGAGCGTGAAAGGGCTCACGGCCACGTCCGCGATGTCGTTTTTCAGAAGACGCGGGTCCGTGTAGGGAATGATCAGGCTGATGACGAAGATCGAAAGGACGTAAAAGAGGAGGATGCGCCAGAAGACCTGTCGCACGGCCTGCGGGATCGCCTTTTCGGGGTTTTGCGTTTCGCCCGCGGCAATGCCGATCAACTCCGTCCCCTGGAAGGAAAAGCCCACGACCATTGCCACGCCGATAAGTGCCGGGAACCCACCGACAAAGGGCGCGTCGCCCGTCGTCCAGTTCGCAAAGCCCGCGGGAATGTCGTCCGTGAGGATCCCGAAAATCATCGCGCAGCCCGTGGCGATGAAAAAGACCACGGTGAGCACCTTCAGAAGCGCGAACCAGTATTCGGTTTCACCGAACCCCTTTACGGAGAAGTAGTTGAGGAGGAAGATGAATCCGAGGAATAGGGCGCTCCAAAGGGTTCCGGGGACGTCAGGAAACCACCAGCCCATGACGAGCTGTGCGGCGACGAGGTCGACCGCTACGGTGACGGCCCAGTTGTAGCAGTAGTTCCAGCCGAGCGCGAAGCCGAACGCTTCGTCGACATAGCGGCGTCCGTAGGTGGAGAAAGACCCCGCCACGGGTTCGTAGGCGGCGAGCTCCCCGAGGCTCGTCATGAGGAAGTACACCATGAGGCCGATCACGGAATACGCAAGGAGTGCGCTTCCCGGGCCCGCTTCGGCAATCGTCGCGCCCGAGGCGACGAAGAGCCCCGTGCCGATCGAGCCGCCGATCGCGATCATGGTAATGTGCCGCGACTTGAGGTCGCGCTTGAGGCCGGACGTTCCGCCGGCGTCGGTATCGGACATACTTGGATATTCCTTCGGAAAAAGAGGGTTGCGGTCCCGTGCGACATCCATCGGTGTCGCACGAGGCCCGTATCCCTTCCCGAAGGCGTTGCGGGGCGGCTTTGAAAGCAAACCCCCAACGACGAACGGTGTGTTCGTGCCCGTAACGCCAGCCGACAGCTCCTCCGTCGCCGACCGAAGTGAAAGTCGTTTGAAAGTCGAACGACCGCTTCGTCGCGACGGGAGTGATGCGGATTTTCTCCGCATCCCCAACTGCCCTCCCGCGTCCGGCAGGGCGTTTCGGCGGACGGCCCCTTCGATCGGCTTCCTCGGGTACCCCCTCGGCCGTCTACTCATGCTCGTCCGCGCCTCTATCACGCATGGTTGCCGCCCGGATTTCGGGCGGCAAAGGACGCATTGTTACACAAAAAGGTGGACTTGTGGGTTCCCTTAGGTAGAAGTATGTTCCGGAAAAAAATCAGCCTGCGGTTTCCGGCGTATCGAAGTCCGGGCGTGCTCAGCGTTCGAGTTGTTGTCCGGGAATCCGAACGTTTCGATGAACGTTTCCGTTACTCGTCGCGCGAAGTCCTACGTCCCAGAGGACGGTGCCCGTGCGATCGGTGAGTTTGTTGGCGCCGAGGATGCGGGCGCCCGGCATTTCTTTGACGGCGGCCGCTTTGACGAACTCGGGGATTTCGCTTTCCGGCACGTCTTCTTTGGCCGAGAAAAGCGTGCCGTCGGGCCTGATCCGAAGTTCGACCTCGCGATCGCCCGAAAGTTCGAAGTCGGCCTCGAAGGTGCCCGTATCCTCATCGAAATCCCATTCGATGCGAGGGACGTCGCCGAAGGTTGTTTGTACGTAGGCACGAACGACTTCCGGTACGGCATCCGCCGTGAGGTCTTCGGCCGATACGTTTGAGGCACCCGCGAGAAGTCCGAAAAGGCAGGGAAAAAGTGTTGTTCGGGCGAGGTTTTTCATGGATCGAACTCGGAAGCTACGAAGCGTTGTCGGGACTCAGTTCTTCTCGCCGAAGAGCTTTTCTTTGAGCGCGGCACCCGCCTTGTCGATGCTCGAAAGGGCGTTGTCGTAGCCCTTTTCGAGGCAGGCCGAGGAGAGGGCCTTCGCCTTGTCAAGGCCTTCCTTGTCGGCGACTCCCTTAATGTATGAGGGCGAGCAGGTCTTTTCGTTCGGCGTGATCGACTGATTGCAACCGGCGAGAAGGAGCGCGGCGGGGACCGCCAGAGCGATGAGCTTAAGCATTGCGGATCGGTTCCTTATGGGTTTCTCGGGGAAACTCGTGTTACGGGTCGGGCGCGCCGAGCGAAAACGGCCGCCCGTCGGGCTCAGTATGCCAGAGACACGCGGCTGAGAGTGTGCGAATTCGTTACGTGCCCGCGCGCTCTGCTTGCGTCGCGGTAGGTCGATTCGAGCGACCGATTCGGGCTGGCGTTTCAGGTGACCTTGTGCCGGAAGAACCACGTTGCGGCTGGAATCGAGAGTCCCGTAAGGAGCAGAAGCGGCCAGAGGAAGGGGCGAATCGCGTCGAAATCCGCACCTTCGAAATAAATCATGCGTACCATCTGAATCCCGTAGCGTGCGGGGTTGAGAACGGTCGCCGCCTGCATGAATTCGGGCATCGCCCCGACGGGGGTCATGAGGCCCGAGAGGATGAGGGCGGGAAGCACGAAGAAAAAGACGAGGATCACGGACTGCTGATACGTGCGCGACGCGGCCGAGATGGCAAGCGCCAATCCCACGATGCTGAGCGAAAAGAGGGAGACGACGAAAAAGAGCAGCCCGATCGAGCCCGCAAAGGGAATCTCGAACCAGTAGCGCGCGACGGCGAAAATGAGAAAGCCCTGCGCGATGCCGATCACCAAGGGTGGAACCGCTTTCCCGACGAAGATCTCGACGGGGGTCATCGGCGTCATCAACATCATGTCGAAGGACCCTTCCTCGCGTTCGCGCGAGACCGCGACGCCCGCAAGGAGCATCACCTGCAGCATCGAGAGCGCGAGAATGAGCCCCGGCATGATGTTGTAGCGCGTGATCGCGTTTTCGTTGTAACGGTAACGCTCGACCAAACGCACGGCGCCCGCGGCACCCTTTTCCGCGTTGAGGTTCTCGACGATCGCGGCCACGTAGCCCGTCGCGACGTTCGCGGTCGTGGTGTTGCGCGCGTCGACCGCCACGTAGATCGTCCCGCCCGTGCCGTCCGCTTGTCGCGCCGCGAAGTCGTCCGGAATCACGATCCCGATCAATGCGTCCCCGTGATCGATCGTGCGACGCACGTCTTCGATACTCCGCGGGGTCGCAATCGGCTCGAAAATCCCGTTCGATTCGATTTTGCGCGCCACTTCGAAGGAGGCTTCCGAGCGCGAAGCGTCGTAAAGGACGTAGGGGACCCGCTCCAAATTGAAGGTGGCCCCGTAGCCGAAGAGGACCGACTGCGCGATGACGGGTACGAAGAGAATGCGCAGCATCGCGGGGTCAAGGAGCAGCGTCACGAGCTCTTTGCGCACGAGCGCTCGAAGACGCAGGAATTTGAGGCGAAGAACATGCAACATCGATAGGCCCTCCGAGTCTCAATCCATACGCTTTCGAAGCACGGCCAAGGCCGCAAGCATGAAGCCCGTCGTCCAGAGAGCGAGAATGAGGACGTTTTCGAGGACGACGTCGTTTGCGCCTCCCGAGAGGAAGAGAATTTTTACGGTTTCCATCGCGTAGGTGGGCGGCATCAGGTGCCCGACTGCCGAAATCCAATCGGGAACGCTTCGGAGGTCGAAAATAAAGCCCGAAAGAATCAGAGCGGGCAGGTAACTCCCGATGACGGCCATCTGCATCGCGACGAACTGGCGCTTCATAGCGGCCGACAAAAAGAGCCCGAACGCAAGCGCCCAGACGTTGTAGAGGAGAAAGACGCCCGCAAGCACCCAACCGCTTCCGCGCACGGGAACGTCAAAGAGCACGATGCTCGTCAGAATGGCGGTGCCTTCCCCCGCCGTGGCAAGGGCGAAATAGGCGAGAAACTTCGACGCGAGAATTTCGAAGGGCGACGCGGGCGTCAAAGCCAGCGCCTCCATCGTGCCGCGCTCCCACTCGCGCGCGATGACGACGCTTCCGAGAAAGCTCGAAACAAGCGTCATGAGCACGATCGTAAGGCCGGGCACGAGGTACCAGGTCGAGGTGTTCGCTTCGTTGAACCAGGCGCGCGAAAGGAGACGAACGGCCGAAGGCGCGTCGTTCCCGGAGGTCGCGGCGACAGTCGCGACGGTCGCCCCGCGCTCCGCGTTTTTTGCGGCCGCAATTTGCAGGGTTGCCGCCACGTACGTTCGGATGATCGTCGCGCTGTTGGCATCAACTCCGTGAACGACGAGCCCGATTTCCCCCTTGCCCTGAGCGGCATCGCGCTCGAATCCCGGCGGAATGTCGACGATCGCTTCGATTCGGCGTGCGGCGAGGAGCCGCTCGGCCGCTTCGCGCGAAGCGGTCGGGATCGAGCGGAAGTAGGGCGAAGCGTCGATCCGCTCCGCGACGTTTTGTGCCTGCGGGCTCGATTCCCCGAGTACGACCGCCACGGGCACGTCCTTGAGGTCCATCGAAAGGCCGTAGCCGAAGAGAAGCAAAAGCACGAGCGGAAGGAAAAAGCTCACGACAATCACCGAAGGGTCCCGCCGCATCTGGCGGGCTTCCTTCCGAACGAGGGCGACGAGGCGCCGAAGACTTTCGAATCGACTCATTCGATGCTCCCCTCCGAGGCGGCCTTTTCGGCGGGCTTTTCCGCATTCTTCGATTTTTCGGCCTCCTTCGCACGGTTTTCGAGCACGATCGTACGAAACGCCTCTTCAACCGTAGCCGCGCCCGCGGAGCGCCGTACTTCGGCGGGCGACCCGAGGACGAGCACGCGCCCCGCGTCCTGAATGAGGAAGCGGTCGCAGTACTCGGCCTCGTCCATGAAATGCGTGGTGACGACGACCGTCGTTCCGTTGCGGGCGAGCTCGACGATCCTGCGCCAGAATGCGCGCCGCGCCGCGAGGTCGGCGCCGGACGTGGCTTCGTCGAGAAAGAGGATTGCCGGACGGTGCAAAAGCGCACAGGCCATGGCGAGCTCGCGCTTCGCGCCCAAGGGCAACATCCCCGCACGGCGCTCGAGATGAATCCCGAGGGTCGCGCCCGGGCCCGAGAGGAGTTCGCCGATCCGTGCATCAAGCGCCCGGCCCGAGACGCCGTAACACTCACCGAAGTAGCGAAGCGTTTGGTACACGGTGAGGCGTTCGTAGAGCGAAAACTTCTGCGCCACATACCCGATGCGGGCTCGGGCTTCCGAGGCGGAAGCAAGAAGGTCGACCCCGTCGATGCGAATATCCCCCGAGCTCGGAGGCAAAAGGCCGCAGAGCATTCGGAAGGTCGTGGTTTTGCCCGCTCCGTTCGGACCGAGCAGACCGAAAATCTCCCCGCGCTTCACTTCGAAGCTCGTGTCCGCGACGGCGACGAAATTCCCGAAACGCCGCGAAATGTGCTCGGCTCGGATGACGGGATCGGAGGTCGCGGCGGCTGTTTCGCCGGTTGTGTTGTGTGCTGTTTTGAGGGCGACCTTTGAGAACGCCCCGCAGGCCGCACCCGAACGGGCGACCGTTTCGACGCTCGCCTCTTCGGGGGTGCGTCCGTCGTCTTCGAAAGTGAGCGCGGCATAGGCGTCTTCGAGCGTTTCGGGGCGCTCGGAGAGCGTCGCGGCGAGGCCCGAGGCGGCGAGTTCCGAAATCGAGCGCTCGAGCGCCGCGCGGTTCGCTCCGGCACGTGCGAGGAGATCCACCCCGTCGCCGCGCGGAACGGCGTCGAGCCACGGCGAGTCCGCCCGTACGGCGGAAACACTTTGCATGAGGGTGCGTGCGAGGCGGTGTGCGGCGGTGCCAAGCTCGTGATTCTTCCCGTTCGGGCGGGGAATCTCCGTGGAAGTCTCTGCAGGTACGGCCCGCCACGTACGACCCCGCACCGTTAGGAGGAGCTCCGAGGGCGTTCCGCAGGCGACGATTCGGCCCTTTTCGAGGATATAGACGCGGTCCGCCGAAGCGGCCTCGTCGAGGTAGGCCGTCGAAAAAAGGGTCGTGACGCCGTCCGTGCGGCGGACGTCTTCAAGGACGCGTTGCAGTTCCCGTCGGGAGAGGGGATCGACCCCGACCGTCGGTTCGTCGAGGACGATGAAGTCGGGCGTCGTCATGAGAGTGGCGGCAAGCCCGAGTTTTTGCTTCATGCCGCCCGAGAGTTTTCCCGCCAAACGCGCTTCGAAACCCGAGAGGCCCGTGAGGTGCATGAGCCGTGCGAAACGCTTTTCGAATTCCTCGCCTCGGATACCCTTCACGGCCGCAAAGAATTCGAGATTTTCCCGGCAGGACAGTTCTTCGTAAAGGCCGAAGCGTTGCGGCATGACGCCGATCGTTTCCGTGAATGCGGGGTCGTCCGTGTCGGGCGTGCGGCCGAAGACCCGAATGAGGGGCTCGACCGTTCTTCCGTTCTTTTCGCAGCCTTCGGGTCTCAGGAGCCCCGCAATCGTACGAATAAGGGTCGTTTTACCCGCACCGTCGGGTCCTACGATCGCGACGTTCTCGCCGCGACGGAAAATGTCGATCGAGACGTCGGAGAGCGCTTCGAGCACCTTGCCGTCGGGCGAAGGAAAACGCTTCGAGAGGTGACGGATGCAAAGGGGCTGCGACGCGTCGGGGGTCGAATCGCACTCCCGATCGGAATTGTTTTCGAGCGCTTTTTCACTTCCTTTCGGGGTGGTCGCATTTGCATCGGGCACAATGCGGGATTTCGCAGGGAAAAGGGCGGCGCGAAGCCTCCCGAAGAACCCCCGGGGCCCGGCGATCGGGGAGGGGGGGTCTCGGCGGTCGCCCGCCGGGGTGCGTTCGTGCTCAAGCGTCTGCTTGTTGATCGCTTCGGACATGGCAAACTCGTTCGAAGAAAAGCGCGAACGGGCTCAGTCGTTCGAAGTGTTCGAAGTCGTCGCAGTCGTCGATGCCGTTGCCGTTTCTTCCGGGAAGTCGACCGTCACGGGCTGACCGAGTCGCAGGCGATTTTCGGGGTCGGGAACCGACACCTTCACTTCATAGACGAGAAGCGTGCGGAGCTCTTCCGTCTGCACGCTCTTCGGCGTGAATTCGGCCGTACTCGAAACGAAGGCGACGGTGCCGTCCATGGGCTCCGTCGTATCGGTTGAGACGCGGGCGGGTGCGCCTTCCTTCACGTAGGCGAGTTGCCGCTCGGTCACGTAGGCGCGCACCCACTTGGGGTCGACGATCGAGAGCTGATAGACCGTGCGGGAGGGCGACGCCATGTCGCCGGGTTCCGCGAGGCGGCTGCGAACGATCCCCGAAACGGGCGCGTGGAGGAGCGCCGCGCGATCGATTTGGTCCGTGAGACGGTCGACGGCAGCCGCGGCCGCATCGGCCTGTGCGCGGGCGCTTTCCACCTCCTGGGGGCGCGGACCCGCTTCGAGGGCGTGAAGGTTGGCCCGAGCCCCTTCGAGTTGGCGCGCGAGCGCTGCTTCGGCGTAGCGTGCGTCTTCAAGGAGCTGCTTGCTCGTGGCACCCGCATCGCTCAATCCTTTCTGGCGCTCGTACGTGCGCCGAGCGCTTTCGCGTTGCGCGGCAAGCGCGGACACTTCTTTTCGGGCGCGCTCGATGTCTTCGGCGCGATAGCCTTCTTCAGCCATGCGGGCCGCGGCGTCGAGCGCCCGGCGGTTCGCTTCCGCTTGGCGACGCTCGATTTGCAAGGCCGTCGTATCAAGCTTCCCGAGGAGATCCCCCGCGGCAACGCGCTCGCCTTCTTCGACCGTGAGTTCGGCAATGCGGCCCGAGCCTTCGAAGGCGAGCGACACCTGCCGGGTGTCGACATTCCCCCAGGCGCGGGCGGGCGGAGCGGGCTCGTCTTCCGTCAAAGCCACGTAGCCGGCGCCCCCCGCAAGGAGTCCGGCAAAAAGAAGACCGGGAACGAATTTTTTAATCGACATGATGAGTGGGCCAATGAGGAAACGGGTCGGGCGGTTGAGGGCTTTCAAGGGGTTTGGGAACGCCGAGGCGGGTTCGGGAGCCCGAGCCGAATCGAAAACTGCGAGTATCATGAGTGATTCTCACACACCGCACGGCGCTCGGCGGCCCGGGATCTCCCCGCAAATACCCGAAAAGACGGGATTTTCGGAGTTGCAGTCGCCTTTTTGACGATCCTACGGACGTCAACCGAACACGGGCCGGATTTTCCCCGAACCTTGCTTGAGTGCCGTGTCCGAACAAAATTTCGATTATCACCAAGAGAGAACCCCATGTTTCGTATCCGATCCGTTACGCCCGCCGATCTCGACATCCTGACCGATATCGAGGCGCAGAGCTTTCCCGAAGCCGAAAAGGCGACGCGCGAGAGTTTCGAAAAGCGCCTCGCGGTCTTTTCCGATCACTTCCTGATTCTCGAAGACGCGGGTCGCCCCGTCGGCCTCATCGACGGGATGGTGACCGATCAGCGTACGATCACGGACGACCTTTACGAAGATGCGACGAAGCACAATCCGAAGGGCCGCTACCAGAGCGTCTTCGGTCTCGCGGTGATTCCCGAATACCGTCGTCGCGGCTGCGGCACGATGCTCCTTCGAGCGTTCGTCGAGTATGCGCGCGGGCAGGGACGCGAGGGCGTGATCCTTACCTGCAAAGAGCACCTCATCGACTTCTACGGCGCGTCGGGTTTCCGCAAGGTGGGCCTTTCCGCGTCCGTTCACGGCGGCGCACGCTGGTACGATATGGAACTTATTTTTTGAGTTCGCTCGGGAGGGATTTCCGTCGGTTGGGCTCGGCCGACGCGTTGAGACTTGAAAAAGAGTTCTCGACAACGTCGAGCGACCCGAACCCCCGACTCGCCACTTCGGGTGGTTTAAAATTTCGGGGAAACTTCCCTCAAGCGGGAAGCCATGGTGACAATCCGTCGACGGACCCCAAGCGGGCCCCCGACACAGCAGAAGGCCGAATACGATGACCGAGGAAAAAGAAGGGACGCCCGATACGATTCGTACGGAGAGCTCTGCGAGCACGCCGGGTGTCGAGCAACGGACGCGCCCGACGGCGGCCGCGTATCGCGGACCGCGCATCGCATCGGCCGGGCGGCGTCCCCGCATCATCAAGCGTGCCCGCTGGACCGCGGTTTCTTCCGCTCGAGAGGTCGGAGCGCTCATTCGCGTTCTGCGCCTGCGCGCGGGCTTCACGCAGGACGAAACGGCGGAACTTCTGGGTGTGAGCCGCCGGTGGTACAACGAACTTGAAAACGGGCGGGAGACGATTCGCATCGGTATGGTCTTGGACGTTCTCAACGCATTCGGTTGCCACATGGGGCTCGGCGGCGAGGGTGCTTCCTTTTCGATCGAGGAACTCACCCACGTCGCGGCCGTCAAAGGAAGCGAAGACCAGATCTGGCACGTCGACTTCGAGCGCGGCCTCGAAGACCCCGAAGAACGTCCCGAAGCCGTGAAGCGCGGGAACAAACGCGGGTACCTGCGCTCGGGCATTCGCGTTGCGAACAACAAGATCGTGCAGATTCCAAAAAAGCGCCCGATCGTACCCGAATTTGCATCCGGAGTTGCGGAAGGTGCGAAGACTGCCGGATTGAAAGACAAGAAAGAAGCGAACGAAAAGCACGAAACGAAATCCGAGACGACCGAAGTCGAATCGAATTGACATCCTCTCCGCCCTAAAGGGGACGGAGATTCCCTACCGAGCCGTCAGACT
>CAJLHF010000011.1 GCA_905206365.1 uncultured Sutterella sp. | reverse complement strand
GTCTGACGGCTCGGTAGGGAATCTCCGTCCCCTTTAGGGCGGAGAGGATGTCAAGAATTCGCAACCCTCGGAGCCTTTGACGCCCCCGAGCGCTCGGCCCGAGCCCGCTCAAAAAAAGCCCGCACCCCGGAGCATTTCCGGAGCACGGGCTTTCGGTCGGATCAAAGTCGCGGGAAGCAAGAATTTACTTCTTCAGGACTTCCTGACTCATCGCCTTTTCGATGGAGAACGGCCAGGCCTGGTAACCCGTACAGTCCTTCAGCTGAATTTCGACGGACGGCGTGGTGGAGCCCCACTTGAATTCAAAGATCGTCGGATTCGGAGCGGTCGCGAAGGCGCCCGTCTTGAGGTCGTATTCCGCGCCCGAGGTAGCCGAGTACATCATGATCGAGTCATGGTCGGGCTGGTATTCGACGAGCGAAGTCACGGCGCTGAAGAGCTCGTGGCCGCGTTCCTTGCCGAATTCCCAAATCTGTTCGACCGTGCCCTTCTTCTGGTCGATCTTGAAAATCACGCCGCGAGAGTACTTTTCGTCGGGCAGAGCGGGCTGCTCCATGCCGCGGCCGTCGCCGTTGTCGAAGGCCGAGACGTAGATGATGTCACCCTTGCTCTTTTCGTCGATCTTGAAGGCGGTGTGCTGCGTCCAGGTCCAGTCGAAATCGCCTTCGCACTTGGAGCCTTCGCACTTGATGGGATTGCCCTTCGCGTCCACGGGCTTCAGGACCTTTTCCACGAAACCCTTCTTCCAACCTTCGGGCGATCCGAGAATCCACTTCACCTGCTTGTCGCGACCGATCTTGACGATGGCGGACTGGTGACGCGAGGAGATGATGATCGAATCGTCTTCGGGATCGTAATCGACGGAGTTGACGTGCGCCCAGTTGCGGCCCGCGCCCGTACCGACGATGTCTCCGAAAGAGTCGCTCTTGTCCGCGGCGGCGAGTTCTTCGTCGGTGAGGGTCTTACCGGCCATCGAGGCGTCGATGTTAAGACACACGGCACCCTGGTCAAGCACCTTCAGTACGTTGTCGCGGTACGGATCCAGAATATCTGCGAGGCGCCATTCGTCGACGACCACGCCGTTCTGATCGACTTCGGCAATGACGTCGCGCACCGTGCGCACGTGCTTGCCGTCGGGACGCAGATAATTCGACGAAGCCACGCGCAGGAAATAGTGGCCGTTCTGCGCGTCGTCGACGGAGTGCGAAATATCATTGAAGCGGTACGGCAACAACCGATTGAAAACCTCGCGGCCCATGATGTCGTACTTGACGTAGCGCTGACCGTAACCCCA
Organism: uncultured Sutterella sp.; assembly: GCA_905206365.1. Taxonomy (GTDB): domain Bacteria; phylum Pseudomonadota; class Gammaproteobacteria; order Burkholderiales; family Burkholderiaceae_F; genus Sutterella. The sequence goes on along the minus strand of CAJLHF010000011.1, from coordinate 49,229 downwards.
GGAGATCATGCCGTCGTCGTTCTGCTTGAAGCCCATCATGACACCCGCCTGGTACATGTCGTTCAGGTCGTAGATGGGGTTCGCAAAGAGGAACCAGCGGATGTCGCCCTTCGTGTCGATGACGGCGTTCTGCGGCCAGAAGTTCCACTGAAGCGCCCCGCCCGCGGGATTGTTCCAGACGGCGCGCGTGCCGATCCCGGATTTTTCGGCGATGTTGTTGACGTAGTAGAGGCGATCCTTGAATTCCGGATCGACCTTCTTCACTTCGACGCCGAAGAGCGCGTGACGTTCGGTGGGGATCCCGGCTACTTCCGTGTAGACGGGCGGCGCGTAAAGCTGGTACGTGTCCGTCATCGTTTCACGCTTGCCGCGAAGCTCGCGCGTATAAGTGACTTCGACGTGGTTCAGATAATCGGGATAGAGGCCGAAGACGGGAATACCGCCGTGCGTAAGAAGCTGAGCGTCGGAGACCTTGTACTTGAGGTCGTAGCCGTTCGCCTTCGGTACGATGCGCACCGTCACGTCATGGAGCGTGTAACCGTTGTCGCGGATGATGGCGGTAAGCGGCGCCGTCCCGTAGGGATTCATCATGACTTCACCGAGATGCCCCTGCATGATGTAGTTTGTACGAGGACCCGACGGACCGCCCATAGCGAAAGCGTCCGCGGACAGAGCGAAAACGCCCAGCATCGCGCAAGAAAGCGCCGTGAATTTGACCGAGTGCATGTTGCTTCTCCTTTGGTATCGGCCGCACGTCTTGCGAGTGATCGCGTTGGTCGGATGAGAAGTGCGGCGCGGGAACTTCCGTTTATGTTAGGAAGTGTCTTTCGACCGCGCCTCGGAAGTTGCCAAGGCCGACGCGCACGATTCGGCAAGGTCCCGTTGCCAAGTCTGCAACGGACGCGTTTTTCAAACGAACCCCGCAGGAGTCCCCCGCATTCATGCGGGGGTAGATCACGGGAGAAGCGGTACGGTCCGAAGGTCGGCGGCGCTTTTCCGAACCTTCTGCACCAAGAGGTTCTCGAACCACGAAAGCGATTCGTCACCTTGCCCGTGCTCGGCTCGAAAGACATACGGCAAGAAGGGCCGTGCCCGGGCGGGCGCACCGAGAATCGTGACGGGGAGATGTTTCGCCAGGCGCTCCGCCACGCGGCACGGCATGAGCGCGACCCCGCGCATTTCCGCAAGCGCGATCGGGATCGTCGAGAAGAAGGGCGTCCAAAGTTTCGTTGCGTTGCAACTGCCCCCGGTCGACTCCGGAAGATGATTGATGCAATAGGCATGCGGTGTTTCATCGGGCGAGCGCATCGGGACCGTCGTGCGAATGGAGGCCGCCGCGGACGCTTCGTCGCTCGTGACGACACCCCCCTCTCGGAGACGGCGGGCCAGCGCATGTTCATCGTGTGCAACGAAAACGAACATGTCTTCGACAAGCGGGCGCTTCAAAATACCGGGAAACTCGTTTTCCGTCGCATAGATCGCAAGGTCGAGTCGCCCCGCCCTCAGATCCGACGCGAAGTCCCGCCCCAGCGGATGAAAGTTGAGCGCAACGCCGGGTGCCGCGGCGGCCAGATCCGAGAGCACGGGCAACACGTACGCAACCAGGGCGTTGTCCAGCCCCCCGATGTTGTAGGTACGCTCCAACCGTTGCGGCAGGAAACAGTCGCCTTCCGAAAGTGCGGCGTACGCCCCGAGAATCCGTTCGATCTTGGGCGCCAACGCCTGCATGCCCTTCGTCGGGTGCATGCAATGGTCGCACCGAACGAAGAGCTCGTCGTCGAAAAGCTTTCGGAGCGTCCCCAACATGCGGCTTGCCTTCGAAAGCGAGCAACCGAGGCGCTCCGCCGCCACGCCGAGCGAGCGGGTTCGGTGGAGTTCGGCAAGCAGTCGAAGCGCTTCCGGATCGGGAAGTTGATCGGGATGAAGCATCGCGGAGAGGCTCCTCGGGAAGTGGGATCGGCGGTCAATAGTCGGCGGGAAGCAGAAGACGGAGACGTTTGAGAACACTCGTTCTCGACCGAGATCTCTCGGTTCCGCTACGGCAACCTTCCGCAAGGATACCTCCTGAAACTGTTACGGGGGCATCTTTTTCGAAGATGCCCCCGTACTTTGGAGAGTGCCTGTTTTTGACGGCTTACTTCTTTCCGAAAACCGCCTGATTGGTCCCGTAGGAACCGATGTTGAGGTCGCGCCGGCGCACTTCGTCCACTTTGTCGAAGGCTTCTTCGGCAGGCGTCAGGTACTTGACGTCACGACGCCAGTGGTACTGAAAGCCGCTGAAGTGCGCGTTCTTCGGGTACCAATAGAGAACACCCAAGCCCTTTTCGTAGATCGGCGTGTTATGGATCGTGTTGCCCGGGATGTAGAAGTACTGACCCTTCTTGAGCGGGACGAACCGGCCGTCCGCAAGCGTCATCCCTTCGCCCTTCACGGCGTAGTAGCACTCGGGTTGCGAATGGTAGTGAGGCTCATGGTCGGACATGCCGCCGTCCGTGATGCCGATCACGACGGGAGCGTCGGCGAGGTCCTTCCAAAGGTAGCCCACGGGCGAATCTTCGTACCGGCAACTCTTCACCTCGAGGATATTCCCCTTGTCGTCGAGGCTCTTGCAGAACTGCTGGTCCTTCGGAATCGAATCGTTCGCCCGGATCGTGCGAAAGTCGATGCGACCCGCTTCCCAATCGCGGATGTAGGCTTCGACTTCCGGATTACGGCAGGCTTCGGGCATCGTATCCTGCGGCAGATACGGGGTACTCCAACGCGGAACGTAGAGCGGTTCTTGGTACGCAAACTGCTCGTGCCCGTATTCCTGCGCCGAAACGGCGCAGGAAACGGCGGCGACGAACAGCGCAACGAGGCTGCGCTTCGTCATGAAAAGACTCCTCCTCAGGCCTTCGCGGCACTCTGGCCCGCGATGCGACCGTGCACGATGCACTCCGTAATCGAGCAGGTGCCCAGACGCACGGCGCCGTGGGTGCCACCCGTAGCTTCACCCGCGGCGAAGAGCCCCGGGATCGGCTTGTCGGTCAGGACGTCGAGCGCGGCGCAGTTCTGATCGATGCGGATGCCGCCCATGCAGTGGTGGACCTTCGGCGCGAGACGGGAGACGTACCAGGGACCGTTTTCAAGCGGACGGGCGCCGACCTGAAGAAGTCGACCCATGGCGTCGGTCTGAGCCTTCTTGCGGACGTCTTCGTTGTACGCCTTCACTTCGGCTTCGAGCACGTCCATCGGAATCTTGAACTTCTCGGCGATGGCGGCGAGGCTGTCGAACTTGAAGACACAACCCTTTTCAAGCGCCTTTTCAAGGTGACCGGGGCGCGATTCCTTGATCGACACCTCAACGGCGTTCGAGTCGGCGATTGCGATGCACTGCTGATCTTTGTTGTTCAGGTTGATAATGGCGTCGGCACGGACCTTGCGGTTCGCGAGTTCGTTGACGAAGCGCTTGCCGGTCGTCGTGTTGACCCAGAGGCCGTACATGGCACAGCAGTCCTGTGCAAAGCCCACGGCCAGACCGAAACCGGCTTCGTCGGGAGAAGCCCAGGGACCGCACTGAATCCAGTCGGCCTGAATGACGTTGCAGCCGATCGAGCTCGCCACGCGCCAGAGTTCGCCCGTGGCACCCGGCTGATTGGTGGTCTGGAAGCGTTCCGTCAGCTTCGGATCGTGCGCCACGCGGAAGGCCACGTCGGCGCCAAACCCGCCGTGAGCGAGCACCACCGCCTTGGCGGCCCGGATGTAGCGGACCGTACCGCTCGACGCATCCGGGAATTTGTAGCCCGTGCGAACCTTGAGACCGAGCACGCGACCGCCTTCTTCGCGGATGACGTCTTCGACATAAGTGCGGGTCATGACCTTTGCGCCCTGCTGCTTGGCCTTTTCGATACCCTTCATGATGATGGTCGAGCCCGTACCCGAGAGCGTGATGCAACCGCGGGCGACCGAGTGACCGCCTTCGGCGACGACCGTCTGTTCGTTCCATTCGACGCCGAGCGTCTTGCGGGTCCACTCCCACGCTTCAAGGCTCTTTTCGGCGACGAGCTTCACCTGCGCGGGGTCGCCCAGGCCGAGACCTTCGCGAAGCATGTCTTCGGCGAGCAGTTCCGGGCTGTCCTTGATGCCCTTCTTTTGCTGCATGGGCGTGCCGGTGACGGCCATGGCGCCCGCATTGATGTTGGAGTTGCCGCCCACAATCGCCATCTTTTCGATGATCACGCAGGAAGCACCCGCAGCCGTCGCTTCAACGGCGGCGGACATGCCCGCAAGACCCGAGCCGACGACAACGACGTCGTACGTCTCGTCCCACTTGGCGGGGACCTTGGTGCTGGCCTGCGCGCTCGTCGCGGCAAAGCCCAAACCGGCCGCGGCGGCGGAAATCGAAAGGAAGGATCGGCGGGAAAGCTGAGCCATGTTGGTTCTCCTTTGAAAGAAGCGTTGCGGTGGTCCGGCCCGCTCCGGGAAAAGAAACACCCGGACTGCGGACCCCGCGGATTGTTCTCGGACCTCACCGAGGCGACGTCGCCGCACCGGTAAGGCCTTGGAAGCGATTGTAGGGAGCACTCTTCTTTTCAAAAACGCTATGATTGTCAAAATTCACTTGCATAAATGTCATAGCATCCCATACCCACATGCGAATCAAATTCGAAACCTGGGCGCTTTTCACCGCCGTCGTGCGGGAGGGAAGCTTTCTTGCTGCAGGCCGAGCTCTCGGCATTGATCCCGCCTCGCTGATGCGCCGTATCAACCGGCTCGAAGAAGACCTCGAACTTCAGCTTTTCAGTCGCGGCGAAGCGGGCCTCACGCTCACGGTGAGCGGAAGACGGCTTTTCCGCGAGGTGGCGCCGCTTGTCGAACGCATGGAAGCGGCCCTCGCCAGCAAAGGCGCAACAAGCGGAGAAGGCACGGAAAACACCCCGGGGCGCTTCGGCCTCGTCTGCTCGGGCGACTTTGCACTCGACCTCGTTCGAGATGCCGCCGCACGGATCGGTGCACGACATCCCGCGATGCGCTGGGACTTTCGAGTCACTTGGGCGGGCGACGCATCGTCGGCCTGGGACGACGCCTTTCCTGCGGTTTCGATACGAGCCCGCACGCAACCTGCTCGGGAAAGCCGAACGGCGATCGCTCTCGGTCACGTCCGCCGCCTGTGTGCGGTCTCTCCCGACTTTTTGGAGACGCACGCACCGCTTCTCTCGCCCGCCGACCTCGAAGAGCTCCCCGCGGCGCTCACGCAGGACGCCGCCGGCCTTCTGGCGGCGAGCGACCGGATTCGGGAGGTGTTCGAGCGAAACGGAGAACACTTCCCCGTTGAACTCCGCCGCCCGATCCTCTTTCGTCAGGCGCAAAGCGCGGTGCGGGCCGCCGCGGACGGAAAAGCCGTCGCCGTCGGCATTCCCGAAACGCTTCTGCGTCCGTTTTTCCTAGAAGGCCGTCTCGTCCCCCTGCTTCGGGACTGGCGCATGCGTCCGATGATGCTCGAAGCAGACGTGAGCGCACGTTGGCGATCGAACCCCGTCGTTCTGGAATTTCTGGAGGCCGCCCGCACGTCCTCAAGTGAAGGAGAAGCCCAATGAGCCGTCAGCTTTTCGAATGTCTTGAGGCACTCGGCGCCGTAGCCGAAACGGGCAGCCTCACGCGCGCTGCGGAGACGCTCGGGATTTCGGTTTCCCAAGCCTCTCGCCGCATCAAGAATCTTTCGGACGAATGGGGTATGGTACTTCTCGCCCGAACGGGCACCGCGACGACCCTCACCCCGGAAGCGGCGCGTCTTCTCGAAGAGGTCGCCCCGGTCATGCGCGCCTTCGACAACCTGGAACGACGTTTCCGACGCACGCGCGCCGACGAAATCTCCGTCGAGGCTCCTTCCGCCGTCGCGTCCGTCGTCCTCGCGCCCTTGGGGGCTGCCTTTTCAGAATTGGGCCTGCGACTGCAACTTCGTGCGACGGATCACCCCAACCGTATCCCCGAAGGGGAACTCGATTTTTCGATCGTTCTTCAGCCCGAGCCGCCTCTTGAGCGCGTCATTGCAACCCGTTTGGGCACGATGCCTCTTGTGTGCGCCGCTTCACCCGACTATTTGGAGCGTAACGGCGACATCACGCATCCCGACGACCTCAGCACGCACGCGGTACTCACGGCCCTGCTCGAGCGCCGCCCGACCTTCGAGCCCGCGGCGAAAGACCCGACGGACAACGACCGCCCCGCCGACCTTTCTGGCGATGCCGCACGCGTCCCCGAGACGCTGCTCACGTCCGACTTCAGCACGCACGACGCCCTTCTCAATGCGGCACTCTCGGGAGCGGGCGTTGCCGTGGGACTTCCCCGTTGCCTGGCACACGCCGCGCTCCGTCGGGGCGATCTCGTCGAAGTACTCCGCGACTGGCGCATGCCCGCCCCCGTGGCCTGGCTGCTGCGCGCGCCCCAACGTTACCCGTCGCCCCGCATCCAAACGGTTGTTACGCTGTGCCGCAGACAATGGTCCGAGACCCCGGGACTCGCGGTCGAGAAGCAAACCCGGCATTGACTTCTATGCAAATAATTTCAGTGTTTTCCGCAAAAAACACAATTTTCAGAGGGCAATCTACGCGTTAACCCCAGACCGAACTTTCCCTTAACGACTGTCCCGACCGTACACTCTGTATGGAAAATGTGTGCCCTTCAACATTCGACCGCTTGTCGTCGACCACTTTCCGCCGGACAAGCGCGTGACGATTCCATGACTGCAACCCCTTCCGAAGCCTCAACCTCCCCAAGCACATCCCGACGCGACGCCGACACCGCACCGCGTTCGACACTCGATCCGAGCCCCGAAGTCGCGGACGTCGTCGTGATCGGCTCGGGCTTTTCGGGCCTCGCCGCCGCTCTGGAGGCGGCGGAGCGTTCGGGCGGGAAGGCCCGAGTGCTCGTACTCGAAAAAATGGGGGCCCCGGGCGGCAATTCCGTAATCGACGAGGGGATGCTTTCGGTCGCGAATTCTCCGCAACAAAGCGCGCGGCACATCGCCGACTCGCCCGATCTGCTCGCCAACGACATGTTGGAAAACGGTGAACACCTGAACGACCCGAGCAAGGTCAACTACGTGGCACTCCACTCCGAAGCGCTCTACGACTGGACGACGAAGCGCCTCGGCGTCGAGTGGCTTCCCATCGTCACCTGGGCGGGCGGACACAGCGTACCGAGAACACTCACGGTGCGAACGGGCTCGGGACGCGAAATCTACGAAAAACTCATTCGTGCCGTGCGCGAGAGCGGCGTCGAAATCCGCCTCAACGCTTACGTGGAAGCCTTTTTGACGGACGCCTCGGGCGAGGTAGTCGGGCTTCGCGTGCGCGAAGGCTACGCATTTCCCGACGCCGAGAGCGGCACGGTACGTGAAATTCGCTTCCGTCGGGGGCTCTGCCTCTGCTACGGGGGGTTCGGTGCGGACGTTGCTTACCGCATGCGTTTCAACCGACAGCTCACGTCCGACTACGACACCACGAACCAACCCGGCGCGACGGGCGAACTCTGGCGCGAAGCCGAGCGCATCGGTTGCGCGATGATCGAAGCGAGCCGCATCCAGTGCACGCCCTGGTCGAACCCGAAAGAAAAAGGCATGGGGAGCGGATGGCTCTTCAGCGACTATGTGGGCGCCGACTACGGACTGTGGGTGGACGGAAACGGAAACCGGTTCGTGAACGAACTCTCGAACCGAAAAACGGCGAGCGACGCCGTGCTGGAGTTGCACCGTCTCGGCCTCAAAGCCATCGCGGTCGGCTCGCGCATTTCGAAGGAAAAGCTCGACCAACTGCGCCCGGGCTACATGGACCGCATGCTTGACCGGGGCCTCGTCAACGCGTACGACACGCTTGAAGCGCTTGAGGCGGACTGGGGGATTCCGGCCGGGGCCCTGCAAAAGACCGTTCGCAACTTCAACGCCATGATCCGCCGTCGGCGCGACACCGAGTTCTTCCGGCCGCTCACCGTAGCCAAGCCCCTCGAAGAAGGCCCCTGGTACGCCGCCGAAATGCGGCCCAAGGTGCACCATTGCATGGGCGGACTCCTCACCGACACTCTCGGGCGCGTTCGAAACGCGGCGACCGGGCGCGCGATGCGGGGACTCTACGCCGCGGGCGAGTGCGCGGGCGGCGTGCACGGCGCCTGCCGCATGGGCTCGTGCGCCATCCTAGACTGCCTCGTCATGGGTCGCACGATCGGTCGACTGGCCTCCGAGACGCGACCCGAGCCGCAGGACTGAAGCTAGTCGCCGAAAAAAGCCTGCGGTCGCCCTGCGCCGGACGAAAGTCATGTCGGGTTTACGAAAGCGGTCCACTTTGTCAGGGCAATCGAACGCGGCAGTCGGTAATATCGAACTTCGACCAAAACGATCCGACCGGCCGAATCGACCCTCTCGGCCGGCCCGACCACCGTCCTTCAACCGCCATGCTTCGTCCTTCTCTTGATACGGATGCGCTCTTTCTCTTTCGGGAACTGATGCGCACGGGCTCGCTCACCCGAGCCGCAGCCGCCTGCTCGATGTCGATCGGAAGCGCAAGTCGCCTGCTCGGCAAAATGCGCGAAACGTTCGGCGACGATCTTTTCGACCGAACCAACCACGGGCTCATTCCGACACCCAAAGCGAAAGCACTCGCGCCGCGCGTCGCCAAAATCGTCGGAAATTACAGCGAACTCTTCAATCCGGAGGTGTTTGCGCCGACGGACCTCACCCGAGTCCTTCGCATCGGATGCGTCGACAACGCGATCTTCACCTACCTTTCGCAAAGTCTCCCGCCGCTCTTTGAGAAGGCCCCGCGAATCGGCGTCGAATTTCGTCCCATTTTGCGGAACTTTATCGAGCAACTCTCTACGGGCGAACTCGACTTCGCCGTCTACCCGACCGTCCCGCCAAGCGACGTGCTCCACTCGGCGCCGCTCGCCGAGGACGTCTTCGTGCTCGCGTGCTCGAAAAAGCACCCGCTTGCGCGCCTGACCGAACAGCGACCGCTCACGGCCGAGGATTTCAAGCCCTACCGTCAGGTTCGCATCGCCACGGCGCCCGCCAAGTACGACGCCGACCCGTGGTCGGACACCCGCAGCGACGTGCCGATGCTTGCCGACAACGTCGCAGTCTGGACGCCTTATTTCATTTCCGTCTTGCAAATCATGAGCGACACGGAACTTTGGGGAGCGGTGCCATTCCAGACGTTCATGCGACTGCGCCGCTGGTTCCCCGACCTCGTGATACTCGGCCGACCGGCTTCGGCGAAAGTCTTCTCCCCGAAGCTTCTCTGGCACGAGCGCCTCCACGAGGATCCCGCTTCCGTGTGGGTGCGCTCCGTGCTCCTATCCGCCGCCAAAGATCTGGCCGATCTCAAAGGGTTGCCCGTCCTCGAGGACCTCTGAGACGAGTTCGAAACTTCAAACTCCGTTACATGCGGGAATCGTCTATTTTCGATTTTTCGGAAAAGCCGTTTCCCGTAAACATTCCGCCGACCGTCGAAACTTCCGATGCGCGTCGCGCCTCAATCAGGCGACACTACTTCTCGTTACGACGCCCCTGCCGGGGCGTGACCACTTGTCGCCCCGCAGACTCGGGGACGATGCGTTGCGGCCTATCGGCCGCGCGCAACCAAAGGAGAAATGTAAATGCAGAAAAAGTGGATCGCCCTCGCGATCGCCGCGACGATTCCGTGTGCCGCTTTTGCCATCGGCGGCGCCTCGGGTGCCAAGATCGACTATGAAGTCCAAGGGCACATCGGCGAAATCATGTCGAACCCCTACGGCATTGCTCCGCTGACAGCCGTGATCCGCGACGGCGGTTACACCCTCTCGGACGTCACCGTCCACATCGTTCCAAAGCAGGGCGGCCAGCCGATCGACTACAAGGTCTCCCGCACGCAACTCCTCACCCACGGCGGTATTCCCGTCTTCGGTCTTTATGCCGACTACCTCAACACGGTTCGCGTCGAATACACCCGCACCGACACGACGGGCAAGTCCGAAAAATTTAAGGATGAATACAAGCTCTATGCTCCCCCCGTCTACTTCGAACCCTCGGGCAGCATGATGGAACGCGCGATGCCCTTCGGCGTCGAGGTGAAGAAGGTCGACAAGGAATTCTCCGACCGCCTCTACTTCGTCAACAACCTCGCCGAAAAATCCGGCATCGGCACGCGCGCCGTTTGGAACAACCCCACGGGCGGCGCCCTCGAATGGAACTTCTGGCCGCAGAACACCGTCATCGACACGAAAGGCGAAGTTCGCTGGTACATGTTCGCCAACCCCATCTACGACCTCAACTCGCTCTACAGCGCGGGCGTCATGATGGGCTTCAAGCAGAACAACGACGGTCTCCTTACCTGGGGCTTCGGTCAGCGCTACGTCAAGTACGACATCCTCGGTCGCGAAGTCTTCAACCGCCGCCTGCCGCTGCGCTACGGCGACTTCTCGCACTCGATGGACGACGCCCAGAACGGTCACTACTTCCTGCGCGTCGCGAGCTCGAACTGGAAGCGCGCCGACGGCAAGAACGTTCGCACCGTGCGTGACGTCATCGCCGAAGTGGACGCCAACGGCAACGTGGTCGACGAATTCCGCCTCGCCGAAATTCTCGATCCGTACCGCGACAACGTCATGAAGGTGCTCGACCAGGGCGCCGTATGCCTCAACATCGACGCTTCGCAGGCCGGCAAGACCCTCTCCTCCGAAGACCTCGCCAAGCTCGACGCTTCCGACAAATTCGGCGACATCGTCGGTACGGGACCGGGCCGCAATTGGGCACACGTCAATTCCGTCGACTACGACCCCGAAGACGACTCCATCATCATCTCCTCGCGTCATCAGTCCGCCATCGTCAAGATCGGTCGCGACAAGAAGGTGAAGTGGATCCTTTCTTCGCCCGAAGGCTGGAAGAAAGGCTGGGCCGAAAAGGTCCTGAAGCCCGTGGATGCGAAGGGCAATCCCATCAAGTGCGAAGGTTCCAAGTGCGAAGGCGACTTCGACTGGACCTGGACGCAGCACACCGCCTTCAAGATCGACGAAAAGAGCAAGGGTGACATCATCTACGTCTCGGCCTTCGACAACGGCGACTCCCGCGGCATGGAACAGCCCGCTCTGCCCGAAATGAAGTACTCGCGCTCGGTCATCTACAAGATCGACCAGAAAAAGATGACCGTCGAACAGATTTGGGAATACGGCAAGGAACGCGGCCACGAATGGTATAGCCCCGTCACGTCGCTTACCGAATACCAGGCCGACAAGGACTCCGTCTTCGTCTATTCGGCGACCGCCGGTGCCAACTTCGACCTCTCGACGGGTGCGTTCACCTCGGCTCCGAGCCCCTTCATCAACGAATTCAAGTGGGGTGCCAAGGAACCGTCCGTTGAAATCCAGCTGAAGAACTGCACGGGCTACCAGGCCTGGCCGTTCTCGGTTCAGAAGGCTCTCTCGCAGGAAGCGAAGTAATTCGTCGACTGTCCGGCCGATCCGGTCCGCCGAGGATCGGATCGGCCGAAGAATGATCCGAAGAGGACGCTCGAACGAGCGTCCTTTTTTCGTTTGTTCTCCCGACGCCCGAGGAGCAGTGCACTTTCTCGGTTCGTTCAAGGCTTCGAAGCTCTTCGTGCGACGCACCTCGCATTCCCCCGGAGTGTGCGCGGAAAGAAATCGGGGCGCCTCCGAAACCCGTGCGGGAATCGGAAAACGCCCCGTTCGAAGCCTCAGGGGAGACTCGGGAAGCTTGGCATTACGCCGAAACGGCCTCGCTCTTCGCTTCGTCTTCGTCGCCGTAGAGGTCCTTGTTGACCATGGCGGCCACAGTACTGTCGGACCAGACGTTCAACATCGTTTCGATCATGTCGATCACGGCATAGACGGGAAGGATCACGCCCATCAGCAGGATGGGAACGTTCATGCTCGCCATGAGGCTCGCCGTCAGGAAGAAGCACCCCATCGGGACGCCCGCGTTGCCGACGGCGGCGATCGTGGCGATCAACACCCAGACGCCGAGCGTGCCGAGGGTGATTTCGGCACCCGCATTCTGCATGAGGAAGACGCTCGTAATCAGAATGAAGGCCGCGCAGGCGTTCATGTTGATGGTCGTACAGATGGGAAGCACGAAGCGGGCGACCGCCGGACGCACGCCCACGCGCTCTTCGGAGCAGGCCATCGTGACGGGAAGCGTTCCGGCGGAAGACTTCGAGAAGAAGGCGACGAGGAGCGCGGGCATCATGCCGCGGGCAACGCGCAGGGGGTTGAGGCCGCGGATGAGAAGGACGAGCGGAAGCACAACAAGCATTTGCAGGAAGTTCGCCGTCAGCACGGTCGCGAAGTACGTGCCGAGACCGCCGATGCTCACACCGCTCGCAAGTTCCACGCAGAGGGCCGAGATGAAGCCGAAGATCCCGACGGGAAGCACCTTGATCAACCACTTCACGAGGATGAAGAGCACATCCTGGCAAGCCGTGAAGAACGCCGTCAGCACTTCCTGGGAGCGACTCTCACGCGGCAGCTTCGCAATTGCAAGACCGATCGCGGCCGCGATGAGAAGCACCGAGAGAACGTTCGCCGAGAGGAAGGGCGCGAGGAAGTTGTCCGGGATCACCGACTGCACGTATGCGAAATAGCTCTTTTCTGCCACGGCCGCGGGCGCGGTCGCACCGTCGGGAAGAGCCACGTTCGCAGGACTGAAAAGAAGGTAGAGACCCGCGGCAAGCAGCGCGGCGAGAATCGTCGTCAGGAGCGTATAGAAGATCGTGTGACGGAAGATCCGACCCGATTCGCTCGACTTCGAGATCGAAGCAAGGGTCGAAATGATCGAAACCGCGATGATCGGGATGCTGATGAACTTGAAAAGTTTGATGAAAACCGAGGAGACGAAGTCGCCGACGGAGTGCGTGAACGCCGTGCCGTAAAAGCCGTTCACCACGCCGAGCACGATGGCTGCGAGGTAGAGGCCGGCCATGATCAGCTGCTCGCGCTTGGCTTCGGGCGCGAGTGCGGGTCGAGTGTCGATGGACATGATGAATTCCCTTCTTTGGTGGGGATGTCGACCGCACCCCCAGGGGCGGAGTACGGTCGGGATTCCGAAAAGTCGGAATGACTTTTGCAGTATATATCCAACCAAATTCCTCAACTATTCGTTTTCCCCGTCAACACGCACGTCGCACCGAAGAAAATGCGATGCGGAACACAAAAACAGGGGTTGAAACCAATTGGAGGCGGGGTTCGCCCGCGCGATTCGAAAGCGCGCTTGAAATGACGTCGCCCGCAACGGAGGCGACCGATGCGGGCGACATGGAAGGCGTTTCGAATTTCAGCGCTCAGACGCTCTTCGCGGATCTAGCGGATCCGGCCAGTGCGTCGAACCCCGTGAGGCGTTCGGGATGGCTGTAGATGTTCGCGCGTCCCCGCCGACAGAAGGCCGCAAGGGTCATCCCCGCGTCGCGCGCCACATCAACTGCAAGCGCCGTCGGGGCGGAAACCGCAAAGAGGATTTCGACGCCGCACACCGCCGCCTTTTCCACCATTTCGTAGGAAGCGCGCGAGCTGATGACGAGCGCCCCGTCCGTCCAGCCCGAAAGGGCACGAAGGCCGAGAAGTTTGTCGAGAGCCACGTGGCGGCCCACGTCTTCGGCGCCGCCCGCAAAACGCCCGTCGGGCGTCACCCAGACGGCGGCGTGCGTGGCCCCCGTCAATTCCCCGAGCCGTTCGGCTTCGAAGAGATACGTGAGCGCCGCATCGTAGTGCGCCATGTCGAAGGTTTGCGTGACGGGCAGACGCGGCGCGCGACGCACCGCGTCCTTGAGGCTTTCGACACCGCACAAACCGCACCCCGTGCGGCCCGCCATCGAACGGCGACGTTCTTTGAGCTTCCAGAACGCTTCGGAGGAAACGCGCATTTCGACGTTTTTCCCGTTACCGCAGGCGTCCGTCACCTCGATTTCGTAGATTTCCGAGGGCGAAGCGACGATCCCTTCCGCGAGCGAAAAGCCCACGGCGAACTCCCGAAGCATCGACGGCGTCGTCATCATGACGGCGTGCGAGATGCCGTTATAGACGAGCGCGACGGGAGCTTCTTCGACGACGTAGTCCGTGGCGGACTCCACGGCATCGCGCACGCGGAGAATCTCCACCGCACGCGCCCCTTCGGGGCGGTCGGCTTCAAGGCAGTCGGTGCGGTCGGAGGATGTCATAGAAATACCTCAGGAAACCCCCGTCTTCAGACGGGGGAGGAATGGGGTGCGGGGCGAAGCCACGCATACCCATATCCGTCGTTGTGTGAGAGCAGTTGGCAATGACACCAACCGATACCTTGCGCCCTTGGGCGTCCGAATATCGAAGCTGACCGACGCACGGACAGCCACACGGCCCCCGCAGGTTCCGGCCTTCTTCCCCGCAGGGACGACGGCCTTTACCATGCCGGCATTGCAACGGCAGACCGTTTCGTGAATACCCAAATCTTGTCTGCTTCTGCCGTTTCCGGAGCCCGGAGCTGAGGAAGCACCCCGGGGCGGGTCTTGTAACCTAACTGCAACACAGTTCTCCTTTCGGATCACTGAGGCCGATCAATCAGGCTTCTTCAAGCCTCTGCCTTCAGGCAGGGGGGATTGACGCGAACTCTCCGAAGACGAAAATCAGGCGTCCTTCTCGCCGGCGGAGCGGCTTTCTTCGTACGCCGTCTCAAGCCCCGTCATCACGATCGATTCGACGTCGGCCGAGAAGGTTTCTTCGTCGCCCGGCGCAAAGAGGGTGGGCGTCGCTTCGCCGCAACCGCGGCAGACGTGCAGACGGTGCGCCGTGTCGCCTTCGTCGTGGACGTACTCAAGGTCCGAGACCGCTTCGTCGCCGCAAACGGCACAACGGATGCGTTCGAACTTCCACGAAGCACCGCAACACTCGCAGAAGAGCTTCTTGACGTTGCCGGAGCGCGCCGTCGGAACAACCGCCGAAAACGTGGCGGGCGCACCGCACACGGGGCAACTCGTACGACGTTCGTGCGAGGTGACGGGGTCGTCGAGGCGCTCGAGCGCGCTCGAGGCTTCCGTCGCAAAGCGGTCGAGATGGGCGCGCAGCGCGTAGCCGAGCACGGGGAGGATCACCATGTCGACGAGCAGACCGTGAGCTTCGCCGAGATCGAAGGCCGATTCACACACGCGCTCAAGCCACGCGACGGGGTCCGTCGAGGCGATCTTGAGCATGTCGTCCGTGAGGTAATTCGACCAGTCGAGACCGTTGATAAGAGCGAGCACGTCGGCTTCGGGCTTGAGCCCTTCGACGAGCGCCGCGAGGATTTCTTTCACGCCCGCTTCCATCGAAGCACGGTCGAGTGTGAGCGCGCCCGTCGAGAGGAGCGGCGCGGTCGAGGCGAGAAGATACTTCGCGAGCTCCTTGCTCTCGGGCAGCTCGGCCGACACAACGGCCTTTTTCTTCACGTCGGCGGCCGCAAGGAGCATGGGGCCGTAGAGGGCGAGGCGTCGGGCGACGTCGGCGTCGCGGTGATCCGCATACTGCGCGAGCGCGCGTTCAATCGTCTTGCGGTTGAGCATGGGTGGTATTCCTTCTTCTGCGAATGAGTGTCGGTCGGGAAAAACGGCGTGAAACCGGGCGCCCGACGGGTATCCGCTCATTCTGCCGCATATTCCCGCCTTTCGGGGCGGGTCGTCTCCGCGTTCCCCGACCCGACGCCTCCCCCGAAAGGGAAGCACCTCCCGGGGACCCGGAAAGGTATGGGAAACGCTTGAGACCGCTTGGCTTTCGCGGGAATGAGAACGAAGAAAAGCGCTCTCTGCGCGCAAAACGCCGTCCTCATTCCGACGAAGGGCCCGGAAACTTCCGGGCCCGGCGCCTTTTGAGGGGACGGCGAAGAGCCGTCCCCGATCGGTTTTACGTTACTTCTTGGAACCGTCTTTTTCCACCGTAACGTTCTTGCCGAGGGCGAGTTCTTCGTTCGCCCAGTAGCCCCAATGGTAGGCCGCATCCGATTCGCTCACCTTGCCGTCGCCGAACATGATGCGGATCGTGCCGCGGTAGGGCTGGAAGATACCCGCGCCGAGGTAGATGTGCGCAATGCCGATGAAGACCGTGAGGAAGAAGCAGACCGAGTGCACGAGGTGCCAGAAGAGGAGCGTGCCCGCTTCGAACTTCACCGTGAGACCGAACATGCCGGTGTTGAGCCAGAGCACCAGACCCGAGATCGCCATGAAGATCCCGAGGATGAGGAGCGCGCCGTCGGCGAGACGCTGCGCGGACTTCACGTGGTGCTGCGGAGGCATGTGTACCTTACCCGGAGCAAAGAGATAAAACGGGAACTTCATGGCCCATTCGAAGTCGTCCTTGTCCCACTTGCCGAAGACGTCTTCCTTGAAGAGGTGGACGAACCCCTTGGGAGACTTCAGAACGGCAAAGAGCGGCACCAGGATGAACGGGATGGCGATCCAGCGGTGAAGCTCGCGCATCGCTCGGGTGAAATCACCCCCCATGATGCTGCCGCCGAGTTCCGGCCAGAACACGAACAGGCCCGTAAGTGCCAGGAGGATGCACGAAATGGCGGCAACCCCGTGGGTGACGCGCGTCAGGAGCGAATGACGCTGAATGTAACGACGAGTCATAAATACCTCCTTACTGGGCGTTCGTGCCCGTCGACTTCGACGCGGCTTCCTTCTTGAGGAGCTCCGCGACTTCGCGGTCGGCCTTGGCACGCTGTTCGGGCGTCCAGCTCTTCTTGGCCTCTTCGATCGAGACTTCCTGACGACGGTAGCCCATCGCGGCGAGGAACGACACGGCAAGACCGGCGACGACCGCAGCCGTACCGACGGCGGTGACGGGCTTCATCGCCTGCATGACGCCGATCATGGAGTTGGGCTTCGGATCGGTCGGGAGCCCGTAGGCTTCGTGACCGAACTTGAGGACGTGCAGGACGTGCAGACCGCCCATTTCCTTTTCACCGTAGAGCTCGGCTTTGTCGAAGCCCTTCGCCTTCAGGAATTCGACGCGCTTGCGACCGATTTCGAGCATCTCTTCGCGCGGACCGAATTTGAGGGCTTCGGGCTGGCAGGTCTTGACGCAAGCCGGGATCTGGCCTTCTTCGAGTCGGTCGAGGCAGAGCGTGCACTTGTCGATCTTGCCGTCCGTGTCGCGGAAACGCGGCACGTCGAACGGACAGGCGCTCTGGCAGTACGTGCAACCGTTGCACTTTTCCGTATCGAACGAGACGACGCCGTTGTCGTTCTTCTTCAGAGCACCCGACGAGCAGATCGCCACGCAGCCCGCGTCCGTGCAGTGGAAGCACGAACGACGGCCGATCGCCCAGTGAATGGGTTGAAGCTTGTTGTCGGAAGGCTTCTCGTCAAAGGTCATGACGAGGCGGGTGTCGCCGCCGAGGTCGCCCGGCCCCTGGAGAGAACCGGTGAACTCGTTATCGTTCAAGCCCATCTTCGAGGGCAGCATGTTCCACTGCTTGCACGCCACCTGGCAGCCCTTGCAACCCGTGCAGTGCGAGGAGTCGAAGAGGATCGCTACTTCTTTGTTCTTTTCAGGCATGTTGTTCTCCTAGCCCTTACGCGGCCTTTTCAAGGTTGACGAGGAAGGCCTTGTATTCCGGGATGTAGGAATTGGGGTCGCCGACGTTGGGCGAAAGGTCGTTCACGTTGTCGCCGGTAGCAAACTTCGTCGCCCACGAGAAGTGGTGCGGCATGCCGACGACGTGCGTGACCCGGCCGTTGATCGTCATGGGCTTCATGCGGATCGTGACCATCGCCTTCACCTTGACGGAGCCGCGGTTGTTCCAGACGCGGACCGTGTCGCCCGACTTGATGCCCTTTTCCTTCGCGAGCTCTTCGGAGATCTCGATGAAGTTGCAGGGGATCAGTTCGTTGAGCCACGGGATGTTACGGGTCTGGGTGCCCGTCTGCCAGTGTTCGGTAACCGAGTACGTCGTGACGACATACGGGAAGTCCTTCGCCGAACCGCGCTTGACGGACGAGTCGTCCGTGAAGCGGGCCATCGGGTTCTGACCGGCGCCGTTGAACTTGTTCTCCGCGGGGGATTCCCAGGGTTCGAAGTGTTCGGGCAAGGGACCGTCGGCCATCGAGTACGCGAAGAGACGGGCGTTCTGTTCCCAGGTCATGAAGAAGGCGTTGTTGTCCGGAGCCTTCGCCGTGACGAAGTCGCCCACGTCGTTCTGGATCCACTTGCCGTCCTTCCATTCGACGAGGACGCGGTTGGGATTCCAGGGCTTGCCCTGCGGGTCGGCGGACGCGCGGTTGTACAGAATGCGGCGGTTCGCAGGCCAGGCAAACGACCAGTTCGGGTAGAGGCCGAGCCCCGTGGGGTCTTCCTTCGAACGACGGGTCATCGGCTGCTTCATCGGATCCATCTTGTCGGCTTCGTTGTTGTAGTAGCCGGAGAAAATCCAGATGCCGCAAGCGGTCGAGCCGTCGGCCTTCAGGTCGGCGTAGCCCTTGAGGAGCTTGCCGTCGGCCACGGTGTAGCCGTTCAGAGCCCAGCAAAGCGCGCGGATGTCGTACTTGCCGTCGATCTTGTAGGAGAACTGCGTCTTCAAAACCTGATCCGGGCAGGCACCGCCTTCGGCCTTGTAGAGGGCCTGGATGCGCTCGAAGAGCATCGAAAGCATTTCGAAGTCGGACTTGCATTCTCCCGGAGGTTCGATCGCCTTTTCACGCCACTGGATCCAGCGGCCGGAATTGTTGATCGAGCCCGTCTTTTCGTAAATGAGGGCAGCCGGCAGGAACCACACTTCCGTCTGGATTTCTTCGGGCTTCATGTCCGGAGCATTCCAGAAGAGCGCGGTTTCCGTCAGGAACCAGTCGGCGACGACGAGCCAGTCGAGCTTGGCCATCGAGCGACGCACGTGCGTGCCGTTCGCGGCCGAGTGCGCGGGGTTCATGCCCCAGCAGAAGTAACCCTTGTACTTCCCGTCACGCATGCCGTTGAAGGTCATCATCGTGGAGTAGGCACCGTAGTCGAGCTTCGGGCTGATCTTCGGAAGCAGGTCGTAGCAGTAGTCGTTTTCAACCGTCGCGTTTTCACCGAACCATTCGCGAAGGGCGGAGACCCAGAACTTGGGCTTGTTCGCGTAGTAGCCAGCGGCGTACGTTTCCGTCGCGAGGTAGTCGGCCAACGTCTTGTGGATGCGACCCTGCGGCCACTTGAGGTAGCCCGGAGCATCCGGCACGCTCGCGCCGACGTCGGTCGAACCCTGAACGTTCGGTTCACCGCGAAGCGCATTGATGCCGCCGCCCGCGACGCCGACGTTGCCGAGAAGGAGCTGCACCATGCACATGGCACGGCAGTTCTGCGAACCGTAGGTATGCTGCGTCTGGCCGAGAGCGTAGAGGATCGAGCCCGCCTTGTCGGGCTTGCCCGTCGAGGCATAGACCTCCCAGACCTTCTGCATCACTTCCGGATCCATACCCGTCACCTGAGAAACCATCTCGGGCGTGTAGCGGGCATAGTGGCGCTTGAGGACGTTGAGAACGCACATCGGGTTCGAGAGCGTTTCATCGCGCTTCAGAACCTTGAGATGCGGCGTTTCGAACTTCGGCGTGCCCGGAGCGTTCACCCAGGCGTAGTCGCCCGTTTCGGACGTATCCCACACTTCCTTGTGGTCGACGTCGTAGCCCCACGTTTCATCCGAGTAGGTCTTCGTTTCGGGATCCCAACCGGAGAAGAGACCCGTCGATTCGTCGAACTTGTAGTCGGAGCGCAGGATGCAGGCGGCGTTCGTGTAATTGAGAACGTACTCGTGCTGCCAGAGATCCTTCGAGAGGATGTAGTTGATGAGACCGCCGTAGAAGGCGATGTCGGTACCCGGACGGATGCGTGCGTAGATGTCCGCATTGGCGGCGGAACGCGTGTAGCGCGGGTCGACCACGATCCACGTGGCGCCGCGGTCCTGAGCGCGCTCGACCCAACGCGAGGAAAGCGGATGGTTTTCCACGTTGTTCGAGCCGATCGACATGATGACGTCGGAGTTCTGGAAGTCGCACCAGTGCGAAGTCATCGAGCCGCGGCCGAACGAGGGGGCGAGACCCGAGACGGTCGAGGAGTGGCACACGCGCGTCTGGTTGTCGATGGCGACGACGCCGAGCGAGCGGGCGAACTTCTGAACGAGCCAGCCTTCTTCGTTGTTGAGCTGGGCGGCGCCGAACGAGGCGATGCCGTCGCAACGGTTCACCGTAACGTCGCCTTCCTTTTCAACGAAGGTTTCGTCGCGGGTCTTCTTCACGCGCTTGGCGATGGCGTCGATGGCTTCTTCCCAGGAAACCTTTTCCCAGGTCTTCGAGCCCGGACGGCGCACCATCGGATGGAGCACGCGGTCGGGGTGGAGCTGCGATTTGCGATCCTTCGTCACGACGTTGCGAAGACCCCACATGGCCGCGCCCTTCGGGCAGAGACCGCCGAGGTTGACCGGATGATCCGGATCGCCTTCGAGGTTGATGAGTTCGCCGTTGCGGGTCGAGCAGATCGTGCCGCAACCGCCGGAGCAGTAGCAACAGATGTTCGTCGTTTCGGTGACGTTCTGAAGCTTGTAAGGCGCCTTGGGAGAGGCGGGCGAGGCGGCTCGGGCCGCAGCGGCGATGCCGGCGGCGGCAGGCGTCGTGCCGAGAAGAAGGCCACGCTTCAGGAAACTTCTGCGTGATACGTCCATGGGACCTCCTAAATCGTGTCGGGGTGCACGCGGCGCTCCGTTCTTATCAAGCATGCGGCGCCAGCTGTGCGTGGGTCATAACGTGTGCAGGGGGAAAAGCCTTTCGAGCATCCGATAACGGGGAACGAAACACGCCTTTCACCTTTCACGCACGCAGTGTCGATGTTTTGCGCCGCGGCCGAAAGCCGTCGTTGGTAGGAGAAGCCGTCCGCCGTTGGGAGAATTTCTTCGCGTGCCAAACGCGTCGTTCGGGTTAGCCTTATACCTAAACATAGGTACATCCTGCGACCGTTAATGAAGAGAGTTCCCGAAGAGGTTGAGGCCTTCGTTATCCCCTTTAGGGATAACGCTTCGGTTTTCCCTACTCCCCGATCGTCCTTGAGGAAAGGGGCTTTTACCTTTCTATCGGGAAAATAGAAAATAACTAATTATTTGTATGTTCCGACCGTTTTTCTCTGCCTCGTGAGAGACCGCGCGTTTGCAGGGGTTTCGGGGAGCCTCGCCGTGCGTTTCAAAGCTCTCCCTTTCCGTGCGGAGAATCGTTCTCGTTTTCAAGGGCTCTCAGTCTGTTTACAAAGTAAGGAAGACCAATCCGAGGCTGATTTTCGCGATTGTTTTTGCTATCCTTGGACATATCAGGGTTTTCCTTTAGTCATCGGGAGCATGGTGTTTGTCCGCCCTCCCCGGCCTCGGGAATACCCTTCGATCCCTTTTTCTTTTGCGTTGACCACGATGCGAACCACGATTTCCGCCGCGTTTCAGACCGTCGCCCTCACCTCCGCCCGTACGGTCGGGACGCTTCTCGGTACGTTGGGCGTATTGAGCGCGGCGAGTGTTTTGGTCGGGCTCGGTGCAACAAGTGCTCTCGCACAGCCAACGGTCGATCCGACGGATCCCGCCTACCGTTGCGACGTGCTCGTGGTGGGGGCGGGGGGCGCCGGCATGAGCGCCGCGATCGTCGCGCGCGAAAAAGGGGCGAGCGTTCTCGTTCTGGAGAAGATGCCCCGCGCGGGCGGCAACACGTTGCTGGCCACGGGTCACATCACGGCGACGGGTTCGAAATACCAGACCGAGCACAATATTCACGCCTCCTCCGAAACGTTCGAACAGGACGTGCTCAAAGCAGGGCACGGCAAAGCCGACCCGAAGCTCGTGCGGCACATGGTCGCGCACTCGGGCGAAGCGCTCGACTGGCTGATGGGACTCGGCGCGGATCTCGACAACGTGCGCGAAGTACCGGGCACGAAGGAATACCGCCTCTTTCGACCGACGGGTTGCGAAACGGTGGGCTCCGAAATCGCGGGGATCCTTTTGCGTCGCACGGAAACGCTCAACATCCCCGTTCTCACCTTCACCCGGGCCGAAGACCTCGTCCTTGAGGGCCGGCGCGTCTCCGGCGTTCTCGCCGAAACCGCCAACGGCCACCGCTTCGTCGTGAAAGCGAATGCCGTGGTGCTCGCCACGGGCGGCTACGCGGGAAGCCAACAGCTCCTTTCGCGTTTTTCACCCGCCGCCGCCCGCGAGCTCTCCTCCAATTCGCCGGGGTCGACGGGTGACGGTCTGAAGCTTGCCGACCGCGTGGACGCCGCGTTCACGTGCCTTGAGGACGTTCTCTACCACCCGACCGCCGTGCCGCTTTCGGGCGCGATCCTTCCCGAGTCGCTGCGCGCGGACGGGGCGATCCTCCTCAATTCCGAAGGGCGGCGTTTCGTGAACGAACTTGCGCCGAGCGCCGACGTTTCGGAAGCCATTCGCGAAAACGGCAACTACGCCTGGCTCGTCGTCGACCGTCAAACGGTTCAACACGTCCCCGTCATCCAACAACTTATTTCCGAAGGGCTCGTCTACCCGGCACACTCCGAAGTGCAGCTGGCGGCCGTCATGTACGCCGACCCGTACGCCGTGGCGCAGACGCTCGTTCGATATCGCGAATTCGTCCGCAAGGGCGCGGACGAAGACTTCCGGCGTCCGACGATGCTTTCCGACCTTTCGGATTTTCCCCTTTATGCGGTTCGCGTTCGCCCAGCCCTGCACGGCACGACCGGAGGCGTTGTCATCGATACGAAGACTCGCGTGCTCGATCGGCACGGAGAGCCGATTCCGGGGCTCTTTGCGGCGGGCGAAGTGACGGGGGGCGTACACGGCGCCTCGCGCCTCGAAGATACGGCCTTGACCGACGCGATCGTCTTCGGACGCACCGCGGGCGAAGCCGCCGCGGCCTATGCGAATGAGGCCGCGAAGATCCATGCGCGGAACACCCGTGCGAACGATCGCGAAAAGCCCGCCCTCGCCGGAGACGTCGCCCGAACCGACGACGCCGAGCGCGACCGAATGCGCTTTGCCGAGCTCGACTCCGCGAATGCCGCGGCCAACTGAGCGCGCCGGAGGTTGAGGGAGCGCAAAAGGCTCCGACCGACACCAACCCAACGTCAAAAGGGTTGCCCCCTCGGGAGGCAGCCCTTTTTCGATTTGTTCGTTTCCCCCGGTCGGGGGCGCTCAGCTCTTCGACACTTCGTTCACCATCGAAAGCGCGTTGAGCGTCTTCGGGAAACCGATGTAAGGCACGAGCACGACGAGCGTGTCGAGGAGCATCGCGCGGGTGTTGCCCACCAAAAGGTTGCCGCCCGCGTGGGCCTTCACCTGCGGTTCGCACCCGCCCATCGCGGCGATGGTCGCGAAAGTGAGGAGTTCGCGCACGGGGGTGTCGAGCACGCCGCGCGCATAGCCGTCGCCGAAGCAGAATTCCGTGAGGAGATTCACCATGAGGTGGCGCTCGTCGGCCTTGGCGTTTTTATGCATGGTGTCGATCGCGTCGCCGAAGATCCCCTTCTGGATGCGAAGGCCTTCTTCAAAACGCGTTTCGTCCGAAGGGCCGCGCCCCGCCTTCGGGAAGGCGAGGCCGCGCGCTTCAAGTACGCGAGCAAGCACCCGTTCGGCGCGAAGCGTGCTCGGGATGCCCGAATAGGGCATCGCCTGCATCATCGCTTCGTGAAGTCGGTCGGCTTCGACTCCTTCGGCCAGAGCCGTTTCCAGAACGTGCTCGAGGGCGATTTCGTCGCCGATTGCGGTCAGGGCGGAGACGGCCACAAGACGCGCCGTGCCGAGGTCGATCGCCGTCAGCGCCTTGGCGAGGTCGCGCTTCGTCATGCGTTCGAGCGTGGAGAAAGCGTCCGTGGAAAGTTCGGGTTGAGTAGTGGCAGCGGGCATGGTGTTGGTATTCGTAGAATCAGGGAGTTGTGCGGCGGTCGCTCCCTCGAGTCCGGGGAGCGCCGCGACGAGTGCGGTCAGAAAAAGCGTACGTCGTTGCATGAGAACCTCCGAGAAGACGGTACGCGGTCGGGGGCCGCATCATTCGGCGACTTCGAAGCGAAGGACGGTATCGCCCGAACGCTTCACGGCTTCGAGCGCTTCCGGGGAAAGCTTTCCGAGGGGAACGAGGCCTTCCGAGTGGCGGAAGGGCTTCACGAACACGGCGAGATTCCCCCAGGGCGCGTAGTAGGCGATGTCGCCCGCGACGGGCGTGCAGGAGTCGGGCGCGCCCGAAATGTCGAGCTTCCCCTTGAGGTAGGCAATGCGTTCCGTCGAGCCGTAGTCTTCGAAGGTGACTTCAAGCGGCATGCGTTCCGTCAGACGGCGCGCGGCGGTGTTGGAAAGAAGTTCCACGGCATGACGTCCTTCGGGCGTCACGAGATAAACGGTTTGTGACACGGCAAGCTCCGGAAAGAAAGAAAAAGCGGAAATAGAGAGAAAAGAAAGCACGGCCAACGAACGGCGTGCGGCAGTAAGCGTAGCGACGGGCAAAGCTTTCACGGCAACCTCCTTCAAGCAATATCGGGTGTTTCAATCCGAACGTCGCGCTCGGGGGCGTCGTAGGACGCGAAGAGATCGAGCTGCAGAACGCCGCTTTCGATCTTCCTCTCGACCGGCAGGGCCGCAAGCCTCGCGCGGTTTTCCCGACCGTAGGCCGCATCGACCACGGCTTGGTCGACCGCAAAGGGATCCTTCGAGGCGAAAATCCCGAAGATACCCGTGCGCGTCTCAATCCCGGCAACCTCGACGGGCTTGAGGTCCGTCACGATGTTGACGTGAATCATCCGCTCGCCCAACGCTTCGGCAATCCCGCGGGTCGAGTCGACGAGGCGACGGAAAAAACCTTCGCTTTTCGCGTAGTCGGGGCCGTGCACGAGACTTTTCGCACGCGGACTCGCAAAGCCGATCCCCGTATTCTTGACGGCGCCCGTATAGCCTGCAAAGCTCGGCACTTTGAAGTTCGTGAGGTCGATGAGGAAGTCGTAGGCTTCCAGGGACGCCCGCGTCGTTTCAATTTCGGAGAGTTCGATCCCGTTGCGCACGGGCACCGTGACGTAGTCCTCGTCGCGCTCCTCACGATCGAGGACATCGATCGGCCCCGTAACACCCTGGCTGCGGATTTCTTCAATGTGGGTGCGCGTGTGTCGGCGGCTGCCGCCGAAGTCGCTCGCCCAATTGGTTTCGACGAAAGCGGCTCCGGGGTACGCGTCGCGCAGCGCGGCAAAGAGGGGATAGTTGACTCGCGCTTCGCCCCCGTGGATCTTGATCCCGACGCGTGGGTTCGCAGGAAGTCCCTCAGGTTGCAGGGCGCGGCATAGTTCGATAAGCGCCGGCGCCGAAGCTTCCGGCGCATGGAGGACGACGGGCTTTTCGCCGGCCGCGAATGCGGGAACGCCCGCGGGCAGAATGAGTGCCGTACCGACGGCAGCCGTGAAACGGCGTCGCGTCCATCGAAAACTCATAAAGCCTCCTCTAGAAGTTGGCGGGCCCACGCTTGTGCCTCGTCCGTACGAGTGCGCGCCCGAGAACCCGAGGCGATGAAGGGTTCCCCGACGAACCGGGCGTCGGGAACGAGTCGTTCGGCTTCGGCACGGGCGGCATCCGGACCGGAACTGCCCGACGTATGGAGCGTGGCGACGAGTTTGCCTTTGAGGTGCCCGGCACGCGCTTCGTCGGCTAGGTACGTGCTCACGGGCGTCGAAAGTCCTCCCCACCACACGGGCGAAGCGACGACGACGAGGTCGTACCCGCTCGCATCGGGCAGGGGCCCCTTGAGTTCGCGCCGGGCACCCATGCGTTTTTCTTCGCGCGCGAGGGCCGTCATGTCGGCATACTCCGCTGCATAGGGCTCAAGCGGCTCGATCGTGCGAAAGTCTGCGCCGAGCGCTTCGGCTGCGGCACGCGCGAGAGCTTCCGTCGTGCCCGTGCGCGAATGGCAAACGACGAGCGTGCGTCGGGGTCCGGCGGCCCGGACGGGACGGAAAGCGCAGAAGAGAGGCAGTGCGAACGCCGTTGCGAGGAGACGCCGTCGCACGAGCGAAGCGTTCGAGAGATTCAACTGAGAGAAAGCAGGTGACATGGGGACGCCTCCCGGGAAACGCGGATAACGAGGACGAAGAAGGGAGAGAAGAATCGAGGAAAAAGCGAACCGAAAAAGGACCTGAAAAGCTTAGGCTCACGGTCAATGTACGCCTCGCAAAGCGCGAAGCGCCAATGATTTATCATCATGGGGAACCATGCAAAATCCGTATGGCTTCTCTCCGACCGCATTTCCTCGAACGACATCCCCCCCCCCATGAACCTCATCGCCCTGCGCTGCTTCGTCGAAGCCGCACGCACGCTCAACCTTACCGCCGCGGCCGAGCGCGTTTTTCTCACCCAACCGACGCTCTCGCGGCGCATCGCCGAATTGGAGAACGAATTCGGCACGCAACTCTTCGTGCGAACGGGACGCGGGCTGGAGCTCACCGAAAAGGGCATGCAACTTCTGCATCAAGCCCAGGCCATTCTGAATCTCGTCGAAGAGACGAAGCGCACCATGAAAGCGGGCGACGATCTGACGGGCGACCTCACGATCGATGCCGCGGAAGTGCCCGCCTTCGACGAGGTGGCTCGGGCACTTGCACGACTGCGCAGCGCCCACCCGAACGTGCGCGTGCACGTTGAAAGCACGAACGGCGAGCGGGCGCTCGTCGATCTGCGCTCGGGGGCCGCACAGTTCGCGCTCGTGAACGCCCCCGTCGATTTGAACGGACTCGACTACGCGGAACTCCGTGCCCGGGCCCGCTGGGGCCTGTGGATGAGCGACACGCTCGAGCGCACCTTCCCGACGGGAGTGGCGCCCGATGCCTTTCGGCGCCTCCCCTTGTACGTACCGCGCCATCCCCTCATCGCCAACCGCCTGGCGGGTTGGCTGGGTTTCCCCTTCGACGAACTTCGGATCTGCGGAACCTACAACCTCATCAACAACGCACGGCGCCTCGCACGCACGGGTGCGGTCGTGCTCGGGCTCGACGTGCCGGGGTTGCTCGACGCCTCGGACGATGTTCGGTTCGTCGCGCTTGAGCCCGAACTTCTCACCGACGCCCTCCTCGTTTGGCCCAACGGCCGTCGGCAAAACGCCGTCGAAGCGGCGTTTCTCGAAGCGCTGCGCGACGAATTCTCCGCAGCCGATGCTTGAGCGCACGTGAGACGTCGGACGCGCCGATTCGACCGAATTCGAAAACTTCGACACAAGCCCCAACAGACAACGGGCGCCCTTCCCGTTTCCGGGAAAGGCGCCCGACTTCAAAAGGCGTTGGAAAATCGGAGAGAGAGGCGCGCCGTCAGTACGAGGCGATCTGACCGTCGGTACGCTTCTCCGTGCCGCCCACGAGCACGCCCGACTTGTCGCGCAGAATCATCTGGCCGCGGCCCATGTGGTAGGGGTCGGGCTGCACGATGATGTTGTGACCGCGCCGCTGCAACAGGCGAATGATGTGGTTGGGCGTTTCCTGCTCGACTTCGACGTTCTTGCCGCCGATCCACTGCCAGCGCGGGGCGTCGAGCGCCTGCTGCGGATTGAGGTGCCAGTCGATCATGTTCTGCACGACCTGCACGTGGGCCTGCGGCTGCATGAAGCCGCCCATGATGCCGAAGGGACCGACCGCTTCGCCCTTTTGCGTGATGAAGCCCGGAATGATCGTGTGATAGGGGCGCTTCCCGCCCAAGAGCGCGTTCGGGTGGTTTTCGTCGAACTTGAAGTTTTCCGCACGGTCGTTGAGCGAAATCGACGTACCCGGGACGACGATCCCCGAACCGAAGCCGCGGAAGTTCGACTGAATCATCGAGACCATATTGCCTTCGGCGTCCGCGCAACAGAAGTAGACGGTCGAGTGATAGCGGGGATCGCCCGCCGTCGGAAGGATCGCTTCTTCGCCGATCAGAGCACGACGCTCCGCGGCGTAGCGCTCCGACAAGAGCTCGTCGACCGTCACGCGCATGTAGGAGGGCTCGGCCACGTGGGCGGCCGTGTCCGTCATCGCGAGCTTCATCGCTTCGATCTGCTTGTGCATCGTATCGGCGGAGTCGCGTTCGCCCAATTCGAATCCCTTCAGGATCTGAAGCGCCATGAGGACCGTGATCCCGTGACCGTTGGGGGGAAGCTCCCAAATGTCATAGCCGTGGTAGTCGACCGAAATCGGGTCGACCCACTCGGGCGCGTAGGCCGCAAGGTCCTCGCCCGTCAGAAAGCCGTTGTGCTTTTTGAAGAAGTCGTGCGTGCGTTCGGCGAGTTCGCCCTTGTAGAAGGCCTCCCCGTGCGTTTTCGCGATGAGTCGCAGGGACTTCGCCATGTCGGGGTTCGCGAACATTTCACCCGGGCGCAACCACGTGTTCTTGGGCGCGAAGGTTTCGAACCAGGGGGCGAATTCCGGACGATCTTTGTACTTCGAATAGATGCCGAAAGCTTCTTCCCAGAGGCGGGAGATGTTGGGAGAGACGGGGAAGCCGTTTTCCGCGTAGAAAATCGCGGGCTTCATGACCTCGTCGAGATCCATCGAACCGAAGCGTTCGTGCATCGCCATCCAGCCGCCGACGGCGCCCGGAACGTTCACGGGCTCGACCCCGTAGGAGGGGATCTTCTCGAAGCCGCGCGCCTTCAAGGCCGCCACCGAGTTGGCAAGGGGTGCCGGGCCCGAACCGTTGATCCCGTAGAGTTTCCCCTTGTACCAGATGATCGCAAAGCAGTCGGAGCCGAGGCCGTTGCCCGTCGGCTCGACGACGGGAAGAGTCGTTGCGACCGTAACGGCCGCGTCAATGGCGTTGCCGCCCTTCAAGAGCGTTTGAAGGCCCGCGGCCGTGGCCGTCGGGTTGCCGGCACAGACCATGCCGTTTTTCGCATAGACGACGTGGCGCTTTGAGGGATACGGATAGTCCTGAGCATCGAATTCGTACATGACGGATTTCCTTTGGAGTCGTAGAAGATCCGAAGCACGCCCGGGGCGTTTCAATCCGGGCGCGCAGGGTCAAGGAACAAAGAGACGAGAGGCGGTACGCTCCGTCAGAGGAGCTTTTCAAAGAACCCGGCCGCCACCACCGAGAGCGACGTTACGGTGGCAAAGCCCGACACGAGGTACTTGGGCATCAGGCGATCGGTGATGATCTGGCGTTCCGTTTCGTTTTCGGCCACGGCCTGAGCCACTTCGTTGACGATCAGGTACGTGGCGGGGAAGCCGAGGAGCTGCCCCGCGGAGACACCCATCGCGAGGTTGCGGGACCCCAGGATCTTCCAGAAGGGAAGGATGTAGAAGAAGAGATAAAGCACCGCAAACGTGATCACGAACAAGATGACCGTCTTCACGCCGAGCGCGCCGAGGTCGCCGAGCTCGATCTGGGCAAGCGAGGGAATGATGGTCGCGAAGACCGCGACGTTGAAAATCCCCGCCGAGTTGGCGTGCTTGAGGATGTTCTTCGGAAGCATCCCCGTGCAGGAGACGGCCGTACCGAGCAGAAGCGCCCAAATCGTGGCCGAAAGCCCCGTCCACTTCCCGAGCACGAACGACACCCAGGCAAAGAAGGCGGTGATCGCAAGCGACGTGAAATTCCCGTAGTACTTCTTATGCGTCTCGAAGAACGTGGGCTTCGCTTCGCCTTCGGGCGCCGCACCCGGCACGACGGGCTTCACGCCCGTGCGACGGTACTCTTCCACGATCGCACGCGCTTCGCGCAGACCGAAGGTCGAGGCAAAAGGCGTCCCGAAGAACTTCTGCACGGCGTAGACGATCGTGCCGAGAGCGGCCGCCATCGTGAGACCCTGTTCCATGGCGGCACTCGTCATGATCTGAGTCGCAACGATCCCGCCGTTGATGATCGGGATGCTCACGATCGTTTCGCTCGTACCGACCAGCGGAATCATGACGCAGGCGGAGAGCATGACGAAGATCATGGAAAGAACGGCCGTCACAAGCGTGCGCCACTCGTTGACGAGCTCCTTGAGATTGATGGTCGTCCCCATCGAGAAAACGATGAAGAGCACGGACCACTTGCCGATTTCCGCAAGGCCCGCGGCCTTCACGATGTCGGCCGGAATGAGACCGCTCATGAAGCCCACCAAAAAGAGGAGAAGACTCACGAAGACCGCGGAGAGTTTCGCTTTCGTGAGCGTGCCGAGGAAGTCCCCGATCCCGAAAAAGAGGAGGCAGAGGAAGAGATAGAAAAACATGTTGTCGAACATGCCTGTACGCGCGGCGTCCTGCCCGGCCGTACAACGTCGTACCGGTCTTTCCGCCCGCGCCCGTCGATAGAGGGTTGGCGAAGCGTCCCCGTGCGAACCTCGTCGGGTTCCGCCTTCGGTGAACCGCGGCGGGGGACTCCATCGTTCGAGCGTAGCGGGAGCGCTCGCGCGCTTCCTGAGAGAAACCGCCTAACGGACCGAGAAAAGGGATGCGCTTTGCGCAACGCTTCATCTGCCGCAATCCCTCTAAGCGGAACGACTCACACCGTTTTCCTACGTCAAACTCCCCATACCTCCCGAAAATTCGACCTTTATTCAAGAAATTCGCAAATTTTGTCGCTAAAAAAAGACGAAGAAAAAGTCCGCACCGTTCCCGATGCGGACTTTTTTTGAGGAAGATCTCTCAGGGAGACCGGCGGTACCCGAAGCGCCTCTTCAGGCGCTTCGGACCGCTTGCCCTTTCGCGGCGCCTCAGTCCTTCTTCGTCGTGTGGACCTGGACGAGCGGCCCCTCTTCCGTCACGACGACCGTCGCCTTCGGGCGGCCGGGATAGCGGACCGCTTCGTAGACGACCGGGCGGCAGAGCTCGGGACGGGTGTGCACCTGCTCGAGCGGGCCTTCCGCGGCTTCGTCGGCACGCTTTTCCACCGCACGACCGGGCTGGCGAACGACGTCGTAGCCCTTGAAAGTGACGTGCTCGGGATTCGTGTGGACCTGAACGAGACCGGCGCGCTCGAGATTCGCTTCGAGCCCTTCGGCCACGTCGGCGACCTTCGCGGGCTTGGCGGCCTTCGGCGCTTCGACGGTTTCAACGACTTTCTCGACTTCGACGGTTTCAACCGTTTCAGCCGTTTCAGCCGTTTCCGTCGATTCGACCGACTCAACCGCTTCGACCGCAACGACGGTCTCGACGCCCTCAACCGCGGCGGGCGCTTCCGCCGTTTCCGTCACAACGGGAGCGGGTTCGGCCGCCTCGACCTTCTTCGTTTCGATCTGAACGAGCGTCTCCTCTTCGCGGCGCGGCGCCTGACGACGACGCTTCGGACGAGGCTGGGTCTCTTCCTCGAGCGCGTGTTCGACGGCCTGCGTCACGGCGGACTTCTTCGTCTCGATCTGCACGAGTTCGGTGACTTCGGTGACGAAACTGTTCGTCGCGGGCTGCACGGGCACTTCCGGAACGTGCGGCGCGGGGACCACGGTTTCGGGGTGGAGGAGCCCTTCGACGGGGAGGTCGCCGACACTCTTCGCCTCGGCCTTGACTTCATCCGCCTTCACGCCTTCCTCGGTACCATCTTCGGCCGCCGCACGGGTGCGGCGACGGGGACGACGACGGCGGCGCGAACGTCCTTCGCCTTCGTCGGCTTCGGAAGCCTTTTCGCCCGAGTCGGCCTTTTCAGCCTTTTCGGCCTTCTCGGCTTCGGAGGCGGCATCGGCTTCGAGCGCTTCGACCGGTGCTTCGGTCACAACGTCGGCGGCCTTCTCGACCTTTTCGGTCTTCTCGCCTTCTTCGCAATCGGCCGCAATCGTTTCGTTCTTCACCTCGTCGGCGCCCTGAAGGGCTTCGCCTTCGGCGCTCGGACGGCGACGACGGCGGCTGCGACGGGGCTTCTGCACTTCGTCGCCCTCGGCGGCGGGAGCAAGAGGCGCGGTGGGCTGAGCGGGAGCGACGGCGACTTCAACCGCTTCGGTCGTTTCAACGACGAGCGCGTCGTTCACGGCTTCTTCGGGCGTACGACGACGGGAGCGACGGGGCCGATCGTCGCGTTCCGTACGTTCGGCACGATCGGCAACCTTCTCGGTCTTTTCCGCCTTCTCCGTCTTGTCGCCCTTCAGCTTTTCGGCGCGCTCAAGTCGGTCGGTACGTTCCGTGCGTTCGCGACGACCCGTATTCGAGCGGCGTTCGTTCGTGCGGCGGCCGCGGCGGCCGCGACGGTCGTCGCGTTCGCTCTTTTCCGACTTTTCGTCCTTCGCGTCCGTTTCGCTCTTGGCGGCGGGTGCGGGAGCGGCCTCGCGCTTATCCTCGCCCGAACCGAAGAGGAACGCGGCGATGCGCGCGAAAAGTCCCTTCTTCGGCGTAACGGGCGTCAGCTGCGCGGCGCGGCCGGCATCCTTCGACTCCTTCGCCTCGCTCGATCCTTCGGATTTCTTTTCAACGTGCACGGGCGCGGGATCGCGCGGCAGCACGTTCTTGATCACGGGCACCTGCTTCGGACGGGCGGGCTTGTCTTCCTGGCTCTTCTGAGCGTAGGGGTCGTCCGCCACGGTTTCGATTTCCTCGGCGCGGTCGAAGCTCGGCTTCGCGTCGTCGAGACGTTCGTCGTCCTGACGCAGACGCTCGATGTGGTAGTGCGGCGTCTCGAGGTAGGTGTTCGGAATGAGAACGATCGGCACGCGGTGACGCGCTTCGAGCTTCGTGATGTCGTTGCGCTTTTCGTTGAGAAGGAACGTGGCGACGTCGACGGGAACCTGGGCGTGGACGGCCCCGGTTCCTTCCTTCATCGCTTCTTCCTGCAGGATGCGCAACACCTGAAGCGCGCAGCTTTCGGTGTCGCGAATGACGCCGACGCCGTTGCAACGCGGGCAGGTGACGTGGTTGCCTTCGGAGAGCGACGGGCGCAGGCGTTGACGCGAGAGTTCCATCAGGCCGAAGCGGCTGATCTTCGCGAGCTGCACGCGGGCGCGGTCGTAGCGGATCGCGTCCTTCAGGCGCTGCTCGACGGCACGCTGGTTCTTCGAATCGGCCATGTCGATGAAGTCGATCACGATGAGGCCGCCCAGGTCGCGCAGACGCATCTGGCGGGCGACTTCGTCGGCGGCTTCGCAGTTCGTGCGGAAGGCCGTTTCTTCGATGTCGGCGCCGCGAGTCGCGCGGGCCGAGTTGACGTCGATCGCAACGAGCGCTTCGGTGTGGTCGATCACGATGGCGCCGCCCGAGGGCAGAGGCACCGTACGGCTGTAGGCCGTCTCGATCTGCTGCTCGATCTGGAAGCGCGTGAAGAGCGGAATGTCTTCGCGGTAACGCTTGACGCGGTTCACCATGTCGGGCATGACGTGCGCCATAAACTGGCGCGCCTGCTCGTAGATTTCGTCCGTGTCGACGAGAATTTCGCCGATTTCGGGCTGGAAGTAGTCGCGGATCGCCCGAACGACGAGGTTCGATTCTTCAACGATCAGGAAGGGCGGCGGATTGAGGCGTTTCAGGGGCTTGCCGTTCGCAACGGGTTCCGTGGTCGCAACCGTCTTGCGACGGCCGTTTTCTTCCGTGACGAGCTCGTACTGCGGAGCGGCCGCGTCGGCGATCGCTTCCCAGAGCTTGAGGAGGTAGTTGAGGTCCCACTGGAGCTCTTCGGTCGTGCGGCCGATCCCGGCCGTACGGGCGATGGTGGACATGCCGTGCGGCAGGTCGAGCTTTTCCATCGCTTCGCGAAGTTCCTGACGTTCTTCGCCTTCGATGCGTCGAGAAACGCCGCCCGCGCGCGGGTTGTTCGGCATCAGGACGAGGTAGCGGCCCGCGAGGCTGATGAAGGTCGTCAGAGCCGCACCTTTGTTGCCGCGCTCTTCCTTTTCAACCTGAACGATGAGTTCCTGCCCTTCGGTGATCGCTTCGCGGATCGTCGCCGTGCGAACGTCAACGCCTTCCTTGAAGTAGCTGCGGGAGATTTCCTTGAAGGGAAGGAACCCGTGACGCTCTTCGCCGTAGTTGACGAAGCACGCTTCGAGGCTCGGCTCGATGCGGGTGACGACACCCTTGTAGATATTGGATTTGCGGGCTTCGCGGCCGGCCGTTTCGATGTCGATGTCGATGAGCTTCTGCCCGTCGACGATGCCGACGCGCGTCTCTTCGGCGTGCGTGGCATTGAAAAGCATGCGCTTCATTGTGAAAGCACTCCTTCGCCGCCACTGACGCGGGCGGAAGACGTGCCACGGAAGCCGTAAAGGGAGGAGCGGCGCGCAGGTCGGTGGACCGACCGAAGCTTCGGCCTCGCTCGGGCGCATGCCCGAGGGGCGCACGCTCCCCGTCTTTCGTTTGCCTCGGGTCCTCGGGCGACGGCGGGCGGGACGACGAACACGCCTCCGAGCAGAGACGCGCTGCGGAGAAGCACGGTCCCGCACCCGTCCTCTCGAACCACGGCGCGGTTGCGGTTGTGTGCGGTCTGTGTCGGCACGCCCGACAAGCGGGACGGCACGATGGGGAGAGTCACGGCCGACGGGAGCCGAGCGCAAGGGAGTCTGAACGCGCGTCGCCTCGCAAAACGAGGGCGCGGTCCACTTCCACCTTTTGCTGTCGGTGCGGCTTCGGGCGCGTCGAATGCGCGCGTCGAAACACGACGGGCAAACGACACTCGGCCGGCACGCGGCATCCTCCGTCAGGGCTCAATCCCTCACAGAATCCGATTTTTCCGAATGCGTTCGACGAAAATGTCGTCCGTTAAGCGACGATCCGTTCGCAAAACGCATTCTCTCGCCGATCAAGTCACGACACGACGCCACGGAGCGGAGAGAAACCGACGGGGAAAAGAAGACGCCCTGAGCATGCGGATCGGCATGCGAATCCGCTCCGTTCGTCCGTACGGCCGCGGGAAGGAACAACCCGCGCGCCCGACCCTCTCGCCCGGGCCGCGCGTCTCCGTGCGCCGAATCTCGGTTCGGCGGCTCGACCCGGGATAACCACGGGGAGCTCGTGCGCGTTCGACCTTCGGACGACCGCTTCTCGAAGCGGTGCCGGCGCGGTCGGGTCGAATCCTGTTCGACACGCCGCAACGTGACGCGCGAAACGGGTCGCACCCGTCGGCACGTCGACAAGGCGTTTTCCCACACCGCCGGCCCTGCCGTTCGAGTACGTCGAACGTGAGCCTTCGGAGAGGCAAACGAAATTCTTTATGAATCGTGGCATCGCCCGAACGCGACCTGCCGGCCGCGCGGACGATCGCGTCCTCGTGCGAAGCCTCGCGCGGCGCCCCCGATGAGAGCGTCGGCGGGTCCTTCGCGGGGACGCACCAAAAAAACTGCCGAACGAGCCGCACGATCTCGAAAGACCGGCCGTTCGTCCGTCAGAACAAAACCTTATGAAAACGTGAGAAAATCGGCCTTCAGGCAAACACCTTCGGCGTTTTCCGAGCGGTCCGGATTCCCCGTTTTCCCCCGACCGTCGGGGCTCGCCCGATCTAGCAGAGGATAGAAAAGTATAAACGATGACGGCCGATTCCATCGACAAAATTTCCGCCGTGCCCTCGGGGTCGCTGCGCGCCCTTCCCTCCGACCGGGTCACGTTCGTGCTGATCGGCGAAGATACGGACGGACAGCGTCTCGACAACTTTCTCTTCCGCTTGGCGAAGGGCGTTCCGAAGAGCCACGTCTACCGCGTGATCCGCGGCGGCGAAGTGCGCGTTAACAAAAAGCGCGTCGAAGCACAGACGAAACTTCGCACGGGCGACCTCGTGCGCGTGCCGCCCATGCGCGTGAGCGACCGCCCGGTCACCGAAGCACCCGCGGCACCGCTTGCGGCGGAAGCGCTTCCCGTCCTATTCGAAGACCGCCATCTCCTCGTTGTTCTCAAGCCCGCGGGCCTTGCCTCCCACGGGGGCTCGGGCATTCGTCACGGGTTGATCGAGCGGTTGCGCGCAACGCGCCCCGACGAAGTGTCGCTCGAACTCTGCCACCGTCTCGACAAAGAGACGAGCGGCGCACTCATCGTCGCCAAGACCCGCAAGGCGCTCGTTCGCATGCACGACCTCATGAAGGAAGGGGGCGTCGAGAAGCACTACCGCACGCTCGTAAAGGGCGACTGGGTGAACGACCGGCAGCACGTCAAATTCCCGCTCGAACGTTATCTCCTTCCTTCGGGCGAGCGGCGCGTGCGCGTTTCGTCCGACGGTCTATCCGCCCATTCGATCTTCACGCTTTTGAAGCGCTACGGCGCCGTCAGCTACCTCGACGTGGAACTCAAAACCGGGCGCACCCACCAGATTCGCGTGCACGCGCTCGCCTCCGGCCACCCGCTTGTCGGCGACGACAAGTACGGGGACTTCGAATTCAACAAAGCGGTCGCCCGCGGGAGCCTGGGCGTACCCTTCCGCCGCATGTTCCTGCACGCCGCCAAACTCGCCTTCACGCACCCCGTTACGGGCGAGCACCTCGTCATCGAAGCGCCGCTTCCGCCCGAGTGCGAAGCGCTTCTCAACGCTCTGGAGGCTTCCCGATGAAAACACGCCCCTACGACCTCGTCGTTTTCGACTGGGACGGAACGATTTTCGACACGACCGCTCTCATTGCGGAAGGAATCCGTTTCGCGGCCCGCGAGCTCGGACTTGCCGTCCCCGCGTTCGAAGCCGCGAGCACCGTGATCGGCCTCGGCTGGCAGGACGCACTGCGCCGGGCCGTGCCCGACCTTGCGTACGAGGACTACCCGAAGTTCGGCGAAATCTTCCGCCGCTGGTACATCCCGAACGAAGCGCGCGTGACGCTTTTCCCCGGTACGCGCCGCCTTATCGAGGGACTGCACGCCGAAGGGCTTCAATTGGCGGTTGCAACGGGCAAAAGCCGCCCGGGGCTCGATCGCGTCCTCGAACAAACGGGGCTTGCACCCTACTTTGTCACGACGCGCACGCCCGACGAATGCCGTCCGAAACCCAACCCCGACATGCTCGAAGAAATCGGCATCGAAACGGGAGTTGAAGCCGCCCGCACGGTCATGATCGGCGACACGACGCACGACCTCTTCATGGCGCGTGACTACGGTTGCGACGGCATCGCCATGCTGCAGGGCGCCCAGTCCGCCTCGGAACTCGACGTCGCGCCCGCCGTCGCGCGTTGCCGCAACACGGTCGAGCTTGCCGCCGCACTCGGCTTCCCCGAGCTCGTGACGCCGGAGATGCTCGTAGCGGAACGCGCCGCCCGCGAAGAACGTTAAGACAGACTTCGGGGAAGCGGGTACGATGTGGGCACCCGCTCTCTCGAACACAACAACACGATCAAGTACCATAAACATCGGCCCGGGGATTTTCTCCCTGGGCCGAAACGCTTCCGAATTCGATCAAGGAGCGATCAGAACCGTTCGTCCTTGAAGCCGAGTCGTCGGCGTTCGCTGAAGACGATCGCCCAGAGCCCCCAGACACACAGACCCGAGCCCGCCGTCACGAGGCTGTAACCCGATACCCACCCGAGAATGAGGGGTACGAGCAAGGCGGACGAGGACGCGAAGGCCATCGTCTGGCAGAACTGCTGGATCGAGGCCGCCGTACCACGCGCCTGAGGAAAGTAGTCGAGGTTCATCACGTTCATGACGGGACGCACGAGCGACATGCAGAAGCTGTAGATGATCGGCGTTGACAAAATCCACGGATAGGGCAACGCCGCGTCGCGCTCGATCCAGGCCGTTGTGAGACCCGTGACCGCCATCACGACCGCTGCACCGAGCACGAGCTTTTTCGGGCTCGTGCGCGCCGCAAGACGCGGGCTCAGCCAGGCGCCTGTCATCGTCGCCGCAATGATCGGAAACATGTACCAGGCAAACTGATCGGGCTGCATCCCGATGATGTTGAGGACGAAGTCGGCCGAGCCCGCCGTATAGACGATAGCGCCGAGAAAGCAAAAACCGTGACCCACAACGCCCGCCATGAAGGCTTTGTGCCGAAGCGCCCGCCCGTACGGCCCGAGGACGGCCCCCGGCGCGAAGGCGCGGCGCTTTTCGGGCGGAAGCGACTCCTTGAGACCGAGCGCGGCCGAAAGGCAAATGCCGAGATTGAAGACGGCCAGGAAAAGGAAAATCATGCGCCAACCCGCATGGACTGCAATCCACCCGCCCACGACGGGCGAGAGCGCGGGAGAAAGCGCAAAGAGGACCGCCATGAGCGAGAGGAGTTTCGCCGCGTCCGTACCCTCCCAGCGGTCGCGCACGACGGCCTGCGTGACGACGGGACCGACCGAGGCGCACACGCCCTGAACGCCGCGCCAGAACCAGAGGGTTTCCAGAGACCCCGCGAACATCGCCCCCACGGACGCCACGGCAAAGAGAAGCGTTCCGCCGATGATGACGCGTCGGCGCCCGAAGGCGTCCGAAATCGCCCCCACGAAAAGGCACGACACCGCAAAGGCGACGAGGTAGATCGTGAGCGACTGCTGTACGGCAAGCATCGACCCTCCGAGTTCCCCGGCAATCATCCGAAAGCTCGGCAGATAGGCCCCCGCCGCAAAGGGGCCCAGACTCGAGAGAAAGGCGAGAAAGAACGCGTCCTTGAGTCGGGGCGGGGCGCTCTTCGCACGTCCGAAGGCCTCGATCGGCCGCTCCTCGGCCGACCGTGTGTTTTCCGCCGCCTCCGCCGTCCTTGCCGCGCTGATTGCTCTGCTCATTTCCCGCACGCTTCCTTTGTCGTCCTGACGGCGCACGCAACCGATGCCTGCGAATTTCTGCGGATTCCTGCGGTTTCGTACAGACGGGTTTAGAAAACCGTCTGTTTTTGTCCGTACGCCTAAAATGTCGAGTTTAGCAAACGACCTTCGAACGACGCGAAATCGCTTCTCATTTTCAAAGGCTCAAAGCATTTAAAGAATCCCTCAACCCTTCCGTCCGAAAACCTCATGACCGACACCTCCCCGCTTCCTTACCGCGGACGGTTCGCCCCGTCTCCCACGGGTCTTTTGCACCGCGGCAGTCTCGTGGCCGCCCTTGCAAGCTGGCTCGACGCACGGGCGCATCGCGGCACGTGGCTCGTTCGCATCGAAGACATCGATCCGCCGCGCGACATTCCGGGAGCGGACCGGGCGATTCTCGACGCGCTCGAGCGTTTCGGCCTGGTATCGGACGAACCCGTACTGTGGCAGCACGACCGTTACGACGCATACGAAGAAGCGCTCGCGCGGCTCGTAGCCTCCGGATTCGTCTACGGGTGCGCGTGCTCGCGCAAAGACGTGAAAGAGGCGGACGAGCGCCTCGGAATCCCCTATCCCGTCTATCCGGGCACCTGCCGCTCTGGGACGAACGGGCGGGCGGTTCGGGCGTTGCGCTTTCGGGTGCCCGATCGCATGGTGGCGTTCGAGGACCGCTGGTACGGGCAATACACGCAAAACGTCGAAAAAGCGGTGGGCGACTTCGTCGTGAAGCGCGCCGACGGGCTTTGGGCCTATCAACTCGCCGTGGTGACGGACGACATCGCGTCGGGCGTGACGGACGTCGTACGCGGGGCGGATCTTCTTGACAACACGCCGCGTCAAATCGTGCTGACGGAAGCACTCGGCGCTCGGGCGCCCCGCTACATGCACCTGCCGCTCGTTTTGAACGATCGGGGAGAAAAACTCTCGAAGCAGCAAGGCGCCACCCCCGTCGACGCGACGAACCCCTTGAGCGAACTCGAGCGCGCGGCGCGCCATCTGGGGCTCCCGCACATCGGGGCCGACTCGACGGAGGCGTTTCTCACGGCGGCCGTTCCCCTTTGGGCGGAGCGGATTGCGAGTCTCCCCGTCAAGGGGAACGAAGCCGAAGCTATCGAACCGGTCGAAAAGGGCTCGGCCTGAAGACGCGAGATTCAAAAAAGAAAGACTTCAAAAGAAATCGGGCGGCCCCGGAATTTTCCGAGCCGCCCGAAGTCTTACTCAGCGCACGATGCGCGGAGGCTTTGCGAGTTTGGCCATCGAGGAACCGTCGTCGTACGCGGAAAACGCGGCGCCCGCCCCTTCGACGTTTTCGTAGGGGGTATCGTCCTCTTCGTCCTCGTCCACGAGCTTGTCGACAACGCCGAGGAACCCCGGCACGACCACGTCGTCCGTGCCGACGGCGTCGCCTTCGGGCTCTTCGACCTTCACGACCTTGATCGCAAACTGAAGGCCGATCCCTGCGAGCGGGTGGTTCGCTTCGAGAATCGCCACCGAATCGGCCACGTCGGTCACGCGCCAGGTGCGACCGTCGGGGCCTTCGCCCGGCACTTCGTCGAAAAGGAGCCCCGGCACGATCGCCTCGGGGTCGCCCAAGCGTTCGAGCGGCACCATGCGGATCGCCTCCGAGTCGTACTCCCCGAATGCCTCTTCGGGTTCGAGGTGGATCGTGAATCCTTCGCCTTCGAAACGCCCTTCGAGGGCCTTTTCGATCTTGGGGAAAATGTCGCCGTGCCCGTGGAGGTAGACGATCCCCTCGGGGCCGGTTTCCTCAAGGACCTTTCCCGTCATATCGGCCATCGTGACCTGAAGCGTCACGAGGCGATCGTTCTGAACCGCAAGGCTCATGGTGATCTCCAAAAAAATCAGTCTCGGGTATTGTATAGGCGCTCGAAGCAGCCGTCGGCAAGGTTCCCTGCGCCCGAGAAACCGGCGCGTTCGGGCCAAACGCGCCCCGCGCTACGTCCGGGCAACGAAAGGCCGAGTACGACGAGCGCGATCGTTCCGCCGGGAACGGCGTTCATCAGCGCCCACGAGCCCGAGAGTCCGAGGTCGTGCAACCGCCGCGCGCAAATCGGAAAAAGCGCCGCATTCCAAAAGCCCGCAAGAACCGCAACGACCTGGGCGATCCGCACGAGCATCGCGTCGCTGATCCAGG
Organism: uncultured Sutterella sp.; assembly: GCA_905206365.1. GTDB lineage: Bacteria > Pseudomonadota > Gammaproteobacteria > Burkholderiales > Burkholderiaceae_F > Sutterella. The sequence continues at coordinate 8,531 of CAJLHF010000011.1, read as the reverse complement.
CGGCGTCCGCAATCGGGTCGAGAAGCGACCAGACCGAGAGTCCCGCCGCGGCCCAGAGCGCGAGCTCGGCCGCAAAAACCGCACGGCCCGTACGTACCTGCGGATAGTAGACGGCGAGGGCCAGTCGGCCGAGGGCTTCCAGAGGCTTCACGGCGTCAAAGTTCCATGATCCGAAGCTTCCAGCGCTTGAAGTGCTCGGACGTGATGCGCCCTTTGTCGAGTAGCTTGCGGAGTTTGTCGACGCTTCGCACCTTCACCTGAAGGCGCACGGAGAGATTTTCGTCGTCGACCGCAACGCGGGCCGCCTCCCAGACACGTTCGCATCGCGCCTCGGCCTCGTCGACGACTTCGACGGGTTCCGCAATCGAGGGCGCTTTCGGTTTCGAATTCGGGTGCGTCTTCAAGTTCGGCTTCGCGGGCGAACGAGCGCCCGAACGGGTGTTCGAACGCGCGTTCGAGCCTGCATTCGAGCAGACGGGAGCGGCAGTGCGGGAAGTGTCATTCATGGCGGTCGGGCCTGAAGTGAGAAGAGGAACCGCATCGGCGGCCGGAGAGGTTTCGACGCCCGAGGGGTCGTCAGTCGCGTCGGGAATGTCGACGACGTCGGACGGGGGCACCGCGGAGACGTTCGGTTCATCGTCCTCCCCGGCATCCCTTCCGGCCGATGTGCGGGGGGCGGGACCGAAACGATTCGCACCGCGTTTCCCGGGCACAAACGCGAGAATCGCAAGACAGACGACGTTCGCTAGCGGCACGAGAAGAACGAGCGCCGCAAAGCCCCCGTAGGAAATATCATGGAGCCGCCGCACGACGCTTGAGACCAGAAGTCCCGCGGCCGCGAGCCCGAAGAGAACCGAAAAGGCGGTGAGCGCCGAGGCGAGGGCCGCAGAAGGCAATTGCGTTCCCGCCGCAAACATCGTGCCCGCAACGGCGGCCGACGCCAGCGCAAGAAAAACGCCCGCGACGTAGGCGGGACGCGCGACGCGTCCCCGCAGGGAAAAGGTCAAAACATCGGCAGTGGCGACGGACACGGATCGGCTCCTGAGAACGGACGGTTTCGGACAAAAAGAAAGGAGGAAGACCGCACGGTCGACCTCCCTTCGTTCGGACGCTTCCCGACGATCAGCGGAGCTGTTCGGCCAGAAGCGTGAGGATGTTGGGCGCAACACCCGTGGTGTCGGCGTTGCCGTCGCCCGCCTGGACGGTAATGCGCGTCATCGCGCCCTCGTCCGCGAGGTGGATGCGGTAGTTCGGAGCGTCGACCGCCTTGTCGGAGCCGAAGAGGTTCGTGAAGAAGCCCTGTTCGCTCTTCTTCGTCGCTTCGTACTTCGGATCGAGGTAGCGCACCATGAAGTAGCCCGCCACGCGGTCGCGGTCGACGAGCTCAAAGCCCATGCGGTCGATCACGAGGCCGACCGTACGCCAGGCGCGGTCGTAGGGTTCCTTGAGTTCGACCGCTTCGACGACGCCCTCGGCCGACTTCACGATATTGCTCTTCGGTTCGGCGGGCACCTGGATGAGGTCCTTGCGAACGTCTTCGGCCTTGAGCGGCTCCGCCGCATCGGGATTGAATTCGGCGTCGATGCGAAGCGCGAGGCGCTGGAGCATTTCGGCTTCCATCGTCGTGTCGGTCGGACCGGGCTGCCAAAGCGTCGTTTCGTTCTGAGCACCGCTCACCACTTCAACCATCGAGCGGTGCGTGATGAAAATGTCGGTCGAGCCGTCGGGCGTGCGCTCGAGGCGGCAACGGTACTGGTCGCGTTCGCCCGTCGAGTACGCGAAATCAAGCACCTTGCCGAGCGTGCCGCGGATGATGTCCTGCGGGAGCTTCGCCTTGTTTTCGGCCCAAACGGTTTCCATATAGCCCGTCTTCGGGTCCTGCTTCAGGATCGTGAGACCCACGGACGGCCAGAAGTCCTGAACGACGGCCCAGAGCTGATCGGCGGGCGCGTTCACGCGCAACCACCGTTCGCCCCCTTCGCGCATCACCTTGGCGGTAACGGTCGTGGCGACGATCGAGGAAGGCGTCACGGTCTTGCCGGCGTTGGCGGCCGCTTCGCGGGCGGCCTCGGCGTTCATGCTCACGACGGAGGGACGCGAGGGAACCTGGAAGCGGTCGTCCTGCGGAATCGGCGCCATGTCGGGCGGCACCTCGAGGTTCTGTCGGGTGTTCGAGGATTCGTACTGAACCTTGTCCTGGTTGAAGTACTGGTCGATACCGAAGTAGGAGCAGCCCGAAAGCGCGATGAGCGCGGGCGAAATCGCCGCGAGACGAAGCACGTGCTTGGTCATTCTGTATGGATTCCTTCGTAGTTCGTCCGGCTGGCTTTGCCGGGCGTTGATCGCGGAATTTTATCAAACCTCTCCGGCCTTTTGCGCCGCGTACGCGGGGCATTCTCGGAGGGGAGAAACATTCGCAAACGCTTTTGCGAACGAAATCGGCCGTCGGGAAAGAGCTTTGGGCAACGCTTCCCCGGCCGTTTTGGAGCGAGCTCGCCTACCGGTCAACGGGCGCGAAGCGGGTAGCCGTAGGGCTCGACACGACCGGGTTTCGCAAACGCGATGCGTGCGACAAGCCGGTTGTCGGACGTCATTCCCTCTTCGTACGCGATGATGCGGGCACCTTCGGGCACGAGCCGAAGGAGTTCGCCGTTCTCGAAGCCGTGCGCGGGATTCTTCGGCCGCCCCCAGATGTATTCGTTCGAGCGCAGGAACGTTTCCATGAGGAAGAGCCCGCCCGGCGCGAGGCTCTCCCAGTAGTGGGGAAAGTGTTCGCGGTGGAGGTAATTCGTGACGACGATGCCGTCGAACGATTCTTTGTCGTAGGGCCAGGCTTCCGCCTCCAGATCGCGGCATTCGAGCGTCAACCCCGGGGTGCCGACGAGCGCCTCAAGGTGCGAGACGTCGACGTCGACCGCCGTCACGCGAAAGCCTTCGAGCAAAAAGAGCGACGTATGGCGCCCTTCGCCCGCCGCGACGTCGAGAATGCGAGCACCGCGAGGCAGAATCGGGAAAAAACGCATCACCCAGGCGCAGGGAAGCGCGCTGCAGTTGCAAGTGCACGCCGAAGTGTCGTCCATAAAACCTCCTTAGAGCACGGCATTGACGATCGCCTGCCCAGCCCAGAGGAAGGGGGCGATGAAGTAGGAAAGCGCGCCGCTCATCATCAAAACGACGAGAATCACGAAGCCGTAGGGTTCGGCGCGATCGAGCCAGTAACCGCTGCGCCCCGGAAGCAGGCCCCGCAGGATGCGGCCCCCGTCCAAAGGCGGGATCGGAATCAGGTTGAAGGCCATCAGCATGAGGTTCGTCGAAATCCCCGCCGTGCAGACGCTCACAACGAACTTTTCGTAGATGCCGAAACCGACGAGCCCTTTGAGCAAAAAAAGCCAGAAGACCATCTGCAGGGCGTTGGCCGCGGGACCCGCAGCGGCCGTGAGCATCATGTCGCGAAGCGGCCGTCGGAAGTTGCGGGTGTTGATCGGGACGGGCTTCGCCCAACCGAAAAGAAGTCCGCCACCGCCCGTCAGGGCCGAAAGCAGAAGCAACGCCCCCGGTACGGCGATCGTGCCGACGGGATCGATGTGGGGAACGGGATTCGCCGTCACGCGCCCGAGATAGAGGGCCGTACGGTCCCCGAGACGGGCCGCAGCCCAGCCGTGAGCCGCTTCGTGAAGCGTGATCGCAAAAATGAGCGGGATCGCATAGACGCAAACGGTTTGCACGGCGCTCGCAACAGAACTCATAGAAATACCTCAGGAAACCCCCGTCTTCAGACGGGGGAGGAATGAGGTGCGGGGCGAAGCCACGCATACCCATATCCGTCGTTGTGTGAGAGCAGTCGGCAATGACGCCAACCGATCCCCTGAATGACGCCTTCGGGCGTCTGAATGTTGAAGGAGCCGCTTTTACGGACGGCCACGCGTCCCCGATAGATTCCGGCCTTCTTCCCCGAAGGGACAACGGCCTTCACCATGTCGCCCGTGGCAAACCCGTGGTTGCAGCCCGGCATTGCAACGGCAGACCGTTTCGTACTTACCCCAAGCTTGTCTGCTTCTGCCGTTTCCGGAGCCCGGAGCTGAGGAAGCACTCCGAGGCGGGTTTTGTAACCTAACTGCAACGTAGTTCTCCTTTCGGATCACGGAGGCCGGTCAATCTGGCTTCTTCAAGCCTCTGCCATCAGGCAGGGGTGATTGACGACAAAATTTCCGCGGACGGCCGCCCCCGGCCGAGCTCCGCGACGGACGGCCCGGAGCGCGCCGCCGATGTGAGGTCGGAGGGACGCGCGGCACGCGCACGATCGGCGGCGGACGCGCGTTTTCGGGCTCTCGTCGGCCCGACGGCTCGTTAATCCTACACGAAAGGCGGAGGCCTTCCGAGCGGTCGGAAACGACTCGAAATACTCGAAATAAACGAAACACCCCCGAACGTTCGACGCGTTCGAGGTGCGTGAGGTACCGGGAACGGTCAGAATCCGAAGCGCGTCCACACCGGAACGACGCCCTCGGGCAACTGCGGCTGCTCGCCCGGCTTCGGGCGGCTCGATCGGTCGCTGTGCCAGTCCGAGCCCGTACTCGCCAAAAAGCCCATCGATTGCGCGAGCGCCGCAAAGCGCACGTCGTCCGAGCGGGATTGCGATCCCGAACAGACTTCGATCGCTTCGCCCCCTACGGCCTTGAAGTGCTTGAGGAGCTCCTCAACCATCCAGTCGCTCGAGAAGTGATAGCGCCCCGGGTGCGCGAGCACGGCGAGTCCCCCTTTTTCCCGAATGAAGCGCACCGATTCTTCGACGGTCGGCCAGTCGACGTCGACCGAGCAGGGGGCGCCCGGTCGCAGGTACTTGTCGAAGGCGTCCTGGTAATTCTTCACCCAGCCTTCGTTGAGAAGCCAAAGCGCGAAGTGCGTGCGCGAGAGGATCGACTTGTTCCCCGCAAGAGCGAGCGCGCCCTCGTAGGCGCCGCGAATGCCGAGCTTTTCAAAGCACGCATTCATTTCCCGACCGCGTCGGTCGCGCCTCAGAGCGACGGAATCGAAAAAGGCCGTCACGTCTTCGCGCGTTTCGTCAAGCCCCAGGCCCACCACGTGAATGCCTCGGCCGCCCCAGCGGGACGAAATTTCCACGCCCGAGATGAATTCGATGCCGAGCTCCCGGGCGACGGTCCGTGCCTCCCCCACGCCCTCCATCGTGTCGTGGTCCGTAAGGCTCATGAGCGTCACGCCGTTGCGGTGCGCGAGTTCGACAAGCGCTCGGGGCGGCAGGGCGCCGTCCGATCGGTTGGAGTGCATGTGAAGATCAACAAGCATGACAGTCGTCCGGTAAAGAGGAAGAACCTTCCGAAACCGCCGAAAGCCGCACCGGAAGCGAGACGTCTTCGTATTTTAGACATTCTCGATAACGACTCGCGTGCATGGCGTCGCACCGACCGAACGCCGTCTCGAACGACACGGGACCCGCGAACGGTCGGCGACGGAAATTTCATTTTTTCGACTCTTGCTTTTTTCCAACGCCCGCGCTATACTCTTTCTTCTAGTCGGGGCGTAGCGCAGCCTGGTAGCGCACTTGCATGGGGTGCAAGGGGTCGCGAGTTCGAATCCCGCCGCCCCGACCAGAACAAATTCAGAAGGTTGCCGATTTCGGTCGGCAACCTTTTTTCGTTGTTTTTCCGCTCCCCGAGTACGACGCCCGTTACCGAGCGTCGTACCATCTTCCTTATTCGAGCCGCTTTCGGGCCGTCCGTGTCGCCAAGCCGCATCGGGCCGCCCTCTTTCGGAGATCGCCATGGATGCCCTTCAGAAACTCCTCTTTGTCCGTGCGAACGCACGCGGCGAAACGGTGACCCTTCGCGACGAACTCTCGCGTGCGCTCGCTCACCGCCCGCTTCCTCTGGCCGTTCGACGCCTTGCGGGCGAAGTGACGGTTGCCGCGCTCCTGACCGCCGCCGCTCTCGAAACGGACGGCTCGGTTCTTTTGCAAATCGCGGGCGACGGCCCCGTGAAGCTTGTCGTCGTCGAAGTGCGACGCGACCTCTCCTTCCGCGTGTGCGTCGAAATGAAACCCGATGCGGGCGAAGTCGACCCCAACGCCGGCATGACCGAACTCGTCAACGCCTCGGGGAACGGTCGCTGCGCCCTCATTCTCGATCCGGAATCGCGTCCTGCGGACCGCCAGCCCTACCAGGGCATCGTTCCCCTTGAAGGAAAGACCTTCGCCGAAGCGCTCGAAGCGTATTTCCGCACGTCCGAACAGGTCGAAACGCGTATTCTGCTTGCCGCGGACGACGCGTCCGCGGGCGGCGTCATGCTGCAGAAGATGCCCGTCACGGGCGGGACGCTTCCCGAAAATTACGATCCCGAAGCGTGGGACCGTCTCTCGATGTTCGCCTCGACCGTGAAGAGCGAAGAGCTCCTCACGCTCGACCCGACCACCATCAACACGCGCCTCTTCTGGGAAGAAGAACCGCGTGTCACGCGCGAAGCGACGCCCGTTTTCCGTTGCGCCTGCTCGGACGAACGCGTCGAAAACACGATTCGCGGTCTCGGCGAAGCCGACGCCCTTCAGCTCGTAAAGGAAAAGGGCGCGATCGAAGTGACCTGCAACTTTTGCGGCGAAGTGCGCCGCTACGACGAAGTGGACGTGCGCGCGCTTTTTGCCAACGCGAATCTAAACGCGAAGGCGTGATCCGCACGGCTTTGCCGTGAGCTCGAACGGCGCTCGCGCGTTGTCGAGTCTCGATCCCGAAAGGGGGACGCCAAGCGTCCCCCTTTTTTCGTCACCCTTCAGACCCTCGTCCCGCCCCTGGAATAAAGCGTCAACATGCTGTTTTTCCAAGAAAAGACAACTTCTGTTACAACGACTGAGGGAACACTAACTTTCTCCTCGAACCAACCTAATTTTCGGCTTCTAAACTGAAAGCAAGTCGAAAGGGATGCTCTTCTCCCTTACGACCAGACTCGACGATGCCCGACGACGGTTCCTCGCCGTCGGACGCATCGAAACAGCCCGAACTACGGAAAAGAGGTAAAGACTATGTTGAAGAAGACCGCATTTGCCGCTCTCATCGCCGCGGGCACGATGTCCGTCGCCGCCGTTGCCTTCGCCGCCGCCGAAACCCCGACCCCGGCCCCCGTCGCCGCTCCCGCCGTCACGGCGACGATGCCCTCCGTGTCGATGGGCGACGCCCTCGCTTCGGCCGAGAAAGCCTACAACGCGAAGAGCGTTCGCGCGAACCTCCGCCAGACCGCCGAGTACGGCCTCGTCTGGGACGTGTGTCTCGTTCGCGACGACGGCACCCGAGTGCGCGCCTACGTTGACGCCCGAACCGGGAACGCCGTGGCCGCAAACGAAATCGGCATCCGCCGCAACGCGCCTCGCGCGATGCCGAACCCGCAGTGCCCGATGGGCGGCCCCGGCATGGGCATGGGACCTGGCATGGGGCCCGGTATGGGGATGGGTCCCAATCCCGACTGCCCTCTGATGGATAACGGTCCGCGTCACCACCGCGGCTACGGGTTCCACCGCAATTGGTAACCTTCCCGTCGAATCCCGGACGACGCCCGGCTCGAGCTAACGAGCCTCTGCGCCACCGGAGCGACCGACGATGCATCAATGCTTCCGTTTGAAAGGGCGGCGTGTCGCGCACACGCCGCCCTTTGCGTTCGGTTTCCCCTCCGGCGTTGCTCCCTTCCGCGCCGCGAAAAGAGGCGAGAACCTTCGTCCCGGAACTCTCCTCGGGTTTTCAGAGTTCCCCGGTCAACTCCCGCAAGACTTTCCGTAATCAACTGATTCGTCTGGGAAATACGGACCGTTACTCTGACTTAGGAATTCCTAAGTTTCCCCTAGGAAAAACCTAATTTTCAACCTCTATACTTCCCCCGTATCCAATAGGCGAGCATGCTCGCCGAGGCGCCGAACGCTTCCTACCGGTGCCCGACAACAAAAAGGAATCGAAACATGTTGAAGAAGAACACCCTCGCCGCGCTCCTTGCCGCCGGCACGATGTCCGTTGCCGCCGTGGCCTTTGCCGCCACCGAAGCTCAGAAACCCGCCGCGCCCGCCCCCGCCGAAGCAGTCGCCGCCCCCGAAGCGGCTCAGTCCGTCAATCCCTCGGTAGCGATGAGCGCCGCCGTGGCTACGGCCGAAAAGACCTACGAAGCGAAGAGCTTCCGCGCCAACCTCCGTCAGACCGCGCAGTACGGTCTCGTCTGGGACGTTCGCCTCATGCGTGACGACGGCACCCGCGTTCGCGCCTACGTCGACGCGCAGACGGGCAAGGCCGTGGCGGCCAACATCATCGGCATCCGCAAGAACGTCGAACCGATGCCGAACCCCCAGTGCCCGATGGGCGGCCCCGGCATGGGCATGGGGCCCAACCCCGACTGCCCGATGATGGGGGACGGCCCGCGTCATCACCGCGGCCACGGTTTCCATCACTGGTGATAAACCGAAGCGGCCCTTCGCGGGTGCCGCTACCGGGGCATTGACATCCTCTCCGCCCTAAAGGGGACGGAGATTCCCTACCGAGCCGTCAGAC
>CAJLHF010000010.1 GCA_905206365.1 uncultured Sutterella sp. | reverse complement strand
CTGACGGCTCGGTAGGGAATCTCCGTCCCCTTTAGGGCGGAGAGGATGTCAAGTTGAACTCTTCTTGGACGAAACCGTCTTCGTCGTTTTCCGAGTCTTCGCGGTCGTAGCAGTCGTCGGAGTTGCGGCGGTCTTCGGCGCCTTCGCCGCCGTATCGCTCAACGCGCTCGTCGGTTTCTTTCTCGGCCTCATGCCCGCGTAAGTCGTCATCGACACGTTTCCTTCCACGGTAGTCACCGTGCGACGAGCCTGTAACCCCTCCTCACGAACGGGCTCGAGCCAACCCGGAGGTTGTGTCTGCGCGCTCATGGCGTTTCGAACCACTTCGGGAACGTCGTACTCCGCGTCGCCGAATTCGGAATCGGCATCGTAGGCCCCGTGCCGCACGACGGGCTTCGGTTCGTATTTGGGCGAGGCCTTCGAGAGAGGCTCCGTCTCCGGCGGGGCCATCCACGTGGGTGCGCTCGCCACCGACAAATCCGACAGGTCGATACTCGTCGAGGAAGCCGAGGACGTCGAAACATTCGCGACCTTGAGCGCCTCCGGAGGGATCGATGACGGGGAGTGTCCCCGAGTCGCCCCGAAGGGACCTTCGTCGTTGCCGGAGAAGAGGCTCGGTCGGGTATTTTCGGAAACTCGACTCAACATTTCCGCACGAGACGGACGACCGCGTCGGCGCTTTTGAGGCTTCTCCGGGGCGGGGGCGGCTTCGGTTACCGTTTCAGGCAGAGGGTTCTTGCGCGGACGCCCCCGTTTGCGCGGGGTCGGGGTAGCCGGGACTTCGCCCGTCACCGTGGGAGCGCTCGGAAGTCGGAAGGATCCGAAGGCGCCGCCTGCGATTTGCGAGGGTGACGTGGTCGCACGGAACGTCGTCTTTGCGGGCTCTTCCTTGGACTCCTCTTTATTCGGTGCAAATGCCGCCTCGTCCGCGAAGAGATCGGCCCCGACCCCCGCCTTGAAGCGGCCGTAGACTTCCGTGCGCTCGCGGCGGTGCATCTCGGGGATGAGCTCGGGCAAGGGCTCGACGTCGTGCCGGCAGGGGGGCAGGAACTTCCAGAACTCGCGGCTCGAGAGGGACGGCAAAATGACGGCCGCCGTTTCGCCGATGTCCCGAAGGGTCGCGTTGCCCCCGTCCGCGGCAAGCTCTTCGCGCTCGAACGATTCCGCCCAGAAGGCTTCCCGGTCTTCGACCCCGATCGGCGACGGATCGAGCCGGAGCACTTCGCCCGCGGCATTGCGGAAAAGCACCTCGTTGAAATAGGGCGCGAGCTCCCGTCGGAAGTAGTCGAAGAGCAACTCCGGAGGTGCGGGTAGGGAGCGGTCCGTGAATCCGAGGATCGAGAGGCCGTCCGTCCAATAGACGCCTTCGCCCGATGCGGTGACGCCCGAGACGATGACGGCGTTTTGGGGAACCCGTCGCCATTCGGCCACGGGAATCCCGTCGACGTAAAGGCGCGTTCCGAAGGGAATCGGCGTCTCGCACGGCTTCTTCGTGCGGCCGTCCGGACGGAGCTCGAAGAAGAACGAAAAGCGCGTCGATCCCGTCACGAATCGAGCGGACGTCTCCGACCTTCCGAAAGAGAGCGCCCCCAGGGCGAAAAGGCGGAGGTTGAGCTCTTGGTTGTCGGTCAAAGCCCGCCACTCGCAGAGCGTGAATTCGGAGGTGAAGGCGTAGCCGAAATTGGGACGCGCCGCGGCAAGTGTGCTCGGGTCACCCGCTTTGGCGAACTGATGTTCGAACTCGCACATGGTCATCCAGGGGCCGACGAGTTCGCCTTCGGGCGTCTCGAAAACCGCACGGTCTCGGCGATCCTCCTCGCAGGCGGCCATGTTCACGACCGCCACGCGGCGGTCGAACTTACCCTGCATGACGGAGAGGATCCCGAGGTTGCGACCGCGGAAGACCATGGCCGCAAGGCGTCGCGCGGCGGCACGCGTGCGGGGCGCCTTCAGGGAATCGGGAAAACGGGCGCCTTCGGGAAGTTCGCGCCGTCCGATGGCGTCGGTTCGGGCAATGGGAGAATCGATGAACATGGTCGTACTCAGAAGGTTTCCGAAAGGCTGAGGAAGTCGCGCAGGCTCTCTTCGGGAAGGTCCCCGATCCAGGTTTCGCCCGCGGAGACCGCAAGGTTCGCGAGCTCCCGCTTTTCAAGAAGCATGCGGTTGATTTTCTCTTCGAAGGTCCCCGCCGTAACGAAGCGGTAGACGAGCACGTCGCGTCGCTGTCCGATGCGGTAGGCGCGGTCGGTGGCCTGCTGTTCCACGGCCGGATTCCACCAGAGGTCGTAGTGTATGACGGCGGAGGCGGCGGTGAGGTTGAGTCCCGTGCCGCCCGCCTTCAAGGAGACGATGATGACACGGGCCGACCGGTCCGTTTGGAACCGGTCGACCATCGCCTGACGGCCCGTGCGCGACACGCCCCCGTGAAGGAAGTCGGGGCGCGCGCCCGTTTCCCGTTCGATCCAGTGCTGAAGGAGTTCGCCCATGCGACGGAACTGCGTGAAAACGATCACCTTGCGTTCCGCATCGTGCAAACGACCCAGAAGTTCGATGAGCGTTTCCGCCTTCCCCGAGTCGGGACGCTCGGGCGCGTCGGCGTGCAAGTCGTCACCTTCCTTCCAATCGTATTGGGAGGGCGAATTGCAGATCGCTTTGAGTTCGCCGATGAGACGCAACACCTCGCCGCGACGCTTCATGCGAAGGTCCCCGGAATTCATTGCGAGCCCCTTGTCGATCTTCTTTCCGATCGCCGTATCCTGAAGTTCGTGAAGGCGAGCGAACGACTCGTCGACCGCGTTTTTGTAGAGCTCGGCCTGACGTTTCGTGAGCGTCGTGAAGGTATCGATCGTCGTGCGCTCGGGCAGGTCCGAAATGACGTTCTTGTCTTCCTTCGTGCGTCGGATCATGAAAGGACTCGTCAACTTCTTGAAGCGTTCGAGCACCTCCGGGTCGTGATCGATTTCGACGGGCTTGGCGATACGCCGCTGAAAGTCGGCGGCCGACCCCAAGAGCTTCGGTTGCACGATTTCGAAGATAGACCAGTATTCGAGCAGTCGGTTTTCCACAGGCGTACCCGTCATCGCGATCACGTGCTCCGCACGGATCGCGCGCACGGCGCGCGCCTGCTGCGAGGTGTAGTTTTTGACCGCCTGCGCTTCGTCGATGACAAGCACGCGGAAGGGATCTTTCGAGAGGAGTTCGACTTCGCTTCTCAGCGTCCCGTAGGTCGTGAGAATGATGTCGGGAGCCTTTTCGCCCGAGCGCACGAGTTCGCGCGCCACACCGTGGTAGAGCTTCGTCGTCAATTCGGGGGCAAAACGTTCCACTTCGCGCGACCAGTTGGTAAGAAGCGACATCGGAGCAACGACGAGCGCCTGGGCGCCTTCGGGGCCGTTCAAACGCCCTTCCTGCTTCAAGGCGGCCAGGGCCGTGATCACCTGCAAGGTTTTCCCGAGACCCATGTCGTCGGCGATGAGCGAGCCCATCCCCAGATCGATGTTCTTCATGAGCCAGGAGAAGCCGCGCACCTGGTAGGGGCGAAGCGTCGCGCGGACGGTGGACGGAACGGACCGGTCGCTTGCGTCGAGCATGCCGCTCTTGATGCGCTCGACGACATCCGAAACGGCGACTTCGGCACCGTCGAGAGAGCCCATCAGGACAGCACGGAACTTTTCGAAGTAGTCGGGCTTCTTCGCCTTTTTCAGGGACGAAAGGAGCTCCTCGACCATCGCGGGGTCGAGGTACACAAACGACCCGTTCAACGGAACGATCTTCCCCTTGTGCTTTGCGAGAGCGACGAATTCGTCGGCATCGATCGTTTGGTTGCCGATCGCGACGCGCCAGTCAAAGTCGTAGAGCACGTCCTGCGTAAGGTAGCTCTTCGTGCCGGCGGGCATCTTGGAGGTACCGATGCGCGCGACCAGACGCGGTTTCACCATGCTGCGAAGCTCCGCGGGCATGGCAGTGCGAACACCGAAGTGACGCAGAAGCGCTGCCGTCTTATAGAGGAATTCCGCAGTTTGTTCGGTGGTGAGCGGCGTCGGTTCCTCGGGGTGGCGCGCCAAGTCGTCCAACTGCGGGCAGAGGCGTCGCACGATTTCAAGGGCCTGAAGGGCCGGGAATTTGTACTTCGACCACCGCTCGTCCGAGACGAGCTCGGCAAGCGTGATCGCCTCCACGGCATTCTTCCCCGGTGCGAAAGAGAAGGGCGATTGTGCTCCGCTCGATGCGCTCGCATTTTTGGGCGCAATCCCGAAGGTCAGCCCGAAGCCCATCGTTTCGCCTTCTTTCGTATTCATAGCGGTCAGCATCACGACCGGGCGGAAGTCGAAGAGATCCGCAGCAATCATCGGGAGGAACCCGCGGAAGACGAATCGGGCGGTTTCGGGGGAGAGCATCGCGTCGAGGCGCGAAACGTCGTACCCGAGTGCAAGCCGCTCCATGAGACCCGCGCGCGAAGAGAGACTTTCCGTATTCGTAAAGCGCAGAAACGCGGTCGACGCGAAAGCGAGGGCCGCAATCGTCGTACGACGCGCGAATGCGAAGCGCGCTTCAAGGCGCGAAGCGGGGAGCTGCTGCAAAGCGCGCGGCAGGAACCGCCGGAACCCTTCGAAAGGCTCCAGAATCTTTTCGGCAACGGGTTCGACGGCGGCCGAAAGCAAGGTGACAACGCGTGCGACCTCCGGGTCGTTCACGATCGGGAACATCAAAACGCGCGTCATCGCCCAGTCAAGCGCATCCGGCAGGAAAGGCTTCGGGATGGTGAGCCCCGATGTGACGAGGTGCGCGGCCGCGACCGCAATCTGACGCCACGCTTCGTGAACGGGATCGAGCTCGTGCGATTCAAGGTCCGTGAAAAAGAGGAGGGCGCCCAAGTACCGCTCGAACGAGACGGGCTTGCGAAGCGCATCGATCTCGCGGGCGGAAAGAAGGTGCTCCTGCTTCTCGTGTTCGGCTTCGCGGATCTTCGACTGTTTCGACTCGTAGTCGGACGTGAGCATGACGTCGCCCGAGGCCTGCGACGCGGTTGCATCGTCCCCGGTGTCGACGTCGCGCACCGCGACGCGAAGGCCCGTACCTTCGGCTGAAAGCACGACGCCGAGTTTGAGGCCTCGTACGCCCGGTCGCCAACGACCGAGGCGCATTGCGAGGATCTGAGCCGCGGGAGCATGGAGGTCCGAAGGTACTTCTTCGGGGTCGTCTTCTTTGACACCGCCCGAGACCTCTTCCATGTCGTCGGGAACCTGGGTTTCCCCAATCTCTCCGAGCATCGACTCCCGAAAGGCTTCGGCCTCCGTCATCGCATTGACGCCTGTTCCGGGTTTCACCTCGGGCCCCTCGGCAAAGCGCTTGAAGAAGTCGTATTCGTAGGAGCGACTCTCGTCCCGACAGCGCTTGAGGTATGCCTTGACGCACTCGGTCTCTTGTTCGGTATAGGTCGTTCCGTCGGCTTTTACCGGAAGTTCGTCGGGGAAGGTGGAGCGACCGGCCATGAAGGTGAGGTGCTCCTTCCACCATTTGGCACTCCTCATTCGGCAACGCTTCATCCAGTCGCCGAACGTCCCCGAGCGCGTGAGCGACTGCGAGAGATACGCTTCCGGGTACACCTCGGATTCGCCGAGGAGCGCATAAGGAACGGAACGAAGAATCTCTTCGGGCGTACGACCCGCGCGCACTTCGGGAGTCGCGTCGGGCACGAGAGCCTCGGCCGCGGCGATGTGGTCCGAAAAGCGCGGGATTCGCAGGTTTCCGAGCCCGCGCAACTCGACCCCCCGCGCGCGCAGTTCCGCGATCAAGTCGATGCGGTTCCACTCGAAAAGCGCGAGCGGATCACGCGCGATGCGCTCCGCCATCCACTGAACGGCGGCAAGCGCATGCATGCACATTTCCCTGCAACCCGACTGACAGTTGCATTCGAAGTAAAACTCCTCGACGGAGCGCGGATAGAGCGAGAGGTCGTACTGCTTGAGAAGCTCGTCCACCTCCACGGGCAACTCCCCGCACTGAATCGAGGCGACAAGGTCGGGACGGGCCGCGAGATCGTCGAAGAACCACTGCCAGGCGGTGTCCGACGGATCCCGAGACGAGAGGATCCGCCCGTAGTGGCTGTTGCCGCGGGTCTTACGAAAAATGAAGCGAATCCCTTCGTCGGAGAGACCCGCACGGAACCCGGCCTTTTTCACCTGATTTGCCGCGCGCTTCAACGACTTTTCGTCGGTGAACCGTTCGCAAGCTGTGAGCCACGCAGCGCTCCAGTACGCATTGCCGTCGAGTTGCTTGGTCATGGGGAAATTCGAAGGAATGAGTTTGCAAACGTATCATCATACTATGCCGTCGGACGGGAACCGTACCCGATTGCGAAGAAACAACCTGCCTCAGCCCGTAGACAGACAAAATATGCTGAAAAAGGATGCAAAAAACCGTGTAGGGAGGCGCGATGCGGACGAAAAGCGGCACGTGCGGCAAACGCTACAATGCTTGAAGCCCCTGAAGGCTGAAAGCGAGGGAAGTCGAAAGCCGACAAACCCGCAGCCGGCCGCTGGTTGATTTCGATTCTTTTTGCAAACGCGCAACCCCCATGCTCTGGAAACCGATTGCGGACGAATGGTCCGCCACCGAAGCGCCTCGCTGGCGCATCGTCGCTCACGAACCCCATACCGCGCTCGGTGCCGCGGGCGCCGTCGTCGGCGCGGGACTTCTTCTTACTCTTTTTGCGGACGGCGTCCCCGCAACCATGGAAACGATCGCGTTTCCGCTCGTCGCCTACGGTTGTGTGACCGCCATGGGGGTCTCCGAGGTCCTCAAGCGCTTCGCGGGCACGTGGGATCGGGAAGCGCGCTTTGAAAAGGATGCGATCGTCGTCACCGACAACAAGGGCCGCACGCGCCGCATCGACTACGCCGAGATCGCACACGCGGACTTCACGGTGCCCGTTCCCAATACGGGGAAATTGAAGTGTCCGACGCTTGTCCTCTCGTCCTCGTCCGAAAAGAAGCTTCTCGAAGGAAACGTCGCTTCCGGAGCGGCCTACCGAGGGCTCAAGGCGGAACTCGACGCGCGCAAAATTCGCGTCGTCGCGCCCGTCTGGGCGGAAGAGAGCTACGAGGTCCGGAAGCTTTGAGCCTCCGAAGCCCCGATCCCTGCGAGACTGCCGGGAAGCGGGGAGCCGGAAAACGTTGAAGCCTTCGGAACTCCGCAGATTTAAAGTTTTTTCAGGAGAGGGCGTTCCTGTCCGTTCTCGGGAACACCGGAATGCCCGGCAACACGCATCGGGGCCGATTCGTCCGTGAATTTCATCCACGACATTCCGCGGTCCCGTGCCCAATCCCTTTTCCTTTACGAAGGGCCATACCGACATTCGGCAGGATGCACTCCCGATTCTTCGGAAGGTCGGTGAACGCCCATAGCGCGCACATCGCATCGGTGATGCGTCCGGTCGTGACGAAGGTTGGGTGAACTGACGGACACGCCGATCAACCTCAAGTGTTTGAGTTGAAAGGACGAGGGCGAACAAGGACGGTGGTAACGGAACGGCTTGACGGTGACGGATGAGCGGATGTGGACGGCTCTGAGCGTTCAGGTTTGGTTTGCAGAGGCTCAAAGGAAAATTCGGACTCGCACGAGCACGAACGAACGCAGACGGATTCAAGCGAAATTTTCGAGGAAAAATGGTCAAAAATTATTCAACATAATAGTCGTTATGTTGAATTTTGAGTTTCGAGGCAATTTTCGGATGGTTTTCGGCTCGGTTTGCCGTTTGGATTTGTTGAGCCGCCAACAACGCTTGCCGTCGACGTTCAACGGCGTTTTCGACAGTTAGTTGCGGCTCGGCGCCTTGAAGCTCCCGAGCCGCAACCGATGCGACCGCCCTTCCCGTCGCGTCGATCCTTGGCGAACGTCTCACCGATCGGGCTTTCCACCCGAAGGCGTGTAGATGATACGGACGGGCGGCGCCGCGTAGTCCCTGAGTGTAGCGCGTTCGCCGCCGCGAACGGGTTTGAGAAGCCCCGAAGACCCGCGCGCCGCTTGCTCCGCACGTCGGGCGGCAATTTCATGGATGCTTCGAATCACGGGCTTTGCGGGTTCCTCGGGCAGTTTACGGTGCGGTTCTGCTGTTACTACCGGTGCAGCCTGCTGCGGGTGCTTCGGGATGTGGGCATCCATGAGGTCCCGATTGAGATGCTCGCGCCACGCTGCGGCACGTGCGGATCCCCGGCTCGTGGGTTCCGACGGTCGCGAGCGGCTTCTCGGGTATTCGGCCGACGACGGGCCTTCCGGGTAGCGCTTCGGGCGGAGCTGGGGCTTCGAGCGCGAGGCGGGTAAAAGGCCCTCTTTGCGGGCCAGGCGCAGCTGGTCTCTCAACGAAATCGACATCGAGCACCTCCTTTATCGGCTTCCGGCGACGGAGAACCTTCTTTGAGGTTACACCTCTTGGAAAGTGGGCCACCGGCCTGCCGGTCGCCTACATAAACCGTCCGAGAACCCGTCAATTCGCAGTTTTTCGCCGTTACGACCGCGTCAAGGCATCGTCGAGCGACCGCCCTACCCGCCGCTTAATCGTCAATTTGCTCGTCGAACGTTCGATCGTCTTCCTCCTCGTCGTCGTACGGATCTTCTTCGTCGAAGTCTTCATGGTCGGTCATCTCGATTCTCCGTTTTGTTTCCGCAGCTCCGTCGGCTCAGGTCCATCGGCGCATCCCGCCCGCAGACCAGTCAACCGACGGAACGCGGCGGGCGGCCGCCAAACCTTGCTCTACCTCGGGTGTTCAGACCTCAATAAGCAAACCGAATCATCGGCTCGTAGGGCCAGTAGAGGGCGTAGAACTCTTCCAAACTAAGACCATATCCAGCCCGGATACGTTCCTCGCCTTCCGCACAATCATCTCTCATGCGCTTAACCCAGTCGATTTCCGGCCAGCTCGTCACGAAGTCGGGATCGATCCCAGTACTCCATTTGTATGCTTCGACGGCCTCCTCGTAGGTCAAGATGCCGCGGCAGCCGTTTTCAAGAAAGTTACGGTACGCGTCGGTGTACCCGAAAACCTCCTCCGCGTCCGTCGCGTCGGCCTCCCAGTCTTCCCGGTCACCGTAGACATCACACATGCGCTCATTGAGCGTTCGATCGTCTTCCTCGTCGTCGTACGGATCTTCTTCGTCGAAGTCTTCCTGATCGGTCATCACGAATCTCCACGCTGTTTTCGTCGGTTTCGTCGGCTCAGTCCCTTCGGGGTGTCTCATTCAGGGATCCCTCACCGACAAAATTCAGCCTACCACGGTCGCCTGTAGGGCCTCGGGGCCCCACTGCGGGTCGTGAGTCGGGCACTCCGCCCTACCCTTTTGCGGCGAGCCTCGGTGCGTTCTCCGGACATCCGGAATATCAAATCCCCTCCCGTTCGGGAGCGGATAGGCAATCGGGCGGAACCGCGTCCGCCCGATTGTCGTATCACGTCTTACTTCGCTTTCGGCAGGAACCGGCTCGGTTTCCCCGAAGCGCTGAAGAAGAGCCGCCGGCTCGCGCGCGACGCCGACACGTAGAAGAGCGCCTTTTCGAGTCGCTCGTGGTGACGGCGGGCGGGCGCGTCCGCACCCTTCGGAGCGGGCTGCGGGAAGACGCCTTCGTTCATGCCCGCGACGAAGACCGCCTTGAATTCGAGGCCTTTGACGCGGTGCATCGTCGCGATGCGAAGACCAGGAAGTTCGGGGTCGTCGGCCGCGTTGCGACTGACTTTGCGTACGTCGAGACCGCGCTCCGTGAGCGCTTGCTCGTAGCGTTCGATGTCGGCGCGGGTGCGAAGGACAACACACATTTCCGAGAATTCGACGGGAGCCGAAGCGTTGCGGGCGAGCGCCTTCGCTTGTTCGACAATCCAATCGCATTCGGCCGCAAAGGAGTCGGCCGCAAAGACTTCCGGCGCCGCCCCGTGTCGAAGCGACGCGTAGCCCGTCTTCTCGGCCTTGCCGCCCTCCATGTCGTCGACCGCTCCGCGCGCGTAGACCGATTCGGCCGTCTTGCGGATTTCGTCCGTCGTACGGTAGTTGACGCGCAGTTTCTTCGAGCGCCCGCGAATCTGAATGCCGCAGCTCGAAAACGCGACGGGCTTCACGTAGATACGCTGGTGCGGGTCGCCCACCAAGAAAAGGTCCCCTTCGATCGGCGTTTCGAGCTTCGAGACGTCGAGCGCCAACGCGCGCAGGAGTTTCAGCATCCCGGGCGTAAAGTCCTGAATTTCGTCGGCGATGACGGCGCGGTAAAGCCCCATGGGGTGCGTCTCGCGCACGATCCGTTCGGCAAAGGCGCAGGCGTCTTCGACGGTCATCAGATCGCGCAACTGCAGCTGCGTGCGCATTTCTTCGAAAACCGGCCAGATGTCGCGACGCTCCGCCCGCGACAACGCCTGTCCGCGTCCGGTGCGCGGCGCCCGGAAGTAGTCGCGCGAACTCGTGCAGTGGTTCGGGAGCACCACCTCCTCCCATTCGCTCCGGTAAAAGCTTTCGGGCAAATCGATCGAGGCGGGACGCCGCTCCAGTGCCGCTTCCCAGCAGAGTTCGTAAGGGGACCCCGCTTCGCCCGGGTAGGCTACCTGAAGGCCCGCTCCGTTTTGACGCACGAAGGTTGCGAGCCATGCGTCGATATTGACGACCTGAATGCGGTTTGCTTCGATTTTCGAGCAGAGGGTCTTCACCTGGAAAGCCAAATCGAGCGCGAGATTTTTCGTGAAGGTCGTAAAGAGCACCTTGTCCTTCGGCTTCCAGTCGGGCAAACGCACGAGGTGACGCGCGCGGTGAAGCGCCACGACGGTTTTACCCGTACCCGCGCCGCCCGTCACGCGCACGGCGCCGTACCAGGCCTTTTCCACGATGTCGCGCTGCGTGGGATGCAAGAAGACGCGCCACTCGTCGAGGGGTCGATCGAGAATGTCGCGCAGCTCCTCGTCGCTCGTGACGACGTGGAAGTGCGAGGGGTCGAGCCCGGCGGCGCTTTCCCCTTCCGCCGCGCGACGCGCGCGTCGCGCCGCCTCCCCGTAGGCTTCGAGGACGCTCTCTTTCGGTTCCCCCTGAAGGAGCCACGTGAGCGCCTCGTAGACGGGCTGCGGAAAGTGCGTCTGGCACGCTTCGAAATCGGAGAGTCGAGAAAACGACCGCAACTCGGCAACGAGCTCGTCGGGAAGTCCCAATTCGGCAAGGTCCGCATCGGTGAGCGCCGCAAAGAGCGCGCACGAGCCCGAAGGATCGGCCGGGGCGGAGCTCTGCGCACCCTCGCCCGCTTCGACCGAAGCCGTCTCCTGCGGGCGATCCGCGGCACTCGCGGCTTCGGTTTCGGCCTCGGTATCGACGGGTACGCGCGGCACCTTTTCGTCGGGCGCGGGCCGCAACTCGGCGGCGGGAGCCGGCTCGTTCACGTGATACACCTGAAGTTCCCCGGTATGGGGATTGACTTCGCAACGGTGATAGTCCGCCCAGGTGGCGGCCGACGCTTCCGTCCCGGTCCAAAGGAGCACCATGAGGTCGTTGACGGCCTTCAAAACGACGTTGAGATCCTCGTCGAGCACGATGCGCTCGTAAAGCGAGGCACCCGCGAGCGGCAGTCGCGGGTAGTCGACGCCGCGGCGAAGCCGCATCACGAATTGCGAGAAGACCTGCTTGGGCTTGCCCGTAAGGCGGGCGCTCGCGCTCAGCACGTCGCGGCTCAGAACGAGCTTGCGTTCGGTCTGCGGCGCGGTCTCGGGCTGAGGGCTGCGAGAGCGCTTCGTCGTTTTGCGCTTTTTCGTCGCTTTCGACACATCCGGCGCTTCCGTTACGTTGGCCGGGTCCGCCGCAGCCGCCGCATTCTGCTCGTTCGTTCGGTTCGTTTCGCTCATCGTCTGTTCGTCCTTCGATGCTTTCTTCAATTCGTTCTTCGTTTCGTGATGACCTTAGTCCGGCGTTTTTCTTCTTTTATTCGACCTTCGGCAACCCGGGGTGCGCGAGGATGATTTCGAGCACGCGCTCCAAGGGAGCCGAGCCGTTCACGCAGCGCACGCCCGCCCGGCGGGTTTCCGTCGGAGCTTCGGCCTCATCGAGCACGACCGCCAGGGCCGCTTCCTTCCAATAGAGTTCGGCGGTCGCGACCACTTCGCCGAGCGCGGGATCGACAAGGTCGACGCCCACGTCCTTTTCGTCGATCGCAACGGCGCGGCTTGCGAGCGCACCGGCAAGCGGCAACAGTTCCTCGGGAAGCAGATCGAGGACCGACGCCCAGAGACGATTGGCTCGCGCAGAGGCGGAATTCGCACTCGACTCGGAGTCCGGTGAGGATGGCGACGCGAGAGCGTCTGAAGCATCGGTCACATCGGACACGTCGGACGCACCCTCCTCCTGCGCCTTCAGGGCTTCGGTGAAGGACGCCTGAAGCGCTCGGAGCGCCGCCTCCGATTCGCTTTCCGCAACCACTTTGCCGCGCAGTCGATCCAAGGCCTTCGCCCACGGGGCTCGGGAAGCGCAGGCATCCAGGGCACCCCCCTCCCCTCCCCTCACTTCGGGAAGGGCCGGAAGAAGGACGAGTTCGTTCGAGAACTGCAGCGACCCCGCCTCCGACCAGAGCGCGCGCACGCTCGCTTCGAAGACGCCCGAGGCGCGCGTATCGCACACCCCCGACAACGCACCGGGGTTGGCGCAAAGGATCGCCCCGTTCGCGCCCGTCAGGCGGCGGTAGGTGCGCCGGAAGGGAACGTCGTCGGGCGAGTCGAGCGTGCCGTCCAACCACTGGGGCGGTTGGGCTTCGGATGCGTCGATCAGATCGGACGCACAAAGCGCGTCGCTCGCGCGCTTCGCGCGGCGCAGGAGCGCTTGCGGGTCGGCTGGATCGAGCGCTTTCGTCTGCACGGAAACAAGCATCGCGAAGTTTGCGGCCTTCGCGCAGTCTTCGGCCTTCTGCGGGTCGGCAAGCCACGCGATCAGCCGATCGAAGGCGTCGGCCTGCGTCGCCCAGGTTTCGGCCACTTCCGTCCATTCGGGGAAGTCCCGACCGGTGAGCTGCTTTTGCGCGGCACGCCACCGGAGATAGACGGGATGGCGGGGCGAAAGGGTCGCAAGTGCCGGCAGCGAAGGACCAGGAGCGAAATCCGCATCGGGCATCGCGCGCGGCGCGACGTCGTTCCAGCCGAGGGTCCAGACGCGCATGCCGCGATTCATGAGGCTCTGACGCTTTGCAAAGTCCTCGGCGAGAATGTCCGCGTGGTAAGCCCACCCGTCCAAAAAGACCGCCATCGTCCGATCGGGCCGGCGGTCGCTTTCTCGCACGGGCCGGAAAAGGAAGTCGGGACGCGAAGGACATTCGCCGCTCACGTCTTCCTGAGGCTCGACGCGCCAGAGGCGCCCCGTATTCGTACGAAGCATGTAATGCCACAAACCGTTCCCAGTCGGGATGCGTTTGACGGACTCGATCGCGGGCTTCGCAAGGCGCAGCGCCCCGATGAAAAGGCGTTCCAACTCGCTGTCGAAGGGGGAGTTTCCGCCCGAGAGGTCGATCGATCCCGGCTTGAGGTCGGCCGCTTTGGCGATTACCTCCGAGACGGTTTCGATCGCGCAGGAGCGGGAAATTTCGGACCGACCGGAGGCGTCCCCGTGCGCGTAGACGCAACGGTAGCAACCGTCGGCCGTCGGATCTTCGCCGCAGGGGCATTCGCTCATGGCAGAGAGCGCCGAGCGGAAGACGTCGATCAGATTCTTTTCGTTCGCCATGAGTTCCTTCAGGTACCCCGTGCCGCCCGGAACCGTGTCGTAGACGACGATGTAGTGCACGCGCTTTCGTCCGCCTTCGGCGGGTTCGTCAAAGGGCGTCACCTTGAGGTGGTCGACCGAGCCGTGGAAGTACTGCCGAAGCCCGAGGCGGAGCGCCGCAACGAGCGACGCCGTCACGGTCGCGGGCGAATGGGTTTCGGTGAGAATCCCCTGAGGCACGCGAATGCGAAGTGCTTCGCTCGCAAAGGAGCGAGAGAGGACGAGCCCCTCGATCCATTCCGCTTTGGCGGGATCTTTGACCGCGGGACAGGAAAAGTCGTGCTCTTCGCGCCCGACCTTGAATTCTTCCCCCTTTTCGTTGCGACGCACTTCTTTGGCGAGTCGCCCGCAGTGCTTGCAGACGCGAAAGCCCGGCGCTTCGATTTTCTGCGAGGCGACTTCGAACGCTTCGCCCGTACCCTGCCCGTAGCGACCGAAATTGAAGTCGCGGAAGGTGACGGACGGGATGTACTCAAACCCAAACCCGTCGCTTTCGGGCAGCACGAAACTCCGACGCTCGACTCGCGGGTCGATGTCGATCAACTTGATGCGGCTCTGTTCGACGTGCTTGCGGTCCTCGCGGTCGTCCGCGATGCGGTCCTTGCGGATGTCGGCGTAGGCGTAGACGTTTCTCAACTGCAAAACGGGACGGCTCTGCCCGACTTCCTGCCAGGCGGGACTCCCGCAGCGCGGACAGGCGGAGGTCTTCTCCTCGGGTCGATCGAGCGCCGAATGGTTGCAGACGGGACAAAACCGCCACCACGCGACTTTGTCGTCCGCAAGATCGACCTGATCGATGTGAAGGACAAATTCGTTCGCGTAGTACGTGTTCCCCGGGGCCAACTCGAAAAGGCCCGTCGAAGCGGCGCGACGGAAGTTGAAGCGCTTGTAGACGCCCTTTTTCTTCGTGCGAGCCGCGCTCTTTGCGCTTGAGCTCGATGCACTCGGTGCGCTCGATTCCGAGGGCTCCTCCGACCGACTTTCGTCGCCTTCGACCGACGCTTCGCGTTCCGCGGCGAGCATCGCTTCGCGCGCCGTTTCTTCTCGCGTTTCGGGCGGACGCCGGTCGCGAACGCGCATGACGAGGCCATCGAGTCCGATTCCCTCTTCGGGGAAGGCGTAGTTGGGCAGTACCCCTTCGTCGGTGAGAACGTTGAGCGTTTTCTTTTCGCGGAATTCTTCGCGGCAAAGCTCCAGAAGCGCGTCGATGTTCGCCTTGAGCTCTTCGATCGTGCGTTCGGTGTGTTCGTCGATCGGTCCCTTTTTGAGGCGCTTGACGGCGGCCTGATAGCTTTCGCGCTTTTTCTCGTAGCCCTTCTTTTCGGCAAGGAGCCGACGGATTTTTCCGAGAAGACGCGTGCGCACCGAGGGCGTGTCGACCGAGGTGTCGACGAGGAACGCCAAAAGGCGCGCGCGCTCTTCGGCGCTGAAAATCGTCCCCGTTTGCCCGGGCTTCGTGAAAAGCGCCGCAAAGTCCGCAAGGAGCACCTCGGCGTTCGTCTTCACGAAGTCGAGAAGCCCGAAGGGGAAGTTCGAGTCGGAATAACCCGTCCCGTCGGTCGCACCCGCCGGATCCGCGGCCTCGAAGCCGCGCAGAACCTCCCCGATCGCGTCGGGAATCTTCGCCTCGGGCGTGGCGCTCATCCAGCGCGTGATTGCAAAGGCAAAGAGCTGACGCTCGAGGACCGCGGGCGCGTGCAAAAAGACGCCCGGCGGATTCACCTCGGCCTCGAGCATCTTCTCTGGAGCCGCCCAGAAGTACTGCGCGTGCGGACCCGTGTCGCAGACCGTCATCGCAAGGGCGTTCCCGTCGCGGCGTCCCGCACGACCGATGCGTTGCACGTAATTGGCGGGCCCCGGGGGCATGGAGGAAAGGAGCACCGTACTCAAGTCCCCGATGTCGATCCCCATTTCCAGGGTCGGGGTCGCGCAAAGGAGATTGACGTCCCAGGGTTCGCGCCCTTCGATGAAGCTCTTTTCGATCGTGCCGCGTTCTTGGTGTTCGAGATTGCCCGTGTGCTCGCGCGCGGTCACGCGCACGGGGGCGCCGCGGTAGGTCACGTCGTCGTCGGTGAGCATCGTGACCTCGTGCCGCTTTTCCATACAGCCCTGCGAGAGACAGGGCATGGCGCTCCAGAAGGTGGCGCGGTCCGCGTCGATCACGTGCGAGCGCCCGCACTGCGGGCAAACGGCGCGCGCGAGCCTGCGCTTGACGAGCCAGGTGCGCGGATTGAGGAGATAAACGTCCAGACTCCCCGTTTTTTCCGACATCGTCGTGGCGGTCACGGCGTTCGACTCGACGAGAATGTCGAGAAGCGCGCGGTAAATGTCGCCGCGCGCGTGCGTGACTTCCAAGTCTTCGCCCAGAGTGCGCGCAAGCCACAGGGTGTACCAGTTTTCGCTTCGCTCGTCCTTCGGGAGGACCGCATCGAAAAAGGGGAGCGCCGGACTCGCGGGCTTCTTGAAAACAAGGGGCGCGGGCGGCCGATAGTTCGGGCCGTAGCTCGGCAGGTAAAGACTCAGGCTGAACCAGTATTGCGAGCCCGTACGCACGAAGCGCATGAAGTCGTCCGCGCCCTCGTTGCCGTCGGGAAGCCGAACGTCGAACGCCCCGCGCAGCTTCTGGTGCATGAGAAAGCCTTCGACGAAAAGCCGGCAGCGCTTGAGGTCGATCCCTCGGAGGGACGGGCACCGTTCGCTCAACACGCGCTCGAGGCGCGCGGCCGCCTCGTCGACCAAAAAGGGATCGGGCTCGACCGCACCGATGCCGAGCGACTCGACCGTGCGTCCCGAGTGAACGCGCATCGTCATCTCGACGAACGCTTCCCAGCGAAGGCGCCGACTCACGTCGACGAAGAGCCGCTTCCAGCGCCTGCCCTCTTCGGTTTCGTCGTCAAGCGGCGGAATCCGTCCGAGTTGCGCTTCGAGCGTATTGACGGGGCGCGTCGTTTGTTCACGGTAGTACGCGGCGATTTCGGCCCGGAAGTCCGTCCACGCGCGACGCCAGAGCATCGACGAGGGGATGAAGGCGGAGACGAAGCGCGCCGCCGCGATGCGCTCGGCGGCTTCGACCAGGGCGGGCGAATCGGAATTTTCAAGCGCCCGACGACCGCCCGTATGTTCCAGCCAGAAGTCGGAGATTTTCGCGAGGAAACTCTCGAAGTCGAGCCCCTCCCCTTCGGAGTCGCGCAAAAGCCCCGCCACGGCCTGCCGCAGCACGAAGATGAAGCTTCGCGCCTCCATGAAGCCCGCGCGGTGCGCGGCGTCCTGCACGGCGTCCGTGAAATTGATGAGTTTGTGGTCGTCGTTCGCGCTGCTCGAATGCAGGTGCCCGGTCAAGGCCGAGGACATCGTGACGGAACGCGCCCCGAGAATGCGCATGGAGTTAGTTGCGCCGCAAAGCGCGCAGTTCGTCTGAAGCCGCACGTAGCGGCCGTCGGCACTCGTGCCGCTCGTGTGAATCTTCGGCACGCGCACGATGACGGCGTCGTGCTCTTTCTCGCAAACGGGACATTTCGGCGCGTAGACGCTTTCGGGATCCGTGTCGTGCACCCAGACGAGCACCCCCTTCGCGGGGCAAAGCCGCATGAGTTCGCCCGGATGGCGGCGCCGAACCGTCGCGAATTCGCTTTTCTCAACGGGATAGAGGAGCTTGGCGTTCACGTCCTTTTTCGAAAACCACGCGCGATAAAAATTCCGCGCGCCCCCCTGAAGTTCCCCGTCCGCCACGACCGCACCCCAGGCGGTCGCGTTGCAGGCGCGGCACGTGAGAACCGGAAGCGCCGGGGGCGTCTCGGGCCTCACGTCCGCCATGGGAATCAATTTCGGCGTGCGCTCGACGGTCGCGAGCATCTGCGCGAGCTCCCGCACCCAGAGCTGCACCCGCACGGTCAAAAAGGGAACGAGCTTGCCGTCCGCGCGCGTGAGGCGCGCCATCGAAACGAGAGCGACGAAACTCCGAAGAAGAAGGAGCACTTCCTCGGTCGTGAGCCCCCGGAAGGCGGGCACGTCGCGCTGCCAGTTCCGCGCCACGGTTTTGAGGTGCAGGATCCCGTCCGCTTCCGACATGAGACGCCGGAAGGCGGGGTGATGCGGGAGCAAATCCGAGAGCATGAGGGCGGTTTGCGTCCACGTCGTCGCGTCCCCGGCACGCAGCATCACGTTCTTGCCGAGCCAGGTGCGAATCGAAAGCGATATGAAATTTTCTACGCTCCCCGAGCGCGGAGCCGTCGCCAGACGCTTCGCTTCGTAGAGAGTCGGCCAGTCGCCCGCCCACTTCGCGTCGCCGAAACTCTCCAGGTATTCGACCGTTCCGAGCCGGTCTTCGGTGATGACGCTCTCGGGCGACGAAAAGTCCGCACCGAAAACGTCCGACGCGTACTGCTGAAGCCGCTCCAAACCGTCCCCGCCCCCGAGCGTTGCGGAAGTGCCCACGCACGCCAAGCCTTCGCCCAAGTCGAGTCGGTCCCGGAGGCGCCGAATGAGGCACGCCAAATCCGTCCCCTGGGCGCCGTCGAAGGTGTGGAGTTCGTCGACGACAAGGTAGCGCAACGACCGGGCCGTGGTCGTCCTCCAGAGCGCCCGATCCTCCTCGCGCAGGAGCAGGTAGTCGAGCATCTTGTAGTTCGTGAGCAAAATGTCGGGCGGCGTGCGGCGCAGGGTCTCGCGGTCCGTGATGCAGGAATTTTCCTCCATCGTCCGGCAAACGTTCCCCGGGGCACCCGTATAAAGACCCGCCGTAATGCCGGGACCGCCCGCTTGACGCACGGCGTGGCAGAGTTCCGCGAGTCGCTTGGCCTGGTCGGTGGCGAGCGCGTTCATCGGATAAACGACAATCGCCTTGATCCCCTCGATCCCGTCCTTTTTCATGGCGAGCACCGCATCGAGCACGGGCAAAAGGAAGCACTCCGTTTTCCCCGACCCCGTCCCCGTCGCCACGATCGTCGAGCGCGGGTTCGGATAGACGAGTCGCTCGAACGCGCGCGCCTGATGCCGGTGGGGTTCGAACCCCGACAAGACCCCGAGCTCACCCGCCAATACGGGGAGAAAGTCGGCGAGCACCCCGTCGCTCTTGCGGAAAGGGCGACGGATCTCCAGCCAGGGGCCCTTCACGAGGTTTTCGGGATTCTCAAGAAAATGCTCGACGATCGAGCGCCCCTCGGGGCGAAAGGCCGTCGTCGCAACGGGAAATTCGCGCTCGATGTAGGAACGCATGCCTTCTTCGATGTCGCGGGAAGTGAGGGTCGGGAGCATGTTCGGGCGCCTTGGGCCTGAGGCCGGGATCGGGTTGGTCGGAAAAACCGAGGGGTTGAAAGTCGGACGAAAGCGATTGAAGCATGAAAAAATCCGGGCCTCGGCCGGCTCGGTCACCGGTCGGGCCTATTTCGGAAGCTTTTCTGAGGCTTTTCAGGCGGTTTTCGTCGTGTGCTTTGAAAAGGATAGCGAATCCCCGGAATCGGGGTTTCGCCTCGGGTTCGATTTCGAAGATTTCGAGAGCCCGAGGCGAAGGGTTTTCACGTTCCGTCAGTCCGCGGGAGGCTCGCCGAGCCCGTCGAGAACGGGCTGCGCGGCGTCTGCGGAAGCCGTTGCGTCGCTCTTCGGCTTACGCTTTCTCGGAGTCTTCGCTGCTTGCTTCGCTTTCGAGGGCGCGGCGCCTTTGCTCTTCGCTTCGGGCTTCTCGTCGGTCTTCCCCTCGGACTTCGGTTCGGACTTCGGCTCGGGCGGCGTGTACGCCTGAAGCGCTGCCGCGTCGACCTTGCCGTACTTCTCTTCGAAGAACGCCCAAGCAATACGGTAGTCCTCTTCGCGGTCAACCTTGAAGAAAGGCGCCTCGTAGCGGATCGTGCGCTCGACCGGCTCGTCCGTGAGCGACGCGTCGAGGAAGGTTTTTGTCACGAACTCACCTTCCTTCATGTCGCGCACGTCTTCGAAGCCGAGACCTCGCGCATCGACCGGTTTGAGGTTCTTCGCGTAGGAAATCCCGTCCTTCGCGTCCGAAGCGCGCGCCTTGCGGGGAAGGCCCACGCCGCGCAAGCCGTTCGAATTGGACGTAAAGACGATGCGCCCCTTTTGGTCGTACCACGTGTCGCGCTCGTAGCCGCGCATCACGGGGAACTGCATCCGATAGATCGCAATGAGCTCGTCCAACGTCAAGCCCATCACCTGAGCCGTCAGCACGTCGAGTTCAAGCAATGCCTGACGACGCTCCAAATCGTTGCGCAGACCGCACTCACGTTTGAAGGCGGACGTGAGGTTCGACCAGAATGCATTCTCCACGCCCGGCCGGGTTTGAGTCCATTCGAGCGACGTGAAGGTCTCGCGGTAGTGATCGTGCCAAAACTCGGTGTAAGGATTTGTCAAGCAATTGAGCGCAAGGACGCGGGCGAATGCGGCATCTTGACGGTTCCCGTAATGAAGCAAAGGAAGTCCGCTCATGAGCGCCGATAAGAGGTGTCCCTTCCCCAACTGACGCACGTACGCATCCATGGGCAAAGAAATGAAACTCGAGGCGAGCGACAGCAATTCCGTACGATCGGACGTCGCCAACATATTCACCGTGTGAACACAAGCCACTCCGGGAGGGACAATGGTCCCCGTCAAGGTGCGTTCCCCTTCCGTAGGCACCATCTCACGATAGGCCAACCGCCAATGCGCGTCGAACCGTTTCCCCAAGAACTTTTGCTGACGTTCGTTATACGTGTCTTCCTCGCAGGCGCGTTCGTACTTCACGCGAGGTAAGTAGTCTTCGGGGATAGCGGTGAGATCCACCGTATCCCAAGCCAGATTGTTCGGACAGGGATTTTTCGGCGTTTTGAAGAACGGATTCCCGAGGTGGATGTGAGGACCGTTGAGGATCGGCTCCGTCTCGGGCGTCCGGGTCGCGAGTTTGGGGAACTCGGCAATCGTGCCGTCCTTGCGGGCACCGGTTTCGTGCCACATCGGCGAGATAACATAGTCATTGTCCAGCAAGACAATACGCCGCCCCAGACTCCCGAACTTTTCCAAGGTCTCCAGCATCGCTTCACAATGAATTGTCGGCAACACCGGCGCCTCCGGGTCGTCCGAGAAGACGCGGGCGATGTCGCGGAGCGCTTTTCCGTTCAAACGGAGCAAACGTCCTTTCGCGCCCTTCAGATTCCATTCGCCCTTCTCGGTTTTGGTGCCTTCGAGAACTTCCGAACCCGTGTCGCGGAACGACTCGTCGATCGTCTTCGGGTGATAGACGTTCATGATTGCAGTCATATCGACGTCGGCTGTCCTCGGTCCGTACACCGCAACGAGGAATTTGGTGTGATGGTCGACATCCGCAAAGAGATTCAGTTCGTTGACAATTTGACCCATGAACCGCAACCGGCCGTACGACGCCTTGCGCAAGGCCTTCCCGTTGGTTTCGGTGAAGTTCGTCGGCGGGTGCAGGAACCCCTGCACGCCCTTGGGCGCGGCATTCGCCCAGCTCAAAGGCAAAAAGAGCTTGAAGAGGTTGACGGCACTTCCCTTCATTTCGGGATAGTTCGTGAGAGCCCCCAAAAAACTCTGGGTGCCCGCGGACTCTTCGTATTCTCCGAGCCAACGTCGCTCCAATTCGGGTATCCGCTCAAGGAGCGTACGGCCCGAGAGGTCTTTTTCGAGGAGCATCGAGCGAATGGTTGACGAGCTTTCCTTGCGGAAGTAGACGTAGGGAAGATAGTCGCCCGCGACGAGGCCCGAATTCCAGGTCGGAACGCGCCAGGGCGGATTCCCGAACGTGAGGTCGAACCCGGCGTTCTTCTTGTCTTTTTCCCGAGCGGGAAGGAAAATGTCCGCAAACTCCACGGGCCAGTGGAAGAAGCGGTAGCGCTTTGCCACGTCGCAGGCGACGGCAAGGGCGGTGCCCGGAACGACGAGCTTGTCGATGCTCACACGCCCGTAGACGTCTTCTTGGGCGGCCTCCTTCGTTTCGGCCCAGAGGCCCTCGGCGTAGGACGCTTCGTTCGTGCCGAGCACTTCGCTCGTGAGGATGTTGCCCATATCGAAGAGGAACTCTTCCCGGCTCGGGAAAAGATCCGCCTTGTCGATCGGCCAGAACCAGAGCGCGCACCAGTAGTCCATGGCGAGCCTCAAGCGCAGGGCTTCGCCGCTCCCCGCGGTGCCGTCGCCGCGCATCACGGCTTCGACGAGGGCGTTTTTCTCTTCGTAGGAGAGCACCTTGTGGTTGCGGTCGGCCGCGTGCCCGTAGATGTCGTAGGGGTCCGTCGTATCGGCGCGCAACTTGGCAAGTTTCTTCGCGAGCGACTCCCAGAGGATTTCGGCCTTGTCGGAGAGCGAAAGCATCTCCGAAATATCGTCCGAATTGAAGCGCTTCGAGACGAACGCCCGTCGCTTCTTCGCGAGCGTATCGAGCTTCGACTTGTAGATCGCCTTCACGTCCTTGTCGTCGTAGGCGGCCATGCCCGGATCGGGCAGGAGGAACTGCCAGATGTGGTTCCCGCGCAGGGGTTTCGACCCGATGTCGAGGGGTTCGACGGAAGTCCACTTCCCCGACGCCACGTCCTCCTTCGTGTAGACGCGCCGACGGCAGCCCACGAGGGAGTTCCCGGACTTCAACTGAAGGTTGAACCAGGGCACGAACCGGTCCGAAGAGAGTGCGTTCAACCACAGGGACACTTCCGCGAGCTCGACCGCCACGGGGTTCAAGTCGACGCCGAACACGCAGTTGTCCGCCATGAACATCTTGACGCGCTGAAGTTCCGCCGAGTAGACCTCCTGCGAGAGGCGCTCGTTCGCGGCTTTCTGCGCGTAGTCCATGTAGAGAACCGCCAACTGGTTCACGGCTTCGTTCAAGAAGGCGGCCGACCCCATGGCCGGTTCGCAGATCTTGAGCGCGAGGATCTTCTCCGCGCGCGCCTTGTCGTCGGGGAGCTTCTCGATCACGGTCTTCACGTACTCGGCGATCGTGTATTTGACGACGCACTGCGTGAGAAGTTCGGGCGTGTAGTAGGAGGCGGACTTTTCGCGGTCGCGCCCCGTCAGGCGGTAGATGAAGGTTTCCTTCGGATAGACCTTCAGCTTCTTTTCCCCTTCGGGGGTCGTGACGTAGACCTTTTCGTCGTCGTTGTAGTGATCGAGCTCGGACGCGGTCACGAAGTACCCCGCCTCGAATTCGTTCACGGCTTCGCCCGCGGGGTGCACCTCGTAGAGGTCTTCTTTTGCAAAGAACCCGCGGTAGGAAAGGAGCGCTTCGTAGACCGCACCCAACTGGTTGACGCCGAGGTGCGCGTAGGAAATACGTCCCGTTCGGGAGCGTTTGTCACCGCGCGAAAGGCTCATGAGGCGGATCACCTTCTGAAGAACCTCGTTCGGGAAAACGACGTTGTTCAAAAGGGGCGTGCGGCTCATATCGAAGAGCGTCCCGCGCAGGGGCTCGATCACGAAGGCCTGCGCCGTTCGGGTTTCGCCGAGGTCGCTCTTTCCTTCGGCCTTCGCTTCGGCGCGGCCCATACCGTCCGAATAGAACTCCATGAGTTTCGTGACGGAGTCGTGAAGGAAGCGCCCCGAACGGTCCTCGTCCGTCACGAGCGGCACGAGTTCGAGGTCGCGCAGCGACTCGAAGGAGTAGCCGCTTCGGTACGCGGGATTGTCGACCGGGGCGTACTTCAGCTCCTTTCGCGACTCGACGAAAAGGAGGAAGAGAATGCGGTACATGTAGCGCAGGCACTCGACCGTGAGGTTTGCGGCGAGCGTTTCGTCGCTCCAAATGGCTTCGCCCCGCTCGCGGCGGCGCGCGACGACCTGACGCGCGGCTTCGTTCCCGAGGAGTTCGATCGCTTCGCGAAGCGACTTCTTGAGGGATTCCGAAACGCCGTAGGCTTCCCGGTGGGCCTTTTCGTCGACGTCGTCAAGGAGCACCGACCCTTCGACGGAGGTCATCGATTCGGAGCAGAGGAGCGCCCCGCACACGTCCAAGACGGACGCCTCGCGACGCACGAAAAGCTCCCTCCAGTGGAAACGCAACACCGCGCGGCGCGCGATCTTCGTGCGGTCCAAAAGCACCCAGGTTTCGGGCGAAGCGAGAATCACCCAACGCGGGGGGTGTTCGCACCCGAAGACGTGACGCTCGAGGAGCTTCCCCCAGTCGTCTTCGAGGTCCGCCTTCGCGCGACTCGAAAGTTGAAGGGAATGAGCGCCGTCTTTATCGTCGGCCGATTCGAGACCTTCGAACTGTCGCACATCGACGGGCACCGTCAGGGGGTCGAAACCCGTCTCGCCCGCCAAGACGCCTGCGGTCGATTCGAGCACCCAGAGAACGGGTTCCTCGGTGCCGTCGGCGCTTTGCGTCCCGAAGGCGCCGAGAAGCGGCAGCGGCATCCGATCGTCGCCCAAGGGGCGCACGGCCGCGAGCTGCTCGAAAACGGGCAGGCGCAGAGCGCGCATCATCCCGCGCACCGTTTCGCGCGCGGCCGCGAGGCGCGCCGCGGGATCCGTTTCCCTGCGGATTTCTTCGAATTCGTCGAGTCGTCGACGGGCCTCAAGCCTCAAGGCGTGCCCGGGCGCCAAGCGGCGCTCCTTCGTGCCCGCGGCTTTGGCGGCTTCGTCGACCTTCGCCTCTTCCGCCTTCCAGACGTCGAGTTTCACTTTGAGGGTCGAGGCAAGACTCTCCGAAAAGAAGTAAGCGCTGTAAAACTCGTGTTCGTTCTCAATGCCGTTCCAATCCACGGTCGGCTCCTTGTTACGTTGTGTCCCGGCGGGGGATGCCCGGTTTCGGTGTCGTTCTTTGCGGCGGTTTCACTCAGCGTTGCGCCCCCAAGGGGGCGCCCGTCAGGCGTCCCGTTACGACGGCCGCCACCTGGATGTAGGGTTCGTTGTCAAGCGTATGAACGCCCTTGGCGTAGTCCTCGGCCGACTTGAAGACATTTTCGATGTAGTGGAAACGCTCGCGACGCTTCTCTTCGGCACGGGTCACGGCGGCAAGCTCGAAGAGCTCGAGCTGACGTTTGCGCATCGCGTTGAGTTCTTCGATCTTTTTCTCCAAAAGCACCCCGCGCGTTGCCGCGAAGACCTTTTTCTTTTCTTCGAGGTGCTCGCGCATCAGTCGCACCGCTTCGGGGAGCAGAGCCCGCAGGGGTTCGACGGCGGGCGTGGCCCCCGTGTTGACGAAGGGGCGCCCGAGCTCGAGCCGGTCGGTAAGCTTCCGACGAGGCAGAAGCGTCATACCCTTGGCGGTCACGCGCACGCACGACCAGTCGTGCACCGGCGTGTAGCCGCGCAGATTGGGGTAGCCGCCCTGCATCAGAATCCACACTTCGTCGTCGTCAAAACGGTCCTCCAAACAGAGGATCGGCGCCGCATGACGCCCGAACGCCCCGATCGCCCAGTCTTCCATCCACTGAAGGACGGGGTGCATCTCCCAGAGGAGCTGCAACTCGGGCCAGGAGGAGTTGGGGTTCGACGCGGCGTCGCGAATCGACTTCTGAATGCGGGCGGAGTCGTCCGTCAAACGGAAGCGCCGGTCTTCGGGAAGCACTTCGCGCGGCAGGTACGTAAGACGCACGTCCAGGTCAGCGGGCGGCATCAATTCGATCGTGCGGCGATCGTCTTCAAAGCGCACGTCGGTTTTCATGCGCCCCGCCCCTTCGTCGACGGTGCGGCGCAAAGCGAGACCCGCTTTGAGGAACTCGTAGTCGGACGAAAAAAGGAGCGTGCGCTCGGCAACGGACGATTCGGCCGGCGTCGGAAGAGAGCTCGCAAGACCGTCCGACGCACTTGCGGCAAGAAGCGTAGCGGCGTAGGCGGGGTCCGAGAGTTCGAGGAAGCCCGTCGACAAGGCGTCGGCCGGATTTTCCGATCCGCCCTCTTCGGCAAGGGCCGCCAGGCTCTTCAGGTAGGTTGCGTCACCGAGCGCGAGCATCGCGAGCGGGTCGCTCAAGTCGAGGGGCGGCAGTGCTTCCTCTTCCCCCTGCATGACGGCCGCCGTGTGGGCCTCCTGCTCTTCTTTCGTTCCCGCGAATTCGCGCGGGTCGGCAATCGTCTTGCTCGCGTTTTCGTCCTTTTCGACAAGGAGCTCCAAGACGCGCGCGTCGCCGAAGAGCTTCGCGTTTTCCTCTTGGGTCGCGACCGTCTGCAAGTAGCAGATGAGAGGCTGCTTCGTCTGACCGTAGCGGTCCACGCGGCCGTTACGCTGCTGGAAGGTCATGAGCGACCAGGGGATGTCGAAGTGAACGAGCCGGTGGCAGAGACGATGCAGGTTCAAGCCTTCGCTCGCGACGTCGGTCGCAAGCATGAGACGCACGGGGTTTTCGGCGCGGTTGAATTTCTCAACGGCGTCCATGAGGTCCTTGTCGCTGTCGTCCCCCTTCAGAACCACCACCTGCTCGGGCTTCAAACCCACGTCCTTCGGGAGGTTTTTGGCAAGGAAATCGAGCGTCTGACGGCTTTCCGTGAAAAGGACGACTCGATCGTCGGTCGCCTTCGTCCAGGCAAAGGACGCGGCGTCTCCGGCCCTCTCATCCGACTTGAGAAGATTGACGAGTGCTTGATACTTCGAGAATTTCGATTTGTCGAGAAGCGTTTCGAGCTCCGCAAGGAACCCCGCAAGCACCGTGGCGTCGTGCTTTGCGTTTTCGTTGCCGGCGAGCGCTTCGAGCTTCTTCAGGCGGTTCGTGACGGTCGAGACGCACGCCGCGGGGCTTGAGAAGAGCGCCTTCGTGAGGGTCGTGCGAAAGAGCTCGCTCCCCGTTTTATGCTTCGCGTCGATATGCTCGAATTTCAAATCCGCAAGCTTCTTGTAGACCGCGTTTTCCTCGACGTTCGCGGTGACGCGGATCGTTCGGATCGAGCGCTCGGGAAATTCCTTTTGGATTTCGTCGCGAATGTCGTTTTTGAAGCGTCGCACGACGAGGCCCTTCCCCATGAAGTCCTTCGCTTCGTAGTTCTTCCGATCGGGAAGCACCGTCGGGTCGAGCATGTCGATCAGGCTCGCGAAGCTCTCGGGTCGGCCGTCGTGCGGCGTGGCCGAAAGCATGATTAGGGCGTCCGAGCGCTGCGAGAGAAGGCGCGCCAACTGCGCGCGCTGGCTTTTCGAACCGCGCTCGGCGACGTTGTGCGCTTCATCGATCAGGATGATGTCCCAGTAGGCGTTTTCCAAATAATCGCGGTAGGTCGAGCCCTGCTTGAGCGTATCGATCGAGACGATCGAGCGGTCGACGTAAAGGAACGGGTTGTGTCCGCTCGGAATACGCGTCATGAGGCGCTGCAGGCCGTCACTGTCAAGGCGCGTCAAGGGAATCGAGAAACGGTTCCAGAACTCCTTCTGGAACTGCTCGAGCATCGCTTTGACGGTGAGCACGAGAATGCGTTTTCCCCGACCGCGTGCGATCAATTCGGTGACGAGAATCCCCGCTTCGAGCGTTTTCCCAATACCGACCGCGTCCGCGATGAGGATGCGGGGGCGCGTGGCGGAGAGCGCTTCGACGGCGGGCTTCAACTGGTAGGGAAGAACGTCCATCGCGGCTTTCTGCGCGACGTGCACCTTGGCATCCGTCGGGGGCGTGCGGCGCAAGAGCGACTCGATGAAGAGCTTCGACTTCACGAAGCGCTGCGACGTATCCGCAACGAGGTTCGTTTCCTCGGGGCGAAGGATCGTGATGCCGTCCTCGTACTCGACGAGGAATGTGCGCTCTTGTCCGCGCACGATGTTCGAAATCCCCGTGCAGGTGAGTTCCACGAGCCCTTCGGGGCCCTTCCCCTTGGCGCGCTCGACGCGCTTGACGAGCCACTCGGCGTCTCGGACGACGACGCGCATCCCGGCGGCGAATTTGTTCTCCATCTTCTTTTCCTTTTGCGGCGCGCCCAAGGGACTGTTCCCGGGCGGAGGTGTGAACGGATTTTACCGACAAATGACGCTCGGCACCTTAAATCCAAAGAAACTACGTCCCGCTCAAAAAAGTGAATCCGTCGAAAAATCGTGTATTTTCAGCGCACCGCCCTATCAGATTACCCACTGAATACATCCTTTAATACAGAAATTCTTTGCTTGCAAAAATAAAGCTCGACAGTCAGCTTGAAGCAGCAGCCGACTATCGAGCTTTCACGTTTTGGCCTGTTCTATACATCTGGACAGTCCCGATACATGGCTAGAAATCAAGACTCATCAGATGATAGGAAGCACCTATGTTTCTCGCAAAACACATTTTTAACCAACCTCAAGAATATGCCCGGATTTACATTCGGTCAACACGTCACAATCCCTCAAGTTGATTTTGATCTTATTCTCCTGAAGCTGACGTTGAGTCGGACAGCAGCTGATGTCTGAAAATATCATCAACTCCGAGGCAGTCCCCTTATTCGCAGCACTATATGTTAAATCAAAACGGCGGATTTCGTGTCCGGAATAAATTTCAGCAATTTCAGGAACATCATCATACGTAATCAACCAAGGAGAATCCACTCGTTGAAAAATGACGTCATGAATTTTCTGATGATCTTTCGGAGTAAAGAAGTTCTTATAAAGCCTTTGCCCTTTATTAAAATAAGGGGGATCAAAGTAGAAAAACAGACCACTGCCGAGTTTCGAAGAATAATTTTCCAGGAAACTAACAATATCCTTGTTATATACGGAAATTCTGCTCCTTTGTTCAGCAATGGCTCTTATCTTCTCGATGAGTGATGCTTTGTTAAACCTAACATCCAGTTTCCACTCTCCGGCCTGGGCGTAGCCGCCGATAGGTCCGGCGTTCAAAATTCCTGATCGATTGGTTCGGTTAAGGAACAAAGCAGCGAAGGCCAGTTCGAGCGAATAATACTTTGCAGAAAGATATATTTCTTTCTGACGATGCCATTCAGAGATTGAAACCGGAGTTTTTTCGATGAGATCAATCAGAGCCTCAGGCTCATGTTTGACAGCTCGCCAAAAAGAATAAATGGCCTTATCGTAATCGTTGATGACAATACGATCAACATCATTGTTCAACAACAACGACAGCGCAACCCCTGCCCCCCCTGCGAAAGGTTCGACATACGTGCACTTCTCAATATTAAAGTTTTGTATTGTTAAACGGACAAAATCTGTCAACCGATTTTTCCCGCCGGGATAACGCAAAGGTGATGGATTCAACACTCAAATCCCCCTTCCAGCCAAAATGGTAGATATTTTAACATTTTTAACGACAGAATGCAACTCTATTGCGTGAGGTGGCGACCGGTCGTCCAACGGCAAAAGCATGTTGTGCCTTACCGTGAGCAGCCATCACGGCACGATCACTCGTATTGAGCCTTGACGAACTGAAGCGCTCGCTTATAGTTCTCCGCAAATTTTCGAACTTGATCCATATTCACATCGATCCACACATCAATAATTTTATTCATCCTTTCCTTGTTTATCCCTCTAAACCATTTCTTCATGGCATCTCGCTTTTTTGTTTGCTTGACGCTTTCAATATTCATTAAGTTCAGATGCGCCTCGATCCAGTCCCATGATATTGAAGCTTCGCTCAACTTTCTCCGAGCCAAGGTATCTCCATCGACATCGCGTTGTGCCTTTTGCAAAAACGCAAAAATCTCTTCCTCCGGACTTCGCTTCAATCCCGCCTCGGTCGGTAAACGAACGCAATTCTCTAATGTTTCGATACTTTTACCTTCCACATCAGCATCAAATACACAAACAGAATAACGACTGAAGTGCCACAAATCCTTATTCTTCGCCATTTTTATCATTTGGTTGCATCCAATAGATATGGCCACCTTTCTTATTGAGAAACCTTTTGTTTTCTCATGCTCAGCAAGATCCGTTTTCCGGATGATCCTGCGCAAAATTGTTAGCCCTTCATCATCTTCCGTATATATGGTTACTGTTGATTTTTTGCGCCGCTCAAATGCTGTCTTGCTCAAAAGCATCTCTTCGCGAATTTCATCTATCGTTAGATCCTTAACGCACGGCTTTTTGGTATCCATTAAATAAACAATTCGATCGATTGCTTCTTTTCCAATGGTTCTTTGATAAATCGAATCAAGAAAAACCAAGGAATGAGTAGTCACAATAATTTGGAGCCTAAGCTCCTTTCCAAGGGATAATAATTTATCCAGTAGCTTATTCTGCGCACGCGGATGAAGTCCGGCCTCAATTTCATCTATTACCAATATTCCACCGGGATACTCTCGACCAAGAATTCGTTTAATTTTCCTAAATGATGCCAATGCAGTTGCAATTGAGGAAAGGGCTCCTTGACCAAGCGAAATAGTTGTGGGCTCATAGTGGTAGTTTGGGTGTTGAGTCCGCATAGTGCGACCTTCCGACAACCCAATATCAACTTCATGAGCAGACATACCCGCTTGTTCTGCCGATGCTGCTTCTCCGGGAATGATTTGGTTGTGGAAGCGAATCATGAATTCCACATCTGCCGGATCTAGGGTAGATTTACAAACTTCGACTTTGGCGCTTTCTCCGATAGGCCATAGCCTTGCAGCACTGACAAATAGTGTAGGCATAGGGATTTTCCCGTCATCCTTAACACCCAAACTGAGGGCCGTACCTCCGTCTTTTTTCGTTCGCGGTACTACTCTGTATCTGACATCTCCGTTGGCCTTCTTAGTCGTACCAATATTGCACTGCTTTACAACTATTTCCCCTTGACATTCATAATCCAGGAGAATTTTTCCTCTTTCTTTCAAACCAGCAGAAATGTCGGCAGGTGCAAGACGAAACTGCTCTTCAAAGACCGATCGAAATTCCGTCCCGAAGTAGCTCTTTTCGGGAAAGCCATCGACAGTTCTTACCCCGCTTGCATTTGCAATAAAACCCAAGACGGACGATTTTCCGATCCCATTGTGACCGGCAATTACGGTTAATCGAGCCGCAATAGGGATTTCAATCTTTGACAATTTCCTCCACGAATTCTCTTCGAATATGACTCTTTTTAGAACAAATTGCTTCATATCTGAGTGAACCTTATTGTATACATCCGGTGCGCACCGAACGGGTGCCTTGTGCGTAACGGCAACGGTTGTCACCGCGTGCGCCGCTTCATCAAGGTCCGTCAGGGCCACAGGACATCAAGCAGTATGCACGAACGCGCGCGGAACGTCGGGGACCCCTCCCAGGGGCGTCCGCGGCAGGGAACTCGCAGTCGACAACGCCATTGCGAGCATCTTCACGAAGCAGCGCACCGGGGCAGGACATCGCCCTCCCCGCTCGAGCCGACGGATCGGACGGGGAGTTACGCATCGACCTGCGTGCGCTCCCGCCAGGCCTTGCCCGTTCGTTCCGACCCCGTAAGGGTTCCCTCCCTTTTCGCCCCGCCCGGCCCGATTCACAATGAAATCAGCGGATGCGAGCGGATACTGCGGCCCGAGACCTGCGGTACGAGCTCCGGAACATTCGCGGACCGTTTTCCAACGGCTTTCGATGTCTTCCGGTTTTCATCCCGCGTCCATCGGGCCTCCGGCATGCCGCTCCGTCCTTCGTTGAAAGGAGGATCACCATGCTCAATCGTCGTCATTTCATCGCGGGTGCCGTGGCGAGCACCGCTGCGTTTGCGGGCGCGGCCCGTGCCGAAGACCTCTGCGCGAAGCCCGCCAAATGGGACGAATCGTTCGACGTCGTTGTGATCGGTGCGGGCGGCGCGGGACTTTCCGCGGCGATCGTCGCCCGAGGTGCGGGGGCGAAAACTCTACTCCTCGAAAAGATGGCCTTCGCGGGCGGCAACACGCTGATCGCCGGGGGCGGCATGAATGCCGCCGTCAAAGCGGATTACGAAAAGGCAGGGATCAAAGATTCGCCCGAACTCCACGCCGAGCAGACGCTTGCCGCGGGCGACTACCGCGCCGACCCGGCGCTGGTCGAGGTCCTCACGAAAGGCGCCCCCGAATCGGTCGCGTGGCTGAAGAAACTCGGCGTCAACTTCCGCGACCACATCTACCAGATCTACGGCGGCCTTTACCCGCGCTGCCGCAACCCGATCGAACCGAAGGGCGAAGGCTACGTCAAGGCGCTTGCCGAAGAGGCAAAGCGAGTCGGGGTCGACCTGCGTACGGGTGCCAAGGTGACGCGCTTCTTCCGCGAGTCCCCGCTCGAAGGCCGCGTGACGGGCGTTGAAGTCGAAATCAAGGGGAAAAAACTCGCCATCGAAGCGAAGTCGGGCGTCGTCTCGGCTGCGGGCGGGTTCTCCGCCAATGCCTCGATGTGCGGCCTGCACGACCCGCGCTTGGAAAAGCTCGGCACGACCAATCAGCCGGGCGCAACGGGCGAAGTGCTCGTCGCCATGGTCGACATCGGTGCCGACACGACGGGGCTCGACTACATCCAGTGCATCCCGGGGATGCCCAAAGACGTGAAGTCGCAGCCTTCGCTCATTTCCCACGTCGACCGGTTCCTCTTCATCAACCACGAAGGGAAACGGTTCGTTGCCGAAGATTCGCGCCGCGACATCCTGCGCGATGCGGTGCTCGCTCAGACGAAGATGGAAGCCTTCACGCTCGTCGACCAGGCGGGCTTTGCGATGGACAAGAATTCGACCGAAGCCCAACACGAGGCCGCCCGCAAAGCGGGAGCACTCTACGTCGGGAATACCGTCGAAGAGATTGCGCGCGCCATGGGCGTGCCTGCGGACGCGCTCCAAGCGACGCTTGACGACTACAACAAGGCCGTCGAAACGAAGAAGGATCCCTTCGGACGCCACGAAGACATGCTCGTTCACACGGTTGCCGAGCCGCCCTTCTACGCCGTACGCATTGTGATGGCGCGCCACCACACGATGGGCGGCGTTCGGATCGACACCAAAGCCCGCGTCGTCGACCGTCGCGGAAACGTCATCCCGGGCCTCTACGCTGCGGGCGAAGTGACGGGCGGCATCCACGGCACGAACCGCGTGGGCGGGAACGCCCTCGCGGACGTCTTCACGTTCGGGCGCATAGCGGGTGAATCGGCCGCGAAGAAGCTATGATGGTCGGGCGAAGATGCGTCGTTGACGCGTCGTTCAGCCCTTTTTCCTCCCCGCTCGATGCCGCAGAGACTGCACAGGTTGCGCAGGTTGCGTTCACGAGCGGGGATTCTCGAGGACCGTCCCGTGAAACGTCAGCCTCTTCTCTACGTCGACGTCGACTACAGCACCTCGGCCTTCACCAATTCGATCGGCGAATTCATCGAACACGAAGACCTTCCGCTTTCGCAGGAACTTGTCGAACGATGCGAGCGATGGACGAAGGCGTACTACCGTCTCCTCGACGCGGACATGGACAACGACGAAGCGTGCGATCGCTTCTTCGAGGAGATGGAGGCGGAGCAAAAAGAGATCTGCCGTCTGGCGCGGCTTGAGTTGCCGTACTTCAGGATCTTAACTCGGCCCATGAGGTGAGCCGGAGTGCGCGGAAAACAAAACCCCCGCCCGGACGATGTGAATCGTCCGTAGGGCGGGATGCGATTCCCGGTCAAAAGCCGGGAGAAGACCGGAAAGAATCGGATGATGTCTCGGAACAAAGCCCTAGAGCTCCGATTCTTTCAAATCGTCTTACTGGAGACGCGGAATTTCGCGACCTTCAGCTTGG
Source organism: uncultured Sutterella sp. (assembly GCA_905206365.1). Taxonomy (GTDB): domain Bacteria; phylum Pseudomonadota; class Gammaproteobacteria; order Burkholderiales; family Burkholderiaceae_F; genus Sutterella. The sequence goes on along the minus strand of CAJLHF010000010.1, from coordinate 21,264 downwards.
AGCTTCTTGAACCATTCGGGCTTGCGGCCGTAGTTCGAGCAGGTCTGCGTGGGATCGTCCGGATTGACGTAGACGACGCGTTCGCGCTTCGCCTTTTCATTGCTCTTCACGGTGTCGCCGAAAAGGTCGGCCGGCGTCAGGTCGAGCATGGCGATGAGCTTGCGGCATTCGGCGATACCGACATTGCGCACGGCATTCTTACGCTGATTGAGTTCGAGCTGAGCCTTCTGGATCTCGTCAAGTTCGGTTCTGAGTTCGACTTTCATAACTACTCCTTGTAATTATTTTGTAATTTCAAATCCGTATCGATCGGATCAATTCGAGGAAAGCCTCGGGTTCCGACATTGTCGCAGAAGTCCGTCAAAAAAGGAAAGTGTTTTTGATCGTTTTTCAACAACTGCTTCGCGGATCCGAGATTCGGAGAGACGAATCGGACTTCGCAGGAATCGAGCCGATTCGTCCCGCCCGCCTCATTCGATCTCAACGACGAACGACGAGGATCGGAAGATCCGTTTCCGCAGCCACGTGCATTGCCACGGAGCCGAGGACGGCTGCCGTGAAGTTGCCGCGCCCGTGGGAGCCCATCACCAGAAGATCGAGGTTCTTCGAATAGTCGACCAGCTCTTCCGCAACCGACCCCGTAAGGTGCACGCAGTCTACCGCAAGGCCCGCCTCCTTGAACTTCGCGGCGATCGGGTCGACCGTTTCGTGGAAACGCTTCTCGGCCAATTCCTCGTAGGCCTTCGCGTACGAGGTGGAGCCGATTTCGTCCGTGATGTCGGGGGACGAGTCGGTGATGATGTAGAAGGGCTCCGTCACGTTGATGAGCTCGTACCGAACATCGTTACCCGCAACACCGTGGTTCTTGAGAATGTGATCGACCGCGGCCTCGCCGTAGACCGATCCGTCGACGCAAACCCCGATGCGAAGCGCGGGCTTTTCGACGGTCGTGTGCTTGCGCACGAGAAGGACCGGAGTCTTCACCTGGGAAAGGACGGCATTCGTGAAGGATCCGAGGAAGAATCCCTTCACGGGATTGAGTCCGCGCGAGCCCATGACGATCAGGTCCGCACCGAACCGTTCGGCTTCTTTCGCGAGTGCGGGGCCCATGTCGCCGAAGACGACCTTCGTCTTCACCGTGAGTTCCGCGGCTTCGACCGTGTTGCGAAGCGCTTCGAAGACCTTCTGCCCTTCTTCTTCGTACGCGGCCTTCACGGCGCTTTCGCCGAACACACGCGCTAGACCGGGCGTTGGCTCGTACTGCACGTTGACGAGTTCGATCTCGGGAGAATCGCCTTCATGGAGACGTTGGAGCGCACCGAGATAATGAATGATGTGACGGCTTTGGTCGCTGCCGTCGACCGGAACGAGAATGCGCATATGCGACCTCCTTGTTGTCATCGGCGTCGAAAGACGCTGCCTTTTCTTCCATTCTCGCACCGTACGAGCGACTCGGGAATCGTTTTGCGGGAAAATTTCGCAAGTCTCTCTGCAAATTCGCAAAGAAGTGTTTGTATTCAAATTCCGGACTAAGCAATCCTCCCGAGTAGACGGATACTTTCGGGAAACATCGCTCGGCAATGTCGAGCGAGGTCCCGTCCGGTTACGGAAAATGCGAGAAATATTCGATCCCGAGATTCGAAAACCTTGGTCCGAAGACATCTCGCACATCGGAAAGAACTTTCCTGGAAGATTCGGAAATATTGGAAAATTCGACAAGCACTCCAAGCAATGCCGTCGCATCCGAAGTAAGTCCGAGGAGAGCCCCGGCCTCATCGCCTCATACGTCGCCTCATGCCGCATCTCGTTCGCCACCCCGTTCGGGCCGCAACCCGCGCGACCGCACCCGAATGTGCCCGAATGAGAGCTCATTGAAAAACGAGCGCCGGAAAGCGCGAGAGGGAAGCCGCGGCTTCCCTCTCACTACGAGCTCCGCTTCGAGCTCAGGTGTGCACTCGAAGTGAGTTTGCTACTTCGTTCGCAACCTCAGTGGTCGGACTTGATGCCCGCACCGCACATCGTAACGAGCGTATCGGGCGTGCGGCCGTAGATTTCGCAATAGTGCAGATACGCGGCGTAGTTCGCGGCCGTCGTGTGTTCGCAGTAGATCCCGCGACGGGCGATGGCGCGACGCGCTTCGAGGATTTTCTCTTCGGGAGCGGAGACGACCTTCACGTTGTGGCGATAGATCATGTCAAGAAGCTCCCGACCGCGCATCGGAACACCAATGGCGATGCCTTCGGCCATCGTAGGCTGCGGCGTCACGTGAGCGGGCACGTGTTCGCCCGCTTCGCGCGCACGAAGAAGAGGATCGCAAAGTTCGCTCTGAAGCGCGATCACGTTCGGGAACGCTTCGATCGCACCCGACGCCAGGAGATGTTCCAAGGCCTTGATAACCCCGATGAAAAGCGTCCCGTTTCCGACGGGAACCACAATGTTGGCGGGAATCCGACCGAGCTGCTCGAAGGTTTCGTAGATGTACGCCTTCATCCCTTCGTAGAAGAAGGGGTTGTAGACGTGATTCATGTAGTAGACGCCCTCGTCCTTCACGCGGGCGCGGCAAACATCGGCGCAGTGGTCGCGGTTCCCCGGGACGACGTGCACTTTCGCGCCGTGCGATTCGATCATGGTGATCTTCTTCGGGCTCGTTCCTTCGGGAACGTAGATTTCGCAGGCGATGCCCGCACGGGCGCAGTAGGCGGCGACGGAGTTCCCGGCGTTGCCGCTCGAATCCTGCACGCAACGTTCGACCCCGATCGACTTCGCGTGCGCGACGAGCGTCGCCGCTCCGCGGTCCTTGAAGGAGAGGGTCGGCATGGTGTAGTCCATCTTGAAGAGAACGTCCTCGTCGAAGCGCACGATCGGAGTCATGCCTTCGCCGAGCGTGACGGAACGCCACGTGTCGCCTTCAAGCGCCATGAAGTCGCGGTAGCGGAACTGACTCCATTCGGAGCGGTCGATTCGGGAGGCGTCCCACTTCGGGGGCGTGAAGTCGAGTTCGAAGAGCCCCCCGCATTCGCAGACGGGGGCATGGGTCGTGGCGGGGATGCGCTTGCCGCAAGCGGTGCAAACGTAGTGAAGCATCGGTTTAGTCCTCCAGCTCGGCGATCGCTTCGATCTCGACCAAGCAACCGAAATGCAGATCCGTCGTCGACACGACGACGCGCCCCGGCTTGTGCTCGCCGAAGAAGGCCGCGTACTCCTCGTTGATCGGGCCCCAGTTTTCCGCGGACGACGTATAGACGCGGCAGAAGACCACCTGGTCGCGCCGCACGCCCGCTTCCTTCAGAACGCGGTCGACGTTGTCGAGCGCAAGGCGCGCGTGCGCGCGGATGTCGCCCTGACAGACCTCGCGGGTATCGGGATCGATCGAAAGCTGCCCCGAAACATAGAGCATCCCCTTCGAGATGACGCCCGCCGTGTAATGTCCCTTGTTTTCTCCCTTGAAGGGCGGCTTCACAAACTGCATTCCCTGCTCCTTTTCCTTGTGTCCTTGAGTGTGTTGGTCCTGTGAATTTTCGAGCGGCCGCGAGCTTCCCCGCGCGGCGTTCAAGCCGCAAGCCGCAGATGACATTCACGGTCTTGAATTGTAGCCGCGCCGAGCCCGACGGACCTTACGGGAATTTTTCGAGCGCGGCTTCGTAGGACGGTACGCGCTCCCGTACGTCAAGCGTGAAGCTTTTGCGGCCGCGTACTTGCCCCCTCTTGCTTGAAAGAAACGCTTCCAAACACCTCCAAGCCTGCTACGATCGAGAGCGACCCCGAGCGTTTGAGAGCACGCAACGCGTTCGGACCTCCCGTTCGCACACCTCACCGCCCGGTCCCCGAGAGTTTTTCTCGTTTGCCTGATTTGACCCGATTCCACCGCCATGTTTTCCCACACCACTCCCGATCCCCGCATCGGCCGCAGGCTCGACGATCCGATCGTCGAAACCCCGGCCTTCCTGATTTCCGACGCCAAGCTCGAAGCGAACCTTACCGCCGCGAAAGAACGAGCCGAAGCACTCGGCGTGACGCTCCGACCGCACCTCAAAACCCACAAGTCGATCGAGATCGCACGCCGTCAGATGATGTCCCCCGAGGGCCCCGCGACCGTTTCGACCCTGCTTGAAGCCGAATACTTCGCCGAGAACGGCGTCAGGGATCTGATCTACGCGGTCGGGATCGCCCCTCAGAAATTGGGGCGTGTCGAGCGCATCCGCGCTGCGGGGTGCGACCTCAAGATTCTTCTCGACAACGTCGACGCGGCCCGTCACGTGTCGGCCTATGCGTCGGCCCGGTCGATCGAAATTCCCGTACTCGTTGAAATCGACGTCGACGGTCACCGCTCGGGGATCACGCCCGAGTCGGACCTTCTTCTTGAGGTTGTGAAGAACCTTACGGGCGGCGCGCGCTTTGCGGGACTTCTCACCCACGCGGGCGCGAGCTACGACAAGGAGGGGGTTGCGAGTGCACGCGAAGCCGCCCGCCGAGAGCGCGACGGCATCGTTTTGGCAGCCGAGAGGTTGCGTGCCGAAGGGATCGAAGTTCCGATCGTTTCGGTGGGTTCCACCCCCACGGTTTTTGCCGCCGAAGACGAAACGGGCGTTACGGAAATACGCTGCGGCGTCTATGCGATGTTCGACCTCTTCATGACGAACCTCGGCGTCTGCACGCTCGACCGCATCGCGGGGTCGGTCTTGACGACCGTGATCGGGCACCAGAAGGAAAAGGGTCAGGTGATCGTCGACGCGGGCTGGATGGCAATGTCGCGCGACCGCGGCACGGCGCGCCAGCACGAAGACTTCGGTTACGGCCTCGTTTGCGACCTCTCGGGGCACCCCGTCCGAGGGCTTGACGTCCGCATGACGGGCGCGAATCAGGAACACGGGATCCTTCAAGCGGTTGCGGGCGAACCGTTGAAGCCCGAAGACTTTCCCGTGGGTCGACGCTTGCGGATTCTCCCCAACCACGCCTGTCCGACCGCAGCCCCGTACGAGAAGCTGTTGCTTGTCGACGACGAAACGCTCACGGTGAAAGCGGCGCTCGACCACGTGCGCGGGTGGTAAGCCTGCCGCTTGCCGGTTGCTTGCCGCAGGCCGGAGGCGGAACCGCACGATGCGGCGCCTCGGTGCGGGAAAACCGCACAGTTCCATATCTCCGAGGGATTTCACCGATGGTTTTTCCTCTTCCTCTCCGTAAACTCAGGATCCTTGACTGCATTTTGCTCCTCCACCGAACCCTTGGGGACGAGACGAACCGAGACCTCCGCGAGCGCCCGCCCGACCGACAGACCGTGCATGCGTGCGCGCGGGATGACTCTTCGCGTTCGCCTTCCCCGCCGCATCCGACGCACCCGACATGCTCGACTTTCTGCTGCGTCTCGCCGACCCATCGACCGTCGGCGGGAACATCCTCATTTACGCATTTGTCATCACCTGCGGGCTCGCGCTCGGACGCATTCGCCTTTTCGGCGTCTCGCTCGGCGTGACGTTCGTACTCTTCATGGGGCTTGCGGTCGGGCACTTCGGGTTCGTGCCGAACCCGACCGTACTCGGGTTCCTTCGCGACTTCGGGCTCATTCTCTTCGTCTTTTTTATCGGCCTTCAGGTGGGGCCGTCCTTTTTCTCGAGCTTTCGCGCGGGCGGCCTGGAATTGAACGGTCTCGCGCTCTTCGGGATTCTCCTTTCCGTCGCGCTCACCGTGGCGCTCGCCTTTGCGTTTTCGGGTTCGATCGACCTCGCACAGATGCTCGGCGTCTACTACGGGGCCGTCACGAACACCCCGGGGCTCGGCGCCACGCAGGAAGCGTTGGCGGCGCTTGACTACACGGGACCCGATATTGCGGTGGCATACGCCTGCGCCTACCCCCTTGCCGTCATCGGCATCATCGGGACGGCGATCCTCATTCGCAAAGTCTTCTCGATCGACCTTGCCGAAGAGGAACGCCTCTGGTCGCTCCACGAAACCGAACAGAACGCCGCTCCGATCACCTTCTACGTCGAAGCCGCGAACGGCTATCTCGAAGACCGCACGATCGAGGTGATCCGAAAAGTCATCAACCGTCCCTTCGTCGTCTCGCGCCGCTACAACGAGGCCGAGGGCCTCGTGAGTCCCGGACCCAAGACGCGCGTGCACGTCGGGGACGTGCTTCGCGTCGTCGCGCAGGAAGAAAACAAAGAGGCTATCGTCGCCTTCTTCGGGAAGGAGCGCACCGACGTCGACCTCACGAGCGAACACTCGCCCATTTCAAAGCAGCACCTCCTCATCACCGACCCGACCATCAACGGGCAGCGGATTCGAGACCTGCACCTTGCGAACTACGACGGCGTCAACGTCACGCGCGTCTACCGCGCGGGGATGGAGATTTTCCCCTACCAAAACCTGCATCTCCATCTCGGCGACCGACTCGTCGTCGTGGGGCCCGAGCGGGCCGTGAAGCGCCTCGCGGGCGTTCTCGGCAACCAGGAAAAGAAGCTCGACCATCCGAATATCATTTCGGTCTTCGTCGGGATCGCGCTCGGGATCCTGGCGGGGAGCCTTCCGATTGCGCTCCCCGGGATTCCCGTTGCGTTGAAGCTCGGCTTGGCAGGCGGGCCGTTGATCGTTGCGATTTTGCTCGGGCGCTACGGGCCGTCGCTCCATTTGGTCACGTACACGACGAACTCCGCTTCGCTGATGCTTCGCGAACTCGGGATCGCGTTCTTTCTTGCGAGCGTCGGTCTTGCAGCGGGGAACGGCTTCGCGGACGCATTCGTGAACGGCAGCGGCCTGCTCTTCATGGGGCTCGGGTTCCTCGTCACGGTGCTCCCGCTCGTAGCGGTCGGGGTGGCGGCACGGGTTCTCTTCAAGATGAACTACCACTCGATCGTGGGGCTTCTTGCGGGTCTGACGACCAACCCGCCCGCGCTCGCCTATGCCGCGACGTTGTCGGAAAAAAACAGCTCTGCGGTCGCCTACTCGACCGTCTACCCCCTCGCGATGTTCATGCGAATTTTGTCGGGGCAGATCGTACTCCTTCTCTTCTGGACCTCGGTCTCGGGCTGACGAACGCCGGGGAAAAGAACACGAAAAACAAAAAGCGAACGATCTCTCGGGGTCGTTCGCTTTTCGTTTGAGGCCTTCGACACGCCGCTTATGCGTGAGCGTGCGGATTGCCTTCGTCCTCTTCGTCGGAGTCCAGGTCGCGTTCCGCGTAGCGAACCGCGTCGATCGGGTCCATCTTGCCGTCGATAACCTGCTTGAGCGCCTCGCCGTACGTCTCGATCATGCCCGGGGGAACCGACAGCATGCACGAAAGCACTTCGTCGGACGGAAGCGCTTCGCCTTCGGGACAGACGACGTAGGTACGGAAGCGCACTTCCCCGTCGTTGAGATCCATTTCGAAGGTACCCGCCCGCATGCCCCAGTTGGCGCGCATAAGGAAGACCGTGACGTCGCCGCGACGGTCTTGCGGCACTTCAATCGGCAGGAAGGCGTAGCAAAGGATCATGTCGTCCTGTACGTCGATCACGATGTTGCAGGACCGGAACGACTCGTTGAGTGCGCAACCCGTATAGAACACTTCGTCCTCGGCGTCGTAGTTGTACGACCACTTGAGGGACTTCAGGAAGCGCTCGACCCGTTCGATGAGCGGGAAATTGGCCATGGAACTCTCCTTTTTTCGAAATTCGGAACCGCCTCGAGGGACCGGAAAAGTCCCCTCAAAGCCCGGAGATCGGACGAAATTCACAGTTTAGCGTGCTGCGCCCGCTGCGAGAAGCATGACCGTGATCGATTCGAGACCGCTCGCGGCCGCATAGGCCAAGGGGCCGCGATTTTGCGCGTCGCACGCCGCCACGTCCGCCCCGTTTGCAAGAAGGAGCCGAACGACGTCGACCTGACGTTCGCGAATCGCAACGAGGAGCGGCGTCGTCCCGTTGCGTGCCGCGGCGTTCACGTTCGCTCCCGCACCGATCAGTTTTCCGAGCACGATTTCGCGCCCGAGGCGCGCGGCTTCCGCGGCGGGCGTCTCGCCTGCCGCAGCGGGAAGGTTGGGGTCGGCCTCGGCCGCAAGGAGCGCCTCGACGCACCCGATCGACCCCGCCCGCACGGCCGTCATGAGAGGAGTTTCCCCCGCATCGTTGCGCTCGTTCACGTGAGCCTGCGAGCCTTTCAGCAATCGCGCGAGCGTTTCCGCGTCTCCGCGGGACGCCGCTTGGTGGAGCGCGTTCGAACCGTAGCGGTCCTTGGCGAGTTCGGGAAGCACCGCTTTTTCACCGCCCCCGACGCCTCCGAAGAAGCCCCCCAAGACGCCTTCCGAGCGTTCCGTGTGCGTACCGCGCTTCAAAAGCACGTCGACAAGATCGGGCATGGAGGCCGCCGACGCGTAGTCGAGCGCTTTGCGTCCGTCTCGGTCTGCGAGCTCCGTATCGGTCCCCTCGCATTTGAGAAGCCGCAAGGCCGCTTCCGAGCGCCGGGCGCGCAGGGCCGCCATGAGGGGCGTCACGCCTTCGCGGTCCTGGGCGTTGAGGTCCGCTCCCGCGTCCGCGAGCGCCTCAATGCAGGGCGCATGGCCGTTTGCGGCCGCCCAATGGAGGGCCGAGCGCCCTTCGCGGTCGGCCGCCAACGGGTTGGCCCCCGCCTTGAGGAGCGCCTTCAGAATCGGCAACACACCTTCGCGCGCCGCAATCATCGCGACGGTCGCGCCTTCGCGGTCCGTATGTTCGAGATCGGCGACGCGCGGCAAGAGTGCCGTCACCACACCCAACCGTCGACCTTTCACCGCTTCGAAAAGTGCGTCTTCAAGCATTTCAATCTCCTTGTGATCCTTTTCCTTCTCGGACAACGTCCGAAGGCCGCACGAACGTCAACCCGACGAGGCGCGCGGTCGAGCGCGCGTGCTCGAATTGGGCTGCGGCCGTGAGAACGCACGCCCGAATCGAAGGATTCCTGCCGACCTTTCCGTCCGCTGCTCCCGTTGCTGCTTCGGGCTCTTCGATGAGAAGCCCCACCGCAACGGGGAGCCCCCAACGGGCGGTCGCCTTTTCAAAGCGCTGCAAGAGCGCGAGTGCATCGTCCCCGGGATCGGCCGCAAGCGGCACCGACTCAAAGCCCGCTTCGCGTACGGCAGCAAAGGGTTCGAGCGCTTCAAGCGCTTCGAGGATCTTCCCTCGGGCCGCGGGCTCCAGCTCGGCACCCTCAGGCGCCATCCGAAACGCCGCCCGCGCGTCAACGAGCAACGCCGCGGTTTCGCGGGTGAGCGCGCCGAGGCTTCCGCCTGCCGCAGCGAGTAAGCCGATCGCCGTCAGGCGCAATTCGCGCTCGGACCGGGTCGAGGGACTTTCCGCATCCTCTGCGGCTCCGGGCAACGTCGCGCGCAGGAACCGCGAAAGCGCCACGCTCAAGCGCGAGGCCTCGTCGGCGTTGCCGTCGGCGGTAACGGGTTTCGGCATCGGCGCGGGCTTTGCGGAAGTATTCGGCGTCGCTTTCATTGTTGCTTTCGCCGTCGGGGCATCGGTTGAAGTACGGCCGACCGGTGTCGGTCGCGTGCGGGAGCGGGCGCGCATGCGCTCGAAAAAGCCTCCGGCCTCGGGTCCCCGGCGTAGCGCCGCGGCGGGCTGCGCCGTCGGGGTTTCGGCGGGTTCCGGGGATCCGGGGTTGGACTCGGAAGCCTCTCCGGTCGTGTCGTCCGCTTCCCCCTTGTCCTTGGCGGGCATGCGCTCGAGCGCCGCCAGAAGCATTTCCACGATGCGCTCGTGCCCGCGTCCCGCGGCAAGGCTCAGGGGCGTTTCGCCCCGGGCGTCGCCGATCGAGGGATCCGCTCCCGCAGCAAGCAGAAGCTCGACCGTCGCTTCGGCGTCCGCCGACGTATCGAGATTCGCGGCCTCGGAGAGGGGCGTTCGTCCCGCGACGTCCGCCGCGTTGGGGTTCGCACCCGCTGCAAGGAGCTTCTTCATGAGCGGGCGGGCCGCGTCGCTACCCGATCGGGCAAGAAGCCCGAGGGGCGTCACGCCGCCCGGAATCTTGCAAAACGGCAGATCGATTCCGCTTGCAGGCATCCGACCGTCGGGATTCGCGCCGCGGGCAAGGACAATGTCAAGCGCAACAGGCGCCCAATCTTTTCCGCCCACGCGCCAGCCGCGGTCGACGTTTTGCGCAAGCGTCAGAAGCGCCGTGCGCCCTTCTTCGTCAACCTGAGCGTCCGCCGCACCCGGCGCTCGAAGAAGTCGCTCCAAGGTGCGCTCGGCGTCCTCGACCGTGAGCGTGCTCGGCAGCGACACGGGCGAATTCGGAGCCCAGAGCGCCATGCGGACGGCGCTCGTTCCTTCCGTAGCACGTCCGCCCGAAGCTTTGCGGTTCAAGCGCGCCGTCGGATTCGCACCGGCCGTCACGAGTATGTCGACCGCATCCGCGGCGAATTTCGATGCGGCGGAAGAAAGCGGCGTCAAGCCTTCGTCTTCGCCCTCCGGTGCGGGCTCGTCCGAAATCAAGCCGAGGTCGGCCAACGCCCGAAGTTGTCGGACGTTGCCCGCGAGAGCCGCTTCGGAGGCGGTCGCGCCGCCGCTTGAGATCATCCGCCCCGCCCGCTCGGTTTCTTCAAAGGCGTCCGCTCCGTAGGCAAGCCACGGAGCGACGAAGAGCGACCCGCGCGCGACCGCCAAAGCACGGGCCGTGCGACCGAGCGACGTGCGGGCCCGGGGGTCGATTCCGAGATGTTCGACGAGCACTTGCGCGATGACGAGCGCGTCCGCTTCCTGATTGGCATCCGTCCCGCAGAAGCGGTCGCAGAGCGCATGGAGCAACGTATAGCCCGTACCCGACTCACGCGCCGTCGGTCGAGCTTGCGCACGGGCGAGTCCGACAAAGTACGGGTGAAGTCCTCGCTCGACGGCTATGAAGGATGCCGTTTTCCCGGAATCGTCCGCGTGATCGACGTCCGCGCCGTGTTCGAGGAGATCCTCGATGATGTACACGATGTCTTCGGGGTGCGACACCCAGTCGTGCGGGCCCTCGGCCACGTGAAAGAGCGGCGTGCGGCCCGAGCGGTCGGGGGCGTTCGGGTCCGCTCCGCGCTCGAGCATCAGCTCGACCGCTTCGCTGTCGCCCGCCCGCGCGGCGTGAGCGAGCATCGTCATGCCGTTCTCGTCCTCGGCCTCGGGCCGAAGCGCACGATAGACGTCGAGTCGTTCGTCGGTACCGCGCTGCAGGTCTTCGAAAAGCGCCGCAACGGGATCGAATTTATTAAGCATGAGTTTCGGCGCCATGGCGACCTCCGGCAAGTGAGGAATCGGGAAAGAAACGGAAAATGAGAAAAGAACGGAGGCGCGGGCGGGCACGTGCACAAGGGCATGCACCTTCCCCGCTCCAGCCCGAAGTCCGGAGCCTCGCGACAGCGTCTTCTTCACGAGCCTCCGGGGACTTCGGGAATTACGGAAGGGCTCAGTCCGTAAGGCGTGCCACCCAGGGATTCCGCTGCCATTCGCCCTCGGTATCGCCCTCGGTATCGAGCAGTTCAGCGCAGGCGCCTCCCGCGTTTTCAAGCCATTCGGCCGCTTCGCCTTCGCCCGCGTTCAAGCGCCAGAAGAGGCCCCCGAAGAGATACGAAGCACCGAAGTCGCGCCAGCCCTCGAAGCGCGCGCACGCCTCTTCGGCGCAGGCTTCGAGGATCGACTCGGCGGTCTCTTCGTCGAGCATCCCGACGAAATGCCCCCAGCGTACGAGCGAGGCCGCACGACCGATGTCCCAGGCGCGCATCGCTTCGGGCGTGCGGAGCGTACGGGCGTAGCGCGCGAACTTCCAGCGTTCGGTTTCGCCTTCGACGTCTTCAGGATCGAGCTCCGAGGCAATTTCGTCGAAATTCTCCGTTTCTCCGTAGTGTCCGTACTGCGCCGACATGCCGCCTTCTTCAAGCAGGTCTGCGAGACGCTCTTCGAGCTCTTCGGCCGTGTCGACGCCCCAGTAGTCGGAAAGGATCGAGCGGACCTGTTCCTCATAGAACGGTTCGTGCGCTTCCGGATCGAGCTGCTCCAGTTCGTGCCCGTTCAAGGTCCCGACGATCCCGCCGAGGAGGTACCCGAAGACGCGGGCTTCGCGCGATCCGCGGGGAACACTGCGAGCAGGCGGCTCCGTAAATTCCGTCTGCAGCTGCCCGATGAAGTTGAGCGCCTGGGCGTAGCCTTCTTCCCGATCGGCGTCGGTTTTGACGGGCAAGCCATAGCCCATCGACTGGGCGTTTTGCTGCAAGGTCGAAACGAGCGCCTGCGGGTCGAACCCTTCGCCGCGCTGCGCGGCCGCCACCGCCTCAAAGGCCGCGGTCTGGGCCTGTTCGACGAGAGCACTCTGGTTCGCGAGACTCTGCTGGATCTGCGCCTTCATCATCGCGAGCATCTCGGGGTTGTCCCCGTAGAGGGACTCCATCATTTGCATCTGCGTCTTGAGCGCTTCTTCCTGGACCTTGAGGACGGCTTGTGCCTGTTCTCGAAGCATGTCTTCGGTGGATTTGTCGGTCATGGAAAACTCCTTCTGGGACGGTGAATCGACCGGGCGACCGCAAGGCGCGTTTCGAATTTTTCGAAACCTCGCGCTCGCCGTCGCCGGAGTGCATCAGGCATGGGCTATCGGGATCGGGCTTTCTCGGGCGGGTTCCTCCTTTTCGGCGGCGACGTCGTCGGTCGCGGGTTGAATTTCGGATTCGGTTTCGATTCGGTCTTGAGGCTCGGGGGCCTTTTCGGCGCCGTCGTTGGCGTCGGTACCGGAGCCTACGGGTTCGTCGACCGACTTTTCAGTCGAAGCATCGCCGGACGCCGGCTCGATCTCGTCGACGCTTTCGAGATCCTTCAGGATCAGCGTCCCCGCTTCCCTCAGGAACGAGTGGAAGGCGGCCCACGCAATGCGCGGGTCGGTCTCGACGAAATCGTGCACGGCCGCAACAACGGGGCCGCTCTCCCACGCAAAGCATTCGACGAATTCGTACCGCAAGGCGCTTCCGCGGCCGGTGACGAGCACGACTTCGGAAGGAAGTCCGCTCAAATGCGTCTCCAACGCCGCACGGGCAGCCGCTTTTTCCTTTTCGGAGGCCTCGGGCACAAGGCGAATCATGAAAACGCCTGCCGTAATTCCCTGCCGTTCGAGTTCGATCATGTTCTCCCGATCGGCCGAACCGTAGCCGTTGTGAATCGGCGGGCAACGCGTTTCGAGATGGAACGCGTCAAGAAGCACGTCGCAATCGGGCTCGCGGACGGGCCGCCGATCAACGACCGTTTCCTGCGTGAGGAGATCCTCCATCGTGAACGCCCGCGCCTCGGGCACGCACTCCCGCACGAAATCGGCGAATTCCGCAAACGGCATGCCGGTTTCGTCGGGCGTACGGCGGTAGAGGTTCATGGCTGAGAACCAGCGCATTTGCACGGCTTCGCCCACGGACTTTCGCACGAACCATTCGAGCGCTTCGAAGAGTTCGGGAGCTTCGTCTTCGGTTACGCCCAGGAGATCGTCGCCGAAAAAGCCGAGTCGCCAGGTGCCGTCTTCGAGCCGTTGCGGTATGACACGAAGGTCACGACCGTGCAAAGTTCGCGCACCGGCATCCCGAACGAGGCGCATGAGGCTTTCCGTATCGTCGAGGGGCTCGATCCCCGGGACGAACGACCACCGCTCGCTCGCCGTTTCGGCAAGCCGCCGCAGGCATTCGCGCATCGGAAAAGCCGTCATGAACCACCCGCAAGGCGAGACGATGAGCTTCATGCGAGGCTTTCCGCCCTGCCCGTCCGTCCTTTCTTCGGAGAGCTCGAAAAGCCACTTCGCGTTCGCCACGGGCGCAAAGAGCGCTCGGATGCGCTCCAAAGCCGTTTCACGCCCGAGAGGCCCGAGCGCGGCGGTTTCGCAGAGTTCGGTTTCGATCTTGGCAAATTCCGCCGCGAGCGTTTCCACGCGCTTGCGGAAAGGATGGGAAAAGCGCTCCGCAACAAGTTCTTTGTGACTCATTCGAATGAACTCGAGCGTATCTTCGTCGCCCGGACGATATTCGAGCGCCTTTTCCCAGTGCGGGAGCGATTCGATCACCCGATCGAGGAAGAAGAGCGCATAGGCGCGGCGAAAGTGCCATTGATGATTCTCGCGGTCCTTCTCGTCGACCGTATCCAAAAGGGCCAGCGCTTTTTCAAGGGGCTCCGTTTCGCCCGCTTCGGCCGCATTGTTGTAAGCGCGTGCGAGCTCGCCCACGAGCACCGGATCATGCTCGTAGCCGGGCGTGCTTTCAATCAGGCGGATGATTTCGTCGTAGGCACTCGCCTCGTTGAGTTCGGCGATCCGTGCCGTGAGGTCGGGAGATGTCGTATCGGCCATAAATCCTCCTGTTGGCTGTGGGACGGACGTTCTCGGGAATTCCGACCCGTATTCCAACGGTAAAGGGCCGACCGAGAGGAGTAATATAGAGGTAAACCCTAATGAGCAAACCGGCAAGGTAACAAAACGTTCGCAGCACCGAACGTCGAACTTCGAGCGGGCGATCCGCTTGAAAAGACGCCCTGAAAGACGCTGACAAGAACGGCAAAGCGGCGCGAACGAATCCGCGCCGCTTCATGCTCGGGCCCTTGGTTGAGGTCCTTAACGAGTTTTCCTTTGTTCGGACCCGACTTCGGTGTGTTGCGAAGCTCGGACGCCCGTTTGCCCTCCCCTACGTCGAGACTCGTCGGGGACGGTCGAGCGCCTCTGCCATGCGTTCGCTCAGAGCTTTCCGCCCGGGACGATCTTGCGAACGTCGAACTTCGTGCCGAGCGCGATGCGTTCGAGCGTCATGCCCTTATCGGCCTGGCGGAACCAGTAGAGCGCTTCCGAGTCCTTCGGTCCGATCACTTCGCAGTCAAATTCGCCCGTCGCGAAGAGCGTCGTCCCTTCCGGAAGACCGATCACTTCTTCGTCCTTGTTGTACCAGAGGAATTCTTCGGGGCGGTCTTCGCGGGTCTCGTTGTTCGAGCCCTGCGTGCCGCCCGAGATGACGTGCGGGTTCGTCTGGAGCGGGATGAACCCGAAAGTAGTGATCCACCCCCGCATGAGGGCTTCCTGATTCAACGCCGACATGCCGACAAGATCGAGGTCTTGTCGGGGACCGTCAGCTCCACAGGCATCACATCGGCCCGATCCGGGCCTGGCTTCACCGAAGACGGCTTCGCCTTCTTCGTGCGAAGAAGCTTTTTCCTCGTTCTCGGCTTGTAGAGCCCCGACAGAAGTATGTCGATCCCGCGATCACGAATGTTGATCGCGGCGGCATGGTCCGCGTTGTCGTCAAAGCCGCATCGCACACAATGGAAGACCGCCTGCGAGGGACGGTTCTTCTTCTCTATCAGCCCGCAAACGGAACATCGACGCGAGGTGTTCTTAGGGTCAACCTCAAGGACAAGCTTTCCGGCCTTGAGGGCCTTGTATTTCAAATAAGTTCCGACTTTCCCCCAGCCGCTCTTCAAAATGGAATCTGCCAGACCCGCATGCGCCGAAGCACCGTTCTTGAGCGGCCGCCCGGTTTCTTCGTCGTACTTCGGAGCAGGATGCTTAACCATGTTCTTGATCTTCAGCGCTTCGAGCACGATGAGCCAGGTGTCGTCGAGCGACACGAGCGCATGACTCGTCTGATGAGCGAAGTCCTCCAAGACGTTGCGTTGGTACTGATAGGTTCGCCCCAGGCGACGCTTTACTTTGCGGCGGTTGTTGCTCCCCTTTTTGGCTTTGGCAAGCCGGCGTGGCAGGCGCTTGCGATGGTTTTCCCGACGCGCGATTTTTTCGAGTTGCTTTGCCGTCGGGCCGACGTGCTGCTCGAAAGCGGTTCACAGCCCAAGCATGGCGAGTTCCCGCGGCGAATCCGTCAACGGGGTTCGGATGGGAAAGTCGTACGCCCCGTTCTTCATAACGCGCCGCATACTGCGAAAATGGGTTCGAGGTTCGTCGTCCTTCATCATGGCAAGCGATTTCCTCAAGTAGACGGGCATGCGCTCCGCCAGATCGCGAGTGACGCCGTGCAAGTTGTACGTCCGACAGTCTCGCGCCGGCATGACCAGAGAAAGCCGAGCCGACTGAAGAAGAGCGAGAGTTTGGTCCTCCGGCCCGCTTCTTGAAATCCCGCGTCGCTACAGCGCTTCCGAGATCTGCGCGCTGATGAGTATCAGCTCCTTAAGGTCATCCTTGTTCTCGGGCATGCCCAGACCCAACTGAACGAACTGTTCGGCCAGATACCTCATGACTTCCGGCGTACGCGAGAGTTCGAGATTGTGTTGTCGGAGAATTTCCCGGCGCTCTCCCTTCGGTCCGTAGCTCTCCGCCGTAATAGCGGCTGCGACCGGATCGGCAAACGACTTTTCAAGCGCCGCCTCCATGTCTTCAACGTTCAAGGGGGCGGCACTCGCGACGGACGAGAACACGGCAAAGAGCGCGAAGCAAATCTTTTTCATGTGAACCCCTCGATTTCGAGAAACCGCATTTGCAACAGGACGGGCATGAAAACCGTTTCTGTCTTATCGCGGAACCCGACGAGGCCTCTCGGTGAAATTCGGCATGATGCGATTCTTCGGACACGGCGCTTGACTTCGTCCGTTTCGGAGCTTCGGACACGAAATGCTCCGAATTGACGGACTCCGGTTATTCCACAATTCCAAAATTTCCGATGCCCTCATTTCAGCGCAGGAAAAAAGAAAAACCCGCCCGACCGTGAGGTCGAAACGGGCTCTGTTGCCGGTTTCCGATCGAGCCGGATCAGCCCGGAACGATCAGAACGGCGGTTGATTCATGTAGACCGCCTTCAGGGCGTCTTCCGCATCGGGACCGCGCAGACTCTGGGCGGCGAAATCCGCATCGTTTTGCGAGGTGTAGTGGAACTGCGCGTACGTCACGGTCTTTTCGGGCGAGATGCGAAACTCCCACTGCATGAGGCTGCCGTCGTCGAAGTAGCAACTGAACATGACCCGGCCGGGTTCCATTTCCTCCCAGGTACGGGTCTTCGGGTCGCAAAGGCCGTACTGCTCGAACGCGGTCGCAAGCGGGATCGACGTGTCATACGCGAGAATCTGGGACTTGACGAGGGCGACGTCGGGCGTTTCGACGGGAACGGGCGGGACGTACTCGGCGGGCTGCGTCGCGCAACCCGCAACGAGAGCGGCAAAGCCGCCGACGAAAAGCGCCTTGAGACGCGTGGCATGGGTCATGGATCGGTTCCTTTTGGGAGTGGCAAGTCGGACGCGCGAAAACCCGAGGGCCTCACCGAAGACCCCGGGATTTCCGACGCAAACGTCGTCGAGTATAGAACCCAATTCTTGAGGCTTTCTGAAGGCTCCGGAGCGCGCCCGGGCGCGAATCACTGGGCGGACTTCGGGCACCCCGACTTCCGCAGTACGTAATGTTCGGAAAGCGGCCCGTCGATGAAGTCCCCTTCGAGGTCGAGGAAGCGCAAAGCGCCCGCTTCGATGCGAAGCAGTCGAGCGGGGTTCTTTTCCGTAATCGGATCGAGCGCAACGCGGTCCGCGTGCGTCGACCAGTCGCCGCCCGAAGAGGTCGTGAAGTCGCGCCCGATGTAGTGCTCCGTCATCGTGTAGGTGCCCACGGCCCGCAGGTAGAGCGTCACGCGAATCCCGGGACCGTCCGCCGCGGGAATGACGCCTTCGTAGACCCCCGGAAGACGCAGACACGCTTCGGGATAGACCGCCCCCTTCGATTGGACGGCAGAGGCGGAAGAACCCGTATCACCTCCCGCTCGGGAAGTGGTTTCGCCTTTCTGGGCGCAACCTGCAAGGAGCGCGATCGCCCCTGCAATAAGGAGTCCGCGACTTGCGCGGGTCAGAAGAGTTCGAGAAAAGGCGCGCATGGAAGCTCCTCGTCGCAAGGTCGTGCACTCGTGCTCGACGCGGGAAAGAGTGCGAGACGAGTACGGGCGGAAACGGAAAACGGGGACGGACGGTGAAAACCGGTCGGAAGCCTCACGAGCAGAGCACCGACGAATGCTTGCAACCGAAGCCGCACCCGGAACGAGAATGATAGCGGGCCGGGACGCTTCGCCCCGCTTGGGGTTGTTTCCGAATATTGTCGGCCGCGCAAAGCGGACGACGAGGCGTGCGACGATGCGCCCGACAGAGCGCTTTCGGGGACCTAAGGGAAAACACGGATAGGAAAAAGCCTCTGTTTATTTGAGAGACATCGCCGAAAGGAAGAGTTTTATTAGTTTACAGGCACAGGGCTCTACCCGAATACGATCGCCTCGTGTAGTATAAGGGCCGAGGTCAAATGGGGACCGAACTGCCTTGCGCGACAGCTCGATTCCCGTACAAAAGGCAGCGAGCAATCGCTGCCTTTTGTGCTTTTGTCTTTCGGTTCCCGGTACTTTTGCGCCTTTCTCGTGTGTTTTCGCGCCGTTACGTCCCGCCCCTCCGGGATTTTGTCTTCTTTTCACGATCCGGTCGCTTCGAACCCGAGCGCGCCGCTACAATTTCACATTCGGCCGCAAAGCCCCGGGCGAACGCACGTCGGTCGGTCCGCGGTCCGTACAGTTTTCAACTCACAAACGGAGAAAGTCGGCTCCGACGTCCCTCTGTCTCGGATCCGACCGCACACCCCCATGCAACCCAACGTCGCACTCTTTGCTACCGGCGGAACCATCGTAAGTTCCGGTGAAAGCGCCACCCAGATGACGGGCTACAGCATCAAGGACTTTCGCGTCGACGACCTTTTGAAGGCGGTACCCGCGCTCGAAGACGTCGCCCGACTTGAAGTTCGTCAGATTGCCAACATCGACTCGAGCTCGATGACGAGCCGCGTCTGGATCGATCTCGCACGTGCGATCGACGCGGCGCTCGCGCGCGACGACATCGCGGGCGCGGTCGTCACGCACGGCACCGACACGCTCGAAGAGACGGCTTATTTCCTCAATCTGGTTCTGAAGAGCGAAAAGCCCGTCGTTCTCGTCGGTGCCATGCGTCCCGCGACGGCCCTTTCCGCCGACGGCCCCTTGAATCTTCTCAACGCCGTGCGCGTCGCCTCCGACCCCACCGCACGCGGTCGCGGCGTTCTCGTCGTCTTGAATGACACGATTCTCTCCGCACGCGAAGCGACGAAGTCGCACCCGACGAACGTCGCCACCTTCCGCGGTCCCGATGCGGGGATGCTCGGCATGGTGGCCGGCGCTCGCATCGAGTGGCTCTCGCAAACCGCGAAGCGCCACACGGTCGATACGGCCTTCGACCTCTCGCTTTTCGACGACATCGAGCGCCTCCCCCGCGTCGACATCGTGTATTCGCACGTCGATGACGACGGCGTCTTCGTTAAGGCGGCCGTTGCGGCCGGCGCACTCGGGATCGTGCATGCGGGAACCGGGAACGGCTCGATTCATTCGGATACCGAGCCCGCTCTTTTCGAAGCCGCCCGCGAGGGCGTGCTCGTCGTGCGCGCAAGCCGCACCGGATCGGGCGCGACGGTCGAGGGGCTCGATGCCTGGCAGCGCGCGGGCTTCATCCCCTCGGGGACCCTGAGTCCCCAAAAGGCACGGGTACTTCTGCAACTCTCCCTTCTTCGCTGGGGAGACCTCGCTTCGGACGCCCTCCGAAAGAAAACGGAAGAAGCCTTCCGTCTCTACTGAAACCGACGCAAACCCTTCCTTTTTAGGAAGGGTTTTCTGCATTATCATCCGCCTCCTTCAAAAGGATTTTTTGGGCACGGGGACGCGCGCGTTGAGACGCTTCTCGCCCGACGCGGCATCGAAACGATCCTTTTCGATCGGTGACGCTCGAATCCCGTCTTGGAAGATGTCGAAGAGGATGTTGAGGTCTGTCTCCGGTCGTCTATTGATACGATCCTCGGCCTCGGGATGACCATGAGCAAAACCCGCCCGGCTCCTTGGAAAGGCCTCTTCCTTAAGGAAAACCCCAACAACACGGATACCCGTCGGATACGAAAATAGGCGTCGAGATTGCATTCCGCAATCCGCTTTGCAAAACTCCGTAAGCCCATGAAAAATAAAGAATTTACCCCCCCCCCACCAAACCGGCGGTATTGTCCGCTCAGCGGGTGAACTGAAGCACGCCAAGAAGACGCTTCTTGCGCTCGCGACGCTTTCCGCGCTCGGCATGGCGGCAGGTCCAGCCTCTGCCTGGGACAGCACCACCGCGCATTCCGTCGACGACAATTGGGAGCTCGTTGTAAAAACCTCGGGCGGTCCGAGCGGTGACTTCGTTGTGAGCACGCAGCGCCCGGTCGACGGTTCCGCCGTCGTCATCGAACGCACGTTTACCGACGATATTTACGCCAAAGTGAGCACCATGCCCGAAACTAAGGGCAAGTGGGGCTCTTTGAACGAGGACGAGAACGAAGACTTCTGGTCAATGGTTTCCGGGCTTCATTTCTACGGATCCGGCTCCGCGACCTACACGTCGCTTGACATCGATTTGACGGGCACCACCACGGCCGCCTCGAAAGGAGCCTACGAGCTGAGCGGCCTCTATTTGACCGGTGCTAACGACCTGACGATCGGTTCCGCGGACGGCAATCCGGAAGGGAAGACGAACATCATCGTCACCGGCGCTTACGACGTGCCTACCAGCGAAGACAAACCGGCTTCCTTGGTCTGCGGGGTGTTGTCGGAAATAGACAGCCCGGTCTCGTCGGAAGCGACTCTCGTCTCGTTCAACACCCGGACAACGAACATCAAGGCCAGCGCAACGGGCAAACATCTCGTCCCGGTTGGGGTAGCCATGATGAACGGGTCGCACAACCCCGTCATCGAGTTCAACGGCGACGAAACGACGATTACTGCAACGAGCACCGCAGGTAATTCGATCGGCGTGTGGCTCATGCAAGACGACTGGATGAGCGACATCGACCCCAACTATTCGGGGGTTCTCAATCTGAATAGTGCCGAAACGACGATCACGGCTGAAGGTACCGATACCATCGGTATTTGGGTGACGGGTGACAACACGGTCAATGTTGACGGCAACCTCACGGTGACGGTAGCCAGCGACAGCCATGCCCTCTGGTTCGGAAGCGAGGACGAGGTATTGCTCGAATCCTCGGGGTTGGAAAAGATCTTCCTCGACCTGGGAAATTCCGACAGTCGTGATCAGCTCGGTAAAACGACCTTCCGTGTCTTTGAAGGCGCCTCCGCCACGCTCAACGGCAAGGTGCATTTCGACAAGAGCTCCGAGCTTCTTCTCGGCGGCGACATGACGGTGAACGGCACGTTCACGCTTCTCGGCAACATTGACGGCGTCGAAGGTACGGACTCGAAGACCGTGCTCGGGAACCTCGTTCTCACAAAGGGCGGCACGATCGGCGCTG
>CAJLHF010000009.1 GCA_905206365.1 uncultured Sutterella sp. | reverse complement strand
GAGCAGCGGACTCTTAATCCGTCGGTCCAGGGTTCGAATCCCTGCGTTCCCACCAATTGAAAAGAACCCGTCGATCCTGCTTGATCGACGGGTTTTTTGTTGTCCGCAACGGGTAATACCGCAACAAGAGGCGCATTCGCAACTCGAGCTCCGCCTCAAACCCGATAGACTGTGCCTTCACATCATCGAACACCGGTCTTCGGGCGGCTCGCGCCGCCTCGCGAACGCCCCCACGCCATGATCAAGCTTCAACACATCACTCAAACGTATCGCACTCCCGAGGGTGAAGTCTTCGACGCCCTGAAGGACGTCTCGATCGACATCAAGGCCGGAGAAATCTTCGGCATCATCGGTCGCTCGGGCGCCGGGAAAAGCACGCTCGTGCGCTGCATCAACCTCCTCAACCGCCCCACCTCGGGCACGGTCAATGTCGACGGCCGCGTGCTCAACGAACTCTCCGACGACGAACTGCGCAAGGTACGCCGCTCGATCGGCATGATTTTCCAGCACTTCAATCTGCTGAGCTCCCGCACGGTGTACGACAACGTCGCGTTGCCGCTCGAACTCGTCGGCACGCCCAAAAACGTCATCCGCGAAAAGGTCGAGCCCCTGCTCGAACTCGTGGGTCTTACCGAACACGCGCACAAATTCCCCTCGCAGCTCTCGGGCGGCCAGAAGCAGCGCGTCGGCATCGCGCGCGCGCTGACGAACGACCCCAAGGTGTTGCTCTCGGACGAAGCTACGTCGGCCCTGGACCCCGAAACGACCACGGCCACTCTCGCGCTTTTGAAGCGTATCAACCAGCGTCTCGGTCTCACGATCGTGATGATCACGCACGAGATGAATGTCGTAAAGCAGATCTGCGACCGCGTCGTCGTCATGAACCGCGGCGAAATTGTCGAATCGGGCAACGTGGTCGACGTTTTCTGTCGTCCCCGTCACGAAACGACCAAGGCCCTGATCGGCAACGTTATGGCCCGCGACCTGCCCGACTCCATCATCAACCGCCTGAAAACGGCGCGCGCCCTCAAGGGCGATCCCGAAGCAGTGCACCTCCTGCGACTGAGCTTCCTCGGCGGCGACGTGACCCGTCCGGTCATTTCCGAAGTCTCCCGCCGTTTCGGAATCGACTTCAATATTCTTCGAGGCACGGTCGACGACATCCAGGGCTCCACGCTCGGCACCCTTACCCTGATGGTCGAAGCGCCCCGGGACATCTTCCGTCAGGCCGTCGACTTCATCCGCGAAAGCGGCGTTATCGTGGAGGAAATTTCCGATGTCCAGTAACCTCATGCAACTCATCTTCGACTCGCTCCTTGAGACCCTGCTCATGGTGCTCGTCTCGGGCGGCATCGGCGCCGTGCTCGGCATCCCGCTCGGCATTCTCCTCTTCGTAACGGACAAGAAGTCGTTTCTGCCGATGCCCGTCTTCAACGTCGTGCTCGGCACGATCATCAACGCGTTGCGTTCGGTCCCCTTCATCATCCTCCTCGTAGCGATCATTCCCTTCACGCGTCTGATCGTCGGCACCTCGATCGGGACGGCCGCGGCCATTGTGCCGCTCACGCTCTCGGTGGCTCCCTTCATCGCCCGCATCGTCGAAACGAGTCTGCGCGAAGTCGACAAGGGGCTTGTCGAAGCCGCGCAGTCGATGGGCGCAACCAACATGCAGATCATCACCAAAGTGCTTCTGCCCGAAGCCAAGCCCGGCATCGTCGCCGGCCTCACGATTTCGGTGATCAGCCTGATCGGTTACTCGGCCATGGCGGGTGCCGTGGGCGGCGGCGGCCTCGGCGACCTCGGGATCCGTTACGGCTACCAGCGCTTCAATCCCGAAGTGATGTGGACCGTAGTGCTGATCCTCATCCTGCTCGTTCAAGGTCTTCAGTCCTTCGGCGACCATCTGGTTCGACGGCTGACGCACAAATAACCGGACGACACCGGTTCAACGGCGCGAGGGTTTCAACCCTCGCGCTTTGTTTTCAACCGGACTCTTTTTCGCTTTTCTCGGGCACCCCCGTCGAAGCGCTTTGCTACAATCCCGCACTTTCGTTTTTTCACCTTCCACGCGCCCCTTTTTATGGAAAAGACCGAACTCTCGCCCGAAGCGCTTGAAGAACTGAAGCGTCACCACATCCGTAGCTTCGTGATGCGACGCGGGCACATTTCCGCCGCCCAGAAACGGGCGCTCGAGGAAACGCTCCCCCGCTACGAAGTGCCCTATGCGCCCGAACGGCTCGATCTCGCCGAACTTTTCGGTCGCGAAGCTCCGACCGTCTTTGAAATCGGTTGTGGCATGGGCGAAACCACCGCGGCCATCGCTCAGGCGCACCCCGAAATCAACTTCCTCGGCTGCGAAGTGTTTGCCGCAGGTGTCGGCGCCCTGGCCAAGCGTCTCGACGAAATGCAACTCACGAACGTGAAGATCGTTCGTCACGACGCCGTTGAGGTGTTGCGCGACATGATCCCCGAAGGCGTTCTCGCGGGCGTGCACATTTACTTCCCGGATCCCTGGCGCAAGGCCCGACACCACAAACGTCGTCTCGTCGCCCAGCCTTTCATCGGCAACCTCTGCAAGCACATCCGCACGGGCGGCTACCTGCACTGCGCCACCGACTGGGAAAATTACGCCGAGCAGATGTACGAAGTCCTCCAGGCCGAACCCGCGCTCAAGAACCTCTACGGCGAAGGCTTCAGCCCGGTCATGGGCAATCCCCTCTGCGAGCGCCCGCGCACGAAGTTCCAGGCGCGCGGCGAGCGCCTCGGCCACGGCATTTGGGATCTGGTTTACATCAAGAACTGAGCTTCCGCAGCCCTGAAGAAAAAACGCAACCCGTCTCGCGACGCGTTGCGTTTTTTCGTTGCGTTTTTTTCTTCGGCGGGGTGCCCGAGCACCCCGTTCCGTCGGACTTCTGGAGTCGTTCGAGCCCCGTCAGAGACCCGCGCTCCAGTCGACCCAACCGAAAAGGGCCGTGGCGAGAATCACGCAACCGAAGACGATGCGGTACCAACCGAAGCTGCGGAAATCGTGTCCCGAAACGTAGCGCAGCAACCAGTGCACGACAAGAAGCGCGCTGAAAAAGGAGACGACGAAACCGACGCCGAATCCTTCGAGATTTTCGAGCGCGAGGTCGTTGCGCGCCTTCCAGAGGTCGTAGACCGTCGCCCCGAAAATGGTCGGAATGGAAAGGAAGAACGAAAACTCGGTGGCGGCGCGTCTGGAGAGTCCCAGAACAAGCCCGCCGATGATCGTCGCCCCCGAACGGCTCGTCCCCGGAATCATCGCAAGGCACTGCATGAAGCCCACCTTGAGGGCATCCTTCCAGGACATGTCGTCCATGGTCGCCACGCGCGGGCGAACGCCCCGCTTTTCAAAGTGCGATTCAAGCCAAAGGATGAGCACCCCGCCCACCACCAAGGCCGCCGCCACCGTCAGCGCGTTGAAGAGGTACGCCTTGATGAGACCGCCCACCAGAACGCCGATCACCGCCGCGGGCAGGAAGGCGATCACGGTGTTCGCGGCGAGCCGTTGCTCGACGGGATTCGAGAAAAGCCCCTTCAGGATGGAGAGAATGCGGGCGCGGTAGTACCAGCAGACCGCGAGGATTGCCCCGGCCTGAATCCCGACCACGAACGTGTCGGCCCCTTGGGTGCCGGAAAAGCCCGTGAGTTCCGAGGCGATGATGAGATGCCCGGTGGAGCTCACCGGAAGAAATTCCGTAAGGCCCTCGACGATGCCGAGTACGACGGCCTGAAAGATATAAACCCAATCCACTTTGGAGCGGTCCTTCGTTGGTTGCGTTGTCTAGGATGTGCGGTCGTCCGAGCGACCGGAACGCACATTATGCGGGATCGGCGCCCGTGCGACCCGTCCGACGGAGTCGCCAAACGGTAAGAAATTCGAACGTTTCGAGTATGATGACGGCAATTTCCACTGCGAGGCGTAGCCTCGAACCACTCATCAGAGGTCCCGACATGGCCAATCCCACCGGCTTCATCGACACCGCCGACGTCGAAGAGCTCCAAAACCTTCTCGAAGCGTATGAAAACTCGATGGACGTAGGCGTTCTCGACGGCTTTCTCACCGCCGCGGCGCTCAATCCCAACCGCCCGAGCAACGAAGACGTGATCCCCTACGTCTTCGACGAAGAGGGTGATCCGGAAGCGGTGCCCGACGACGCCCGCCTGCTCGAACTCATCGACATGCGCCGTCGCGAAATCGAAGCCGCGCTCGCTGCGGGCAACGGTCTCGACCCCGTCATTCTCCCCGCAGAAGACGAAGACGACATGACGCGCGCCGAAGCCATCGACTACGCACTCGAACCGTGGTGCACGGGCTTCTTGACGGGCACGAGCGCCTGGGGCGAGCTGAGCGAAGATCCCGAAATGGTCGAGCGCCTCACTCCGATCATTTCGCACCTCGACCCGGAAGCATTCGAAGACTCCGAAGAAGCCCGCTCCATCGTGAAGCGCGCCGCCGAAAAGGCACCCAAGACGCTCGAAGACGCCCTGTTCGCCATCGTCGAAACGGTATTCGAACTCAAGAAAGAACTCGTGCCGAACAAACCCATCGTGAACGCCGGCCCCCGCGTCGGCCGCAACGACCCCTGCCCCTGCGGCAGCGGCAAGAAGTTCAAGCAGTGCTGCGGCAAGAAGTAAGCCGTCCGTCGCCGCACCGGCGCGCCGCAAAGCGCGCCGGGTGAAGCGCCGCCGAGAGCGACGCGGGGATGCGAGGCGGCAGGCCCGTCATCGCATCCGCCAACACTTCCGCGCAGAGCCACCCCCAACTGAGCCCGCGCGACCCCAGTCCGAAAAGACCCCAGAGCCCGGGCTCGACGGGGAGTTCCTCGGGAGCGGGACGCCCCCGAAACACCCGCTTTTCCAATTCCCCGCGTGCAAGCAACCGACCGACAATCGGCATCCGATCGAGCGGCACGGCGCGTTCACCCTCGTAAAATCCGCCGACGAGCAATTCGGGTTGTTCGTCGAGCAGTCGCTCGAACACTTCGAGATTGTGCGCGTGAGCCTCGGGGGCAGAAAGGTTCGGTCCGTCGGGCTCGTACGTGGCACCCGCCGCCGTAAAGCCGTCTCCGAGACGCACCACGTAGCCCGCCCCCGTGAGCGCCGTTTTCAGGGTTGAGAGATCCGTATCGCGCAAGAGAGAAATGCGCCCGTAAAGCCGCGTGAGGCCGTAATCTTCGCGCCGCATGCCGAAAACCTCGGGCGAGCCCCCCGCCGCGGCCACTACCGCGTGTCCGGCGCGCGCAACGACCGCCCCCTCGGCCGTAACGGCCTCCCAAAGGCCGCTCATGCAATCGCGCCGAAGATGCACGGGCGTATGCACGAGAAGGGAAGCACCCGCCAGTTCGAGCAGTCGACGTGAGAGAAGCGACGGGTGCACGATACCCGATCCCGGGAACCACCAACCGCCTCGCGACACCGCGAGACCGCAAAGCTGTGCGGCCTCGTCGCGCCCGACCAAGCGCGCCTCGCGCTCGGGCATGGGGAAAGGAACACCGCGACGCACGGCCTCGCACCAATGCTCCCATTCCGCCGCATCGCTTGCGACATCAAGCACGCCGCAGTCGACGAACGCCTCGGGAACACGTGAACGCAAGGCCGCCATGGCGCGACAGCCCGCGCGTGTCAATTGAAAGACGGGCGAATCGGAGGCCTGCCAATGCGGATGAAAGAGACCCGCATAAAGCGCCGACGCTTCCGAAGCGGGCGCGCGCCCCGCATCGACGACAATCGGCCGCCAACCGCGATCCGCGAGTGCGACCGCAATGAACGCACCCGCGAGTCCCGCCCCGATCACCAAAACGTCTCCGCACTGCGTCGCGCGCGTCGCGGCGGGACGGGTGCGCGTCGTTCTCAGCAACCCGGGAGCCACAACATCGAATGCTTCGAAGATCCCCGGCGAAATGTCGGGCTCGAACCCCGGGGGCACCTCACCCGACAACACGCAAACGCGCGTCTCACGCGTGAGGATCGGACGAAGCACGCCGAGCGCACCTCCGTCTTCGAGAATAAGGAGGTCGGCGTCCGCACCGAGCTCCCGGGCGAATCGGGCGACGGGCACCGTCCAGAACCGTACGGAAAGCCCCGTGCACCCGTTGTCATCCTCAACCGTCACGCCGGGGACCCCACCCGTACGAAACCCCTCCGGGTCCGCCACAGACAGTACGACCCGCCGTCCCGCACCCAGAGCTTTTCGGCCGAGTTCGTCGGCGCGCGCACGGACGCGCTCGAATGCATCGAAGGTCGGTGCGGACGCACAGGCGACGACGTGCAGGGGAAGCGATAGGTCGGAGGGCGTCGGGGCGATCATGGCGGGCATTGCGGCGAAAAGCGCGAGCAGGTGAAGACAAGAGCGGGAGAGAAGCAGCGTGCCTTCGGCACGCTCCAAGAAAAACGAGGATTCCCTCGCGGGAATCCTCGTCGGACTTCGGCCGAGGACCTATCAGTGCTTCAGGGGCTTGAAGCGCAGGCGCTTCGGCTGGCTGGCTTCCTCACCGAGACGGCGGCGCTTGTCGGCCTCGTACTCGTTGTAGTTGCCGTCGAAGAACACCACCTTCGAGTCGCCTTCGAAGGCGAGGATGTGCGTGGCGATACGGTCGAGGAACCAACGGTCGTGCGAGGTGACGAGCGCGCAACCCGCAAACTCGAGGAGCGCTTCTTCGAGCGCGCGGAGCGTTTCGACGTCAAGGTCGTTAGACGGTTCGTCAAGCAGGAGCACGTTGCCGCCCGCAAGGAGCGTCTTTGCGAGGTGCAGACGGCCGCGTTCGCCGCCCGAGAGCGTACCCACGATCTTCTGCTGGTCGGCACCCTTGAAGTTGAAGCGGCCGAGGTAGGCGCGGCTGGCCATCGTGAACTTGCCGACCTGCAGGATGTCGTTGCCGCCCGAGATTGCTTCGAACGCGGTTTGATCGTTCGGGAGCGAATCGCGCATTTGGTCGACGGCGGCGAGACGCACCGTCGGACCGATCTTGATTTCGCCCGAATCGGGCTGCTCCTTCCCGGTGATCATCTTGAAGAGCGTCGACTTGCCGGCGCCGTTCGGACCGATTACGCCGACGATGGCACCCGGAGGAATCGTGAACGAGAGATCGTCGATAAGCAGGCGGTCGCCGAAACCCTTGGAGACGTGATTGAACTCGATCACGTTGTTGCCGAGACGTTCCGCGACGGGGATGAAGATCTCGTTCGTTTCGTTGCGCTGCTGGTATTCAACGCTCGAAAGCTCTTCGAAGCGCGCCAAACGGGCCTTCGACTTCGCCTGACGGCCCTTGGGATTCTGACGAACCCATTCGAGTTCGTGCTTGATCGCCTTCATGCGGGCGTCTTCCTGACGCTTTTCGAGTTCGAGACGCTTTTCCTTCTGATCGAGCCACGAAGAGTAGTTGCCCTTCCAGGGAATGCCTTCACCACGATCGAGTTCGAGGATCCATTCGGCCGCGTTGTCGAGGAAGTAACGGTCGTGGGTGACGGCGACGACGGTGCCCGGGAAGCGGTGCAGGAACTGCTCGAGCCACTCGACGGATTCGGCGTCGAGGTGGTTCGTCGGCTCGTCGAGGAGCAGCATGTCGGGACGCGAGAGGAGCAGGCGACACAGGGCGACGCGGCGCTTCTCACCCCCGGAGAGGTTGCCGATCACGGCATCCCAGGGCGGCAGGCGCAGAGCGTCGGCGGCGATTTCCATCTGAGTTTCGGCATTCGTCCCGGCAGCGGCGATGATCGCTTCGAGGCGGGCCTGTTCGGCGGCCAGCGCGTCGAAGTCCGCATCGGGTTCGGCGTACGCGGCGTAGACCGCGTCGAGCTTGGCCTGCGCCTGCATCACTTCGCCCATACCCTCTTCCACCGCCTGACGGACGGTCTGCGCGGGATCAAGTTGCGGCTCCTGCGGGAGATAGCCGATTTTGATGTTGGGCATCGGGATGGCTTCGCCTTCGATGTCCTTGTCGACGCCCGCCATGATCTTCAAAAGCGTCGACTTGCCGGCGCCGTTGAGACCGAGCACGCCGATCTTGGCGCCCGGGAAGAAGGAAAGCGAAATGTCTTTGAGAATCTGACGCTTGGGCGGAACGATCTTGCCCACGCGGTTCATGGTGAAAACGTACTGAGCCATAACCTCAAACTGGAATGCGCCCCCGGGAATCCGGGAGCCGATGCGGCTTAACGAAAAAATCGGATTTTACTAGAAAATTCGCGGCTTTCCGATTGAAAAAATCGGGGAAAACAAGGCGCGATGTTCGCCGCGAAAAGCTTGCACCCGCACGCACGCTCCGAAGCGCTTACCGGCGCTTGGCGGCGTGGTTTTTCTTGAGACCGAAATACCCGCGAAACACCCAGAAGCGGCGCAGGCGGTTGATGCGTTCGAGTTCGCGCACGCGCTCTTCGCCCATCTCTTCGGGCCGGTAGGCCGCCCACTTCTTGAGCGCCCCCGAGCGGTCGATGTCTTCGAGGAGTCGGCGCAGCCCCCCCGGCATCCACCCGGTCGTTAGCGACGCTTGAAAGTCGATGAGTCCGGGCGAGCCGTCGGGACGAATCATGACGTTGCCCGTGCCGCGCGCGTCGAGATGCACGACGCCGCGCGCGTGCACCGCATCAAGGAGCGCCTCAAAGGCGCAGAGAAATTCGGGCGTGATCCGCTCGCGCGGCACCTGCCCCATGGAGTCCCCCTCCATGTACTCGACCGCAATGGCATTGCGGTCGATGCGAAAGGCCCTGGCCGCAATGCCGTCGACCCCCGAGAGGCGCTTCAGAATGGAGAGTTCGTGCCGAAGGAGCACGGGCGCGACCGTCCAACGCACGTACCAGGGACGGGCGGCGAAGTCTTTCACGGTCCAACGCGCGCCGTCGATCGTCACGCGCGTCACGACGGCATTGGCGATGCGCCCGTCGCGCAACAGTTTGGTCTCGGCCTTCGAGAGGGCGGATCGGTCGAAGAGACGATTGTCCATAAATCTTCAGAGCGCGCGCGAAGCGGCGCTTTCTCCTCGGTTGGCGGCACGAGAGGCCGCAAACGGTACGGCGCATCGGACTCTTCCGAAAGCACCTCCAAACAAACGAGGCCGACCGTCGGACACGCGGGTCCGCCGCTTCGGCCTCAAGGAGTTCGCCGGGCCCGGACCCCGCGAACGATGTTGGCAGTTCCGAACTTACGGCATCGCGATGCCGCCGCTCGGCGGAGCCTGGAAGCCGGGCATGTCGGGCGTGACGATCTGGGAGGCCGCTTCGCGGCGCAGAGCACGCAGACGTTCCATCGTCTGTTCGATCCCCTTGGCGGCCGCTTCACCGTAGTTTTCGACGGCTTCGGAGAGCGTGGCGACCGGGATTTCAAACGAAATCGGCAACGGCCCCATCTGCGTCATGATCTGTGCTTCGCCGAGAAAGAGCGCCGGGCGGGTCGTGTCGGGGTTGCCGTCGGCCGTGATCGGCGCGAGAACGCGGATCGTTCCGACCTTGCGGTCCGTGACGACCGTTTCGGTGTAAAGGTTCGCGGCGTCCATGCGGGCGCCGGCGTCGAGGTTGTCCTGTTCAGCCATGTCGAGTTCTCCGGGAGCCCGAAAGCTCCGTCGCAATTCATCGGTTGTGGGTCGTCCCCCTCCTGCGGGGGGCGACCGTCGGTGCGGGGATCTTAGCAAAAGCCGAAGAATCCCCGCAAAGGCACTTAACGATAAACGAGCACCGGGATACGGCAGTGCGTGAGCACCTTTTGCGTTTCCGAGCCGAGCAACACGGCGGCGATCCCCTTGCGACCGTGACTCGCCATGACGACGAGGTCGCACTCCTCCCGATCGACCGCCTCGATGATCGCCTCGGCGGGCGAGAAGCTCTTCACCATCGTCGTACGAACGGACACGTCGAGGCTCTTCACTACCTTTTCGGCTTCGGCGAGACGCTCTTCGGCCTCGGCCGTGACACGCTCGTCGTACTGTTCGATCGACTCGGGACGATACTCGGCGAGGTTCGTGTAGGAGTAGGGTTCGATCACCGTCAAGACGAGCACTTCGGCCCCGAACGGCTTGGCGAACTTCGCCGCACCTTCAACCGCCCGCAACGAGCGCTCCGACCCGTCGGTCGGCACGAGAATGCGCTGATACATGATGTTTCCTTTTCTTTTGATGTGCGGGCCGCACCCGCCTCCTCCCATTTTAGACGGGCGCGCGGGAACTCACGCTTGAGTTCGGGCGGGAAATCCGCTTACCGCGACGATTCTTCGGCAAGCTGCGCTTCGACCGTCGCATTGATGACAAGCGACGCAAGACGCAGCCCGACCGACCCCGTCACGACGACACCCGAGCCGAAACCGATGCGCGCTCCGGGCGCCGCTCCGATGGCGGCCACGCTCTCGACGGCAGGCTGACGAAGCGGCTCGTCGCTGAAGACGCACGGAATGCCGAAGGGTTTCGACTTCCCCGAGGCGTTGCCCGCGGGGAAGCCGTATTGACGACGCAGGTTCGTGCGCAGTTTCGCCACGAGCGGGTCCCCTTTGGCACGCGCAAGATCGTCGACGCGAATTCGGCCCGGATCGCGCTTGCCGCCCGCGCCGCCCGAACTCACCACGCGCAGGCCCGCCTTCGCAGCCGTGCCTACGAGTGCGGTTTTCCCCGCGAGGTCGTCGATGCAATCGACCACCCAGTCGGCGTTCTTCGGAAGAATCTCAAGCGCGTTTCCTTCGCGCACGAACGCGATTTTTGTTTCGACGACACACTCGGGGTTGATGTGTCGGAAACGCTCCGCCAGAACTTCGACTTTCGGTTTTTCGTAGTTACCGTCAAGAGCAGGCAACTGTCGGTTCGTGTTCGATAGCGCTACGGTATCGCCGTCGACGAGCGTAAGACGTCCAATTCCGGTACGAACCAGTGCTTCGGCACACCAACTGCCTACGCCCCCGACGCCCACCACAACGACATGCAGTTGGGCCAGGCGCTCGGCTTCGTTTTCGCCGTAAAGGCGTGCCACGCCGCCCATGCGACGGGGATCCATCGTAATGCTCATTCACTGATTCCCAAAATGTATTTTTTCGAAAGCGGCATCGTCACCGATCAAGATCGAATTTTTCATTTCACACTTTTCGTCGCCGACCGCGTTGTTTTTCAAAAAGTTCGGAAGAACCTTTTTGAAGTTTGCTCTTACTCAAACGACGTTTTAGTTTTTGTGTTTTCGAACGGCGCAGAGAGAAAACCCGAATTCCTAGTTACACGAAAGTCGTTAAAGTAGAACGTACGAAGTCGGAAGATTTCTTCTCCGACACGACCACCGCGGGCTTCGGATGCCGGATGCGGACGAAGCCCGCCAGCAGGAGGTTCTATGCGTATTCTCGTTCCCGTTGACGGCAGCCCCAACTCGATGAACAGTCTGGAGTTCATTGCCGGTCGTACGACGTTGCTCGGCAGCAATCCTACCATCGAACTTCTCAACGTTCAGCTTCCGCTTCCCGCCCGCGCCTGCCGCCTCGTCGGTCAGGACGCGCTTACTCGATACTACGAAGACGAGGCCGAAAAGGTGTTCGAACCCGCACGCCGGGTGCTTCAGAAAGTCGGCTTCACCGCCAACGAAACCTTCGTCATCGGCGAGCCCGCCGAAAGCATTACCAAGACGGCCGAGAAGGTGGGTGCCGACCTGATCGTCATGGGCTCGCGCGGTCAGAGCGCCATCAAGGGGCTCTTCTTCGGTTCAGTCTCGAACGGCGTTCTCGCCCAGTCGAAATGCCCACTTCTTGTTCTGCGCGACAAACTGCCGACGCAAACCGACGCCCTCAAGGTCGGCATCGCCGTCGACGGATCGAAGTACGGTCGCGCGGCCGTGCGCTACGCCCTGCGTCACATTTCGCTCTTCGGCACCGGAGCGCAGTTCTACCTCATCAACGTGGTGAGCGACTATGCGGGCGCCGTCATGCCCGACATGGCCGGGATGGCTCTGCCCGCGCTCTCCGAAGAGGAGGTGCTGGAGCTCCAGAAAGAAGAATTCAACGAAGCGATCGATCCTTTGCGTCCGCTCTTCTCGAAGGCCGCCGTCCGTCCGCACGAAGTCTGCCTCGTCGGCAATCCGGGCGATGAAATCGCAGCCTTTGCCAAGAAGCGCAAGCTCGACCTGATCGTCATGGGCTCGCACGGCTACGGCCGCTTCAAGTCCGCCGTGATGGGTTCGACCGCCACGCGCATCGCCGCGTTGGGAGGCGTGCCGTTGCTCATCATCCGTCAGGCCTGACGCGCACTCGGGCTCAAAGCCCGCTTGCACCGCCCAGGCCCCGAGATTCAGGCCAATCGGAACGCGCGTCGCCCCCGACGCGCGTTTTTCGCAGGTACCCGCTCTGCGTGCCGAAGCGCTCCCGAAAGCACGTGCTAAGATTACCGCGTTTCACTCGTCGCTTCGAACCCGCACAAGGCGCGTTCGCGGCTCGACCTCCCTCCTTAAGCCGCCATGCAGTCCGTCTCCACGCCGAAATCCGCCGCTCCGGAAACCCCGAAAGTGAACGTCCTCGTGACCCAGACCACGCCCGAGGAAGTCGGCCGCATCGTCGAGCAACTGCAACGCATGCCCGGTCTTTGCGTCGCGGGCACGGCCACGACAAGTGACGGGCTCGAACGCATAATCGCCTCAAGTGCCGCTCCTGTGCACCTTCTCATTACCGACGTGGTGCTCGGCGATGCAGACGTCACCCCCGTCATCGCCCGAGCGAAGAAGCTCTGGCCCGACCTTGACGTACTCGTCTATACCTCGCACGCGCAAGATTCGATCGTGATCCGCGCGATCCTGGCGGGCGCCATGGGCTACCTCCTCAAGGGCGACCAAGAAGACTTCACCACGAGCCTTCGCCTCCTACAGGGGGGCGGTTCGCCCGTGTCGCCGACGGTGGCGCGCAGCGTGTTGCGCGCTGTACACAACCGTACCGTTCGGGCCACTCCGAAAAAGGTCGGCACTCCGGGCGAAACAGGCGATCTGTCCTCGCGCGAAACCGAAATCCTCACGCTCCTTGCCAAGGGCATGTCCTTTGCCGAAGTCGGTCAGATCCTCTCGATTTCGACCCACACGGTGACGGCGCACGTCAAGAAGATCTACCGCAAACTCCAGGTGCACTCCCGCGGCGAGGCGGTCTACGAAGCGCAATGCCTCGGCCTGCTCTCGGGCCGCGGCCCGGGCGCCCGTCTCTGAAGCCCGCGCTCGACCGCGCACCCGGCCGAAACGCGAAGGGCGCCCGAAAGGGCGCTTTTTTTTCGCATGCGTTGCCGAGGGCTCAGCGTGTCGACTTACGAGTTCGTTTCGTCGCGCAACCAGTGGCCCGACTTTCCGCCCGCCTTTTCCAGAAGGCCGATGTTCGTCATCGTCATGCCGCGGTCAACCGCCTTCAGCATGTCGTAGATCGTGAGAAGGCCGACCTGAACGGCCGTCAGCGCCTCCATTTCGACCCCCGTCTGACCACGGCACTCGCAGCGGGCGCGGCACGTGACGGTGCTCGCCGCATCGTCGAGGTCGAAGTCGACGGTCACGCGCGTCAACGCGATCGGATGGCAAAGCGGAATCAGGTCCGAGGTGCGCTTCGAGGCCATGATGGCCGCAATACGGGCAATGCCGATGACATCGCCCTTTTTCGCCGTGCCCGAGCGCACGAGTCGGAAGGTTTCGGGAGCCATGCGGATCGTCCCTTCTGCGACCGCGATGCGATGCGTGTCCGCCTTTGCCCCGACGTCAACCATGTGCGCTTCGCCCTTGGCGTCGAAATGTGTGAGTTCACCCATTTTTTGGTTAGCCTTTCTTGCGTGTTTTTATCCGAGGATCGGCCTCGGGTCATAATGACCCCACCGTCCGAAGGCCCGTTGCGGACCTTTGTCACGCTCGAACAATACCGCACTTGCGGCCGATCGAGGCCGCTCCACGCATGTCGACCAAGTCATTCATCGCCTTACTCGCCGCCCTCTGCACCGCAGCCGCCCCTACGGAAGGTCTCTTCGCGGCCTCCACTTCCCCGAGCGCGCTCGACCTCAACCTGCCGAGTCTCGGCACGGCCGCGGGAGCCGAGCTCTCACCCGCGGACGAGTACGAACTCGGCAAGCAACTCATGACGCAGGTGCGCGCCGACCCGACCTACATGTCGGACCCCGAGACGTCCGAATACCTGAATCGCCTCGGGTATCAGCTCGTCAGCAACGCGCAAACCTACACCTACAGCTTTTTCTTTTTCCCGATCCGCGACGAAACGCTCAATGCCTTCGCGCTTCCGGGCGGCTTCATCGCCGTTCACACGGGAACGATCATCTCGGCTCAGAACGAGAGCGAGCTCGCCGGGGTGATCGGGCACGAAATCGGTCACGTGACGCAGCGCCACATCGCCCGCATGATCGAAGGGCAAAAGAGCAATCTGGCGCTCACGGTGGGCTCTATTCTGCTCGCGATCCTTGCTGCGCGCGCCGGAGGCGACTCGGGCGGACACGCCGCGGCCGCCATCGCCATGGGTTCTCAGGCTGCGATGATTCAGTCGCAGCTCAACTACTCACAGGACGCAGAACGCGAGGCCGACCGCGTCGGCCTTCAAACGCTTTACCGTGCCGGGTTCGATCCGCACGGGCTCGAAGGGTTCTTCGCGCGCCTTCAGTCGAGCAACCGCTTCTACCGTTCGGCCGCACCCGCCTACCTCTCGACGCACCCGCTCACGACCGAACGTATGGCCGACATGGAAAACCGCACGCGACAGCTTCCGACGCGCATGCACGCCGATTCGCTTGACTTTCGCCTCATTCAGCAGCGCGTGCGGGTCCTGCAGGAAACAACCCACGACGGCTACCTGAAGGTTCGTCGCAACATGGAAAGGGAACTCCGAAACGCCTCGGGCAGCGCGCGTTGCGCTCTTGAGTACGGGCTTTCGGTCGCGTCGGAAAAACTGAACGATTCCGCCGCGGCGCTCAACCACGCGAAAAACGCCGCTTCGATCTGCACGGGCGAATCGGCTGTTCTCGAGCGCAACCTCCTGCGCGCGCGCTTTCTCAACGCCGGAACGAGCGCGGCGAAAGAGGCCGTTTTGAAAGATGCACGGCGCGCCGTCGAACGCTATCCGCTCTCCGACATGATGAGTTCGAACTACGTCGACATGCTCTACGAGCTTGGTCGGCACGAAGAACTCATTCGCTTCCTGAGAAACGGCTCCTCGCTTTCGAGCAACGACCCCGACTACCATGCGCTTCTCGCGCGCTCCTACGAAAAACTCGGCCGAAAGAGCCTGCAGTACCAGCACACGGGGGAAATGTACGCGCTTCTCGGCGCCACGGAAGCCGCCGTCTATCAGTACGGTATGGCCCAAAAGGCGGCCGACGGCGACTTTTACACGATGAGCGAAATCGATGCGCGGTTGCGCGAACTCCGCCAACAGATGATTCAGGAAAAGAAGGACCGGGAGCGCTAAGCGCTCGAACGGAGGAGGCAATGTCCCTCTTTTGGACGGGTCCCCGCCGCGCAAAACCGTGAGAGAATAAGCCCACCCGCGCCCCGCCCGACACGGACGGGGCGCCGCTCCAGCGGGAGCACACCACCAACGTTTCATTCATCGGATGCCGCACGCCCGCGCGCGTCGGCATTACGTACGTACTTCCATGGCTATTGAAGACTATCTGAACATCGCCGAGCCCACCACCGACGTCATCGAAACCGACGCCGTGATCGTCGGGGCCGGTCCCGTCGGGCTTTTCCAGGTTTTCGAACTCGGTCTCCTTGAAATCAAGGCTCACGTCGTCGATTCGCTGCGCA
Organism: uncultured Sutterella sp.; assembly: GCA_905206365.1. Taxonomy (GTDB): domain Bacteria; phylum Pseudomonadota; class Gammaproteobacteria; order Burkholderiales; family Burkholderiaceae_F; genus Sutterella. The sequence goes on along the minus strand of CAJLHF010000009.1, from coordinate 42,319 downwards.
ACGTGGGCGGGCAGTGCATGGAGCTCTACCCGACCAAGCCCATCTACGACATCCCGGCGGTTCCCGTCTGCTCCTCGTACGAGCTCACGGAAAACCTTCTCAAGCAGATCCACCCGTTCAACCCGGTTTTCCACCTCGGTCAGGAAGTGGTCGATGTGCGCAAGCTCGAGGACGGGACGTTTCACGTTGAAACGAGTGCAGGCACCCGCTTCAAGGCAAAGGTCGTGATCGTCGCCGCGGGCGTGGGCTCCTTCCAGCCCCGCCCCCTGCGCGTTCCGGGCATCGAAAAGTTCGAAGGCACGCAGTTGCACTACAGCTGCAAGGATCCCTCGATTTTCGAAGGCAAGAACGTCGTCATTTGCGGCGGCGGAGACTCGGCCCTCGACTGGACGCTCAACCTCGTCGGGCGTGCCGAAAGCGTGGTGCTGCTGCACCGTCGCGACGGCTTCCGCGCCCAGGCCGCCTCGGTCGCGAAGATGCACGAGCTCTGCGAAAACTGGGAAATGCAGTTTGAAATCGGCCAGATCACGGGCTTCAACGAAGAAGACGGGCGTCTTACGGAAGTACTCGTCGCGGGTGCCGACGGCGTCACCCGTCGCATCCCGCTCGACCATCTGCTTGTTTTCTACGGCCTTCAGCCCAAGCTCGGTCCCATTGAAAACTGGGGTCTCACGCTGGAGCGCAAGCAGATCGTCGTCGATACGGCGCGCTTTGAAACGAACATTCCGGGGCTCTTCGCCGTGGGCGACATCAACACCTACCCCGGCAAGAAGAAGCTCATCCTCTCGGGCTTCCACGAGTGCGCGCTCGCCGCGTTCGCCGCCTGCGACTACGTCTTCCCCGAAAAGCGCGTCTTCCTGCAGTACACGACCACGTCACCGAAGCTTCACAAGGTGCTCGGCGTTGAAACGCCGACCTTTGACGACTGATCTCTCTAAAAAAGGCTCCGGTTTCGTTTCCGGAGCCTTTTTTCACTGCACGCAAATGCTCGGGCGATTACTTCTGCGTTACCGAGATCGTGGGCATCTTCGCCGTGTAGTCCTTGCCGAGACGCGCCACGGCGCCCGCGATCTTCATCGCCATGTCGCGGTACATTTCACCGGCCTTCGATTCGGGTTCGGCCGCCACCGTCGGGCAACCGCCGTCGGCCTGCTCGCGGATCTTTGCGGAAAGCGGAAGCTTCCCGAGTACGGGAACGCCGTAGTCGGCGCTCATTCGATCCGCGCCGCCTTCGCCGAAGATGTGTTCGACTTCGCCGCACTTGGGGCAGATGAAGACGGACATGTTTTCCACGACGCCGAGGATGGGTACGTTCACCTTTTCGAACATGCGCAACCCCTTCTTTGCATCGATGAGCGCGATGTCCTGAGGCGTCGTCACGACAACGGCGCCCGTGATGGGCACGGACTGCGAGAGCGTGAGCTGGATGTCACCCGTCCCCGGGGGCATGTCAATTACGAGATAGTCGAGATCGTGCCAGTTCGTCTGGGTGAGCATCTGCTGCAGAGCGCCCGCGGCGAGCGGACCGCGCCAGATCATCGGTTCGTCTTCGCCCACCATGAAGCCGATCGAATTGATTTGAAGGCCGTGCGCTTGCATAGGCTCCATCGTCTTGCCGTCGATGCTGACGGGCGTGCCGCGCGCGCCGAGCATCGTCGGCTGAGAGGGACCGTAAATGTCCGCGTCGAGAACGCCGACCGTCGCGCCTTCGTAGGCGAGCGCGAGCGCAAGGTTCGCGGAGACGGTGGACTTGCCGACCCCGCCCTTGCCGGAACTCACGGCGATGATGTTTTTCACGCCCGGCATGACGCGAAGCGTCCCCTGAACCTTGTGCGCGATGATGTTCTGCGTGACGTTCACGGTGACGGCGGCGGCACCCGCGGCCTTGAGCGCTTCGCCCACGCGTTCGCCGACCGCCTGCGCGCGACGACGAGCCGGATAGCCGAGCTCGATTGAGGCTTCGACGTTGCCTTCGTCGTCGACCATCAGGCTCTTCAACATCTTCGAGGTAACGTAATCGGTCCCGGTCACGGGATCGACCAGCGCCGCAAGCGCGGCTTCGAATTGGGTTTTCGTTGCAGTCATGTTTCCTGCCTTGAGCTGTTCGCATGAAATGCCGGAAGGCTGTTTGTACTCCGGCCGATCTGGTCATTCTACCGTTACCGCCAAGCGCGGACCCACGGCTCTGTCCCAACGTCCCGACGAAAGAAACTACAATATCGGCCTTTCGTATGTTCCGGTCCGCCAGGTGCCGCGCCCATCTGCGCGGTGCTTCGCCCCGCAAACTTCTGGACTTTCCCCGCAAATGACACAGCGCAATCTTTTCGTCACCACCGCCCTGCCGTATGCGAACGGCGCCTTCCACATGGGCCACATCATGGAGTACATCCAGGCCGACATTTGGGTCCGCCACGAACGCATGGCGGGCAACCGCGTGCACTTCGTGGGCGCGGACGACGTACACGGCGCACCCATCATGATTGCGGCCCAGAAGCGCGGCATCACGCCCCAGGCGTTCGTAGCCGAAATCGCCGCCGGCCGCCGTCAGTACCTTGATGGTTTTCACATCAGCTTCGACCACTGGCACAGCACGGACGCTCCGGAAAACCACGAACTTTCGCGTGAGATCTACCTGCGCCTTAAGGACGCGGGCCTCATCTACACGAAGGAAATCGAACAGTTCTACGACACGCAGAAGAACATGTTCCTCGCCGACCGCTTCATCAAGGGCACCTGCCCGCGTTGCGGCGCGCCCGACCAGTACGGCGACAACTGCGAAAAGTGCTCGGCGGTCTACTCGCCGACCGAAGTCGTGAACCCCTACTCGACCCTCTCGGGTACGACCCCCGTTCTGAAGACCTCCACGCACTATTTCTTCCGTCTTTCGGACCCGAAGTGCGTTGAATTCCTCCGCAGTTGGACGAGCGGCCGCGGCGCCGACGGCGCGCCCACCGTTCAGGAAGAGGTCCTCTCGAAGGACAACGAATGGCTCGGTGTCGAAGGGGGCCTTTCCGACTGGGACATCTCCCGCGACGCACCTTATTTCGGCATTGAAATTCCCGACGCCCCGGGCAAGTACTTCTATGTCTGGCTCGACGCTCCCATCGGCTACCTCGCCTCTTTCAAGGCGTACTGTGACAAGACGGAGCTCGACTTCGAGAAGGAACTCGCGGCCGAAAACACCGAGCAGATCCACTTCATCGGCAAGGACATCATCTACTTCCACACGCTCTTCTGGCCTGCGATGCTGCACTTTGCCGGCAAGCCCTTCCGCACGCCCGACCATGTGAACGCACACGGCTTCATGACGGTGAACGGCGAAAAAATGTCGAAGAGCCGCGGTACGGGCATCTCGCCCCTGCAGTACCTCGAGCTCGGCATGGACGCCGAATGGCTGCGCTACTACCTCGCCGCCAAGCTCAATTCCCGCGTCGAAGACGTCGACTTCACGAAGACCGACTTCGCTCGTCGCATCAATTCGGACCTGATCGGCAAGTACGTCAACATCGCGAGCCGTGCTGCGGGCTTCATCGTGAAACGCTTCGAAGGCCGCGTGAACGACGCCGCGATGAACGATCCCCTCCTCGAATCGATCCGCGAACGCGCCGACGAGGTGAAGGACTACTACGAAACGCGCGAATTCGCCCGTGCGACGCGCCTCGTGATGGAACTCGCCGACCGCATCAACGAGTTCGTCGATCAGGAAAAGCCCTGGGAGCTCGCCAAGAATCCCGAAGCGGCCGAGAAGCTCCATCGGGTGAGCTCGATCGCGCTCGAAGGCTTCCGCCTCCTCACGCTCTTCTTGAAGCCCGTTCTGCCGGCTACGGCCGAACGCGTCGAATCGTTCCTCTCGATCGATCCTCTCCTCTGGTCGAGCGTGGCGACGCCGCTCTCGTCCGAGCATCCGATTCAGGCCTTCAAGCATCTGATGCAGCGCGTCGACATGGAAAAGCAGCTCGACCGCCTGTTGCCCAACGTGCCGGTTGTCGCCGAACCCGTCGCGGTGCCCAAACTCCCGGGCGGCGAAGCCGTGGCCGAAGAGTGCACGATCGACGACTTCACGAAGATCGACCTGCGCGTGGCGAAGATCGTCGAGTGCGACGAAGTCGAAGGTTCGACGAAGCTCCTGCGCCTCACGCTTGACCTCGGTGAAGGCCGAACCCGCAACGTCTTCTCCGGCATCAAGAGCGCCTACAAGCCCGAAGACCTGAAGGGCAAGCTCACGGTCGTGATCGCGAACCTCGCGCCGCGCAAGATGCGCTTTGGTGTTTCCGAAGGGATGGTGCTCGCCGCCTCCGACGCCGAAGACAAGGGACTCGGCCTCTTCATCCTCGAACCGCACGCCGGTGCGGTGCCTGGCATGCGCATCCGCTAAGCTCCCAGAACCCCGCAACGCAGCAGGGGCGCCGTTTGAACCGAACGGCGCCCTTTCCTACAATGGACGCGTCGCCGCGAGCGACGCTTTTTTCTTTTTCTCTTTTCCCAGGCCCACAAATGAGCTTCAAAGAGCAGCTGAAGAGCACGCTTCACCACGTGCCCCTCGCGAAGTTCTCCCCCGTTTTCCTCCAGTCGATGCGATCCTACAATCGTCATCAGCTCACCCGCGACGTCTCGGCCGGCCTCACGGTCGGCATGGTGGCGCTCCCCCTGGCGATGGCCTTCGGCATCGCCTCCGGGGTTCCTCCGGAAGCGGGGCTCTACACCGCCATCATCGCCGGTTTTCTCATTTCGCTTTTCGGCGGTTGCCGTGTTCAGATCGGCGGCCCGGCCGGCGCCTTCGTCGTCATCATCTACGGGATCATCGCCCAGTACGGGCTCTCGAACCTGATGCTTGCCACCCTCGGCTCGGGCATCATCCTCTTCTTGATGGGGCTCTTCAAGCTCGGCGGCTTCATCAAATTCATTCCCGTATCGATCGTGATCGGCTTCACGAACGGCATCGCCGTGATGATCGGCATGCAACAGGTGAAGGACTTCCTCGGTCTGACGGTTGAAAAAATGCCTGCCGACTTTTTCGGCATGGTTTCGACCGTTTTCGCCAACCTCCACACGATCAACCCGTGGGCACTCGGGATCGCGGCGGCGAGTTTCCTTCTCATCAAGTTCTGGCCGAAGGGCTACCAGATGAGCGGTCCGCAGTGGAAGAAGTGTCTCGCGCATCTCCCGGGCACCGTAGTCGTGCTCGTACTCTCGACGGCACTCGTGAGCCTCTTCAACGTCCCGGTCGAGACGATCGGCTCGAAATTCGGCGGCATTCCGCAGAAGCTCCCCGACTTTACACTCCCCGACTTCGACTGGGCGACCGCCAAACAACTCTACGGTCCCATGCTCACGATCGCCGTGCTCGGTTCGATCGAAAGCCTGCTTTGCGCGCGCGTCTCCGACACGATGACCGACGACCGTCACGATCCGAACCAGGAGCTGATGGGCCAGGGGATCGCTAATATGGTTGTTCCCTTCTTCGGCGGCATTCCCGCCACGGGTACGATCGCCCGTACGGTCACCAACATCAAGTCGGGCGCGGCCTCGCCGGTTGCAGGCATGGTTCACGCCGTGACGCTTCTGGTCGTGATCCTTGCCGCCGCCCCGCTCGCGAGCAACATTCCGCTCTCGGCGCTCGCCGCGATTCTGGTCTTCGTGGCGTGGAACATGGGCAATTGGCGCGAATTCCTGCGCCTGCGCCAGATGACGCTCTCCTACAAGGCGACGCTCGTCATCACGTTCCTGCTCACAGTGATCTTCGACCTCACGGTAGCCGTTGAAGTCGGCCTCGTCGTCGCGTGTATCTTCTTCCTGATGCGCATGAATAACATCACCGTGGTCGAACCCGCGACGCTACCCTTCAACATTCCCGAAACGGTCGAAGCCTGGCACGTCAAGGGGGCGCTCTTCTTCGGTTCCGTCTCGAAACTCGAACCGGTTACGGACCCCTCGCGCATTCACGGCGCCGGCGCCGCCCGCATTGTGATTCTCGACTTCGAAGACCTCCTCAACATCGACAATTCCGCGATGGATCAAATCGAAGCATTCGTGCGGGCTCTACACCGCCACAACCACGAGCTCATCATCGCAGGCGCCTCGGGTCACCCGTTGCGGCAGCTTGAACGCACGGGCATCGCCCGCGAACTCGGACCCAATCTGGTACCTGACATGGAATTCGCCGTCGCGCGTTGCCGCATCGTGCTTGAGGAGCTTGACAAGAAGGAAGCCGTCAAGCGCGGCGATTGATACGGGTCGCCCGAGGGGCTCTTCGGAGCCCTCGGCTTCTCAAAAAGACCGAAGGCCTCCGACACACGTACGGAGGCCTTTTTGTTTTGCCCGGGGCTTGACGACGCTTTACCAGGAAGGCTTTACCGCCCCGCGGAAGGTCTTCCCGATGAATTCGGCCACCTGCGGCGAACGGTACGATTCGACGAAGGTCTTCACCGTAGCGCTTTCCGTGTTGTCGGGACGCGACGCGATGATGATGAGGGCGTAGGGAGCCTGCATGTCTTCGAAGAAGAACCCGTCCCCCTCGGGCGTCAAACCCGCACTAATCACGTAATTCATCGGAATCACGGCAATCTCCAGATCGTCGACGCTACGTGGCAACTGCGCCGCTTCGAGTTCGAGAATGTTGAGTTTCTTCGGATTTTCGACGATATCGGCGACGGTCGCTTCGGTGCCGCGGTTTTTCTCCAAGACAAGGAGTCCCGCTTTTTCCAGTAGAAGCAACGCGCGCCCGCCGTTCGAGGGGTCGTTCGGGATCGCCACCCGAGCCCCCTCGGGGACGGCGTCGACCGACTTGATGCGACGCGAGTAAAACCCCATCGGCTGAATCACGGCGTCGGCCACTACTCTGAGATCGGTGTTTTGCTTGCTGTTGAAGTTCTCGAGGAAGGGGCGGTGCTGATAGACCGCCAGGTCGAGTTTCCCGTCGGCGAGTGCCGTATCGGGCGTCACGTAGTCCGTGAATTCGACCACCTCGACGGTAAGGCCGCGCTCCTTGGCGACCTTCGCCGCTTCCGTGACGATGTCGGCATGCGGACCGGCCGTCACGCCCACGCGAATCGTCGTTTCCCCGGTCGCGGCAACCGCTTCGGTGGCGGGCGTCTCCTTCCCGCACCCGCCGAGCATCATGAGGGCGCCCCCGGCCGCAAAGCCCGTGCCCAAGGTACGAAGAAAAGTGCGTCGTTGCATGATGCCTCCCGGTGTTAGATGGTACGTGGGGTTCGGATCGATTCGTCCGTCGATTCATTCTCCCCGATTCCCTCGAGGAGCCTTCGAGGGGTTTAGCCCGCCCATCCTCGTAATACCTCAACCGAAACGCATTCTTCCCTCGCAAGCACCCGATCAGGCGAAGACGTCATTTTCGGGAAGCATTTCAACGTCGGGCGATACCTCCTCGAAGAGCCGCTCCTGAAGACCGGGCGCCGCCGCATGCGTCACATAGATCGGCCCGTAGGGGGTGGCCTGAGTGATGCGCACCATGTGCTCTTTGGCCAATTCCAGAAGCGCCAGGCACCAGACGGCCGCGTTTTCTTTCGGGCTTCCTTCGGTCGACTCCCGCAGAAGCGACTCGTACGTAAGCCACCGCACGCGCGAGAGACGTCGGAGGACCTCCGCCATGTGCTCCCGTACGGAAAGTTCTTGGCGCGCCACCCGATGGTTGGCGTGCAATCGCCCTCGGGCGACGACGTCCATCCAGACTTCGGCGAGCACATGGGCGTCAACGTCGGGGTCGGGTAGCATCTTTTCATCCCGACACGCGCCGAACGCGGTTTGGAAGTCCCGTCCGAGACGCGGCATCGCGTCAAGTTTCGAAGCTACACCGCGAATGCGTTCGTACTCCAAGAGGCGCGCCATGAGTTCGGCTCGGGGGTCTTCGGGGCCCTCCTCGTCGTGAACGGGACGCTTCGGGAGCAACAACCGGCTCTTGATCTGCATGAGCGTTGCCGCCATGACGAGGTACGCGGCCGCGAGTTCGAGGTTCGAGCGACGCACGATTTCCATGTACGCCATGTACTGATCCGTCAGGGTCGCCATGGGGATGTCCATGACGTCGAACTTCTGACTGCGAATGAGGTAGAGCAATAGGTCGAGCGGTCCTTCGAAGCGCTCGAGAATAACGCGCAGGGCGTCGGGCGGGATGTAGAGCCCCGTCGGACAGCGCTTCAAAGGCTCGCCGTAGAGGACGGCGAGCACCGTCTCGCCGGCCGAACCGGGAGCAACCGAAGCATGAGTCTCAAGAGGGGCGTCGTCGTGCATGAAAAACGGCGTTGCGGCGTGCGGAGAACGAAAGCACTACGGAAAAGGGCCCGGAAGCTAGGCTCCGGGCCCGTAGTCTGAACAGGGAGGGACGGACAGGCGCCCCTCCGTTCGAGCCGTCCTTTATTCCGGACGGTACATGAAGTCGGTCACGGCCGCTTCAATGTCGCTCGGGCGTTCGTTGCCCGCGAGACCGTGCTCGTAGGCGTAGGTCGCAACGGCGGCGCCGATCTTCATCGAGACGTGACGCACTTCGGAGAGCGACGGGTAGAGCGAACCCTGAGCGAGGTCTTCTTCGGAAACGAGCGCGGCGAGTTCGCGGGCGGCCGTAAGGAACATGCCGGTCGGCATCATACGGGCGTTAGCGAACACCGCACCGAGACCGAGACCGGGGAAGACGTAGCTGTTGTTGCCCTGGCGCGGCACGAAGTGACGGCCGCACGCGTCGACGGGCGCAAAAGGCGATCCCGATGCAAAGAGGGCGCGGCCCTCGGTCGCACGGTACGCGGTTTCGGCGTCGCATTCGGCACGCGAGGTCGGGTTGGAGAGCGCGAAGATGATCGGACGTTCGTTGATCGCCGCCATTTCGGCGAGGACTTCCTCGTTGAAGGCTTTGGGCTGAGCGGCCACGCCGACAATGCCCGTCGGACGCAGAGCTTTTACGGCTTCAAGGAACGTCGTGCAGTCGGGCAGATCGTGCGCGTAGGGCTGCTTGTTGGCGGCCAGACCCGTACGGTTCGCGGTCACGAGACCCTTCGAGTCGAAGAGCGCGCAGTGCTTGCGGGCTTCTTCGCGCGGCATCCCTTCATCGACAAGGGCGTCTACAATGAGGTCGGCGATGCCCGTGGCGGCTTCACCTGCGCCGAGGAAGAGGAAGCGCTGTTCGGAGAACTTCTTGCCCGAGACGCGTACGGCGGAGTAGACCCCCGCGAGCGCGACGGCGGCCGTGCCCTGAATGTCGTCGTTGAAGCAGAGAATCTTGTCGCGATAACGCTCAAGGAGCGCAAACGCGTTGTGATTGCCGAAGTCTTCGAACTGGATGAGCACGTTCGGCCAGCGACGACGGGCCTCGGTGATGAATTCGTCGACGAGTTCGTCAAACTCGGCACCCGTCGCACGTTCGCGGCGCAGACCAATGTAGAGCGGATCGGCAAGGTTGTCGGGGTTGTTGGTGCCCACGTCGATCGTCACCGGGAGGGTCTTCGCGGGGTTGATGCCGGCGCAAGCCGTGTAGAGCGAAAGCTTGCCGACGGGAATACCCATGCCGTTAGCGCCGAGGTCGCCGAGGCCGAGAATGCGCTGGCCGTCCGTCACGACGATGACGTCGACGTCCTTCTGCGGGCAGTTGGCGATCAACTCGGCCACGCGTCCCTTCTGTTCGAGCGAAACGAAGAGACCTCGCGGGTAGCGGTAGATGTGGCTGAACTTCTGGCAGACTTCGCCCACGGTCGGGGTGTACACAAGCGGCATGCATTCATCGGTGTGTTCGACGAGCATCTTGAAGTACAGGTTTTCGTCAGTCGCATGGAGGCTGTCGAGTACCAGGAACTTGTCGAGCGGCCGTTCGAATCGGTCCATCATTTCCTTAACGCGAGCAACCTGTTCGTCACCCGTCGACACGGCGGCAGGTAGCAGCCCCTCAAGGCCGTTGGCAACACGTTCTTCCTTCGTAAAGGCAAGACCGCGATTCAGATGCGGGCAGCCGAGCTTCTTGACGCCGAGCGTCGTCTTGCATTCGGTCATAAGATCCTTCTGTTCTCAAAAAAAAGGGGAGTCTGACGGATTAACGGGCCGTCGGTCCGGGAAGCCGGGACGGTCGGTGCCGTCGGGGCTTTTGCGCATGCGAACGCTTGCCTCGACGATTTCGCATTGTAACAGGGCGATCGGGCCCGCCCCGAGCTCGGGCAGACCGTATTGTTCGGGCAAAATCCGAATCAACGCTCGCCCCGTCAGTTGCCGAGACGTTGCTTGGCAGTGACCGCCGCGTCCGACTTCGGATAAGTTTTGATCACCTTGCGGTAGGTGGCCGCGGCCGCCTTAGGGTTGCCCGAAGCGGCCTGAGCGGAACCTACGAGAAGCATCGCGTCCGCGGCGCGGGGATGCTTCGGGTAAGCCTTCAGAAGACTGTTTTGCGAGCTGATGACGGTCTTGTACTGCTCGGCGCCGAAAGCACTCGAGCCCCACCAGAAGAGCGCGTCGGGACGATAGGGCGACTCGGGCCACTTTTCGGCGAAGCGGGAGAACTTGACTGCGGCCTCCTTGAATTTGCCGTCCTGGAAGAGAAGCACGGCCGCATCATATTCAGCCTTCTCCTGGGGCTGGACCTGAACGGATTCGCCGTTCAAAACCACCATCACGGGTTCAAAGGCGGAAACGCGCGAGTCGATCGAGCCGAAAAGTTCCCGGGTCGAGCGCTTTTCCACGGCGAGCGCGTTCGTCAGCTCTTCGACTCGCCCCGTCAATTGACGGTTCTGTTCCTTGAGCGCGTTGATTTCACTCGAAAGTTGCATCTGTGCGTTGCGCGTGATGTTCAGATCCGCTTTGAGCGTCTTCACTTCTTCGCGAAGGTCGAGAATGGCCCGGCGGGCCTCGTCGTCGGCAAAGGCGAGCGCGGAGTTCGCCGCCGCGGCCAAGGTGGCAGCAAGGGCGAGGCGTACCGTCCAAAGTCGTGCCGTCTTCTGCATTGTTTTTCCTTCATTCAACGTAAGAGCGCCCGCTCGTGCGCGGGCGCGAAAAGCCGAAGGCGACCGGCCTGCGGCCGGTCGGCGGCGTCAAACGGTATCTGCGAAAGATCCGTCCGCTCAGGGTGCCGGATTGGCCGGGACCGATGGTGCGGGATTCGTCGTGTACTGCGGCGGATAGACGATGTCGGCACGACGATTCTGAGCCCAAGCCTCTTCGGTCGAGCCCGTGGCCACGGGCTTTTCCTTGCCAAACGAGACCGCTTCTATACGCGAAGCGGGAACGCCGAGCAGCTGCATGCGCTGTTTCACGGCTTCGCTGCGCTTCTGGCCGAGAGCGAGGTTGTACTCGCGCCCGCCGCGCTCGTCCGTATTGCCCTGAATGACGATATTGACGTCGGGATGTTCGTTGAGCCACTTCGCGTGCGCTTCGACGTACGAGGCGTACTCGGCCGGCACGTCGTAGGAATCGAACGCGAAATACACCGAGCGGTGCGAGAGCGGATGCGAAGGATCCGTAAAGGGATTCTGAACCTGCGTCTGCGGCGTCTCGCTGGCGAGCGTGCCTTCCTTGGCACCTTCGTCGAGCGACACAGAGGAGCAACCCGAGAGCACGAGCGCGGCCGCCAGAGCACCCGCCAAAACTTTCCACTGAGCGTTCATGAAAAACCTCCTTGCAATGGATTCTGATGGTTATTTGAGCACCGGACCCCAGGCGGGTTCGCGGATGTCGCCTTCGCCCGTCAAGCGGGTCGAGAGTCGGGCGTCGGCCGAACACGTCCCGAGCACACCGCGACCGCCTTCTTCCGTCGCAAAGACGAGGAAGCGGCCGTTCGGCGCAAAGGACGGCGACTCGTCGCGTTCCGTGGAGGTGACGAGCAAATCGCGCCCCGTGGCCAAATCCATCACCGCGATGCGATAGCGGTTTTCGATGCGGGAAACGTAAGCGAGACGGGTGCCGTCCGGACTGATATCGGGACTGATGGCGTAGTTTGAGCCGAAGGTCACGCGTTCGACGGTGCCGCCTCCCTCGACGGGCTGACGGTAGATTTGCGGCGTGCCGCCCCGATCGCTCGTGAAGTAAATCCAGCGACCGTCCTTCGAGAACACGGGCTCGGTGTCGATCCCGTAGCTCTTCGTGAAGCGCACGAGTCCCGAACCGTCGGCGTTGATGAGATAGATCTGCGTCAGGCCGTCGCGCGAGAGGGCAACCGCCATACGGCGACCGTCGGGGCTGAAAGCCGGGGCCGAGTTGTTGCCCGGAAAGGCCGCAACCGCGCGGCGTCGACCCGTCGTGAGGTCCTGCAGGTAGACGATCGGCTTCTTGTGTTCGAAACTCACGTACGCCAAACGACGACCGTCGGGCGACCAGACGGGAGAAATAATGGGTTCGGGCGAGCGCAGAGCGCTGCGCGGATTGGCGCCGTCGCAGTCCGTGATCACGAGTTCGTAGCGGTTCTTGGCGTACTGGGCGACGTAGGCGAGTTGCGATGCGAACATCGGCCCTTCGCCCGTCAGGCGCGTATAGATGAGGTCAGCACAGCGGTGGGCCGCCATGCGGAAGTCGTCCTTCGGAACGCTCGTGCCGTAGGACTCGATGAGGTTGCCCGTCACGCAATCGTAGATGAAGCAACGCACCTCCCAGCGACTGCCCGCTTCCTGCACGGCTCCCACGACGAGAGCGGTCGCTCCTTGCTGAGCGGCCGCAGCCAGGGCCGCGGGCTTTTGCAGGTCGTCTTCGGCCGATTCCGCACCCGCGGAAAAGACACGGAACGCCCCGGAGCGCGACAGGTCGTCGCCGATCACGCGGGCGAGATCGTCGGGCGCACCCGACGTTCCCTGAAATGTCTGCAAAGCGATGGGCTGCTGATTGGCGCCGACCCCCGTGATCTCGATGCGCAGATCCGCCCAGGCCGGGGCGGCCGCCAGAACGCCGGCAGCCAGGCCGCAGCCGAGAACGGAGCGACGGCTCCAAAGGGAGGGAGTGAAAGCATTCGAGGACAAGACGAAGCCTCCTTTTGTTTTGTTCTTCATGATGAAGTCCGCGTCGAAAACGACGGACTCGGGTTCGCAACCGGGAAACGGACGGACCGCGCGGGGCTCTCGGGCCGAATCGCTCGGGGCGGTTCGGCGCCGGACACAAGAAAAGCGCCGCAGAGTTGAAAGGATCTCTGCGGCGCGGCGCCGCCTTCGGCCCGCACTAAGGAGCACTATAAGCGACTTGAGAGCCGATCAAGCAAATTTCGGACCTCGAAGGCGTGTCGGGACGTTTCCTCAAAGCCCGAAATCGACACGAAGAACAGGTTTTCAGTGACGAAAGTGGCGTTCGCCCGTAAAGACCATCGCCACGCCGCGTTCGTTGGCGGCGGCAATCACTTCGTCGTCGCGGATCGAGCCACCCGGCTGAATGACGGCCACGGCACCCGCATCGACGACGACGTCGAGGCCGTCGCGGAACGGGAAGAAAGCGTCCGAAGCGGCGACGGAACCTTCGAGCGAGAGGCCTGCCTCTTCGGCCTTGATGGCGGCGATGCGCGCGGAGTCGACGCGGCTCATCTGACCCGCACCCACGCCGAGCGTCATGCCGTTCTTCACGTAGACAATCGTGTTCGACTTCACGAAGCGGGCGACGTTCCAAGCAAAGAGCAGATCGGCCGTCTGTTCTTCGGTCGGGGCCTTTTCGGTCACGCATTTGAGCACTTCGGCGCCACAGAGCTGCGTGTCGGGCGTCTGAACAAGCAGGCCGCCGCCGACGCGCTTGAAGTCGAAGTCGTTGTGGGCCGAACCGAGCGCCACCGTGAGGAGTCGGAGATTCTTCTTCGCGCCGAAGATTTCAAGCGCTTCCTTCGAGAAGGCGGGCGCGATGATGACTTCGGCGAACTGGTGCGAGACGCGTTCGGCGCACTCGCCCGTCACTTCGCGGTTGAAGGCGATGATGCCGCCGAAGGCGGACTTGCTGTCCGTAAGGAAAGCCTTGTTGTAGGCTTCGGTCACGTCGCCGGCGATCGCAACGCCGCAGGGGTTGGCGTGCTTGATGATGACGCAGGCGGGCGTATCGAAGGAACGGACGCACTCCCAGGCAGCATCGCTGTCGGCGATATTGTTGTAGGAGAGCTCCTTCCCCTGGAGCTGGGTGTAGCCCGCGAGGAGCCCGGGCGCGACCGTGCGTTCGCGGTAGAAAGCGGCGTTCTGATGCGGATTTTCGCCGTAGCGCATGTCCTGCACCTTTTCCCACTGGCGCGTGAAGACGTCGGGGAAGAGCGTACGTTCGCCCTCGGGCGAGAGGCTCGTCAGGTAGTTCGCGATCATCCCGTCGTAGCGGGCCGTGTGCGAGAAGACCTTCTTCGCGAGCATCAGGCGCGTGGCGGCACCGACCGCGCCGTCGCGGCGGATTTCTTCAAGAACGCGGTCGTAGTCGGCCGGATCGACGACGACGGCCACGGATTCGTGGTTCTTAGCCGCAGCTCGGATCATCGTGGGGCCGCCGATATCGATGTTTTCGATGGCATCCTCGAACGTGCAGTCGGGCTTGGCGATCGTCTGTTCGAACGGATAGAGGTTGACGACGATGAGATCGATCGGATCGATGCCGTGTTCGGCGAGCGCCTGCATGTGTTCGGCCACCGGGCGGCGGGCGAGGATGCCGGCGTGGATCTTGGGGTTGAGCGTCTTCACGCGACCGTCGAGCATTTCCGGAAAGCCCGTGTAGTCTGCCACTTCCTGGCAAGGAATACCTTCCTTTTCGAGCAGACGGGCCGTGCCGCCCGTCGAGAGCAAGTGGTAGCCGAGCTCGACGAGGGAACGGGCGAAGTCGACGACGCCCGTCTTGTCGGAAACGCTGAGGAGAGCTTGTTTGCGCATGCTTCAATTTCCTTTGAAAGAGCCCCTCCGCCGGTCCTTGGCAATGCCGTACTGGACCAGCTTTTTACGGAGGGTGTTTCGGTTAATACCCAAAAGTTGTGCTGCGGTGGACTGATTGTCGTGGCTCATGGCCATGACGTAGATGAGAAGCGGTCGTTCGACGGCAGACATGACGAGTTCGTGAAGCGGGTGGGGCGCGCGACCGTCGAGTCGCGCGAAGTACTCGTCGAGATGACGGATGATCACCTGCTGAAGATCTTCCGAGCGTGCGCGGGTCGCGGAGACCGTCGTCGGATCGAAGATCTTCAGTTCCTCCTCAAGGGCGGGAGATGCCGAAAGGATATCTTCCGGCGCAATCGTGGCGTCGTCCTGTTGCATTACGTATCCGCTCGTGCCGCCGTGCGTGTGAGCGTCTCGAAAAGCCGCTCGACGCCCTCGGCGACGGCCGAGGCGCCGTCAAGGCGCAGTAGTTCCTCGAGCCCCGCCTCGCGGGCCTCGGGCAGTCCAGAAAAATAGTGCGTGAGGTGCTTGCGAAAGAGCGCCGCACCGCGTTGGTCGCCATAGTAATCGAAATGGAGGGCCATGTGCCGCCGAAGCACGTCGCGACGCTCTTCAAGGCTCGGAGGACGGCCGGCCGCGGGATCTTCGCGAAAACCGAGCGCGGCCGCCACGTCTCGGAAAATCCACGGGTTGCCGTACGCAGCCCGTCCGATCATGACGCCGTCGGCACCCGTGACCGACATCACGAAGCGCGCCTTCTCGGGGCCGTCGATGTCGCCGTTGGCAATGACCGGGATCGCGACGGCACGCTTGACGGCGCGAATCGTTTCGTACTCGGCCGAGCCGCGAAAACCCTGCTCGCGCGTGCGGCCGTGCACCGTCAGCATCGCCACGCCTTCGTTTTGCGCAATGCGCGCGATCGAGACGGCATTTTTCATCGCGTCACTCCAGCCGGTGCGGATTTTGAGGGTCACGGGAACGGAGACCGCCCCGACGACGGCATTCAAAATGCGTCCGACGAGAGGCTCGTCGCGCATGAGCGCGCTACCGCAGGCAGCCTGCAAAACCTTTTTCGCTGGGCACCCCATGTTGATATCCACCACGTCGGCTCCGCCCGCTTCGGCGTACCGGGCAGCTTCGGCCATGAGGTGCGGATCGGCCCCGAGGAGCTGCACGACTTTAAACCCAGTTTCGTGCTCGTGGGCCCAGCGACTGCGACTCTTGCGCGTATCGCGCAATTCGGGTTTGCTTGCCGTCATTTCGCCCACGGCATAGCCCGCCCCCATCGCCTTGCAAATCTCGCGGAAAGGCCAGTCGCTCATACCCGCCATCGGGGCGAGCATCACGGGGTTGGCAAGTTCGTAGGGACCGATCCTCATGCACCCTCCCGAAGGAGCGCTTCGACCCGGCGTCGTTCGACTTCGGTGCCGACGTTCACCCAGAGGCCGTCGAACCGCTCGCCCGTCACACGGCCCGCGTCCACCTCGGCGAACAGCCAGGGGAAAAGCGAAGCGCGTCGATCGTCGAGCCCCGAAAAGAGTTCCGCCTTGTAGAGGCCGAGACTCGAAAACGTGAGTCGCTCGCCTTCGACGCGGGAAAGCCGCCCGTCGGCGCAAAGCCCCATGTCGCCCTGCGAGTGGTAGTCGGGGTTGGCGACCATCACGAGGTGCGCGAGCGTATCGTCCGCCCACGCGTGTTGCATAAGTCGCGCGAAGTCGAAGTCCGTGACAATATCGCCCGCAACCACGAGAAAGGCGTCTTCACGGCCGTCGTCCGTGAGAAGGTCGAGCGCCCGAACGATGCCGCCGCGGGTCTCAAGAGCCTCGCGCGCGCTGCGGCCTTCGATCGAGTAGTGGAGACGTACGTTCCAGCGTTCGCCCCGGCCGAGCGCGTGAACAAGCTCCGCGGCGCCGTGCGCCGCATTGACAACGATATCGCGCACGCCCGCCCGGACGAGCGCCCGGATCTGTCGCACGGCCAGCGGCACTCCACCCGCCGAAGCCAGGGGCTTCGGCAGGACATGCGTGCTCGGACGGAGTCGCGTACCCGCGCCGGCGCAAAGGAGCATTGCCCGCATCAGAACGTATACCCGACCTTGCGTTCGGTTCCTTCGAGTTCGTCGACGAGGTGCATCAGGGGTGAGAGTTCGATGTAGCGCGAAGCCGTACGGCGCACGTATCCGATGAAGCGCGGCGTGTCCTCGAGGTACTTCGGCTTGCCGTCGCGGTAGTTGATGCGGGCGAAGATGCCAAGCACCTTGAGGTGGCGCTGAAGCCCCATGTATTCGACCTGGCGGTAGAAGTCGCCGAAGTCGGCGGGAACGGGAATGCCGCTCTTGCGGGCCTTTTCCCAATAGCGGATCGTTACGTCAAGTACGAAGCTCTCGTCCCAGGAGATGAAGGCATCGCGCAACAGCGACGCGATGTCGTAGCTCACGGGGCCGTAGAGCGCATCCTGGAAGTCGAGAATCCCGGGATTGGGTTCGCTCACCATGAGGTTGCGCGGCATGAAGTCGCGGTGTACGAAGACGCGCGCTTCCGCAAGGTTCGAGCGAAGGATCGCCTCCTTCGACATCGTCCACCATTTGAGGCGCTTTTCGTCCCATTCGACGCCGCGGTGACGCTTCACGTACCACTCGGGGAAAAGTTCGATTTCGCGCTCGAGCACGGTCCGATCGTACTCGGGTAGCACGCCCGGACGGCTCGCCTTTTGCCAGGCGACGAGTGCCGTGGTCGCCTCGTCCATGAGGCGGGCGGCGTTTTCTTCGTCGAGCACGTCCAGGTACGTCCGCCGCCCGAGGTCGCTCATGAGCACGAACCCTTCGTCCGTGTTTTCCGCGAGGATTTCGGGCACATTGAGGCCCGCTTCGCGCATGAGCGCATCGACCTTCAAGAAGGCGGGCGTGTTCTCGTGCTCGGGCGGCGCATCCATCAGGATGACGGTACCCGTCTCGGTCGGAATGCGGAAGTACCGCCGAAAGCTCGCATCGGCGCTCGCGGGTTCGAGAGCTTCGAGCTTCAGCCCGAAGCGGGGTGCGATGTTCGCGAGCCAGAGCGCGCGTTTTTCGTCACGTGTCGTCATATCAAGCATCAATCCCAAGAGGCGCTTCGTCCTTCCGGAGGGCGGGCGCCTTATAATCAGTCCACTTTGTTGTCGCCATTCTATCGGTCCCATTCGGGCCCTGTCACTCTCGACCTCTTATGTCCTTCCCGCCCGCCCGAGAGATTGCCCTGCACGTCGCATTGGCCGTTTCGGCCATGAGCGTCGCAGCGCAAGCCGCCGACTCCTCCCCGGTACGCGTTCAGCTCGACTCCGTCATGAAACTCGAGAGCGGACGCGCACAGCCGGCCAACGATGCGGCGAGCTTCGTCACCGCCGATCAAATCGAAGGCAATCCCGAAGACGAACTGCACCTCGTCGGCAACGCCGAAATCCGACGCGGCGGTTCCGTCCTGCGAGCCGACCGCATCACGTACGTTCAGGAAACGGACGAGGTGATCGCTACGGGCAACGCCCGCATCTCCGGTCAGGGGGCGAGCTTCTCGGGCCCCTCGATGCGTTTTCGCATCACCTCGCGCGAAGGCTCGATGGAGGATGCCGAATGGGAATACGCACCGCGCAATCTGCGCGGTTGCGCCCGCAACATCCGCTTCGTCTCGGGCGACCGCACGACCTTCGAGGACGTGACGCTCACCACATGCAAACGCGACGACGAATCCTGGTTCATCAAGCTCAACAACCTGGAAATCGACGAGTACGACCAGACGGCCTCGGGCACGGGCGCGTCGCTACACTTTCTCGGCGTGCCGATTTTCGGCTCGCCTTGGTTCTCCTTTCCGATCAGCAAGGAGCGCCGCTCGGGCTTTCTCACCCCGACGTACGGGATGAGCTCAACCCGCGGCGTCGACGTTTCGGTTCCCTACTACTTCAACCTCGCCCCGAACTACGACTACACCTTCACGCCCCGCCTGATGTCCAAGCGCGGCGTGATGCTCGGCAACGAAGCCCGACTCAAACTCCGGGATCTCGACGCCGAAGTCGGACTCGACTACATGCCCGAAGACCAGGAAACGAACGAGGACCGCTGGGGACTGCGCACGCAGGCCGACTTCTCGAAGGGCAAGTTCGGCGCACACGTCAACTACAACCGCGTCTCGGACGACGACTTCATTTCGGACTTCTCGGGCAACATCCGCGAGTCCTCCGAGTCGGTGCTTCCGCAGGACTACGAACTTACCTACACCGAGAAGTACTGGAACGCAGCCGTGCGCGTGCAAAAGAACCAGACGCTTCTTACCGACGACATCGACTACGTGCAGAAACCCTACGAGCGCGAACCGCAGGTTGAAATCCGCGGCTACGACGGCGACTTCCACGGCTTTGAAGTCGCGACGGTGCTCGACGCAACGCGCTTCAAACATCCCGATCGCATCGGCGGGTCGCGTTTCGTCGTCGATCAGCAGGTCGCCTACCCGATGCAGGGTGCGGGCTGGTTCGTCATCCCGAAAGGCCAATTCATCGGGGCCTGGTACGACCTCACCGACCTCAAGGGTTCGGGTTACGTGAACGACTCCCCGAGCCGCATGTCCCCGATTTTCAGTCTCGATTCGGGGCTTGTTTTCGAGCGTGACACGAACTGGCTCGGGCGCGACGCTTTCCAGACGCTGGAGCCGCGCGTCTTCTACGCCTGGTCGCCCTACCGCGACCAGAGCGATATCCCGATTTTCGACACGTCGATCTCGGACCTCAACTTCGCGACGCTCTTTACCGAGAACGTCTTCTCGGGTTACGACCGCGTTTCGGAAGCCAATCAGGTTTCGCTCGTTCTTTCTACCCGCTACATCGACAAGGCGTCGGGGCTCGAGCTCTTCCGTGCGAGCATCGGCCAGCGCCAGTACTTCCGCGATCAGCGCGTGCAGTTCCTCAACACCGACGAGGACCGTCTCTGGTACAAGGACGCCACGGGCGGCGACGGGCGACGCGAAGACGTGCGCAGCGACCTGCTCTCAAGCGTGGGCGCTCGTCTTTCGAAAACCGTCACGGCTTCCGCGGTCGCGCAGTATTCCTCGGCCGAAAACCGCTTCGTCAAGGCCAACACGGGCATTCAGTGGTCGCCCCGTCCGATGTCGTCCCTCGGTCTCTTTTACCGCTACAACACGGTGGCGACCGACCCGGACGACCGCATCAAGCAGGTCGACTTCGCAATGCAGTGGCCGCTCACCGATAGGCTCTACGGTCTTTTCCGCTACAACTACTCGCTCTACCGGAGCAAGCCGATCGAAGTGATCGGCGGCTTCGAGTACCTACATGACTGCTGGACGCTGCGCTTTGCCGCACAACGTTACACGACCGCGTCGAACGAGCAGGAGTCCAACTTCTTCTTACAACTTGAGCTCTCCGGGCTCGGTAGCATTGGTACGAGTCCGCTCTCCGAACTCCGTCGAAACATCAAGTCCTACCAGACCCGTGATACGGTTCCCGGCATTACCAGCCCCTATGACTACTATGAATAATTCGCTGAAGATTCTCGCCGTCTCGCTCGGCGCACTCTTGGCCTGCACCGCTCAGGCGGCAAGCGTCATGGCCGGCTCGACCGCCGAAGCCGCTCCCGCGGCCGCAACTGCCGCGGCTCCCGTCGAAGTGGACCGCATCGTAGCCGTCGTCAATACAGACGTCATCACCGAGTACGAGCTTCAGCAGCGCGTTCACACGGTGGCGATCAATCTCCGACGCCAGAACATTGCGCTTCCGGCGATGGAGGACCTGCGCCGTCAGGTGCTCGAACGTCTCATCTCGGAACGCACGATCATGCAGCGCGCCCGTCAGACCGGCATCCGAGTCGACGACCAGATGGTGAATGCCTCGATCGAACAGATCGCGCGGCAGAACAACCTCACGGTCGACGAGTTGCGTCAGCACCTGCTCGCCGACGGCGTGACGTTCGACGCTTTCCGCGAACAGATTCGCGACGAAATCACGACGCAACGCCTGCGCGAACGCGAAGTCGACGAAAAGATCACCATCCTCGACAGCGAAATCGACGCTTACCTTGCCGAACAGGCGGGCTTTACGGGGAACGACACGACCGAATACCGCGTCGCCCACATTCTCCTGCCGATCGGCTCGGCCGAAGAAGAAGATTCCGTGCGCAACGCCGCCGAGTCGATCGCGACCCGCGCACGCTCGGGCGAAGATTTCACGAAGCTCGCCGCATCCTTCTCCCGCTCCGAAGACGCGCTTTCGGGGGGCGACCTCGGCTGGAAGACCGCTCAGGATCTGCCGGGCGACTTCTGGACGGCCATTTCCGCCGACAAAAAGACGGGAAACGTCTACGTCGTACGCTCCAAGCACGCCTTCCACGTCGTGAAGCTTGAGGGCGAGCGCAACGGCGTCGAAGCCAAGCTTGCTGGCGGCCCGGTCGAGCAGACGCACGTGCGTCACATCCTTATGTTCGTGAGCGATATCACGCCGGAAGCCGACGTTCTGCGTCGCCTGAACGACATCAAGGCCCGCATCGAACGCGGCGAAGCGGATTTCGCCACGATGGCCCGCCTAAATTCGGTCGACACGAGCGCGACCCGCGGGGGCGACCTCGGCTGGTTGCAAAAGGGCGATGCCGTTCCTGCCTTTGAAGAAGCGATGATGCGCCTTCAGCCCGGCCAGATTTCCGAGCCCGTGAAAACCAATTACGGCTACCACCTCATCCAGGTCGTCGAACGCCGCACCGACAAGGAAGGCAATCCGGAACGCATGCGCATTGCGGCCCGTCAGGCCCTGCGCCAGAAAAAGCTCGCCGAAGCCGCCTACGACTGGCAACGTACGCTTCGCGACGAAGCCTACGTGGAAATCCGCGGCGAAGGGCTCGAATAACCCGGCCCGCCGGCCCGTCTTCACAACGGACGGGCCAACGGACATGCTTTGTGATCCCTGCCCCCGAAAGTTGCGGGAGGCATCCTTTCCGCATGTATCATGATCGAGTCGGCGGCGCTCCTCGCAGCGAACGTCGACTTCTCGCCGCAGGTCCGCGGCTCCCGAACCTGATCCTACGCTTACCCGTCACCCGTGAAACAAGAATGGCTTGAGGGGCATCACGCCCGCAAACGCTTCGGACAGAACTTCCTCCATGACCGACATTGGATCGGTCGCATCGTGCGCGCGATCGATGCCAAGCCCGGCGACGCGATCATCGAAATCGGTCCCGGACAAGCCGCGCTCACGCGTGAAATCATCGCCGAAGCCGGACACGAAACGGCGGTGGAGATCGACCGCGATCTCGCCGCGTTCCTGCGCACGCAGTTCACCGAGAGCGAGCTCACGCTCATCGAAGCCGACGCGCTCAAGCTCGACTGGTCCTCGGTGCTCGAAGGAAAGCGCCTTCGCATCATCGGCAACCTTCCCTACAACATTTCCTCGCCGCTCCTCTTCGCGCTCATGCAGGGGGCGGACCGCGTGATCGACCAACACTTCATGCTGCAAAAAGAAGTCGTCGACCGCATGGTGGCCGAGCCCGGAACGAAGACCTACGGTCGTCTTTCCGTGATGCTCCAGTACCGCTACAAGATGTTCAAGCTCTTCGACGTGCCGCCGGGCGCGTTCGTGCCGCCGCCCAAGGTGACGAGCTCCATCGTGCGCATGGTGCCGCTACCCGTCGAGTCGCTCCCGAAGGTCGATCTTGCGATCTTTTCGGACCTGGTAGGAGCCGCCTTCCAGCAACGGCGCAAGACGCTACGCAACGCCGTCTCGAAGTTTCTCACCGAAGAGGGGATCGAAGCTGCGGAAGTCAACCCGGGACTGCGCCCCGAGGCACTCGACGTCGATGCGTACGTGCGTCTCGCCAACGAAGCCGCACGTCGTCGCTTTGACGAGCGCGCGCTCTGAGGCAACCGACCATCCAATGCTTTCGAGGGCGTACTCGCGGACGCCCTCGACGTTTTTGGGGAAGACTCGGACTTCAAGCGCCGAACGGAAGCGGCATGCGCCCGAGCACTTTGAGGCGCGCTCGGCGCTCCTCCATGTCAGGCATTCGCTTTTTCAAAAGCGCCCAAAACCGGCTCGAATGGTCGAAGTGGGTGAGGTGCGCGTACTCGTGTGCCACGACGTACTCGATAAGACGCTCGTGGAAAAAGACGAGGTACCAGGAAAGACGGATTTTCCCCGACCGCGTACAAGACCCCCAGCGGCTTTTGGCGTTTGAAAGGGTAAAAGGTATCTCTAGGTCTGCGGGCAGATCCGAGGGACGCCATGCGACCATCAAACGCGCGAAGGTTCGCTCCGCCTCCCGCTTGAGAAGTCGTACGAGCAAGGGCTCGATTTCCGCATCCGGCCGATCCGCCGCACACGGAAGCGAAATCCACCACCCATCGCCCGTACGCTCCACCGACGCCGTGTGTGCCCCGAAACGGAGCCGTGCGCGCGTACCATAAAGCGGAAGCTCCGCCCCTGCGAAAAAACGTTTTCCTTCGACGGTACGCGCCTCTTTCGAGGGCACGAAAACGGCCCCCGAGCGCATTTGCTGCTCGAGCCAGGCGACGTTTCCTTCGAGGAGTTCGGCCGCGCGGCGAAGCGACCACCCCGGAGGCGTACGCACTTCGAGAAGGCCGCGTTGCAGACAAATCGCCGCCCGACGCCTGCGCGCGCTACGGCAACACACCGTAACGTCAACCTTGCAGCCGAGGAGTTCGATGCGCAACATGTTCTCCCCGACGACACGCACCTCAAGCGTTCCAGCATCCTTGTGCGCGCTCATCGGGGCTCGTGTTCGCCGTAGAGACGTTCAACCTCGGCCTCGATCCAGGCTTCGACCTCGGCCGTCACCTCGTGGGGGTCGCGCCCCCGCGTTTCGATGAGCGGCCCAACCGAGACGCGGATCGTCCCCGGGATCTTGGCCACGCTGTTTTTCGGCCAGCACGTACCCGCCGTATGCGCGACGGGCAGAATCGGCGTACCCGTTGCACAGGCAAAGCGCGCACCGCCCGTCTTGTAGCGGACGTGCTCGCCCGGAGGCACCCGCGTGCCTTCGGGGAAAAGACAGATCCACCAGCCGCGCTTTAAAAATTCGGGGCCCGTTTCCATGAAGTGTTCGAACGCCGTCCGCCCCTTCGATCGGTCGACTGCGAGCATCTCCATCGACCAGAAGATCCACCCCAGAACGGGGATGCGGTGAAGACTTCGTTTGTAGAGAAAACACGCGGGCTGCTTCAGAAAGGCCCCCAGCCAGAATGGATCCCAGGCCGACTGGTGCTTCGAGAGAACGACGACGGGGCCCGAGTCGGGCATGTTCTCCATCCCTTCCGCCTTCACGTCGACGCCGCAGCTAACTTTCAACAGACGCAAAACGAGTTTGGCCCACGGACGACACAACCGTTCGTAGCGCCACCGCAACGAACAGCCCGCCAGTTTGGCCGGCAACACCGCAACAGCCAAAGCCATGATCGTGACGGAAAGGAGGAGGTAGAAAATCCAACCCCGTACCGCATAAAGAAATTTCATCGCGAATTGCCAGAAAAAAAAGAGGTCCCAACCGAATAATATCGGTTCGGACCTCGTTTCAACGCACTCGAAACGCGCGATTACTTGGCGAGTCGTGCGATTTCGGCGACGCGATTCATGAGCGCGTAGAGGCGCTTCAAGAGCGCCAGGCGATTCGCGCGAACCGCCGCGTCGTCAACATTGACCATGACGTCTTCGAAGAAGGCGTCGACCGGAGCGCGAAGCGCCGCAAGCGACGTGAGCATCGCTTCGTAGCGACCGGCTTCAAGGTCGACCGCCACGCCCGGCTCGGCCTTTTCAACGGCTTCGCAGAGTGCCTTTTCGGCCGCTTCGCTGAGCAGGTCGGCACGAACCTCGACGGGAATCTCGCCTTCGGCCTTCTTGAGGATGTTGCCGATACGCTTGTTGGCCGCCGTGAGTGCTTCGGCTTCCGGAAGCGCCATGAAGGAGCGAACGGCGTCGAGACGCTTCGTGAGTTCGCGTAGCATTTCGGGACGCAACGCGAGCACCGCATCCGTTTCCTGAGCCGTGTAACCCTTGTCTCGCAACATCACGCGCAGACGATCCGTAAAGAACGCTTCGAGTTCGGCGCGATGGTCGACGACGCCCGCAACACCCTGTTCGACCGTCCAAGCGGTATCGATCAGCGTGCGCAGCGACACCGGAAGTTCCTTTTCGATGAGCATGCGCAGCACGCCGAGCGCGTGGCGACGCAACGCGAAGGGATCCTTTTCACCCGTCGGCATCTGACCGATGCCGAAGAGCCCCGTCAGAGTTTCCATCTTGTCGGCGAGCGCCACGGCAAGGCTCACGGGGGTCGAGGGTAGCTCGTCGCCCGCGTAGCGCGGCTGATAGTGTTCGCGTATGGCAAGCGCGACGTCGTCGGCTTCGCCGTCGTGACGGGCGTAGTATTCGCCCATGATGCCCTGGAGTTCTGGGAATTCGCCCACCATGAGCGTACGGAGATCGGCCTTCGCGAGGAGCGCGGCGCGTTCGGCGTGAGCGCGGTCTGCACCGATCAGATCGGCGAACTCGCCCGCCATCGCCTTCACGCGCAACATGCGCTCGGCCTGCGAGCCAAGCTTGTTGTGGTAGACGACATGCTTGAGACCTTCGACGCGGCTTTCGAGCGTTTCGCGGCGGTCCTGATCGTAGAAGAACTTGGCGTCCGCAAGACGGGCGCGCACGACGCGGGCATTCCCAGAGGAGATCGCCGCACCGCCGTCCTTCGCTTCGAGTTGCGAAACGAGGAGGAACTTGTTCATCAGACGACCCGACGCATCGCGCAGCGCGAAGTACTTCTGATTGAGCTGCATCGTCAAGATCAGACATTCTTCGGGAACGGCCAGGAACTCTTCTTCGAAGGAGCTCTCGTAGACCACGGGCCACTCGGTGAGCGCGGTCACTTCATCAAGAAGATCGGCCGGACAAATGACCGTACCGCCCGCCTCGGCAGCCTTGGCGGAGAGAAGCTCGCGGATGGTTTCACGGCGTTCGTCGAAGGAGGGCATCACGCGGGCGGCCTTGAGAGCGGCTTCGTAACCGTCGGCACAGGCAATCTCAACGGCACCCTGCGAGTGGAAGCGGTGGCCCATCGTCGTACGGCCGGCCTGAAGACCGAAAAGTTCCGAGGGAACGACTTCTGTGCCGTAAAGGCACGTCAGATGCTTCACGGGACGCACGAACGACACGGTCGTTTCACCGTCGGCGAGCTGATAGGTCATGACCTTCGGGATCGGCAGGGAGCGCACGGCCGCATCAAGCGCCGTCTGGAGCCCCTGCGCGAGCTTGACACCCGGACGGACGCCTTCGAAGACGAGTTGCACGTTCTTGCCGTCGTCGACCTGCTTCAGGTTTTCGACGGGGCAGTCGATGCCGAGCGCCTGCATCTTCTTCAGAAGCGCGGGCGTGGCCCGGCCTTCGGCGTCGAGACCCACGCGCACCGGCACGAGCTTCTGAGTGAAGGCTTCTTCGGGGCTTTCGGCGAGAACGTCCTTCACAAGAACGGCAAGGCGGCGCGGCGCGCCGTACACCGTCGTTTCGGCCGTTTCGCTCACGAAATGCTGGGCCGCAAGGCTCTTCTTCACACCTTCGGCAAACGCCTTCGAGAGCGTTTCGAGGGCCTTCGGCGGCAGTTCTTCGGTCTGAAGTTCAACGAGAAGATTCGTCATTTTCTTTCTGTCCTTTCCGCACTCAATCGGCATTCTTCTTCAACATCGGGAAGCCGAGGCGTTCGCGCGAATCGTAGTAGCTCTGGGCCACCGAACGGGAAATATTGCGGATACGGGCGATGTAGGCCGCGCGTTCCGTCACGGAGATGGCGCCGTGCGCGTCGAGGAGATTGAACGTATGGCCGGCCTTCAACACCATCTCGTAGGCCGGAAGCGCGAGGTTGAGATCCATCAGACGCTTGGCTTCGCTTTCGAAATAGTCGAACTGCTGCAGAAGCTTCGTGCAGTCACTCGCTTCGAAGTTGTAGTGCGACTGTTCGACTTCGTTCTGGTGGAAGACGTCGCCGTACGTGAGCACGCGATCGGTCCCGTCGGGGTCCTTCCACGTGGTGTAGACGAGATCGAACACGTTGTCGCAGTTCTGCAGGTACATCGTGAGGCGTTCGAGCCCGTACGTGATTTCACCCGTAATGGGTTTGCATTCGAGGCCGCCCACCTGCTGGAAGTAGGTGAACTGCGTCACTTCCATGCCGTTCATCCAGACTTCCCAGCCGAGACCCCAGGCGCCGAGCGTCGGGTTTTCCCAGTTGTCTTCGACGAAGCGAATGTCGTTCACTTCCGTATCGATGCCCAGCGCGCGCAACGAGCCGAGGTAAAGATCGACGATGTTCGTGGGAGCCGGCTTGAGCACGACTTGGTACTGGTGGTGCTGATGGAGACGGTTCGGATTTTCGCCGTAACGTGCATCCTTCGGACGACGCGAAGGTTGCACGTAAGCCGCGCGCCACGGTTCGGGACCGAGAGCACGCAAAAACGTCGCCGTGTGCGACGTGCCGGCACCGACTTCCAAGTCGATCGGCTGCAGGAGCGCGCAGCCCTGACGGTTCCAATATTCCTGCAGGCGCAGGATGACTTCCTGAAAGGTGATCATTCTTTGTTACGCCCCGCGAACGGCGGGCGCCTTTGAAAGGTGAATCGACCCCGGGGCGGTCCGGAAGCGGGCCGGTCGGGTGCGTCTTGCGCCCGCACCAGATAAGGCACCGGCGGCTGAATAGTCGATTTTATCGCGTATTGACTCTCAAAGACGACCGTCCGACGCCGCCGCACCTCGACGGCGACACGGGAAGAACCCCGAGACGAGAAAAAGAACCGCGGCAAGGAGTGCGGGCAGGTCCCCGTATGCGAGGTAAGGCGTGGGGGCGCCGAGTGCCGAGGCGATCGTCACCGTGCGCGCGTCGCGACCCGATGCGGCAAGCGTTTCGACAACGTTGCCGCGCGCGTCGAGTACGGCGGAGAGACCGTTGTTGTTGACGGAGACGAGAGGGCGGGCGGCCTCCATAGCACGCAGGCGGCTCATCGCCAGATGTTGCGGAATCACATATGGAGAGAACCACCCGAGGTTCGAGGTGACGAGAAGCAGGTCGGGGACATCCTTCCCCCAACTTTCGAGCACGGCACCGTCGACGTTTTCGTAACAAATGAGTACCCCCACACTCGGTCCCGTCGGCCCCCACGGACGGTTAGGGCGCTGATCCCAGCCGCCCTCCGCAAGGTCGGAAAGCGGAATTCCGAGGCGCTCCACGAACCAGCGGAAGCCGGGCGGTACGTATTCGCCGAAGGGGACGAGCCGCCGCTTGTCAACGTAGGCCTCGACGCCCGAAGCGTCCCCGAAAAACGCCGTATTGGCATAACCCGCCGGGGTTTTCCGAAAACCGCTGAAGAGAACGGGCGCCCCCGCAACGTCGAGAAGTCGTCCGAGCGCTTCGACGCCAGAGCGAGGGAGCCGCTCGACGGGAGTCGTAACCATGCCTTCGGGCGTCACGACAAGGCGCCGTTCCGTCCGATCCGCTTGGACCGTTTCCTCGGGCCACGGTGCTCCGGCCTGCGCAGCAACGCTTGCGATGCGTTCGCCCGCGTCGGTCCGCGTAAAAACGTCGACGATCGGCAAGTCGGCCTGCAAAAGGCGAAGAGTCACGGTTTCGCCGGGCGTTGACCACTCGTGCTCGTGTGCGACCCAGCCCGCACCGACGAGAAGCGCTAGCATGGACGTCGCGCCGACGACGCGTTGCACGTCGCCCGAGCGCGCCCCAGCGCGGGCGCATCTCAGCGCCGCGTCGACGAGCAACGCGAGCGAAGCCGCCCCGAGCAACAGCGCGAGGGTCACGGCGGAAGCCCCCCCGAGAGGCGCCCAGCCCGCCCAGGGAAGGTCGGGGGTGATTTCCGCGGGCGTCAGCCATCCGAAATGCACGAGGCCCGGCCCCCGCATCCACTCGGCCAGGGTCCACGCCCCCGTCAGAGCAACGAGCCGCCCGACGCCCGGTCGCGTCGTTCGCACGACGGCGCCTGCGGCCGCAGCCGTAAAGGCCGAACACACAAGCGCGAGCAACACCACGCCGAGAAACGCCGCAACGACGGGCATGTGTCCGTGCTCCGTCATCGAATTCGCGGTCCAGGCCAGCCCCGGCGCGAACCAACCGAGCCCGAACGCGAACTGCGAAGCGAGCGCCCGGCGTACGCCGATTGCGGTAAGGCCCGTCAGGCCGAGTTGCAGGGCAAGCCCCGCAAGGCCCGCCCACCACCACGCAAGCGGCGCAAAAGCGCTAGAAAAGGCCGCCCCGCAAAGGAGCGAAGCGAGAAGCGTCGCAAGCACCCGCATGCCGAAGTCCCCGTCAGCCGGCGGGAAGCTTGTCGACGTGCAACAGGACCACCTGCCGCTGATCGGCGCGCACGATGCGGAAACGGAACCCTCGTTCGACGATTTCTTCGTCGGCATGCGGAACATGTTCGAACCGGTCCGTCACGAGGCCGCCGATTGTTTCGCAGTAGTCGTCCGAAAGATCGGAGGCGAAGAATTCGTTGAACTGCTCGATGGGCGTCAACGCTTTCACGCGCCAGCCGCTCCCGTCGGGAACGATGTTGGCGCTCTTATCTTCGCGATCGAATTCGTCGGAAATATCACCCACGATCAGCTCGAGTACGTCTTCGATCGTGATGAGACCCGAGACGCTCCCGAACTCGTCGATGACGAGCGCCATGTGGCTGCGCGTCTCACGAAAGTCTCTCAGAAGCACGTTGACGGGCTGGCTCTCCGGAATGAAGCGGGAAGGACGCAGGCAGGCCCGCACGTCGGTCTTCGGATCGACGAGAAGCTTCAGCAAGTCCTTGGCGTGAAGAATCCCCGTAACGTTGTCGAGATCGCCCTCGTAGGCGGGAAACCGAGAATGCCCCGAACGAATGACCGTCTGCAACCAGACGGAGGGATCGTCGGCCACGTCCACGCCGAAGACCTGCGAGCGCGGGACCATGATGTCGTGCGCGCGCAATTCGGACACGTTGAGAGCACCTTCCATCATGGAAAGCGTGTCCTCGTCGACAAGACCGTGGTGACAGGCTTCGCGCAACGTCTGTCGCAACGCCGCGCGGTCGTTCACCTCATCGTCGTGAAATGCGGCCGCCAGGCGATCGAAAAAACTTCGGGGCTTGGTACTGGGAGGTTCGTTCGACATGAAGAAAAAGAGAAAGGTCGGGACCCCCTAGGATACACCGACCCGACCGATCAATCGTGAACCATCCCTTCGCGATCGCTATAGGGATTCGGGAAGCCGAGCCCCGTGAGGATCTCCGTTTCCCGGCCTTCCATTTTCTCGGCTTCTTCTTCGTTCAAATGATCGTACCCGTGGGCGTGCAAAACGCCGTGCACGATCAGGTGCGCAAGATGCGCTTCGAACGTTTTGAGCTGCTCGCGAGCCTGACGTTGCAGAACCGGCACGCAGATGACGATGTCGGCTTCGACGCGAGGCTCGTGCGCGTAGTCGAAGGTCAGAACGTTCGTCGCGTAGTCCTTGTGACGGTACGTGGCGTTGAGCTCGCGCCCCTCGACCTCGTCTACGAAGCGAATCGTGAACGCGGCGTCACGCTCGAGCGCTGCTCGAATCCAACGTTCCATTTTCGCGCGGCAGGGCAATTCCTTCTTGAAAAGCCACGCCTGCTGCACGTCCAGAATGAGTTCGCACATGTTGCTCTCCTTATCGGTCCCGACGCGGCGCCTCGTCGTTTTCGCCCGCCCGTTCGTAAGCCTCGACGATGCGGGCCACGAGCGGATGGCGCACGACGTCACCCGCATTGAAGCGGGTGATGGCGATGCCGCGCACGTTCTCCAGAATCTTCGCGGCATGCCTCAAGCCGCTTGGCACGCCCTTCGGAAGGTCGACCTGCGTGACGTCGCCCGTAATGACGGCGCGCGACCCGAAACCGATGCGGGTGAGGAACATCTTCATCTGCTCGGGCGTCGTATTCTGCGCCTCGTCGAGGATCACGAAGGCGTTGTTGAGCGTGCGCCCGCGCATGTACGCGAGTGGCGCAACCTCGATCGACTGGCGTTCCATGAGGCGCTGCGACTTCTCAAAACCCATCAGGTCGAAAAGCGCGTCGTAGAGCGGCCGCAGATACGGATCGACCTTTTGCGTGAGGTCCCCGGGCAGGAACCCGAGTCGCTCGCCCGCTTCGACGGCCGGGCGCGTCAGCACGATGCGCTCGACCGTGCCGCGCTCGAACGCATCGACCGCAGCCGCAACGGCCAGGTACGTTTTCCCCGTCCCGGCAGGCCCGATTCCGAACGAAATGTCGTGGGAAAGAATCGCCTTCAGGTATGCGCGCTGATTGGGCGTACGCCCCTGCAGATCGCGGCGGCGCGTCTTCAGCTCGACTTCAAAAGGCGCCTCGTCGCTCTTTCCGGCCCGGAATCGATCGTCTTCACCGACGAAAAACCACTGAATGTCATCGGCCGTCAGCGCTTCGCCCGTGTGCACGATGCGCGCCGTAAGCGTCTCGAGAGCCGAGACGGCGCGGCGCGCCGCCTCCAGTTCCCCCGTCACCGTAAAGACCGCCCCGCGACGGCGAATCGAAACGCCGAGAATCGTGGCCATCTGTCGGATGTTGTCGTCGAGCGGGCCGCACAGGTTGGCAAGCACCGTGCTGCCGACGTCCGTTGAAAAAGTGAGACGTTCAGTCATCAGTCCTCCTGAACGAGCTCCCCGCCGAGCGAGTGGGGAAAGACCTCGGTGATCCGCACAGTCACCATCCGGTTGATCAACTCGGGCGAGCCCGGGAAGTTGACGATGCGGTTGTTGTCGGTTCGAGCCATCAGATAGCCTTCGCCGCGACGCGCGGGACCGAGCACCAGAACGCGCTCGACGTTGCCGAGCATGCTTTCGCTGATCGCGCGCGCGTGCGCGTCGATCGCAGCCTGAAGGCGCTGCAGACGCCCGATCTTAACTTCGTACGGCGTATCGTCGGGGAGTCGCGCGGCGGGCGTACCCGGGCGAGGACTGAAGACGAAACTGAAGCTCGCGTCAAAGCCCACGTCTTCGACCAACTTCATCGTCTCTTCGAAATCCTCGGCCGTTTCGCCGGGGAAGCCCACGATGATGTCGGTCGCGATCGAAATGCCGGGTCGGGCCTTCTTGAGACGTCGCACGATCGACTTGTATTCGAGTGCCGTGTAGCCGCGCTTCATGGCGGCAAGCACGCGGTCGGACCCCGACTGCACGGGCAGGTGCACGTGGCTCACGAGCTTCGGGTTGCGCTCGTAGCAGTCGATGATGCGTTGCGTGAATTCGCGCGGATGGCTTGTCGTATAGCGAATGCGCTCGATCCCGTCGATCTGCCCGACGTAGTCCAAGAGAAGCGCGAAGTCGGCCGTATCGCCCTCGGGCGTCACGCCGCGGTAGGCATTCACGTTCTGCCCGAGTAGCGTCACCTCTTTCACGCCCTGATCGGCGAGCTGGGCGATTTCGACCAACACGTCGACGAGCGGGCGCGAAATCTCCTCGCCGCGGGTATAGGGCACCACGCAGTAGGAGCAGTACTTGGAGCAACCTTCCATGATGGAAACGAACGCCGTGGCGCCGTGCGCTTCGGGCTTGGGCAGATGATCGAATTTCTCGATTTCGGGGAAGCTCACGTCGACCTGGGCGCGACCCGTACGAGCACACTCGTCAAGGAGATCGGGGACGCGGTGAAGCGTCTGCGGACCAAAAACAACGTCGACCCAAGGGGCGCGCTTCAGAATGTTCTCGCCTTCCTGACTCGCCACGCAACCGCCCACGGCGATGCGCATTTCGGGACGCTCTTTTTTCACTTCGCGGATGCGGCCGAGGTCGGAGAAGACCTTTTCCTGAGCCTTCTCGCGAATCGAGCAGGTGTTGATCACGACGAGATCGGCCTCTTCGAGATTTTCGGTGCGCTCGTACGCCTGAGCGTCGCGAAGCAAGTCCGAGAGGCGACCGGTGTCGTAGTCGTTCATCTGGCAGCCGAAGCTGCGCATGTACAGTTTTTTCGCTGGCACGGTTTATGTCCGGTGACGATAAAAAATCAAAATGATGCTAACAAAAAAGCCCCGCCTTACGGCAGGGCTTTTTTGTTGAATTCTGGTGGCGCATCACGGACTCGAACCGCGGACACAAGGATTATGATTCCTCTGCTCTAACCGACTGAGCTAATGCGCCGTTGAGAAGTCAAAGTATGCCCAAACGGGAAGCATCCGTCAAGCGATTGTTACATTATTTTACACTCACCCAGGTCGACCAGAAGTGATGCGTTGGTCCGCACCCGTGCCCGACCGAGAGTTCGCTCGCATGCCGGATGGCACCCGTGATGTAGTCCTTGGCCTCCTTGACGGCGGCGAGCATGTCGCCGCGAACCGCGTAGCGCGCGGCAATGGCCGAAGAGAGCGTGCAACCCGTGCCGTGCGTGTTCTTCGTTTCAATCCGCTCGGCGGGGAACTGCACGACCACGTTGCCGCTCAGGAGGAGGTCCGTGGCATCTTTGCCCGGAACGTGGCCTCCCTTGAGAAGCACCCAGCCGTCGCGCCGACCCATGAGGCGCCAGAGCGAGCGGGCCGATCCTTCGAGGTCAGCGAGCACTTCGCTCTCGGAGATGCCGAGAAGGTCCGCGCACTCGGGCACGTTGGGCGTAATCAGGTTCGCCAGGGGAAGCAGGCGCGTCTTCAACACGTCGACCGCCGCGGGCGCGAGCAGACGGTCCATGCTTTTGGCAACCATCACGGGATCGAGCACGACGAAACCCGGACGGTGCCGCTCGAGCGACTCCGCCACGGCTACCGCAACGCCCGCGTTGTTCAGCATGCCGATCTTGACGGCGTCGACGCGCACGTCGGCAAAGAGCGTTTCCAGTTGCTCCCGTACAAAGTCGGGCGTCACGTCGAAGATGCCGTCGACCCCCTTCGTGTTTTGCGCCGTCAGCGCCGTCACCACCCCACAGGCATAGGTACCACAGGCGCTCATCGCCTTGACGTCGGCCAGAAGTCCGGCTCCGCCCGAGGGGTCGACCCCCGCGATACTCAGTACGTTGGGGATTCGGTTTTCTGCGCCGTCTGCCATAGTTCCTCCAGAATGGTCATCATGCGATCGGTTGCGCCGCCCCAACGGGCGGCGAAGGCAAGCGCGGAGCGTCCGGCCGCCGCGCACTTTTCGGGGTCATCTAGCCAGTTCGAAAAAACGTCAAGCGCCTCTTCGGGCGTCGCCACCTGCACCATGGCCCCTTCGGCCACGCCGTCACGCACGATTTTGTCGAAATTGAAGATCGAAGGCCCCACCACGACGGGCGAGCCCGCCATAGCGGGTTCGATTACGTTCTGCGCGCCGAAAGGCTCGAACGAGCCGCCCATCGCGGTCATAGCAGCCAGGCCGCAGTAAAAACTCATCTCGCCCATGCTGTCGCCGAGAATTACCTGCACGTCGGCGGGCACGGTATGCGCGCCCGCGAGCTTCGAGCGCCGAACGACGCGAAGACCGGCAGACTTGAGGACGGTCTCTACTTCGTCGAAGCGCTGCGGGTGGCGCGGCACGAGCAAAACGAGCCCGCGCTCCGTAAGTTCGGGACGTTCGACGAGTGCCTTGGCGAATCTCGCCTCTTCGCCTTCGCGCGTCGAAGCGAGAAGAAGCACGGGGCGATCGAGTTGGGAGCGCCAGGCACGTGCGGCCGCGACCTGCGAAAGATCGGGCTTGATGTCAAACTTGATGCTCCCAGTCACGGTGATGTGAGTCGCGCCGAGTGAAGCGAGGCGATCGCGATCTTCGTCGCTCTGAGCGAGCACCGCCGAAAAACGCCCGAAAGCGGGGCCCATGACGTCGATCACGCGCTCGGCCTGACGACGTGACTTTTCGCTTTCGCGCGCGTTGGCGAGCACCATGGGAATCCCGAGGCGCGAGGCTTCGTGCATGACGTTCGGCCAGACTTCGGTTTCCATGATGACGCCGAGCGTCGGGCGCGTTTGACGGAAAAACTTCTCGACGGCGTAGGGCGCGTCGTACGGGAGGTAGCACTGATGGATGCGTTCGGGCGCAAGCGCCACGAGCTTTTCACCCGCTTCGCGCCCCGTGGGCGTCATGTGGGTGAGCAGCACGTCGCACTCGGGCCAGTCGGCGAGCATGCGCTCCAAGAGCGGCTTGGCCGCGTTGGTTTCACCCACGCTCACGGCGTGGATCCAAACGCGCGGACGCTCGCCGCGCAGAGGATAGGTCGACCAGGCAAAACGTTCGTCCCAAAACTCGCGATAAGCGGGTTGTTTGCGGGAACGCCATGTGAGGTACAGACTCGCCAGCGGGAGCGCCACCATCGTGACGGCACGGTAGAGACCGGGAGTGAGCTTCATCTCAAAAAATCCATTTTCCTTTTTCGCACGGACGCCTCAATGCGCGCCCGTGACCGCATCGGCCGCATTCAAAACCGCTTCGACCGTCGGCACCTCACCGACGCCGCCGAGCGACAGGCACGGCCCGTCGCCGATGAGACGCAGGGTCTCGGTCGGGGTCGAAACGAAAATGCCCACGCTCGGTCGGCCGAGCGCGGCTGCAAGATGCGCAAGCCCCGTATCGACGCCTACCATGAGTCGTGCGCCCGCAAGCACCGCACCCACATCGGCAAGCGGCATGCGTTCGGGCACGAAAGCGCCCTCGATGCGCGCGGCAATGCGTTCGGCGCGAAGTCGCTCCTCGGGGTTGCCCCAAAAAATCACGCTCCTCATGCCGCGTCGGAGAAGCTCTTCGCTCAATCGCACCCAGTGAGCTTCGGGCCAGAGCTTCTCATCGCGGCTCGTATTGACGGCAAGCGCCGCGTAAGGACCCGAAACGGGAAGAGGCACGGCGCGGTCGGCACGCAACGCAAAGACCGGGTGCTC
Organism: uncultured Sutterella sp.; assembly: GCA_905206365.1. Classification (GTDB taxonomy): domain Bacteria; phylum Pseudomonadota; class Gammaproteobacteria; order Burkholderiales; family Burkholderiaceae_F; genus Sutterella. The sequence goes on along the minus strand of CAJLHF010000009.1, from coordinate 6,671 downwards.
TTCGTCGATCGCGTAGCCGAACGCTTCGGCCGCGGCAAGGCGATAGCGACGCACGGCACCGAGCGACTCGGGCAAATCGAGTGTTTTATCGTAAAACCAGCTTGCCAGCGGCTCGCGCACCGTGCGGCGGGTGTAGCCCGTGACGGGCTTGCCCGTCCAGCGAGCGGCCACAGCCGAGCGCAACAACCCCTGAATGTCGAGCACCGCATCGTAATCGGCCTCCCGCAGGGCGCTCTTCAGAGCGCCGATTTCCTCGCGCACGCTTGCGGCGAAGGGCGTGCGACGCCAACGGCGAAAAGCCGTCCGATGCACGCTCGAAACGGCGGGCGCGAAGGTCGGGATGTCGCGAAAACTCTCTTCCGCAAGCCAATGGATTTCCGCGTCGGGATGGGCCGCCGTCAGATCGTGCACGAGCGGCAACGCGTGAATGATGTCACCCATGGACGAGGTTTTGACGATCAGTACTTTCATACGAAATCTCCGGCGTTGCTTTCGAGCACGATTCCTTCTTCGGCCCGTTTCGAGAGCCGCTTGCCGAGTTCGACCCCTGGCTGATCGAAAGGGTTGATGCCAAAGAGCGTGCCGAGCATCGTCGTTTTGTGCTCGTACATCGCCATGAAGGCTCCGAGCCGACGCGGCGTCACCGCGTCGATGACGATCGCCGTCACTGCGTTGAAGTAGGGGCTCTCGAGGTCACGCGTCACCAACGCTTCGGTTTGCGCGCGGGCGTTGGCCAGGAGCACGCGGTAGTGCTCTGCGTAGCGGTGTCCAGGCATTTCGCTCCAAACGATGTCGAGACTCGTGCGACCCGTGCCTTCGCGCAACCACTGGTAGAAACTGTGCTGGGCTTCATTGCCGTTCGCGCCCCAAACCCCCTGCCCGGTGTGACCCGTGATGGGCGTGCCGTCGGCCGCATGGGATTTTCCGAGCGACTCCATTTCGAGCTGTTGCAACCACGGAACCATGACTCGCAGACGCTCGTCGTAAGGCAACAGACAGTGCGACGTGATCTCAAGGCGCGTCGCATTCCAATACGCGATGAGCGCAAGGAGTGCGGGGAGATTTTCTTCGAGCGACGCCGTCAGCGAATGGCGGTCCATCTCGTTGGCACCCCGCAGGAATTCCGAGAATGCTTCAGGCCCGAGCGCCACGGCAAGCGGCAACCCGATCGAGCCCCAGACCGAAAAACGTCCGCCCACCCAGTCCCAAATTCGGAAGAAGTTTTCCTTCGGCAGGCACATGATATCGGGCGCCTGCGGATTGGCGGAAACCACCACCATGTGGCACGCCCGGTCAGTGCCGACGATCCCGTTGTCAAGGAGCCACTGGTCGACGGCCGCCGCGTTCACCTGTGTTTCACGCGTCTTGAAGCTTTTCGACGAAACGACAACGAGGGTCGAGAGCGGATTGCATTCGGACAGAATGCGTTCAAGCAAGACGCCGTCGACGCTCGAAAGGAAGTGCAACCGAATGCCGGGCTTCGTCGGACGCAGAGCGTGCCAGACGGCTCGGGGCCCCATTTCGGAGCCGCCGATCCCAATGTTGATGATATCGGTCACCCGGTCGCCGCGGCAGCCGCGCCAGCGCCCTTCCCGCACCAGCTGTGCGAAGCGCAACATCCGCGTCCGTTCGGCAAGCACCTCGACGTGACGGGGCGCGTCGGGCTCGAAGGCACGAAGCGCCGCATGGAGCGCCGCACGCCCTTCGGAACGATTCACGACCTCGCCCGCCATCATGCGAGCGTGCGCCTCTTGAAGACCGCGCTTGCGACCGAAATCGAGCAACCGTCGAAAATCATCGGCGTTGAGTCGCTGCCGCGACACGTCGATGCGAATGCCGCAGGCTGTCGCACCGGTTCCCGTCTCGAGACAGTCGCGCAAAAAGGGCAGAAGCGCCGTAGAGGACGTCGTCATGGCCGGCTCCTTTTATTCGGGAATGACCATCGAGGGGTCGACCGCCTTGAGAGCGGCCGCGAACGTACTGCGAATGCGTGCGAGCGCTTCGGGCGTGTCGCCTTCGAGACGCACCACGACGACGGGCGTCGTGTTCGAGGAGCGCGCCAGCGCGAAGCCGTCCTCCCACTCAACGCGCAAACCGTCGACGCGGATCACGTCCTTGGCGTCGGGGAACCTCGCTTCGTTGCGCAGGCGCTCGATGAAGCGCTTGTTTTCGCCTTCGGCCGTGGGGATCTGAAGTTCGGGTGTATTGACCGCGCTCGGCAGCTTCGAGAGCGTTTCCGAGGGGGCGTCGGAGTGCGAGAGAATTTCCAGGAGACGCAAAGCGGCGTAAAGACCGTCGTCGAACCCGAACCAGCGCTCGTCGTTGAAGAAGATGTGACCCGACATTTCACCCGCAAGCGGCGCGTTCGTCTGACGAAGCTTCGCCTTGACGAGCGAATGCCCCGTGGCGCTGATCGTAGGCTCGCCACCCTTTTCACGGATCACGTCGACGAGCTTGCGCGAGCACTTCACGTCGTAGACGATTTGAGCGCCCGGATGCTCGGCGAGCATGTCTTCGGCGAAAAGCATCATTAGGCGGTCGGGGAAAATCACTTCGCCCGTATTGGTCACGACGCCGAGGCGGTCGCCGTCGCCGTCCGTGGCAAACCCGTAATCGGCCCCGGTCGCGCGCACCGCGTCGATGAGATCCGCAAGGTTGGCGGGCTTCGAAGGATCCGGGTGGTGGTTCGGGAACGTCCCGTCGACGTCGGCGAAAAGCGGCACGAAGTCGACCTTGTCGCCGAGTGCCTCCATGAGACGGCACATCGCAGGGCCCGCGATGCCGTTGCCTGCGTCGCCCACAACCTTCAGACGGTGCTTGAGCTTGAGACCGCGCGTCGCTCGCTCGACGTACTCGCCCAAAACGTCGACTCGGGTGATCGAGCCGGGTTTGTCGGTCGTCACCCAGTCTTCCGTCATGATGCGTTCGCGAATCATCTGAATGTCGTCCGAGCAGAGCGTCACGTCGTCGACGAGCATCTTGAGCCCGTTGTATTCGGGCGGATTGTGCGAACCCGTCACGGCCACCCCGGAGCGGGTCTTCAAAAACTTCGTCGCAAAGTAGAGAACGGGCGTGGGCACGGCGCCGATGTCGACGACGTCGACCCCCGTCGAGACGATGCCTTCCATAAGGGCTTTTTGCAGACGTTCGCCCGTAAGTCGCCCGTCGCGGCCGACCGCAAATGTTCGATTGCCGGCCTCGAGCGCCATCGTGCCGAGCACGCGGCCGACGGCACGGCACGCCTCTTCGGTGAGCGTCTTGTCGACGATGCCGCGGATGTCGTAAGCCTTGAAAATCGATCCATCGACCTGCATGTCTGTTCCTTATCTCGTTCTGTTGATACTGCCCGGAAGGGCGAATCTCATTATTTTACCGAGAGCGGGCTACCGGGCACCCATCGCCCGTCCATTCCTCCCCGAACCGCCCCGCGTTACGACCCCTTGGTAAAATCGAGGCCAACACTTCCGGATCCGCCCGGATCCCGCATCCGATAGACATATGAACAAAGAAACGCTTCAGAAGGCCCGCATCCTCGTTACGGGCGACGCCATGCTCGATCGGTACTGGTTCGGCGACGCCGAGCGCATTTCGCCCGAAGCACCCGTGCCCGTCGTGCGCGTCGTACGCACCGAAGAACGACTCGGCGGCGCGGCCAACGTGGCCCGCAACATCGCCCGAATCGGGGCGACCTCGACCTTGTTGTCGGTGGTCGGACGCGACGAAGCAGGCCTTACGATCGAGTCCCTTCTCAAGGACGAAGGGATCAATCCCAAGCTCGAATTCGACCCGACCCTGCGCACGACCGTCAAACTGCGCATCGTCGCGCGTCAGCAACAGATGGTGCGCTGCGACTTCGAGGCCGAACCCGCGAAGGAAGCGCTCCTCGCGCATCTCGGCCTTTTCGAAACCCTGCTCGGCGAGACCGACGCGCTCGTTCTTTCCGACTACGGCAAGGGCGGCCTCTCACACATCCGCGCCATGATCGAGGCCGCACGGGCCCGCTCGATTCCCATCCTCGTCGACCCCAAGGGATCGAACTACGACCGCTATGCAGGCGCAACCGTCATCACGCCGAACCGCGCCGAACTTCGTCAGGTCGTGGGCGACTGGACGAGCGAATCGGACCTGACGGTCAAAGCGCAGAGCCTACGAGAAGCACTCGGTCTCTCCTACCTCCTCCTTACGCGTTCCGAAGAGGGGATGACGCTCTACCACAAGGACGGGCAATTCACCGTTCCCGCTCAGGCCCGCGAAGTGTTCGACGTCTCGGGGGCGGGCGACACGGTGATCGGCGTTCTCGCGGCAATGCTCGCCACGGATACGAGCATCGAGCAGGCCGTGACCATAGCCAACCGCGCAGGTGGTATCGTGGTCGGCAAACTCGGCACCGCCGCCGTTACGTACGACGAACTCTTTCGCTGACGCCGCGGTACGTCCGATCTCTCCGAATTTTTCTCAGGCCGTGCGCTCGGGCGACCGGCCGCTTTTCCAAAAGGTTTCTCCATGAGCATTCTCGTGACCGGCGCAGCCGGCTTCATCGGCTGCAACAATGTTCTCGCCCTCAACGCTCGGGGCGTCACCGACGTGATCGCCGTCGACAACCTCGAGAAGAGCGAAAAGTTCCTCAATCTCGCCAAGTGCCGCATTTCGGACTACTTCGACAAGCGGGATTTCATCGCGCGCGTTCGCGCCGGAACCGCACCGAAGCCCGAAGCGATCTTCCATCAGGGGGCCTGCTCCGACACGATGGAGCAGAACGGCGTCTACATGATGGAGAACAACTACCGCTACACGCTCGACCTCTTCCGTTGGGCGCAGGAGCTCCGCATTCCCTTCATCTACGCCTCCTCGGCCGCCACGTACGGCGCGCACACCGAATTCGTCGAAGACATCCGCTACGAAGGACCGCTCAACGTCTACGGCTACTCGAAGTACCTCTTCGACCAGGTCCTGCGCCGCGAAATGGACTACCTGCGCAGTCCCGTCATCGGCTTGCGCTACTTCAACGTGTACGGCCCGCACGAGCAGCACAAAGGCCGCATGGCGAGCGTCGCCTACCACCAGTACTTCCAGTACCGTCGCACGGGTAAAGTGAAGCTCTTCGAAGGTTGCCTCGGCTACGACAACGGCGCCCAGTTGCGCGACTTCGTCTACATCGACGACGTCGTGAACGTGCTCATGCACTTCCTCGACAAGCCCGTCTCCGGCATCTACAACTGCGGTACGGGCCGCGCCCAGCCCTTCAACGACGTGGCGCTTTCCGTGGTCAATTCGCTTCGCGAAGCCGAGGGTAAGTCCGCTTTCGGCCTCGAAGAAGCCGTTGCCGCGGGCGAAATCGAGTACATCCCCTTCCCCGAGGCGCTCAAGGGCAAGTACCAAGCCTACACCCAGGCCGACCTCACGAAGCTGCGCGCCGCGGGTTGCGACGTGTCCTTCCGCTCGGTTCAGGAAGGCACGCGCGCCTACATGCACGAGCTTCTCAAGGCGTACCCGAACGTCGAGGCCGACAAATGAGCTCGCCCCGGAAACGAGCCGCATTTCTCGATCGCGACGGCGTGATCAACGTCGATCATGCGTACGTGCATGAGATCGAGAATTTCGACTGGATCCCGGGCGTCCTGGACGCCGCGCGACGTCTGCACGACGCGGGCTTCGAGCTCGTTGTCGTTACCAATCAGTCGGGCATCGGCCGCGGCTACTACACCGAGGCCGATTTTGAGAAGCTGACCGCCTGGATGAAAGTGCGCTTTGCCGAAGCGGGTGCGCCGCTGGCGGGGGTTTATTTCTGCCCGCATCATCCGCAAAAGGCCCTGCCCGCCTATCGCACGAACTGCGGATGCCGCAAACCCGCACCCGGGATGCTTCTCAAGGCCGTCGAAGAGCTCGGACTCGACCCCGAGCGCTCCGTCATGTTCGGCGACAAGCCGGGCGACTGCACGGCGGGACGTCGTGCGGGCCTGCCCGAACGCGTGCTCCTTGGCACCGACGGTCTTTACCGCCCCGAGCCCTCGGAGGATGCGACCGCCGTATTTGCGAACCTGGCCGAGGCCGTCGCCTCGCCCTGGTTTGAGCGCTTCGTTAAGGATTTTTCATGAGCCAGCGTCTCCCCGTTCCGACCTTTGAAACCAAGATCTGCGACATGAGCGAACTTGCCGCCCGTGCCGCAGTCCTGCCCCGTCCCGTAGTAATGACGAACGGCGTTTTCGACATCCTGCACCGCGGGCACGTCACTTACCTCGCGCAGGCCCGCAGCCTCGGCGCGAGTCTCGTGGTGGCCGTCAACAGCGACGCCTCCGTCAAAATGCTCGGCAAGGGCGACGACCGCCCGATAAACACCGAAGCCGATCGCGCAGCCGTTCTCGCCGCGCTCGAATCGGTCGACCTCGTTGTGGTGTTCCCCGACAAGGTGCCGCTCAAGGCCGTGGAACTCGCCCGCCCCGACATTTACGTGAAAGGAGGCGACTACAACGTCGAAGACCTGCCCGAGGCAAAGCTTGCCGCGACGTGGGGCGCCAAAACCGTCACCGTTTCGTTCGAGCACGAGCGTTCGACTACGGCACTCCTTAAAAAAGTACGCGGCCTCTGAGGCTTCGCGCTCAGGCGCTCGCAGGATACCCAATCGGGTAGGAGGCGCAGGGATGTCCCCGCGCCGTCCTCCCACACCACCCACC
>CAJLHF010000008.1 GCA_905206365.1 uncultured Sutterella sp. | reverse complement strand
TTGTCATTTCGCCGCAGGGACCGTACGGCGAAGCCGGTCGGCTTCTCCCTCTTTAGTAGCGTTTCGGTCGGAGCGCCGAGTTGCTACAATCGAAAAATCTGCCGGCTTTCGTATCCGGTCGTTCGACCTCATTCAACGGGACGCAACAGAACATGATCCGAATTCTCCTCATCGATGACCACACGCTCTTTCGCAGCGGCGTGAAGGCGCTTCTCCAGCGTCAGGCCGACTTTAAAGTGGTCGGCGAGGCGAGCGACGGACTTGAGGGCGTCAAGCTTGTCGAGCAGGTTGAGGCCGACGTCGTGTTGCTCGACGTTGATATGCCGAGCATGAACGGACTCGAAGCGCTCGCTCAGATTCGCGAGACGCATCCCGATCTGGCGGTTCTGATGCTCACGGTGAGCGAAGACTGCGAAATTCTCGGCGAATGCCTCAAGTTCGGTGCCCGTGGGTACCTCCTCAAGAAGATCGATCAGGACTTCCTCTTGCGTTCGATCCGTCTTGCGTATCAGGGCGACAGCGTCATTTCGCCGCAGATGATGTCGAAGTTCGTGAGCCAGATGTCCGATCCCGATCAGGGCCGCAGTCGCGCCGCTTATCCCGGGCAGGATCCGTCGGTACTCACGCGCCGCGAACGGCAGACGCTCGCCTGGTTGGCCCGCGGCGTCTCGAACAAGGAAATCGCTCGCGCGCTCTGCCTGGCCGAGTCGACGGTCAAGGTGCACGTGCAGAGCATCCTGCGCAAGCTCAACTTGTCGAGCCGCGTTCAGGCCGCGATTTACGCGATCGAGCACAAGATTGACAAGGAACTCTGAGCTTTCAACCCCGAGGAGGGATCGAATCCGCAGAAGCCGAGGGGCGCGCGAGTCTCAGGACTCACGGCGCCCCTTCGTCGTTTTCGGGGTTCCCGGGTAGGCGTGCTCTCAAACGCCGCCCGCGTACCCGTTCTGACGCCAGGCTTCGAACACGGTGACGGCCACTGTGTTCGAGAGGTTGAGCGAGCGGTTGTCGGGACGCATCGGGAGACGAATGCGTTGCGATTCGGGAAAGCGCTCCCGAAGGGTTTCGGGAAGCCCCTTGCTTTCCGAACCGAAGACGAACCAGTCGCCCGGGTGGAAGGCCATGCGGGCAAAGGGCGTGCTCCCTCTGGTTGTCATGGCGAACATACGTTCGGGATCGGGCTTCTCGGCTTCGAGGAACGCTTCGAACGAATCGTGCACCTTGAGCGTGGCGTACTCGTGGTAGTCGAGTCCCGCCCGCTTCATCTGTTTGTCTTCGAGCGTAAAGCCCAGGGGACGGATCAGGTGCAAGTCGCATCCGGTGTTCGCGCAGAGGCGAATGATGTTGCCCGTATTGGGCGGGATTTCCGGGGCGACGAGAACAACGTGGAACATCAGTAATCTTCGTTGGAAAGCGCTTCACGCATGCGGCGCAGCGCAAGTTTTTCGATTTGTCGGACGCGTTCGGCGGAGATGCCGAATTCGTCGGCGAGCGTCTGGAGTGTGACGGGCTTGACGTTGCCGTTTTCGTCCTGATGCAGGTAACGCGCCTCGATCACGCGGCGGCTACGTTCGTCGAGCGCCTGAAGCGCCTTCTGAATGCCTTCGCCTTCAAGGCGCATACGGTTCTCTTCTTCAAGCACCGCTTCGGGTTCGTCGCTTTTGCGCGTAAGCCAGTCCGAGGGCGTGAAGGCGCCTTCGTCGTCGTCCCGGGACGAGCCGCCCGCCGGGGCGTCGAGGCTTGTCTCCTGACCGTACATGCGCTCTTCCATTTCGAGCACTTCCTGGGGCTTCACGTCGAGCGTGAGTGCGATGCGTTCGGCCTGTTGGTTCGTGAGGGCGTATTGCGGGTCTTCTTTGAGTTGCCGCAGGTTGAAAAAGAGCTTGCGCTGGTTTTTCGTCGTGGCGAGTTTCACGATGCGCCAGTTGCGGATCACATACTCCTGAATCTCGGAGCGAATCCAGTGCACGGCAAAGGTCATCAGGCGGGCGCCGCGGTCGGGGTCGTAGTGACGAATGGCCTTCATGAGGCCGATGTTCCCTTCCTGAATGAGGTCTGCATAAGGGAGACCGTAGCCGAGAAAGCCGCGGGCGATCGAAATGACGAGTCTCAGGTGGCTGAGAATCAACTGTTGGGCGGCTTCGAGATCGTTTTTGTCGCGCAGTCGCACTGCGAGGTCGTGTTCTTCGTCGGCCGAGAGCATGGGGGCGCGTTCGGCGGCCCGCATGAAGGCGTCGAGGTCTCCGAGCTGTCCGACGAGGGCGGGTGTTTTCGGAGGCGTGAAAGGCACGAGCGCACGGCTTGCGGAGGTGCTTTCTCTGGTTGCGACGGGCGAGACCTCCGTAGAGGAGGCGCGTGCCGCTTTGACGCGTCTCGGGTGTTTGGAACGCGGCTCGGCGTCAAGAATTTCCGGGACTTCGGGAGCCGTTGCGTCGGGGCGATTTTCGGGGTCAACCATGCGCTTTCTCCTCAACGGATTCAACGGGTTCCGCCCCGGATCTGACGCCACGTATCGGCGGCGACCGCCGAGGCGACGATGCTACCCACAACGGCGCAACCGAGAACGATCCCGAGGCACCAATCCGCGGGAGGAAGCGTGAGAGAAACTGCGGCGTCGTAGAGGCTTGCGACGGAAGCCACCGCCCGACCGAAAACGATCAGACCGATCTCCGTGATGCCCAGAGCCAGAGCAGCCGAGGCGCCCATGAGGAGAAAACCGCGCCAAGCATAGGGGCGCACGGCAAAGGAGGGCGAAGCACCGAAGAGGTGCAGGGCACGCATTTCCGAGCGGGCCGACGAACTCGTCAGGCGTACGGCCGTGCCGAGTACGAGCACGACGAGGAGCAAAACAACGGAACCCAGGCAGACGAGCCCCACGTTGGCTGCACGCGTGACGGCCTGAAGCTTTTCGTGCCAGGAAATTTCATAAGGAACGAAGTCGACTCCGCGGATGGCTTCGATCGCCTTGGCGGCGTCTTCGATTTTCGCGTTGCTCAGGTCGTTTGCAAGCGTGGCGATCACGATGTCTGGAAGCGGATTGCTCGCGCTTTTAGCGGGCTTGATCCCGAGTCGTTCGTTGAGTTCCGCGTAGGCTTCTTCTTTCTTGATGATACGAGTCGAGACGACTTCTTCGATGCGGCGGATTTCTTCTTCGACGCGGGCCGCGTCGGCTTTCTCTGTTGTGAAGACTGTGATTTCAACGGCAGTCGGCAGGCTGCGGAGCGGCTCTGAGAGACCGTAGAAAATACAGGCGATGAAAAGCGGAATGGAAAGGGCCAGGGCCGAAAGGCACGTCGCAAAGACGAACGGCGCGGCATCGCGTCGAAGTCCTCGAAGCGTCTCTTGCAAGGCCCAGCGGCGACTCGTCACGAAGCTCATACCCGGCCTCCCCGAGTCGAAAGCAGAATTTCACGGAAAGGAACGCCCTGCGGCGCAATGCGCTCGTGGCTCGCCGCGACGACGGTCACGCCCGCCTCGACGAAGGCGCCGAGCAGATCGAGAAGCGTTCGGGCGTTCGATTTGTCGAGATGCGCGACAGGCTCGTCCGCGAGGATCACCACCGGACGGTTGACGACGGCGCGCGCAAGGTTGACGAGCTGACGTTGTCCAGCCGAGAGGTGGCGGGGCAGTTGGGTAGCAAGCTCGGCGATGCCGCACTTCTCGAGCGCGAGCAGAGCGCGGCTTCGGGCTTCACCGAACGATTCTTCGGCGGCGAGCGCGGGCAGCATGACGTTGTCGTGAATCGAGCGGTCGTCGAGCAGGAGCCCCTCTTGAACCATGAGCCCCATCGAGCGGCGAAGCCAACGGCGTTGAACCTCGTTGAAGCGGTCCACCCGATCGCCCGCGACGATGATTTCGCCCGTTGTCGGTCGTTCGAGGCCCGCCAGAAGGCGCAGGACTGTACTCTTGCCGCAACCCGTGTTGCCGTGCAAAAGGACGAACTCACCCCGCCCCACCGAAAGGGACAGGTTCTCGAAAACCGTACGGCCGTCATACGCCGCGGTGACGTTGCGTAGCTCAAGGAGCGTTTCTTCGGTCATGCGATGGCAAACCTTTCAAAGCGCACCGTGCGACCGATGCGACCCCAGTTGAGCGATTCTTCGTTGAGGAGGTAATCCGTCAGCGGATGCTGATTGAGCCACACGGGCTCGATGCGCACGAGGAGCTCGTCGCCGTTGCGCTCGAACTTCATGATGGGCAACGTCACGTCGACGCGTGCGTGCGCCAGAATCACCGCAAGGCGCACGGCGAGGACCGATTCCCACGAGACGCACCAATCCGCCGGAGCCCCGAGCTTCTTCAGGGTGCCGCGTTGTGCGAGCACGAGCGTGGACATACGGATCTGTTCGCTGTGCGAAAAGCCGGGCATGTCGGTGTTCGAGATGATGTACTGGCCGTGGCGGTGGTAGCGCGACGAGGAAATGAGCATCCCCACCTCGTGCATGAGCGCGGCCCAGCGCAAGAGCTTCAGATCGTCGTCGGACGTTTCGGGAGCGAGCTTGCGGCAGAGCGCGACGGCCGTCGAAGAAACGCGTTCGGCCTGAGCCGTGTCGACGAGCGCCTTTTTCATGAGCGCTTCGACCGAAATTTCGCGGGTGTCCCGATCGGAAAAGCGTCCCCAGAGGTCATAGAGCAACCCGACGCGCAACGCGCCCGACGCGGGACGCATGCTACGAATGCCGAGCGTGCGGAAGACGGCCGTCAGTACGGCGAGCCCCCCTGCGATGACTTCGCGACGATCTTCCTTGAGGCCGGCGAAACGGATGTTGCGGACATCTTTGGCCTCAAGAAGCATGCGCGTCAACTTTTCGAGGTGTTCGGGCGTCACTTCGCCGTCGCTCCAGCCGAGCGCGACGCAAATGTCGGAAACCGCACCGAACGTGCCCGCGGAACCGAATGCCTCGTCGTAGTGTTCGGGCCCGAAAAGTCGGCCGCCTTCTTCGACCTCGGCTTCGCAGGCCGTGACGGCCTGCTCGAAGCTCTTGGGTGTGATGCGACCGTCGCGGAAGTGGCGGATGGACGTATTGACGCAGCCGATTTTGTAGGACTCGCACCGTTCGGGTTCGAGCCCGCGGCCGACGATGAATTCGGTACTCGCGCCGCCGATGTCCACGATCAGACGACGCTTTTCAGAGGGCGGCAGCGTGTTGGCGCAACCTTTGAAGACGAGTCGCGCCTCTTCGTGTCCGGAGAGCAATTCGATCTTGTAGCCGAGCACCTGTTCGGCTTTCTCGAGGAACTCTTTGGAGTTCGCGGCAGCGCGCAGAGCCTGCGTGCCGACGGCTCGCACCTGATGCTTCGGGAGACCCTGAAGCCGCTCGTTGAAGCGCGCGAGCGTCGCCAGAGCGCGCGCCTGAATTTCGGGCGTGAGCGCCCCCTGTTCATCAAAACCGCCTGCCAGGCGCACGGTTTCCTTCCAGTAGCTCTGCGTAACGATGCGATCGCCTTCAACGCGCCCGATTTCGACGCGGAAGCTGTTGCTGCCGAGGTCCACGGCTCCGAGAAGCATGATGATGTCCTTCGAGGGAAGTGTTTGTTTCGAATGAGCGGCCAGAAGTCCTCGGGCCGCCCGGTCACGGGACGACACGAACTCAGTCGTCCTTTTCGGTGGGAGGCGTGGCGGGGTCGAGGCCGACGAGCGTGTTGGCGAACTCGAGCGCTCGGAAGGGTTGTAGGTCTTCGAGCTGCTCGCCGACGCCGATGAAGTAAATGGGGAGCGGCTTTTCGCGGCGCATCTGGGTGATGGCGGCGAGCACGCCGCCCTTGGCGGTGCCATCCAACTTCGTGATGATGAGACCGGTGAGCGTCACCGCCTTGTCGAAGGCTTCGACCTGCATGAGCGCGTTCTGCCCGTTCGTGCCGTCGACGACCAGAATGGATTCGTGAGGCGCTCCCTCCATGGCCTTTTCCTGGGAGCGGCGGATGCGACGCAATTCTTCCATCAGGTTGATCTGCGTGGGAAGGCGCCCCGCCGTGTCGGCGATGACAATGTCGATGCCGCGCGCACGTGCCGCGTTGACGGCATCGAACACGACCGCGGCGGGGTCGCCGCCGCTTTGCGAAATGACTTCGATGCGGTTGCGTTCGCCCCAGACGGCCAACTGTTCGCGGGCCGCAGCACGGAAGGTGTCACCCGCGGCGAGGAGTACGGACTTCCCGTTTTCGGCAAAACGCTTGGCGAGTTTGCCGATAGAGGTGGTTTTGCCGGCGCCGTTGACGCCCGTCATCATGATGACGAGCGGCTTGGCCTGCTGCAGATCGAGCGTTCCTTCGGCCGGCAGAAGCAGGGCGTAGAGCTCGTCGCGCAGCGCGAGACGTACTTCGTCTTGGGTTTTGAGACCGCGCAACTTAATGGCGTCACGCAAACGTTGTAGGATACGGGTGGAAGTTTGCACGCCGACATCGGCCGTAATCAAGGCATATTCAAGCTCTTCGAGGAAGTCTTCGTCGACCACGCCGCCCGAAAAAAGGCCGACGATGTTGATGCGTGTGCGGGCGAGTCCGTTCTTAAGACGGGAGAGCCACCCTTCGGAAGATCCAAATCCCATACCAGTCCGTTTGTTGATATCAATGGCAATTCGCAAAAAAGGCGCGGGCACCCCTCGGGGTGCGGGCCTCACAAGTTTAACAACCTCTCGGAATCCTAGGGGAACGGGCGTTGTGCGCATCGTCGGCGGCGATTGGCGCCGTACGCCGGTAGCCGTGGTGTCGCACGAGGGGCTTCGGCCGACGTCGGAACGCGTTCGTGAAACGGTGTTCGATTGGATGACTCACCTCGTCGGTTCGCTCGTCGATCGGCGCGTGCTCGACCTCTTTGCGGGTTCGGGCGCGTTGGGGTTGGAAGCAGCCAGTCGCGGCGCGCGCGAGGTGGACTGGGTCGAGTGCGATCGGACGGCCGCAGCGGGTCTGCGTGCGACGCTCGAGCGGCTGAAGGCAGGGTCGGGGCGGCGCGTTCATACGGCCGACGCATTCGCCTTTTTGCAAACGGCGGGTACCTACGATCTGGTGTTCGTCGATCCGCCTTTTGCGCGCGAACTTCAAGTTTCCGCCGTTCGCGACGTGCTCGGGCATCTGGCGCCCGAAGGCTTGATTTACGTGGAGAGCCCTTCGGAGGTGCTGCCTCTGGAGGTGCTTGAGCGATTGGGACTCGTGCGAGTTCGCTCGGGCTCGGCCGGCGCCGTGGCCTTCGAACTCCTCGCGAGGGCGGGAAGCCGTACGTCGTCGCTGGCGAAACTCACGAAAGAAGAAAAGCGGGCGCTTCGCAAAGGCAAAGCGACCGCGAGCGGGGAGGAGGGCGCATGATCAAGGCGGTCTACCCGGGGACGTTCGACCCCATGACGAATGGCCACGTCGACATCGTTCGTCGTGCGGCCCGCATTTTCGACGGTGTGATCGTCGCCGTGGCGGCGAGTACGGGCAAGCACCCGATGCTCACCTTGGAGGAGCGGTTGCAGGTCGCACGGACGGTGTGCTCGGACATCCCGAACGTGAAGGTGTACGCCTTCGAGGGGCTCTTGAAGACCTTCGTCGTCCGGAGCGGCGCGCGTGTTATCGTGCGCGGCGCGCGGGCGGTAAGCGACTTCGAGTACGAATTTCAAATGGCGGGCATGAACCGTCAGCTGATGCCCGACGTGGAGACGGTGTTTTTGATGCCCTCCGACCAACACCAATTCGTCTCGGGCACCTTCGTGCGCGAGATCGCCCGACTCGGGGGCGAGGATGCGGCGCGATTCGTCGATCCGCGCGTCTGGCCGATTCTGAAAGCGGCAGCCCTTCGATAAGGCGCAACGGAAACGGACGCCCGAGAGCGTCCGTTTTTCATTTCCAACACCTCAGAGGGTATCTTCCGAGGGCGAGGCCCACGGCATTTTGGGGAGGGTCCAGTCCGGCCACTCGATGCCGTTCCAGAAGTCGCGCACCGACCGCTCGACGTTGCGCTTCAAGTGCTCGAATGAGAAGGGCACGTCGCCCGTTTCGTCGCGCACGCGCTCAAGCGCGTTCGACCAGTCGAGCGACCAGCGCGCGGAGCCGTTCGGTTCCACGGTGACGTCGGCCGCCATTGGCAGAGCCGAAAGCTTCGCGTCGGCGTCGAAAAGGAAGTCGGCATGGAGCGACGCGGGCAGGGCGGATCCGTTCCCCGAAAAGTGTCCCTCGAGGCCGGGCGCCTGCATGTGTGCGGCGAGCCGCAACGTCCCGTCCGTTTCGCGCACGAGGCGCCAGGTGAGTTCGTCGAAAGGAGTGCGCGCTTCGCCGAGTACTGCGCCCGGAACGGCTTCGGGTTGATCTTCGAGGAGAATCGAGCGGGCCATCGGGAGGTCGATGCCGCCGAGCGCGCCTTGAATCACCCGGCCTTCGGCGGCGAGCCGAGAGAGACCTTCTTTGAGGTTTCCCGCGGCGGACAGTTCTCCGTGAAGTCGCCCCGTGACGAGCGGGGTTCCCTCTCCGGGAAAGCCGAACTCCGCATTGGCATCTCGTATGCGGGCGGCGAGATCCCAGGTGCCGTCCGCATCGAGTCGGGCCGCAAGGTCGAGGGCCCCACCGAGGCACTCGCCGCGCGCTGGGCCGACGGAAAGGGCACCGTCTTCGAGCAGAAGATTCCCGGCCAGCCCTTTCGGGAAGCCCTTGAGAGCTCCTTCGGAAAGGCGGAATGTGCCTTCGTAATGCACGTCGGTTAGAAGTTCGGGCACCCAACGAACGCACTCCAGGAGCGCTGTGGGGATCTTACCGAGGGTCAGGTCGCCTGTGACGGCCAGGTCGGGTACATGCGGATCGGCGGAGTTCGAGGCGACGAGGAATGCCCCTTGGAAGGTGACGGGCATGCCGAGGAAAAGACCCGCAGCACTCACGTGATCGGTTTGAACCGAACCCGAGAGACGACCTTCGAGCGGCGCGTTTTCGGCGCTCGGCGGCACGAGACGGCTCGCGAGCGTGAAGTGCTCCGTCAGTAGCCGACCGTCGACCTGCTTTTCGAGGGCGGGCGCTTCGAGATGCAGGGTGAGGGAGCCTTCGCGGCGCTCGAGGTCGATCTTTGTCGAGAGCGTGCGGGCAACGTACGTCCCGCGCCCTGGGAGCACGAGGCTCTCCGCGGACGCGCTCAGATGTTTGATCGTTTCGGTTTCGGCTTCAAGGCGGGGCGCCGCAAAGCTCGCGCCATCGGGGCGAATCAGCACCTGGGAGGCCCACACCGTGCCTTTGGTCTGACGCTTATCGATGAGACCGTCGAAGGACGCGCGGGGACTTTCAACGGAAAACGTCCGCAGGCCCGTCGACCAATCGAGGGCACCCTCGATCGTTACCGCCCCTTGGGCGGGGTTCGAGGCGAGCGTACCCGAGAGACTGCCGCGCGCGCCCGCTTCGGACGCGTCGATCAGAACACCCGAGATGTCCGTGATGAGGGCGGGAGCGCCGTCGGCATCTGCAAAACAGATGCGGCCCGCATTGAGGCGGATTTCGTCGATGTTCCACTCGCGCGCGCCGCCCTCTGCCGGGAGGGATGTGTTGGCGAGTGTGCCGATGTCCGTGACGAATCCTTCGATCGTCAGACGTCGTACACGGGGCGAAGGGGTGAAGACGGCGAAAGGATTGAGTTCGAGCACGGCCGAATCCCAACGGGCGACGGGGACGGCCGAGTCGGTTCGAACGACTTCGGCGGCGGGCAACGTCACTCGAAAATCGGGGAGCGGGTGTACGGAGGGAGGCGCGGAGAGACGTAACGAGAGTCCGAGGTTTTCCTCAAGCGCCAGTGTGAGGCGGTTTTGAACGCGTTCGGGCGTCACAAGTCCGTAAAGTGCTCCGATAAGCACGAGAGCGATGACGCCGACGAAGGCGACAACGGTGAGGACGACGCGAAGAATTCTCATGAAAGAGCTCCGGACGACAGAGGTGAACGAATCCCGCGTAGTCTGCCACAAGTCTCCGGGGTGGGCGGGATTTCGTCCGTGCTTTGCGAACGGTCGGTGTCGGAAAGCAAAAACCCCGCCGGGCGGCGGGGTTTCGAGCCATTCGATCCGATCGGTCAGATCTTGCCGACGAGGTCGGTCGAGGGCTTCAGGGTCTTTTCGCCCGGACGCCACTTGGCGGGGCAGACCTGGTCGGGGTTGGCAGCCACGTACTGGGCGGCCTGAACCTTGCGCAGGAGTTCGGAAGCGTCACGACCGATGCCACCGTCGTGGTGTTCCATGATGACGATCTTGCCTTCGGGGTTGATCACGAACGTGCCGCGTTCGGCAAGACCATCCTTTTCGATCAGAACCTGGAAGTTGCGGGAGATCTGTTGCGTGGCGTCGCCGAGCATCGGGAACTTCACCTTGCCGACGGCCTTGGAGGATTCGTGCCAGGCCATGTGGGTGAAGTGAGTGTCGGTCGAGACCGCATAGATTTCAACGCCGAGCTTCTTGAACTCTTCGTAGTGGTCGGCCAGGTCTTCGAGTTCGGTCGGGCAGACGAACGTGAAGTCGGCGGGGTAGAAGAAGACGACGGACCAGTGGCCCTTGAGATCGGCGTCGGTGACCTTGATGAAGTCGCCGTTGCAGAAGGCTTCGGTCGAGAACGGGAGGATTTCGGTGGTGAGCAGAGACATCATGAACTCCTTGCCTCAGTGAGGCGTCTCAAAAAACAGTGGAGGCATGATAGCATAAAGATTATTGGTACTGCGGGATTCTAAGTAAAAAACTATTGCTTGGGCGCCAATAAAAAATACCTTTCGACATGACGGGTGTCGTCAGCGGAAACGGTCCTTGATCCGGCGGCGGAGGTTCGGCGCGAGTCGTTCGAGTGCGTCGAGCGTGGTGAAGATGGAGGTGCGACCGCGGTGTGAGAGCTCGCGAAAGCGTGCGAGCAGTTCGTTCTCTTCGGCCACGGCAAGGTGGCGCTCTGCGGTGAGGATGTAAAGAATGTCGAAACCGCAGGCGACCAGGCGCGGCATGCGGTAGATGCCCGGATCGGCTTCACCCGCCTCGATGTCGACATAGACGTCGAGCGGAACCCCGAGGAGCTGAGCGATTTGACGTTCGGAATAGCCGAGGCGACGACGCTCCTCGGCAAGGCGCGCGCCGATGTTCTGACGTTGCTTGGCGAGAGTTGTGGTCATGGAGAGGCGGGGCACCCGCGAGCGGGCGCCCCGAAAGAGATCAGACGTTGAAGAGGAAGTTCATGACGTCGCCGTCCTGAACGATGTAGTCTTTGCCTTCCGCGCGCATCTTGCCCGCTTCCTGAGCGCCCTTTTCGCCCTTGAACGCGATGAAGTCGTCGAAAGAGATCGTCTGGGCGCGGATGAAACCGCGCTCGAAGTCGGTGTGGATGACACCGGCAGCCTGAGGCGCCGTGTCGCCCTTGTGAATTGTCCAGGCGCGCACTTCCTTCACGCCCGCCGTGAAGTAGGTCTGCAGGCCGAGCAGGTCGTAGCCCGCGCGGATCACGCGGTCGAGCCCGGGTTCGGTCATGCCCATGTCTTCGAGGAACATCTGCTTGTCGTCCTCGTCGAGGTCGGCGATGTCGGCTTCGGTCTTGGCGCAAACTGCGACGACGGGGGCGTGTTCTTCGGCGGCGTAGGCGCGAACGGCGTCAAGAAGCGGGTTGTTTTCGAAGCCGTGATCTTCGACGTTCGCCACGTACATGGCGGGCTTGGCGGTCAGGAGGAAGAGCGGACGAATGACGGCGAGCTCTTCGGGCGAAAGCTTCACGGTGCGCACGGCCTTGCCTTCGTTCAGTACGGGCTGAATCTTTTCGAGCACGAGCACGAGTTTGAGGGCTTCTTTGTCGCCGCCCGAGCGCGCCTGCTTCGAGTAGCGGTTCAGGGCCTTTTCGACGGTCGCGAGGTCGGCGAGCGCGAGCTCGGTGTTGATCACGTTGATGTCGTCAATGGGGTCGACCTTGCCCGAGACGTGTACGATGTTGTCGTCGTTGAAGCAACGCACGATGTGGGCGATGGCGTCGCACTCGCGGATGTTTGCGAGGAACTGATTGCCGAGGCCTTCGCCCTTGCTCGCGCCGGCGACGAGCCCGGCGATGTCGACGAATTCGACGGCGGCCGGAACGATGCGTTCGGGCTTCACGATTTCAGCGAGTGCCTTGAGACGGGGATCGGGCACTTCCACGATGCCGACGTTCGGTTCGATCGTGCAGAAGGGATAGTTTTCCGCAGCGATGCCCGCCTTGGTGAGAGCGTTGAAGATGGTCGACTTGCCGACGTTGGGCAGGCCGACGATGCCGCATTTGAGACCCATGGTGTACTTCTCTTTTTTGAAATGTCGAAGGGATGCCGTTCGCCGTCGATGGGTTCGACCGGCATCCGCTCACTGGTGTGCGAATTATAAAAAATCAGGACCGCTCAGGACTCCGAGCGCTTTGCGGGAATGCGATCGAGCTCTTCTTCGGAGAAAAGGACGAAGCCGTTTTTCGCCAGGAGTGCGGCTGCGATGCCTTGTCCGGGGACGAGCGTACGCGTGTGCGAGCCGTCGTAGATACCTGCGGGACTGCACGCAGGACTGCGTGCTTTCAGAAGGGCAAAAGGCGCGTTTGCGGCCTTGGCGGTCTTGAGCGCTTTGCGGGCGCCGCGCAGATACTGCGCCGTCACGTCCGTTCCGGTGCGGTCGACCACCTCGCCTTCGTGTGCGAGCACGGCGTGGCCGTCCGAGCCCGGGGCCATGATTTCGGCGGGTTCGCGCGGGCAGGGGAGTCCTCCCTCCATCTCGGGGCAGATTGTCACGATATCGTCCTTGGTCCACCCCTTGGCTTCGAGCTTTTCGAGAATCGAGGGACGCGACTCGCCGTCGTAGCGGCAGGTGTAGCCGAGGAGGCAGCGGGAGACGATGATGCGGTCGCCCTTGACCTTCGGGTCGGCCGGCGCGGACGCGGATCGTGCGGCTTTTTGCTTTTCCTTCTGACCCGAGAAGGGAGCCAGCGTTCGCACGGCCTTCTCGATCGAGCCCCCGACGATGTCGCGGATCACGCCGAGCCCGGCGTCGATGCAGAGGGCGATCTTTTCGCGGTGTTCGGCCGAAGGGGCCGCAAGCACGAAGACGGCGACTTCCTGAACCAGGCCGAGTTTTTTCGGGTGTCCGATGCCGAGGCGCAGGCGCCAGAAATCGGGCGTCGAGAGCTGAGCGCTGATGTCCTTCAAGCCGTTGTGGCCGGCATTGCCGCCGCCGAGTTTGAGGCGCATGAGACCCGGTTCGATGTCCATTTCGTCGTGAACGACGAGGATTTCGTCCGGAAGGATCTTGTAGTAAAGCGCGAGGGCGACGACCGACCGCCCCGAGGCGTTCATATAGGTGGAGGGCTTGAGAAGCCACACCTCGCGACCGTCGAGGCTCAGGCGGCCGACTTCGCCCTGGAACTTCCGATCTTCGCTCATGCGTACGCCGAACTTGGCGGCGAGCGCGTCGACGAAGTGAAAGCCCGCGTTGTGGCGGGTATCAGCGTATTCGGCACCCGGGTTGCCGAGACCGACGATGAGTCGGATGGGTTTGCTCATGATGGGAGTGCTCTGCTCGGGGATGAGGGAAAAACTCAGCGGCGAGGACCGCGACCGTTGCGTTCGAATCGGTCGAAGCGTCCGCTACCGCGGCGCTCGCCGTGTTCGTTGCGGTCGTATCGATCGTTGCGTTCGGTTCGGTCGGCACGCTCGCCGCGATCCGAACGGTTCGTGCGGCCCGAACGTTCGTCGCGGCGGCGCGGTTCGTCGAACTTAACGAGTACGTTGCGGCCTTTGTAGCGCACACCCTGCATGGCTTCGACCACGCGTTCTGCCACGGCCTCTTCGACTTCGACGAGCGTGAAGCGGTCCGAGATGTCGATCGCGCCGATCGAACGGGAGTGGATGCCCGATTCGTTGGCAAAGGCGCCGACGATGTCGCCCGGACGCACGCCGACGTCGCGGCCGGCACCGAAGAAGATGCGCTTCATGCCGGCTTCGGGGCCGGCCGAGCGCTCGCGTCCGTTGCGTTCGGTCCGTTCGCTGCGTTCGCCCCGATCGCGCTTGGGACGTTCGAAGGGCGAGAACGCGGGAATGTCGGTGTCGTCGTCCACGCCGCCTTCGCTTTCGAGTGCAAGACGGATGGCGGCGGCCGCCACGTCGAACGGATCGTGCTCTTCGCAGAGCGACTCTACGACGACGCGGAAGCGCTCGAGGTCGTCCTTGCGGAGCACTTCTTCGACGGAGCCGCGCACGACTTCAAGACGGTGCGCGCGCACGTCGGTGGCGGAGGGTACGGAACGGATTTCGATGCGGCTCTTCGTGATACGTTCGATCGCGCGCAGATGACGGTGTTCGCGCGGTTCGAGCAGCGTGATGGCGGTACCAGTGCGGCCAGCGCGGCCCGTACGGCCGATGCGGTGCACGTACGTGTCGTAGGAGGCGGGGATGCCGAAGTTGACGACGTGCGTGAGGTTTTCGAGGTCGATACCGCGGGCGGCAACGTCGGTGGCGACGATCACGTCGACCTGACCGGCACGGGCGCGCTTCATTACGCGGTCGCGCGTGGGCTGATCAAGCCCGCCGTGCAAGGCTTCGACGCCCCAGCCGCGTGCGCGTAGCGCTTCGGTGAGTTCGTCCACTTCCGTGCGGGTGCGCGTGAAGATGATGGCGAGTTCAGGCCCTTCAAGGTCGAGAATGCGACCGAGCGCGGGCAGGCGGTAGTTGTGGCCCACCACGTACGCGATCTGCGGCACGCGGGGCGCTTCGCCGTCGGCCGTTTCTTCACGGGCGATCTGGATGCGCACGGGGTCTTTGAGGTGTTCTTCGGCGATGCGGGCGATGCGGGGCGCGAGCGTAGCGGAAAAGAGCGCCGTTTGCACCGTTTCGGGCACGGCGTTGAAAATGGCGTCGAGCTCGTCGGCAAAGCCCAGATCAAGCATCTCGTCGGCTTCGTCGAGAACGACCGCTTTGAGTGCGGAGAGGTCGAGCGTTCCCTTGTTGATGTGGTCAAGTGCTCGGCCGGGCGTCGCGACGACGACGTGCGTGCCGCGTTTCAAGGCTCGGATCTGTCGACCGTACTCCTGTCCGCCGTAAATGGGCGTGACGATGATGCCCGCATTACGGCCGAAGTTGTGGAACGATTCGCTCACCTGCAGGCAGAGTTCGCGTGTCGGCGTGAGTACGAGGATCAGCGGAAGATCGGGTTCGGCGCCTACGACGTGGCGGTCGAGCAGGGGAAGACCGAACGCGGCGGTTTTGCCCGTTCCGGTGGCGGCCTGACCGAGGACGTCGCGTCCTTCGAGCAGCGCGGGGATCGCTTCCTGTTGAATCGGGGTGGGTTCTTCGAAACCGAGCTGCGAGAGTGCGCTCACGATGTCATCGGAAAGACCAAGTTCGGAAAAAGTGGCCATGAAATGCTCTTAAAAAAAACAATGTGCGGCCACGTGCGCCCGGAAACACCAAAGAAACGGTCGATACGGATCGAAAGCAAACGGGAGTAATGGCCTGGGGAGGAGCTCGTCGGTCGACGCGTGTCGGGCAACGAGGTCGGGAGGGCGGAGTCGGGCTCCGCGAGGGATTTGAAAAAAGCCCGCGGGAGAATGAACTCTGCGGGCTTTTTTCGAGTTCTCCGACGAGGGAGATTACTTGGCTTCGGCCGCAGCGGGGGCTTCGGCAGCGTCGGCGCCTTCAGCGGCGGTCACTTCTTCTTCGACCGGGGCGATCACGGAGGCGACCACGACATCGGTGACGACTTCAACGCCGGCGGGAACCGCGAGTTCCTTCGAGTGGAGCGTCATGCCGGATTCCATCTTGGAGAGGTCGACGGCGATGAATTCGGGAAGTTCGCGCGGGAGGCACTGAACTTCAACGTAAGAAACCGTGTGGCTGATGATGGCCTTGTCCACCTTGACGGCGGGGCTTTCTTCGGCGCCCGAGAAGTGCAGGGGCACGCGCATCGTGACCTTTTCGTCAGCGGCGATGCGCTGGAAGTCGATGTGCATGACCTGGGGCTTGTAGGGGTGCATCTGGAAGGCGCGGAGAACGACGAGTTCTTCCTTGCCGTCGAGTTCCATCGTCAGGATCGAAGCGTGGAACTTTTCCTTACGCAGAGCGTAAAAGATCGGATTGTGTTCGAGCTCGATCGGCGTAGCGGGTTCGTGGCCGCCGTAGACGATGCCGGGCAGCTTGTCCGCACGGCGCAGACGGCGGCTCGCACTCGTACCTTGCGCCTTACGCGTGGTGGCGATGACTTTCATGGGTAACTCCTAATGGATGGTAGTAATAAAGTGTCCCGCAATCGCGACCAATTGCGGGACGCGGAAAAAAACGGTTATTCCGTGAAGAGCGAGCTCACGGAATCTTCGCGGGCGATGCGCGAGAGCGTCTCGCCGATGATCGCGGCGCAGGAAACCTGGCGGATCTTCGGGCAGGCCGCGGCGGCAGCCGAAAGCGGAATCGTATCCGTAACGACGAGTTCGTCGAGGGCGGAATTCGTGATGCGCTCAATGGCGGCACCCGAGAGAACGGGGTGCGTGATGTAGGCGACGACGGCTTTGGCGCCGCGTTCCTTGAGCGCGCCGGCGGCGTTGCAGAGCGTGCCGGCCGTATCGACGATATCGTCGGTGATGACGCAGGTGCGGCCCTTGACTTCGCCGATGATGTTCATGATTTCGGCCACGTTGGCACGGGGACGGCGCTTGTCGATGATGGCGAGGTCCACTTCGAGGGCTTTGGCCATGGCACGGGCGCGAACCACGCCGCCCACGTCGGGCGAAACGACCATGAGGTCTTCGTAGTTGCGGTTGACAAGGTCGTTGAGCAGAACGGGCGTGGCGTAGATGTTGTCGACGGGGATGTCGAAGAAGCCTTGAATCTGGTCGGCGTGCAGATCCATCGTGAGGACGCGGTCGACGCCGACGGACTGGAGCATGTTGGCCACAACCTTGGCGGAAATCGCCACGCGGGTCGAGCGGGGACGGCGGTCCTGACGGGCATACCCGTAGTAGGGGATGGCGGCGGTGACACGGCGGGCGGAAGCGCGCTTCAGAGCGTCAACCATGATCATGAGTTCCATCAGGTTGTCGTTCGTCGGAGCACAGGTGCTCTGCAGGATGAACACGTCCTTGCCGCGCACGTTGTCAAGGAGCTGGACCATCACTTCGCCGTCGCTGAAGCGGGTGACCGTAGCCTTGCCGAGAGGAATGTTGAGGTACTGAGTAACGGCCTGAGCAAGCTTGGGATTGGCATTGCCCGAGAAGACCATCATACTATCCGGAACCATGGGGACCATGACGCGCTCTTTGGTAGTGGCGGGGGCTTTCGCCCTCAGGGGTTAACGGCGGCACCCGCATTTCGGACGGTGTCCGAAACGAAGCACCCACGCAAAAATCTAACGCAAAGAGAGGCATTCTGTAACGGAAAGCCTCTCTTTTTCTTGCAGACATTCGGGATGAGTGTGGCAGGGGTAGAAGGATTCGAACCTTCGAATGCCGGAATCAAAATCCGGTGCCTTAGGCCGCTTGGCGATACCCCTATCACAATCCATTTATTCGGTGAGCCATGAAGCCAGAGGATGGACCGGCAGGCTTCGAACCCGGAATTCCAGCCACCCTTCGGATAGGTTCAGCGAGCGCTTGGGAGCGCCTTCCGGCTCGACGGCGAAGACGGTACTTCCCGAGCCCGTCATGCGCGGCTCAAAGCCGGAATCGGAGAGCATCCGCAGTGCTTCCTGCACGGCGGGCTCGATCCGAGCGGCCACTGGCTCCAGGTCGTTGTGGCCGGGGAGAGCCGGCCAGCGGTTCCGGATGGAGTCGGAAAAGACCGCTATTTTGCGTGTTTCCGTAGACCGTGTCAAGTCGGGGGCCGAAAAAATCTTACCCGTGGATACGCCCCGGCCGGGCCAGATCAGCCGAAACCGGGCGTCGGGAAGATCCATGGGCAGAAGCCTTTCGCCGATGCCTTCCGCAAAGGCGTTCCGGCCGAAAAGGAAAAAGGGAACGTCGGCTCCGAGCTCGACGCCGAGCGTCATCAGTTCGGTTCGAGTGAGTCGCAGGTTCCAGAGGCGGTTGAGCCCGATCAGAACGGTGGCGGCGTCGGAACTGCCGCCGCCGAGTCCGGCCCCGACGGGGATGCGCTTTTCGAGTCGGATCCGGACGCCCGCGTCGATGCGGAAGCGTTCCTTGAGGAGGCGGGCCGCCCGTACGCAGAGGTCGTCCTCGGCGGGGCCCGTGAGGTCGCCTTCGCGCTCGACTTTCCCCGAGGGGCACAGCGCGAGATCGACCGTATCGGCCAGATCGATCAGCGTGAAGATCGACTGCAGGAGGTGCTTGCCGTCGGGACGACGGCCCGTCACGTGCAGAAAGAGATTCAATTTGGCGGGGGCCGGGAGCCCCAGACAGGCTTCAGTCATCGAGCGTTACCGTAAGCGTGATGCGGGGAGAACCCGAGAGTCGGAGAAAGCGCACCGTTCGGGCGGAACCCTCCGGGCGGCGGGCGCGGATTCGAGTTTCCCATTCGCCCGTCGTCAGTCGATCGCTCCCGGTCGGTGCGGTGAGTACGTCAAAGAGCTCCTGAACGGGAAGGGTGAAGCCGAGTACATTCAAAAGCAGTTCGTCGAGGTCTTTGCCCTCGGCGACGGTATTCTCGATTCCGCGGCTGAGCTTCGCGCCCGAGGCGTCGACGTCGATGCGTGCGAGCACGCCCGCGAGCGGAGTCAGAAGGTCGAGCCGCAGAACGGGAGCAGCGTCGCCCAGCTCTCTTACCGTCAGTCGAAAGCGCCCTGTTTGGTTCTCGGTTTTTCCGGGGGCGGAGACGGAAAGCGCGAAGCGTCCCGCGAAGACGCGTCGGTCGGCGGGCGTCGTCGCGCATCCCGAGAGGAGAGCGATACTCCCGAGTCCGAGACCTCCGAGGAGTCTCACGAGCGTTCGGCGCTTCACGGGCGAGCTCCCTCGGTGCGTTCGACCGTGTTCTTTTCCGTCTTCGAGGGTTCGGCCGCCGGGGGAAGCGCGAGCGCCCTGCGTGCGGCGAGCGCTTCGAACTCGGACGTGAGTCCGGAGCGTTCGATCGCCTCGGCGAGCACCTTCTCGGCGTCCTCGCGCCGGTTGAGCGCGCAGAGAATGTCGACGAGATGTGCGGCTACTTCGGCATCGTAGAGTTTTTTAAGCGAGGCGTTCGTAAACTCGTACGCGGCCTTGAAACGCCCCTCGCGGTAGGCAAGCCACCCCATCGAGTCGAGGATGTACGGATCGAGAGGCGCGGCCTTGAAGGCGACATCAAGGTGCCGGCGTGCTTCGGCGAGATCCCGGTTTTCTTCGGCGAGCAGGTAGCCGAGCGCGTTGTTTGCCTGCACGTGCTGCGGGTTCATGTCGAGGAGCTGTCGCAGGAACGCTTCCGAGTCGCTCCGTTCGCCGACGGACTCGGCGGCCATGGCGGCGTCGTAGAGAATCTCGGTGTCGGTCGGGTGTTGATCGACCGCCTCCTTCAAAAGGATGTACGCTTCGCGGTTGCGACCGTTCTCAAGGAGCAGCTTCGACTCGGCCGAATAAAGGATCGCCGTGTCGAGGGGCAGCGTCTTGCGGCCTTCTTCGAGAATCCGACAGGCCTCGTCTAGGCGGCCGAGATCGGCCGTTGCGATCGCTTCGCGAACGCGGGCCTGTCCCGCATAGGGGCCGTCCGTGAGTTCGTGCCAGTACTTTGCCGCACGCTCGAGCGCCTTTTGTTCGAGCGCCGCGTTGCCGAGGAGCAACCAGACGTCGTGGTGCGAGAGATCGATTTCGGAGTTCGTTTCGCGCAGCGCTTCGACGTAGGCGAGAAGGTGCTTTTCTGCGCGGGGCGCGTCGCTCAGATCCGCGGCGATTTGCCCGGCGTTGTAAAAGACGCTTGCGTCGTCGCCCGCGTGCTTCACCGCAAGGTCGGTTTCGCGAAGTGCCAGGTCTTTGTTGCCGAGTCGGGCTTCAACACGGGCAAGAACCAAGCGGATTCGGGCTTCGTTCGGGTGGCGCTTGAGGAAGGTCTTAAGCATGCGGTGCGTGCCCTCGGGGTCGACGCTCCAGCAGACGTCGGCCGCTTCGCCGACGATCGAAGCGTCGGCGGGCTTGGACTTTTGGGCGGCGCGCGCAAGACGGCAGGCCCGATCGCCCTCGCCCGCGGTCTTCAGGAGGAGTGCGTAACCGAGTCGGCTTTCGGCGTCGGTGCGCTTTTGCGCATAGGGTTTGACGGACTCGGCGAAAAAGCGTGCATCGCTCGGGCGCGAGCGGGAAAAGAGGCGCGAGACGCGTCCCACCCATGCGTCGTCCGAGCGGGGTTTGACGGTGTCGCCCGTCGCGGACTTTTCGTTTTTGCGTGCGGCTTTGGCCTTATCGAGTGCGGCGAGTCCCTTCTCAAGTGCGGCGCGGTCCCCTTTCTCGACGGCGTCCGCGAAGATCGTCTGCCAGGCCATTTCGCTCGTCGGTTCAAGTTCCGTCCAGAAGCGGGCGACGGCGACGAGTCGGTTCGAGTCGCGTGTCGCGAGGGCCGCCTGCCAGGCCATTTCGGCGATTTCGGAGTTTTTCTCGCGATAGGCGGCTGACAACAAAACGCTTGCCGCAAAATCGACATCTTTGCGATGATAGGCAATTCCGCCGGCGACGAGCTCGTAGAGCGTCGAGTCGGGGCGCGTGACGGGCGGGTGCCCGGCGGGCATCGCCGGAGCCTCCGTCGACATAAAGCTCTTCGACGAGGGAATCTCGGGGTGACCTGGGGGCAATTCGAAGGCGCAAAGCGTCTGGGCGGCAAAAAGCGCGGCTAGGGTCGCGGTGACGGAACGAAAAGAGGGCGCCGGCATGGTCCATCGCAAGAGTGGTGACAAAAGTTCTTCCATTCTATCGGCACGGAGCCCGAGGGCGGGCCGTGTCGGGCCTGGGAGCGTAACGCGAGGTTAACCGCGCCCCACAACGGGGTGTTGGAAAGGATGTTGAGGTGATGGAAAGCAAGCAGTCAACGGTCGACGCCGTCTTTGCCGAACGATTGACGGCCTGGCAACGCGTCCACGGTCGGCACGATCTGCCGTGGCAGCGGACGAACCGGCCGTACGAGCGCTGGGTGTCGGAAATCATGTTGCAACAGACGCAGGTAGCCACGGTGGTCCCCTATTTCGAGCGCTTCATGGAGCGCTTCCCGACGGTGGACGATTTGGCACGGGCCGACGAAGACGAAGTCCTTCGCTACTGGGCGGGACTCGGCTACTACAGTCGCGGGCGCAACCTTCGACGGGCCGCCTGCGAGGTGCTCGAGCGTTTCGACGGCGTGATGCCCGAAAGGTTCGACGATTTGGTGTCGTTGCCCGGGATCGGCGAAAGCACGGCTGCGGCCGTGAGCGCTTTTGCGTGCGGCGAGCGCCGCGCAATGACGGACGGCAATGCCAAACGGGTGGTGGCCCGCGTCTATGCGATCGAGGGAGCGGTCGGTTCGTCCGCCTTCGAACGGGCGGTGAAGGCGAAGTGCCTGGAGATTTTGCCCGCCGAAGCCGATATGGCCGACTACACGCAGGGCCTGATGGATTTGGGGGCAATGCTTTGCCGACGACGCAAACCCGCGTGCGGCGCGTGCCCGCTCGAAGATCTGTGTGCCGCACGCGCCGCGGGGCGCGAGGAGAGTTTCCCCGAGCCGAAAAAAAACTCGCCCAAAGCGTGCCGCCGTGTGGCGATGGCGTTTGCAGAATCGGACGAAGGCTTGTGGCTGGCTCGTCGGACGGGCAACGAAGGAGCGGAAACGGGCGGCGTCTGGAAGGGATTGTGGACGCCTCCGATGGCGGTCGACGCCGAGGCGCCCCACGCCGAACTGTGGGCCCGGCTCGAAAGTGCTTTGGCGCTGTCGGCGCCCTTGGCAGGCGCCGATATGCGGCATCTCCTCTCGCATCGGGAGCTCCTGATCGAGGCGCGTCTTTACCGGTCGACGCCCGAGGCGATCGAGCGGCTTCGCGCTGCGGGATTCACGCCGCACGCCGAGGGGAAAAGTATGCCCGGGCGCCCCGCGCCCGTAGTTCGACTTCTTGAAGCACTGAAGCGGCCGTCGCTCTTTTGATGTCGGCCGCGGGTTCCTTGTGTTCGGGCTGCGTTTCAGAGACTCTGGCGGGCCCGTTCGGGGTTGAGAAGTGCGTTTTGCTCAATCACGCGATGGCGCACGATGGCGTTGAAGCGCTTCGCCAGCGTTTCCGCCACATACACCGAGCGGTGTTGCCCGCCCGTGCAGCCGATGCAAACCGTGAGGTAGTGGCGGTTTTGTGCCCGGTAGGCAGGGAGCCAGGTTTCAAGAAACCGCGCGATGTCGTCCACCATCCGTGCGACGAGGGGCGAGTCGGCGAGAAAATCGCTCACCGGCTGGTCGCGTCCCGTGAGCGGTCGAAGCTCGGGGGTGTAGTAGGGATTCGGCAGACAGCGCACGTCGAAGACCAGGTCGGCGACGCCCGGTACGCCGTATTTGAAGGCGAAGGACTCGAAGGCGAGCGTCATGTCGGATTCGGGCTGATCGACGAACTGTCGCACCCAACGGCGCAACTGCGCGGGTAAAAGCCCCGTGGTGTCCAAGACGCAGGCATGCCGGCACACGGGCTCTAGGAGCATGCGTTCGCGCTCGATCGCCTCCTGGAGCGTCACTTCTTCGGAGTGGGCTCGCGCGTGCGTCGAGAGCGGATGGCGACGGCGCGTTTCCGAGAAGCGCCGCGTGATCTCCGGAGTGGATGCCGTGAGGTAGAGAATTCGTACGTCGAACCCTTCGGCGCGAAGCGTCTTGAGCGACGCGAGCGTGCTGTCGAACGTGGCGTGCGAGCGTGCGTCGATCGCCACCGCAGCCATTTTCGTTTCCGATCGGGCCAGGGTGCGCGTTACGGGAAGCAGAAATTCCGCCGGGAGATTGTCGATGCAGTAGTAACCGCAGTCTTCGAGCTGTCGGATGGCGATGGATTTGCCGCCTCCCGAAAGGCCGGTAACGAGAATAAGCTTCATCGATCTTCGGCGCGCGACGCTCGGATTTCTTGCCCGGGAGGCGCGCCCCTCCTATATCAATGTCAATCGTCGGTTCGGGGCGTTTCGTCGTTCACGTCCTCGTTTTCGGAGAGGGCGTCGGCTGCTTCCGCGGAGGCGTGCAGGTCGGCGGGCGGCTCCCAAGCGTGTAGCAGTTCGCAAACGGCCACGTCGTCCGCCGCGTCGAGAAGCGCCTGTCGCATCGGCTTCTGGGAAAGAAGGCACGCGATTTCGCGCAACACGCCGAGGTAGTCCTTTTCGTCGTTTTCGGGGACGAGCAGACAGAAAAAGAGTCGGACGCCGCGGCCGTCGGGACTGTCGAGGCTGACGGGTTCCGCCGTTCTCAGAAACACGAGAGCGGGCTCCTCAAGCTCGGGCAACCGTCCGTGGGGCAACGCGCAACCCGCGCCCACACAGGTCGAGCCGAGACGTTCGCGGGCGATGAGCGCGTCGAAGACTTCCGAGTGTGAAATGCCGTAGGCCACTTCGAAAAGCGCGCTGGCTTCTTCGAAGAGTCGTTTTCGACTGGCGGCCGAAACGTCGAGGCGGACGGTCTGAAGGGTGATGTAGGAAGAAAAACGGTTCATGGGGCGATGATGCGCGGTTTTGCAACGCCACCGCGCGGATTGGCTGAGGGGGCGCCGTCCTCCCGTCGGACGACGCTTCTGAAGTCTAGCGGGATTGTTGCGAAACTGCAGGCTTTGCGTAGGACGCCCCGGTTACTCGGACGTTTTGCTACGTCGCAGACGCGTGGAGGGGATGCCGGCCTTTTCCCGGTATTTCGCAATCGTGCGGCGGGATACGACATAACCGCGCTCGGCGAGCTGCAGGGCGATGTCCCGGTCGGCGACGGGGCGGGCGGGATCTTCGGCGGCCACGAGTGCGCGGATTTCATCGAGAATGCGGGCGCTCGAGAGACCTTCGTTGCCGCCCAGGGCGTCCGACGTCTCGCCGACCGCGTTCGAAAAGAGGGCCTTGAGTTCCACCGTGCCCGAGGGGCCCTGGAGGTACTTCCCGGAGGTCGTTCGCGAGACGGTGGATTCGGAAAGATCAAGCGCCTCGGCAACGTCCTTTTGACGCAACGGCCGCAATGCGGCGGGACCCTCCTCGAAAAACGCCTGTTGTCGTTCGACGAGAAATTCTGCGATGCGCATAAGCGTGTTCGTCCGTGCGTCGAGAGCCTGCAGAAAACGTCGAGCTTCGTCGAGGTAGGGTTTGAGCTCGGTACTGTCGACGGCCCGGCGTTCGTGGGCGAGATCGGAGAATCGAACGTTCGGCCGGGCGTTCGGATTGACGAACGCCCGCCAGCGGTTGTTGACGCGGCGCACGACGAGATCGGGAAGTACGTATCGGGTCGCCTCGACGTCGAACGTCACTGGTCGCGGGTTGAGTTCTCGCAGGACGGCGAGCGCTTTCTCGAGAAGTCCGGCATCGTTCGAGGCACACTTGAGGAGCGTTTTCCGGTCGGCGCGCGCCAGGTCGCCGAGGTGCTCCCGCAGGAGCGTGACGAGCAGACGGGCTGCGGGCTCGTCGACATCGTCCGTCTCAAGACGGCGTCGCACCTGTTCCACGAGTCCTTCGGTGAGCGACGGTTGTGCGATGCCGGCGGGCTCCAGACTCTGCAACGCACCAAGCGCCCGTTTCCACTCGACGGACGGGGCATCGACAACGGATCGGTATTGGTCGGCCACGACGTCGAGCGACACGGTGAGAAGACCGTTCTCGTCGAGCTCTTCGACCAGACAGCGAATGCAGGAACGTTCCCGGTCACTCAGATCGAGTTCGAGTGCTTCGCTCAACAGCGAGGCTCGCACCGATTCGGGCGCGACGAGCCCCTCGAGCGGATCGGCACCCTCGTACGCGGCGCCCGTCCCCCACGTGGCGTACATGCCTTCAAGGGGCGCCCCTTCGGGGAGGCCCCCCTCGGGGACGTCGCAGGACGGTTCGTCGGAATGTTCGGGTGCTTCCGGGGCGGCGTTCTCGGCTTCGAGGAACGGATTTTGCGCAACGAGCAGGTCTGTTTCCGCCATGAGTTCGACCGACGTCATCTGAAGGAGCTTCAACGACGCCTGTTGCGCGGCGGACAGCACGGTCGAAAGCTGTTGCGACTGGCGGACCTCAAGCAAGGCAGACATGGCGGGACAAGATCACATCTGGAAATTGTCGCCGAGGTAGAACGCACGCACGTCGGGGTTGCTGATGATGTCGCCCGGCGACCCCGAAGCCAGCACCCGCCCTTCGTTGATGATGTACGCGTGGTCGCAGATGGCGAGTGTTTCGCGCACGTTGTGGTCCGTAATGAGCACGCCGATGTTGCGGTCGCGCAGGAATCGGACGATGCGCTGAATTTCGATGACGGCAATGGGGTCCACGCCCGCAAACGGTTCGTCGAGCAGAATGAAGCGGGGATTGGCCGCAAGCGCTCGGGCGATTTCGGTGCGGCGTCGTTCGCCCCCGGAAAGCGAGAGCGCCATGCTCGTGCGAATGTGTTGGATTTGCAGTTCGTCGAGGAGTTGCTCGAGACGCTCTTCGATGACGGCGTTCTTCAGGGGCGCGCCGTTCTCGTCGGTTTGTAGCTCCAGGATGGCGCGGATGTTGTCTTCGACCGTGAGCTTGCGGAAAACGCTCGCTTCCTGCGGCAGGTACGAAAGCCCGAGACGGGCGCGGCGGTAGATCGGCAGGTGCGCGATCGAGTTGCCGTCAAGTTCGATCGTGCCAGAATCGGCTACGACAAGCCCTACAACCATGTAGAAGGTCGTGGTTTTGCCCGCACCGTTCGGACCGAGTAGCCCGACGACTTCGCCCGATTTCACGGAGAGATCGACCCCTTTGACCACTTGGCGCGAGCCGTAATGCTTTTTGAGTCCCTTGGCTTCAAGCGTATGGACGTGTTCGTGCAGGTGACCCTGCTGAAGGTTGGAGTTCACGGCAAGTCGTTCCTCGTGGGGCGATCAGGGCTGTTCGGGTTGGACGGAGAGTTTCGTCGAATTCTTGAGTTGCGCGGAGGGGCGGTCGACTTCGGTGCCCGAGTCTTTCGTGCGCGGGGCGATGACAGTGCTCACGCGTTGGCGCTTTCCGCCGACGACGCCGCCCTCAACGGTGGAGCGGGCGTTTCGAAGGTCGTAGACGATTTTCTCGCCGCGGGTGAGATCCTTTTCGACACCGCTTTCCGTGCGGGAGAGCTTGGCTTGCCCGGTAAGCGTGATCGTGTCGCGCTCTTCGTCGTAGACGATGGTCGCGGCTTCGGCATGGACCCATTCGTCGGGGCCGACCGAACCTTTCGGGTCGCGTTGCTGACGGAACTTTGCGGGTCCTCCCGTGATCGTGGCCTGACGGTAACCCTTCGGCGTCAGACGCAGTTCGAGGTTGGTGCCCTGCAGGTACATCGATCCCTGCGAAACGACGACGTTTCCGGAATAAACGGCCGTCTGTTTGACTTCGTCGCCGTTGAAGCGGTCGGCAGTAACTTCAATCGGTTGTTCGCGGTCGCTCGAAAGTGCAAAGGCCGGAGCGACGACCAGAGCGCAGAGCGAGGCACAGAGAATGGAGCGCATGATCAGGGACGGAGTTCCGTAGGTTGCTGGAAGTTTTGCGGGTGCAGGACCGTGCGAACGCGGTCGCGCAATTCGAGCGTGTGTCCGACGTTATCGTACACCATGCCTTTGGCGGCCTCGGTCGTATCGCTTCCGCGGCGCATGAAGACCGGAAGGACGGATTCGAATCGGTACGTGTCGAGGTATCCCTTCACGGCTTCCGTTTGCAAAAAGAGGTCGGGTTCTTGGGGGCCGGCCGCGCGAGTGAGCGTCACGGCGCCCGACAAGTCGACCGTTTCCAGGCCGTCGTCGCTCCAGGCTTCACGCGCCGAGAGCGCGAGCTGCAACTCCGACGGATCGAGCGTGACGAAGCGCACCGCCTGAGCACGCATGCGTTCGTCGGAAAAGTGAGCGACGTCCTCGGCGAATAGCCGGCGATCGGCCGTACCAGTTTCGTCGAAGTCGGTGAGCGTGACGTTGTGCGCGGTGAAATCCGGGCTCGATTCGCTCGGGATGTACTTGAGACCGGCGATTTCGACCTGAATCGAGTAGTAATAACTCGCGGCCACGAGCACGAAGAGAATCGCCGAGCCGATGATCGCCGTGACGCGTTCCCGCAGAATGAGTCGACGGTGCGCCATGACTCAGCGTCCCTCGTAAAACACGTCTCGAACGAGTGCGTCCCAGCCGCTGCGGCTCTTGACGATGAGTTCGGCCAGAGCGCGCACGGCGCCGTGCCCACCCGGGGCGGGCGCACGCCAGTCGACGTCGAGTTCGGGATTGCCGTCGGCGGGCGTTGCGGCGAGGCCCGCGCGCGAGAGAAGCGGCGCGTCGGGCAGGTCGTCGCCCATGTAGGCGACTTCGTTGTCGGAAATGCCGAGTCGGGCGAGGAGGTCCTCGTAGGCCGGTACCTTGTAGCGCTGTCCTTGAAGGACGTGCTCGATGCCGAGCTCCCGGGCGCGTTCCGCGACGATGGTCGAGGTACGACCCGTCAGGATGGCGACTTCAACTCCGATTTTCTGCAGGAGCCTGATGCCGAGACCGTCCCGGACGTTGAAGGACTTGAAGAGCTCCCCGTTGCCCGAGATGTTGATGGAGCCGTCCGTAAGGACGCCGTCCACATCGAGCACGAGAAGACGAATGCGGCGGGCACGTTCTTCGAGAGTCATCAGATCACCTTGGCTTCCATGAGGTCGTGCATGTGCAGGGCCCCGATGAGGCGCCCGTTCTCGTCCGTGACGAGAAGCTGATTGCACTGGTAGGTCTCAAGTCGTTGGACGGCGCTCGCGGCTAGTTCGCGCGCGCCAATGGTGTGGGGCGTGCGTGTCATGACGTCGGCGATGCGCAACTCGCGGATGTCACCCACGCGTTCGATGAGACGTCGCAGGTCGCCTTCCGTGAAGATGCCGAGCAACTTGCCGTCGTGATCGACCACGGCGGTCATGCCGATGTGCTTGCGCGTAATTTCGCGAACGGCGTCCAGAACCGTCACGTCCGCCTCGATGCTCGGAACGGCGTCGCCCGAGCGCATGATGTCTTCGACGTGGATGAGGAGACGGCGGCCGAGCGCTCCGCCCGGATGGCTACGGGCGAAGTCTTCCTTGCTGAAGCCCTTGGCCGAGAGACAGGCCACGGCAAGCGCATCGCCGAGGGCGAGCGTCGTCGTGGTCGAAGCGGTCGGGGCGAGGTTGAGCGGGCAGGCTTCACGCTCGACGTGGCAGTTGATGTGAGCGTCTGCGTGACGCGCCAGGCTCGAGGCAGGATTACCCGTCATGGCGATCAGTCGGGCGCCGACGCGCTTGATGGAGGGAACGACCGTCAGGAGTTCGTTTGTTTCGCCCGAATACGAAATGCCGAGCACGACGTCGTCGGCCGTGATCATGCCGAGGTCGCCGTGAGCGGCTTCGGCGGCGTGCACGAAGAAGGCGGGCGTACCCGTCGAGGCGAACGTCGCCGCGAGCTTGCGTCCGATATGGCCCGACTTGCCGACGCCCGAGACGACCAGACGACCGCGAATGTTGAGAATGAGCTCGACGGCACGGATGAAGTCGTCCGTGTTGCCGAGCGCTTCTTCAGCCGTCAAAAGGGCTTGAGCTTCGTGGTTCAGCACGTCGCGACCGAGCGCAAGGGTGGCGGCGGGATCGAATCGGAGAGTCATTGTGAAACCTGAAAAAAAGGGGGGGGGTGGGGAGTACGCCAATGATAACGGTTAAGGCCGCTCGGGGAGCGACTCGTTCGGTCGATGCGAAAACGCCTCCGGACGTCGGGCGTGCCGGAGGCGGTCCTTGTCGCGGGTTCCGTGGGATCAGTGCTGGAGAATCTTCGAGAGGAACTTCTGGGCGCGTTCGGAGTGGGGTTTGCCGAAGAACTCCTGAGCGGGAAGGTTTTCGATGATTTCACCCGCATCCATGAAGATCACGCGGTCGGCGACCTTGCGCGCGAATCCCATTTCGTGCGTCACGACCATCATAGTCATGCCTTCCTTGGCGAGCTGAACCATCACGTCGAGCACTTCGTTGATCATTTCGGGGTCGAGCGCCGAGGTCGGTTCGTCAAAGAGCATGCAGATCGGATCCATGGCGAGCGCGCGGGCGATGGCCACGCGCTGTTGCTGGCCGCCGGAGAGCTGGCCGGGGAACTTGTCGGCGTGCTTGAGAAGGCCGACGCGATCGAGCAGCTTCAGACCGCGTTCGGTGGCTTCTTCGCGGTTGCGGCCGAGCACCTTCATCTGAGCGAGCACGAGGTTTTCGCGGATCGAGAGGTGCGGAAAGAGTTCGAAGTGCTGGAAAACCATGCCGACACGGCTGCGCAACTTGGGCAGGTCCGTCTTCGGGTCGCC
Organism: uncultured Sutterella sp.; assembly: GCA_905206365.1. GTDB lineage: Bacteria > Pseudomonadota > Gammaproteobacteria > Burkholderiales > Burkholderiaceae_F > Sutterella. The sequence continues at coordinate 37,176 of CAJLHF010000008.1, read as the reverse complement.
CACGGAGATGCCATCGACGATGATCTCGCCCTTCTGGAAGGGTTCGAGTGCGTTGACGGTCTTGATGAGCGTGGATTTGCCGGAACCGGACGGGCCGCAAACAACGACGACTTCGCCCTTCTCGACCTCGACCGAGCAGTCCTTGAGGACCTGGAAGTTGCCGTACCACTTGCTGATGTTTTTGATTTCAATCATTGCCATGAGGGGGATCCTTGTTCTTGGGGGGAGGTAGGCGGGATTATCGAGTCGCAAGGTTGGTCTGCAGGCGACGAATGAGCAGAGACAACGAAAGCGAAACGGCCAAATAGCAAAGCGCCGCAAAAGAGTACATCAAAACGAGTTCACCGTCACGTTGTGCGATCTTCGAAACGGCACCGAGGAAGTCGTTGCCGCTGATGACGTACACGAGACTCGTGTCCTGAAAGAGAATGATGATCTGCGTCAGAAGCACGGGCAACATGTTGCGAACGGCCTGCGGCAACACGACATAGCGCATCGTTTGCCCGTAGGAGAAGCCCAAACCCATGGCGGCGGCGAACTGTCCTTTTTTCACGGACTGGATGCCCGCACGCATGATTTCCGCGAAGTACGCGGCCTCGAAGAGAACGAAGGTGACGACGGCCGTCATGTCGGGACCGATCATGACCGCGTGATCGAGCGCGAAGAGGAGCCGCAGAATTTCCGGCATGAGGAGAAAAAACCAGAAAAGCACCAGGACGAGCGGCACCGAGCGCATGAGGTCGACATAGAACTTCGCGGGTCGCGAGAGCCAGGAGCGGCTTGAAAGGCGGGCAAGCGCCAGGAGCGTGCCGAGCGTGAGCCCCCCCGCCGTCGTGACGGCGGTGAGTTCGAGCGTGTAGGCCGCGCCGGCCATCAGAAAGTCGGCCGATTCGGTGATGCTGGAAAAGTCGATGGTCATGGAGTCAACTCCCGGAAATCAGTTGCGGGCGGCAATGAAGCCGGGGACGGCGGTGCGGCGTTCGAGAAACGCCATGATGCGATTCACCGCGAGCGAAATGACGATGTAGAGGAAGGTCGCCCAGCAATAGGCGGCGAAGAACTGGAACGTGTTTTCGCCCATTTCGTTGGCGCGCATCGTGATGTCGGAAAGTCCGATCGTAATCACGATGGCGGTGTTCTTGACGAGGTTCATGGCTTCGCTCGTGAGCGGAGGCAACACGAGTCGCAGCGCCATCGGCAGGATCACGTAACGGTAGGCTTGCACGCGGGTGAGCCCGAGCGCGCGGGCCGCGTTTGGCAAACCCGGGGGAATCGAGCAGATTCCGGCACGAACCTGTTCGGCCACGCGCGAAGAGGTGAAGAGGCCGAGGCAGAGGAACGCGGAGAGAAACTGCGAGAGGACGGGGTCGTTGTTGATCATCCAGTCCTTGTACCAGGGGAGGAACTCCGGCACGACGAAGTACCAGATGAAGATCTGAACAAGGAGCGGAATGTTGCGAAAGAGCTCGATCCAGGCTTCGCACAGGCCGCGTACCGTGCGGTTCGGGCTTGTGCGCAACGTGCCGACGACTATCCCGACGACGAGCGCGAGCGTGAAAGCCGCAACGTGTAGACCGATCGTCCAGCCCGCACCTTCGAGGATGTAGAGCCACCACGGATCGTCCGACAGGAGCGAAGTTTCAAAAAGCGTTTCGAAGCCGATGTTGATGGCCATGAGACGAACTCCTTTGCACTCGCCCCCGCGGGGACGATCGGGTGTGCCCGCGCACGGTTCGTGCGGGGAAAAAAGAAAAAGCCGGAGGCGGTTTCAGGTTGTCGCTAGTCGGCCGCCTCCGGCAAATGACTGTCGGAAGCGTTAAATCCCCCGATCGCTCGGGTTGGCGAAGAGTTCCTTGGTGTAGGAATTCATCGGGAAGTTGAGATTGACGTTCTTCGGGGGAATGGGACGTTCGAACCAGGTCGTGTAGAGCTCGGCCAACTTGCCGGAAGTGATGAGGTTCGTCACGGTCCGATCAACGAGCGCCTTGAAGGCGGGATCGTCCTTGCGGAACATCGGCCCGTAGGGTTCGACCGAGAGCGACTCGTCGAGGATCATGAAGTCCTGCGGATTGTCGAGGTTGGCGATCTGACCCGCAAGGAGCACGTCGTCGATCACGAAGGCGTCGGCGCGGTGATTCGCCACGAGCTGCATGGCTTCGGCGAAGTCCTTCGTCATGAGAAGGCGAAAGCGCAGGCCGTTGGCCTTTTCGTACTTCTTCAGAAGTGCCACTGAGGTCGTACCAGAGGTGACCGCGATGTTCTTGCCGTTGAGATCTTTGAGCGAGCGGATGTTGCTCGACTTTGCGACGGCGGCCGTCACCTGGATGCCGAAGTAGTTCGTGCCGAAGGCGGCTTCGCGCTGACGCACGAGCGAATTCGTCGTGGAGCCGCATTCGATGTCGACCGTGCCGTTCTGAATGAGGGGAATGCGATTGGCCGACGTGACCGCCTGGTAGCGGATCTTGAGGTTGGGCATGTTGAGCTCGGCTTTCACGGCTTCGCCCACGGCGCGACAGACTTCGAACGCGTAACCCGCAGGCTTGCCGTCGGAGAGAAGGTAGGAGAAGGGCACGGAGCTCTCCCGATAGCCGATCGTGAGCGTGCCGCTTTCGCTCACCTTTTTGAGCGTCCCCGTCAGTTCTGCGGCGCCTGCAAGAGTCGAAGCGGAAAGAAGAGCGGCAAGAGCGAGCGTGGCGATGCGGGAGCGGATCATGATGACCTCCTGAGTGCGTCTGTCATAAATCGTGGGGTCGAATCCGTCCTAGGGACGCGAGGGACCTTGTTGTTATAAGAAGCAAGACCCGTGCCAAACATCGCGTCGACCGTGTAGGGGATGTAATAATGTATTGAAAATTAAGGATTTATTTTGAGAGATAAGGGGTTTTCCCTGATAAGGAACGAAAAACGGCGTCCCGAAAACGGGACGCCGTTTTAATACTGCGTGCACCATTAAGGTGCGTTCGGGTTGTTTGGAGCGCACCGAAATAGTGCGCGCTTTGCGTGAATCAGGCTTCGCCCGAACCGTCCGATCCTTCGGGACGGAAGACAGGTTTGCGACCTTCCGTGAAGGCCTTCAGAGCTTCGGCGGCTTCGGCCGAGCGAACGCGTCGCGCGTACGTTTCCTCTTCTTCGTCGGCAAGCGCTTCGATCTGACGGTCGCGCACAAGGCGCATGAGGCGCTTCGTTTCGGCGACCGCTTCCGGAGGCAGCACGGCAAGCCGCGCGGCTTTGGCTGCTACGGTCTGAGCCAGCTCGTCATCATCGATCACGGCAGTCACGAGGCGCATGGCGGCCGCTTCGTCGGCGGTGAGGGGTTCCGAGAGAAGGAGTTTTTCGGCGGCCTTCGGATAGCCCGCGGCACTCGTCATCACGTGCGCGACGCCGAATCGAGGCGTGCGCGCAAGCGCTACGGAGGGAATGCTGAAGAGGGCCTTCGTGCCCGCGTAGACCAGGTCGCAATAGAGGAGCATCGCGAACGCTTCCCCGACGGCCGGGCCCGCCACCAACGCGACGACGGGCTTCGGGAAGCGGCGCAACACCGTGAAGAAGTCGCTCATTTCCCGATCGATCCGATCCGGGGTTTTGAGGCTCTCCTCAAGGTCGGCGCCCGCCGAGAATACGGCTCCTTCGCCTTCGATGAGAACGACGCGAACGCCTGGGTCTGCTTCGGCGCTCCGAAGCGCTTCGGAGAGCGAGGCGAACATGTCGGAGGTGATCGTGTTGCGGCGTTCGGGGCGGCGGATCGTCAGACGAAGAACACCGAATTCGAGCTTGGAAACAATGGACATGACTTCGCAAATTCCTGAGGAAAAAAGGACGACGTCATCTTATCAGGGGCGCGGGCCGATCGACTTCACCCAGGTCACGGTGTCTTCGCCCGCGCTCGTATGCGATGCGTAGCCGAGCGCACGCATGAGACCGTCCATGGCGTTGTTGCCCCGGAGCACGTAACCCGTGAGGGTGGAAATCCCAGCGCGGGCGGCCCGCGCTTCGAGTTCGCCCATGACGAGGCGCGCGAGGCCGCGGCGCTGATCGCGGTCGTGTACGACGATGCCGAATTCGGCGTCTCCGGGTGCCTTCGTGCGTCCCCAGCGACCCACGGCGGCGATGCGCCGCGCATTCTCATTCGTACGGTCGATCGCTTCGACGAGGACGGCCGTTTCGCGCTCGTAGTCGAGACGGCACAGAGCGGCGACGCGTTCGTCGGAGAGGCGGGCCGAATTGTGAAAGCGAAGGAAAAAGCTTTGATCGGAAAGGCTTGCGACGAAGTCCTTCATCGCGGGGAAATCGTTTTCGACGAGCGTTCTCAGGCGATAAGTTTCCTCGGGCGTCCCGCCCGCAGGCGTTTCGTACTCGACTGGGGGCGGACATACGGTAAGGTGCGGGCTTTCCGCCGAGGCTTCGAGCGCGGCCTTGCAAATCCGCACGCGAGGGCAGAAAAATGCTTCGGGGGCGGTGTTTGCCGCATGCTCGAGCGTGATTTCGACGAGAGCGGGAATGCGTTCTCCCAATTCGGCAAGCCGCGCGAGCGCGCGGGCCGCGCCGAGCGCTTCCTCGTCGGAAAGCGCTCCGCCGATGCGCGTCGAGCGCACGCACCGGAGCGCTTCGTCGAGCGCCAGGGGCGGTAGTGCGGCGACTTCGTCCGTGCAGATTTTTCCGAAGTCTCCTCCGAGACTAGTACGTACGTAAGTCCCGAGGACATCGTCGCGGTTGAGTTCAAGCTTGAGGATCGGTCGAGTCGAATCGGGCCGTTCAGGCGTCGTGCCGAGGTCTGCGGCTTCGCAGAGACGCCGCGTTTCTTCGCCTGAGAGGACGATACGCTCCGCGTCGAGAGGCGCGCGCAGAACCGCACGGACGCGCGCAAGCGCCTCCTCGGCGAGACGGGGCGTTTGTCGCAGGGGAATGCGCCGTTTGTCGTGCTTGAGCCGTGCTTCGCGAAAGAGAGCCGCCATGGCGCCCACGGCCGCCGTCGGCGAACGGACGGCGGCGATGCGTGCTTCGGGGGCGTGCGCAAGCTGAACCCGCACGGCGTGTGAAATCCGTTCGCTCGCCCAGGAAAGGATGACGGGTTTCGTGGTCGTGCGCGCCGTGTGGGCGAGCAGTCGAAACGTGGGATCGACGGGCGTCGAGGGGCCCGGAGCGACGGTGACGAGCGCTCCTTCCACGGACGGATCTTTGAGAACGATGTCGAGCGTTTTGCTCAGGCGCTCGGCGCTCGAGGCCGCGCCGACCACCACGGGATTGACGGGTAGCTGCGGACTTGGGAATGTGCGTTGTAACTCGTGAATCGTCGAATTGGCAAGCCCGCTCAGGTGCATGCCGTGACGCTCTGCGGCTTCGGCTGCCATCAGGGCAAAGCCCGTGCCGTTCGAGAGTACCGCAACGCGCGAGCCTTCTTCGGCGTCGCCCCGAAGAAAGGGTACGGGACACGATGCGAGCGCTACGACGGCACTGGCAAACTGACGGAAGTCGGATACGCACTGCGCGCCCGCGCGTCGCACGAGAGCGTCGAAAACGAGTCCGCGTCCGGCGTGCGTGCCGAAACGATGGCAGGAGAGGCGATCGCCGGAAAAGCCTGCGTTCGAGCTCGAATGAAGAATCACGACGGGTTTGCGGGAGGCGGCGTAGGAGAGCGCGCTGTAAAAGGCTCTCGGACGCCGCAGGCCTTCGATTTGCAGCGCGAGTACGCGCGTCCGGGCGTCGTCGGCGAAGTGTTCGATCCAGTCCGAAATCGAAAGGTCGATGTCGGCTCCCGTATTGACGACGCCTGAAAAGCCCGTACGGACGTCTGCGAGGTCGTCGAGCAGTGCGGTGGCGATCAGGGCCGACTGCGTAACTAGCGCGATGCCGCCCGTTCGGGGCGTATCGGGCCAGTAGCTTGCGTTGAGCCCCGAGGGCGGGCACATAAGACCGATCGAATCGGGGCCGATGACGCGCAATCCCGTGCGATGGACGATGTCAAGCATCCGACGCGAGAGTTCGCCTTCGACGAAGAGGTGCTCCTCTTCGGGGGCGACGACTACGCCGAGCGTTCCCTTGCGCGCCAGCGCTTCGAGGGTGTCGGGAATGAGGGCGGAACGCAACGTGACGACGGCGAGGTCGGGCGCTCCGGGCAGGTCGTCGACGCGCGCGTGGCAGGGGTCATTGCCGATGTAACGGTACTTCGGGTTGACGGGCCAGACGGTGCGTCCGTTGCGGCTCTTCGAGATCGACTGCCAGACGAAAAAGCCCCGGCTCTCCGGACGATCGCTCGCCCCGACGACGGCGATTGATCGGGGATTCAGGAGTCGCTGAAGGGAAAAGGTTTCCATGGCGCGTGGCGAACGGAAGCGCGTGAGGGCAAACGGGAAGACGATGTTTCCAAGGATAACGAAGTTCGGCCGTGTCGGCGGCGCTCTGGGTTCTCCGACGGGGCACGTTCGACGCCCCCTGCTACACTTGAAATACACGCCGATGCGGGCGGATTTTTCCGCGGAATCGGCGCGGTTTTTATCCGAGGTGTTCCGCTTTCGTGCGCCCGTACGTTCCTCCTCTCTCAAGGATTTGTCTCCATGAAAGTCAATGGCATTCCCACCCGCAGCATTCGATCGCTAGACGGCGGTACGGCGGTCGAGATCGTCGATCAGACTTCGCTTCCCTATCACTACGAAACGCGCGTGCTCAACGACTGGCGCGACTGCGTGGAAGCCATTGCCAACATGCGCGTGCGCGGAGCGCCTCTGATCGGCATCACCGGAGCGTGGGGCGTCGTGCTCGCTGCGAAAGAAGATCCGGAAAACACCGCTCTGCTTGCGGCGGCCGACGCCATCGCCAACGCGCGCCCCACGGCCGTGAATCTCTCGTGGGCCGTGCATCGCATGATGGGTGCCCTCTTGCCGCGCGAACCTTCGCTGCGATTCGACGCGGCGGTGAAACTTGCCGAAGCCATGACGCAGGAAGACGTGCTCACGTGCCGCGCGATCGGCGAGGCCGGGGCGCCGCTCATCGCGGACCTCTACCAGAAGTTGCGTCGTCCCGTGAACATCCTCACGCATTGCAACGCGGGTTGGCTTGCCACCGTCGACTACGGTACGGCGCTCGCACCGATTTATGCGGCGTTTGAACGCGGAACGCCCCTACACGTTTGGGTCGACGAGACCCGTCCGCGCAATCAGGGATTGTTGACCGCGTGGGAGCTCGCCCAGCACGGCGTGCCGCACACGATCATTGCGGACAACGCGGGCGGGCAGCTGATGCAGCATGGCGACGTCGACCTCGTCATCGTGGGTGCCGACCGCATCACGCGGCGCGGCGATGTGGCCAACAAGATCGGCACGTACCTCAAGGCGCTCGCCGCGCACGACAACGAGGTGCCCTTCTACGTGGCGGCGCCCTCGTCTACGATCGACTGGAAGCTGACCGATGGCAAGCGTCAGATTCCGATCGAAAATCGTGCTTCGTCCGAAATCCTCTCCGTGCGCGGCGTCGATTCGACGGGACGCATCGCTGCGGTGCAGATTGCGCCCGTCGAAGAGGCCGTCGCGAACCCCGCTTTCGACGTGACGCACAATCGCTTCGTCACCGGCCTTATCACCGAGCGCGGGGTGGTGGCACCCACCGATCTGACGTCGGTTTTCGCCGACAAGCTGCTTCCCGAAGGAGGTGCGTCGTGACGACGATCGTAGCGTGCCCCGCGGACGACATTGCGGTCCGACGGGCGGTGATCGAAACCGCGCAGGCCATGAATCGTCTCGGTATCAACGTCAACAAGTCCGGCAACGTTTCGGCGCGTGTGGTGTCCGAGGGAGAGTGCGGCATGCTCGTGACGCCGACCGGGGTTCCCTACGACGAACTCGTGCCCGACGATCTCGTTTTCGTTCCCTTCGGGGCGAAGCCGAGTCTTGAGTATGCTCGAGGCCGCCGCGCGCCTTCGAGCGAATGGGAAATGCACGAGCGTATCTATGCCGTGCGTCCCGACGCGGGGGCCGTGGTGCACACGCACTCGTGCTTTGCGACGGCGTTGGCATGTCAGAACCTCCCGATTCCGGCTTTTCACTACATGGTGGCCGCGGCAGGGGGGACGTCCGTCGACGTCGTACCATACGCCACCTTCGGCACGCCCGAATTGGCCCGAGCGGTGGCCGAGGGCGTGCGCGAAAAAGACGCCGCGCTACTCGAACACCACGGCGTGATCGCGCTCGGAAGCACGTTGGAGCGGGCGCTCCGACTCGCCCACGAGGTCGAAAATCTCGCCCGTCAGTACGTGACGGTGCGTCAGTTGGGCGAGCCCCGGCTGATCGACGACGAAGAAATGCGACGTATCGTCGCCAAATTCCGTACCTACGGGCAGCCGCACGCTCTGAAGGAGGCATGATGGTCGATATTCCCGCTCCCAAAGCCTGGTACCGTGCGGACGGTACCGTCGTATCCTGTACGGAGTCCGTCAAGGTGCTTGCCGAAAATTGGGAAGAGGCGGTCGAGCTCTTGCAGGAGCAGTTCGAAGATGCCGTGTTGCTCGGTGTCGGCAAGGACGCTTTCCGTGCGGCGATGCACGGACTCGTCGACGCTCTTGCGTGCGATTACGAAGAAAAGAAGGCGCCCGTTGAGTCGCTCAAGCGCTGAAGCAGCGAAATGGCGACGGAGAGCGGACGCGCGTTTTTCAGGAGGGGGTTCACGATGAAATGGAAAAATTTGGCGGCGGCCGTTGCGGCGACCTTGGTCGTCGCGGGTTGTGCGCACCCGCAATTGATGGAACTCTCGATGAGCGAAGGAGCAGTCGAAACCGAGCTTGGCGCGCCCGACGCACGCGTAACACTCGCGGATGGCGGATCGCGCTGGGTTTACTCCATGCAACCAATGTCTCAAGAGGTCTGGTGGCTTACCTTCGATGCTTCTGGCAAACTTCTTGCCAAAGAAAATATTCTTGATCGGGAGCATTTTGCACTTATCAAACCGGGTGTTACTACGCAGCGGGAAGTGTTCGATCTCTTCGGGCCCTGCGCGCAGAAGTACAAATTCCATCTGAAAAACGAAACCGCCTGGATGTATCGGTTCCTGGATGAGGGTTTTTTCTACATGGCCTGTTGGGTGCAGTTCGATACGAAGGGGATCGTCACAGAAGTGGGCTATACGACCGACCCTTGGCGGGATCGCGACAACTGGTGGCCCTGAGGCGGTGCGGGCGGCTCTGTGCGCCCCGACCGCTTCTTTGGGAATTTGTTAACGTAGTCGGGCGACGTTCGTGTCGCCCGCTTTTTTTTCGAGGCGCATTGTGTCCCGAACGGGAACTTGAAGTGCCGTCAGGGGGCGAAGCGTTGCGCGGACCGCGGAGGCGGCCGATGATTGTTCGGACTCAGAAAGGAGGCGGTGCGGTCGACGTTTGCAAAGTGAACGCCCGTACCTCAACACGCATGCAAAACCGCGAGCGCATCGATCGGATCTTTCGGGCGGCCGAAGGACGTTGGCCGCAAATTTTCGAAGCAGCCGGGATGAACTCCCGACACTTCGCAAAGCCCAATCGTCCGTGTCCGCTTTGCGGCGGCACGGACCGTTTTACGTTTCTCTCCAAGCGCGAACCCGACCACGGCATGTGGTTTTGCCGCGGATGCGGAGCTGGGGACGGTATTCGTCTCGTACGATCGTTTCGGCACGCGACGTTTTTCGAAACGCTCGAATTCATCGAATCGTTCCTGGGACTTCCGCCCCGCAATGCCGCCCCCTCCCCGGGGGCGGCGCGCGAAGAGCGGCGTGCGCAGCGCGAAGCTAGGGACGCGGAAGCGGCGAAGCGACGCCGTCGGGCGGCGCTCGAAGCGCACTGGAACGAAGCTGAGTCGATCGACCTGGACGCCGATACGCCTGCCGCGCGTTATTTGCGGCGTCGGGGGATCCGACATCTCGATGGTTGTACCGAGCTAAGGTGGTTTTCCAGGGAGCCGTATTGGTCAGACGAGGGTACGTCGGTTTGGTCCGCCCTCTTGGCGCGCGTTACGGATCCCGAGGGACGGATGACGGCCTTGCATCGCACGTATCTGACGGAGTTCGGAGAAAAAGCGCCCGTTGCGGCGGCGAAGAAGTTGACGGCGGGCGAACTCGGCGAAGGGTTCGTGCGGCTCTTTCCGCCCTCAAGCATCCTGTGTCTGGCAGAAGGGATCGAGACCGCGCTTTCCGTGCACGAGACGGAAGGGGTTCCGGTTTGGTCGGTGATTTCGGTGGGCGGGTACGAGAGGTTTCGTACGCTCCCCGACGGGGTGCGCGAATTGCGCATCTATGCGGACAACGATCGATCGTTTGCGGGAATTGCCGGCGCGTACGAGCTCGCACGGCGACTCAAGCGAGATCATCCGACGCTGGCCGTGAGGGTTTTCGAACCCGAGCGGGAGGGGGAGGACTGGAACGACGTTCTGAGGCGCAGGGAGGAAGAGGACGCCCCGAAGCAAAATCGGAGGGAGAAAAAGTAAAACCGGCTCTCTCTCCGTTTAAGTGCCCGATCATGGAGAAAGAACCGGTTTTGCTCCCGACATTTTGAAGAAAAATCTTCGAAATGCCTAAGGATGGTCAATGTAACACGAGTCGGGAATTACTGCCCGGCGATATCGTGTTCCTTTTTGGGCTCGTTGCGCAGACGGATATGCAGTTCGCGCAACTGCTTTTCTTCAACGGGAGCCGGGGCCTGCGTGAGCAGACACTGGGCGCGCTGCGTCTTCGGGAACGCAATCACGTCGCGGATCGAATCGGCGCCGCACATCATCGTGGCGATGCGGTCGAGGCCGAAGGCGATGCCGCCGTGGGGAGGCGCACCGAACTGGAGGGCGTCGAGCAGGAAGCCAAACTTCTGACGGGCTTCTTCCTTGCCAATCTTGAGGGCTTCGAAGACCTTTTCCTGCACTTCTTCACGGTGGATTCGGATGGAACCGCCGCCCACTTCCCAGCCGTTGAGAACCATATCGTAGGCCTTGGCGTAGCAGTGTTCCGGATCCGTGAGGAGCTTGTCTTCGTGGCCGTCCAGGGGACACGTGAACGGATGGTGGCAGGAAACCCAGCGCTGGTCTTCTTCCGAGTATTCGAACATCGGGAAGTTGATGACCCAGAGGGGCTTCCAGCCCGGCGTGAAGAGGCCGGTCGACTTGCCGAATTCCGAGTGGCCGATCTTGAGACGCAGAGCACCGAGACTGTCCCAAACGACCTTGGCCTTGTCGGCACCGAAGAAGATGACGTCGCCGTCTTTGGCGCCCGTGCGAGCGATGATCTGGGCGAGTTCATCGTCGGAGAGGTTCTTGACGATCGGGCTCTGGAGGCCTTCGCGACCGCGGGCGGCTTCATTGACCTTGATGTAGGCGAGACCCTTGGCGCCGTAGATCTTGACGAATTCGGTGTAGGCGTCGATTTCGGAACGCGGCATCGTGCAGGCGCCCGGAACGCGCAGAGCGACGACCTTGCCGTTGTGCAGGGACTTCACGCTTGAGAAGACCTTGAACTGCGATTCGGCCACGATGTCGGTGACTTCGACGAGCTGGAGGTTGACACGCAGGTCCGGCTTGTCGGAGCCGTACTTGGCCATGGCGTCGTCCCACTGCATGACGGGGAAGGGATTGGCGAGTTCGACGTCGAGCACTTCCTTGAAGACCGTGCGCATCAGGTCTTCCATGATGGCGCGGATTTCGTCCATGTTGAGGAAAGACGTTTCGATATCGACCTGAGTGAATTCGGGCTGACGGTCCGCACGGAGGTCTTCGTCGCGGAAGCACTTCACGATCTGGTAGTAACGGTCGAACCCGGCCATCATCAGGAGCTGCTTGAAGAGCTGGGGCGATTGCGGCAGAGCGTAGAAGCAACCGTCCTGAACGCGCGAGGGCACGAGGTAGTCGCGGGCGCCTTCGGGGGTCGAACGGGTGAGCATCGGCGTTTCGATGTCGATGAAGCCGTTGTTGTCGAGGTACTTGCGGAAGGCCATCGCGGCGCGGTAGCGCAGGCGGAGGTTCTTCTGCATCTGGGGACGACGCAGGTCGAGCACGCGGTACGTGAGGCGCGTCGTTTCCGAAAGGTTTTCGTCGTCGAGATGGAACGGAGGCGTAACCGAGGCGTTGAGAATTTCAAGCTCGTGGCAGAGCACTTCGACGCCGCCCGAGATGAGGTTGTCGTTCTTCGTGCCTTCCGGACGGGCGCGAACGAGACCGACCACCTTCAGGCAGTATTCGTTGCGGCACTTGTCGGCGGTGGCGAAGACTTCCGGACGGTCCGGGTCGCAGACGACCTGAACGAGGCCCTCGCGGTCGCGCAGGTCGATGAAGATCACGCCGCCGTGGTCGCGACGACGATGAGCCCAGCCGTAGAGAGTCACAGTCTGGCCGATGAAGGACTCGTCGACCAAGCCAGAGTACACGGTACGCATAGTTGCTCCGAGAAAAATGCACCGCCGGGAAAGAACGGTGCGGGACGAAATGGAAACGTTGAGGCGGAGACCGCCTTCGCGTCAATGGTGTTCTGGGCCGCCTCGGTCGCGCCGGGCGCCTCGGCGGCTCTTCATGGTTTCGGTGCCGCGTGCCGAAGGCACGCACATGACGGCAAGTGTAGCGCTATTAGCTTTTTTTGGTCGGTTCCGTTTCCGATTTGGAGGCCCCGGAGGGCGTCATGACGCCGAGGGATAGGTGGAACTTCAACGCTTCGTCGACCGTCACATGAGACGGATGCAGAGCCGAGCGACGGGTCATCACCACGTAGCCCGACGTGGGGTTCGGAGCCGTGGGCACGTAGACCGTGACGAGGTCCGGCATGTCGAGCGTCGCGCGCGTGGCTTCGGAGGGCGTCGATACGGTGAAGCCGTAGGTCCACTGTCCCTTGTTGGGGAATTCGATGAGAACGACTTCCTTGAAACTTTCCGTCTGATCGGAAAGCAGGGTCGAAGTGATCTGTTTGGCGCCCGAATAGAGCGGACGCACGAAGGGAATGCGGTTGAGGAGCGCCTCCCAGAGGCGCAGCACCCACTGACCGATGAAGTTGGCCGCAAGGATGCCCGTGACGAATACGGCGATGGCCGCCATCACGAGGCCGATCCCCGGGACGTGCATGCCGATGAACGCGTCGGGACGCAGGTGCGGGGGCAGTGCTTCGACGATCGAGTCGCTCCAGCGGATGATGGTTTCGAGCACCCAGAAGGTGACGGCGAGCGGGATCCAGAGCAGGAGCCCGGCGGTGAAGTATTTTTTAAGCATTGAGGCGGATAAACAAGAAAAAAGCCGCGTTTCGGCGCTCTTCACGGCGCGATGAACGCGGCTTTCGGAGACTCCTCGAAGGGGGTCACTTACCGGGTTTGGCGTGCGAGGCGGGCAACGCCTTGTGGCCGCCGTTGAAGTCGGTGGCGGCCCAACCGTTTCCCTTGAGCTCGAACCCCGGAGCGGAGAGCTCTTTGCGGAACGTGTCCTTGCCGCACTTCGGGCAGGTCGTCAGGGGCTTGTCGCTCATCTTCTGCAGGAAGTCCTTTTCGAACCCGCAGGAAGCGCATTTATAAGCGTAAATCGGCATCTTTTTCTGGGGCGGCGAAGCGCCCCGCATGGAACCAGTGAGAACTGCCGATTATACGAAAAACGCGCCGGAAATGATTGCCCCGGCGCGTCTGCGCGTCGATCAGGGCGGCCTCAGGAGGCGCCCCGAACACCCGTCAAACTCAGTCCTCCTCGTCTTTGCGTTGGAATTTCGACGCCAGTTCGGCCTGTTTCTGGGTGGGAACGGGCTGATAGGCTTCGAGTTCCATCGTCCAGGCGCCCGTACCCTGCGTGATCGCATGAAGTCGGGTGGCGTAGCCGTCGAGTTCCGAAAGCGGCGCGGTGCCGAGAATCACCATGAGCCCGCCCGGGAGATTTTCCGTGCCGCTCACCTGACCTCGGCGACTCGAGAGGTCGCCGACGATGTCGCCCATGTAGGATTCGGGGGCGGTGATTTCGAGTCGGACAATCGGTTCGAGTACCTGAGGTTCCGATTTGGCGAGGGCGTCGAGGAAGGCCTTGCGACCGGCCGAAACGAAGGCTACTTCCTTCGAGTCCACGGGGTGGCTCTTGCCGTCGTAGACCGTGACGCGTACGTCCTGGATGGGGTAGCCCGCGACAAAGCCCGTGTCGAGTACTTCGCGAACTCCCTTTTCAACGGCAGGGATGAGGTTGTATGGGATCGCGCCGCCCTTCACTTCGTCGACGAATTCGAACCCGGCGCCGCGCGGCAGCGGCTCGATGCGCAGATAGACTTCGCCGAACTGCCCCGCACCGCCCGTTTGCTTCTTGTGGCGGGCATGCCCTTCGGCGGGTGCCGAGACGGTTTCCCGATACGGAATCGAGGGTGCGGAGGTTTCGACTTCAAGCTTGAAGTTGATCTTCATGCGCTCGAGAATCGAGCGTACGTGCATGTCCGTCAACCCGCGGATGACGGTTTCGTTGAGTACCGTGTCGTGGTCGACGGCCATCGTCGGGTCTTCCGATTGCATCTTGGCAAGCACTTCGCTCATGCGGCTTTCGTCGCCGCGTCGTGCGGGCTTCACCGCAAGGCCGTACATGGGCTTCGGGAAGTCGATCGGCCGCATGTGCACACCTGTCAGCGCCGGATCGCCGTGGATGACGGAGCCGTAGCGAAGTTCGTCGATCTTGGCGAGCGCGCCGATGTCTCCGGGCGAGAGACGATCCGTTTCGGCCGTGTTTTTACCCTGTAGGATGAGCGGGTGAGCGGCCTTGACGGGCTTTTTCTCGTCGTCGACGTAGAGGACGGAGTCCTTCGTGATCGTGCCCTGATGCACGCGGAAGACGCCGATTTTGCCGATGTAGGGGTCGTTCACGATCTTGAAGACCTGGGCGACGACGGGCAGATCCTTGTCAGGCTTCGTCACGAAGGGTGTGCCGTCGGCATTAAGAAAGAGCGCGTCGTTGGCTTCCGCCGGGCTCGGTAGATGACGGATGATTACCTTCATGAAATCGCGGATGCCGATGAGGTTCTTCGCGGAGACGAAGCACACCGGTATCACGTGCCCTTCTCGCAACGCTTTCGTGACTAGCGGGTGCAAAAGACGCGGATCGACGTTCCCTTCTTCGAGGTAACGCTCAAGCATCGCATCGTCTTCTTCGATGATTTTTTCAATGAATGCGCGGTGAACTTCTTCGACACTCATGATGTCGGCATCGCCTTCGTCGCGGTCGAAGCAGTCGATCACGCGGGTGCGGTTCTTGGTCGGCAGGTTGATGGGAAGCACGCCCGGCCCCCAGATTTCCTGCATTTCCCTTAAGAGTCCGACGAGGTCCGCGTCGGGATCTTCGAATTTGTTGACGACGATCATGCGGCAGAGGTTGCGGTCCTTGGCAGCCTGCATCATGCGGCGGGTGAGCATCTCGACGCCTTGCGTTGCATCGACGACCGCGGCTACGGATTTGACGGCGTCAAGCGCCGAGAGGTCCTGCCCGAGATAGTCGGAATACCCCGGGGTGTCAAGCACGTGAATGCGAACCGGAGTGAGGTCGGGCATGGCCGTATCGATGTGGGCGACAGCCAGGCGCACCGAGTGACCCACCTGCTTTTCGAGGGGATCGTTGTCGCACATCGTATTCCCTTTCTCGACGGTGCCGAGCTCGGGAATCATGCCGGAGCGGTAGAGCATGGCTTCGATCAGCGACGTTTTGCCGCAGGAGCCGTGTCCTACCAACGCTAGGGTACGAAGGTTTTCCGTGAGGTAGTTGCTCATGATCATCCTCCTCAAGTCGATGAAGCGTGTCCAACCATTCTGCGCCTGTGCGAACGGTTCGACCATGAGAAGGACTACGGGGTTGACGAAGATCGCAGTTGCGGTTTGCAGGTCTTGCGTCGTGCGCGCGATCGGTGGGAAACTCGTCAAAATGTGCCCTTTCGGGGCGAACGCTCAAGGGGGAGCGTGAAGCGCACGACGAGCCCTGTCCGGCCGTCGGTGCGGTTGGTGGCCTCAAGGCGCCCTTTGTGGCCCTCGACGCACTTTTGCGCGATCGCAAGCCCCAGGCCGAACCCCGTGCCAGTCGATTCGCGCTTGCCCCGAACGAAGGGGCGGAAGAGATCGGGGAGTTCTTCGGGCGGCACGCCGGGACCTTCGTCCCGGCAGAGGAGTTCGAGCGTTCGGTCGTGACATTGCGCTTTGAGTTCGAGTACGCCCCCTTCGGGCGTGAAGCGAATGGCGTTGCGAACGACGTTGTCGATCGCACGAAGGAGTGCAGGACCGTCGCCGAGCAGCTCGGCCCCTTCGAAAAGTCCCGATCCCCAGTTCGATTCGACGCGCACGGCTCGGGTCTCGGCTTCGAAGCGCGCGTTGTCGCCTGCTTCGCCGAGAAGTGCCTCGACGTCGACGGGGGCTTCGCGCAGCCCGGCATTGTTCTCGAGACGCGCGTAGGTGAGGAGTGCTTCGATCAGCCGGTCGATGGAGGCCACTTCTTTTTCGATGCGGTCCAGACTCGGGGCGACGCGCGACGGGTCGCGCCGCGCCAATTCGAGCGCCACGTCGATGCGGGCGAGCGGACTGCGCACTTCGTGGCTCACGTCGTGAAAGAGACGACGTTGCCGCTCGATGAGTCCTTCGATGCGTTCGGCCATTTGGTCGAACACGCGGGCGAGCGTGGCGATCTCGTCGTCCGCGGGACCGATGCTCGCTTCGACGCGGGTCTTCAATTCGCCGAGTGAAAAGCGCTCCATCGCCTGATCGAGCCGCCGCAAGGGACGGGTGTAGTAGAGCGCAAGCACCCAGGCGACGCCGAAAACGATGAGTGTCGTCAGGAACCCGATGAGAACCAGAGGGAGGCCGCGCAATTGCATCGGGAGAAAGCGGATTTTGAGGGGGATCGGGTTTGTGCGCGTCGCGAACACCATGTAGGGGTGACCGGCGATTTCGATCGTACGCACGGCCCCTCCGTCCGACTCGTTGGCGGGAAGGCGTCCTTCCTCCTTCAGGGCGGCGAGCATCTCGAGTGCGAGTTGCGGCACGGGACGCCCGCTGAGTTCGCGACCGTTTTCGGCGAGCAGATACACCGTCGGATTGTGGTTCGAGGGGCTCGTCAACCAGTCGACGAGTCCGGTCTCGCCGCCGTATCGATAGGCGAGAAGCGCTGCTTCAACCGACTTTTGTCCGCTGATGCGCCAATCGATCGTTCCGATGCCGAGGTCCTGCTTGCGGGTGAGGTACGCTGTCACGGAAACGAGTGCAGCGGTTGCGAGGATCACGACAGTGAGGCCCGCGAAAAGCCGCCAGAAGAGGCTGCGAAACGAAGGACGCAAGTACATGAGCGCGGACCTCGGACCGAAACGCGCGCGAAGCGCTTATGCGGGAACGTCGGGGTGGACGACGAGCTGATAGCCGATGCCTCGGATGCTGTCGATCGTGACGGCTTTGCCGACGACGGCCGCGAGCTTGTGGCGAACCGAGGAGACGTGTACGTCGATGGCGCGATCGTACGGCCCCATAGTACGGCCGAGCACGCGCGGATAGATGTCTTCCTTCGGAACGGGTTTGCCGATCTGACGCGCGAGGAGCTCAAGGAGCGAAAACTCGGTCGTCGTCAGATCGATCGGTTGGTCGTGCACCGTGACTGTTCGGGATGTCGACGAAATGGTGAGGGGGCCTGCCGAGAGAGGCATGTCCGGCGCGCCCCAACGGCTTGCGCGCCTCAGAATCGCGTTGATGCGCGCGACGAGTTCGCGCGGCGGGCAGGGTTTGGCGACGTAGTCGTCGGCTCCGAGCTCCAGACCGATGATGCGCTCGATCGGATCGCCTTTGGCGGTGAGCATCAGAACGGGCACGGAGTTCGTGCTTCGGATTTCGCGCAGTACGTCGATGCCGTTCATGCCGGGCATCATCACGTCGAGAACGACCAGGTCGAAGTCGCCGAGCGCCAGTCGATGAAGGCCGTCGGGACCGTCGTGCGCGCCTTCCGCTTCGAAGCCTTCGAGGGTGAGGTAGTCGACAAGCAGAGTAACGAGCTCCACGTCGTCGTCGACGAGTAGGATGCGTCGGGGCTTTTTGTCCATAGCGAGCGATGTAAAGATGCGGGTGGAGTTTGAACGAGATCGGGGTCTTCGGAAGATCTTAACAAAGCGTTCGGAGCTTTTTGTTACGTTCGTCCGCTGGAACTTTAACGAGAGCTAAGGTTTCTTGACGGAACGCTATTGCACAATGCAAATGTGGAAACGGCCGCGGACGGTTCGGTCGGCCTCATAAGGATATTCGGACACAATGACTACAACTCGACTGGTTCTCCCGGCGCTTGCGGTACTGCTCGTTGCAGGCTGTGCCGTGACGCCTCCCGATACGGAAAAGCTCGCCCGGGACGTGACGCCGAGCGCGTGGAGCGCAAGCGTTGAAACGGGTGAAATCGAGAGCTTCCGGAACTTCTGGGCGCGCTGGAGCGATCCCGTGCTCATCGCACTGATCGAACGCGCGCAGGCCGCCAACATCGACGTGCTCGGAGCCGAAGCGAATCTTCGCGCGGCCCGGGCGTCGCTCACCCGAGCCAACGCGGCGCTCTGGCCTTCGGCCGAACTCAATGCGGGAACGAATCGCAACCGGGCGAACGGTCGTACGACGACGGGGTACGACGCGGGGCTTTCGGGTTCGTGGACTCTGAATCTTGCGGGGTCGCGCTACTTCAGTGCTTCGGCCGAAGAAGCAGCCGTGCGCGCTTACGAATTGACGTTGGCCGACGTGCGGGAAATGGTGGCTGCGGAAACGGCCCAGGCGTACGTCAACATGCGCGCGGCCGAAGCGAGCCTCGAGGTCACCCATCGTAGCATCGCCAACTATGCCGAGACGGCCAAAATCGCCGACTGGCAGTACCGAGCCGGTATGGGGAGTGCTTCGGAAGCCGAGGATGCGCTCACGCAGCTCGCGTCCGCGCGTGCCCGGGTGCCTCAACTCGAGACGAGCATCGAGCAGTACAAAAACGCGCTCGCGCGTCTTACGGCGCAGCCCGTCGATACCATGGATTTCGGGGTCTCGGGTGCGATTCCGGTACCACCCGACGGAGCTCGCGTGATGATGCCCGCCGAACTGCTCGAACGCCGACCCGACGTGCGTAGCGCGTTGCGTTCGCTCGAAGGGGCGGTTCTTACACTCAGAAGCGCCAAGAGCGACTGGTTTCCGACGCTCGGTTTGACGGGGAACATCGGTACGGACGCGGCCACCGTGGGCGCGCTCGGCGCGAGTGGCACCGGTGTGGCGGGGCTTGCCGCCGCGCTGACGCTTCCGGTACTCAACTGGGGGTCGCTCGTCGCCGCCGAAGAAACGGCCGCGGCCGAACTTGACCGGCAACGTGCGAACTATGTGTCGGTGTTGCTTTCGGCTCTGGAGAACACGCAAAACGCCCTGACGGGGATCGAGAGTTCCGAGCGGCGCGCTCGCGACCTGAGCCTGGCCGTCGAACACGCGCGTTCGGCCGCGATGCTCGCCAAGCTCGAATACAACGCCGGGATCGGTGACTACACGATGGTCCTTTCGACCGAGCGCACGTTGCTCGGAGCGGAAGATACGGAGCTCTCGAACCGCGCCGAGCGCGCGAACAACTACATCATGCTCTACCGCGCCGTCGGGGGCGGTTGGGCCGTCGGAGAAGCCGAACGTGAAAAATCGGCCGCAGAACGTGCCTCCGGCGACGTGACGGAAACGGAGAAGGAATGAGAACCATGACCGAAAAGGAAAATCAAACGAAAACCGCCCGCGAGTTGCTCGACGACGGACGCCGTCGGCCTTGGTACGTGCGCGCGGCGATCTGGGGGGCGGCGGTCGCCCTTGCGGGTGCGGGCGGCTGGTATTGGTACGCGTCGATGGACGAGGGTTCCGGACCTTCCTACGTCACCGAAACGGTCGAGCGCGGCAACCTCTCCGTGACCGTTTCCGCAGACGGTACGCTCAATCCGATGCGTACCGTGACGCTCGGCTCCGAGCTCTCGGGGATCGTCCGGCAGGTGAACGTTGACGTGAACGATAAAGTCGTCGAGGGTCAAACGCTAATCGAACTCGACACCCGCAACCTTGAAGCGAAAGTGGCGAGCGCGCGTGCGAGCCTGACGAGCGCCAAGGCGCAACTCGCGGAAAGCCGGGCGACGCTCAACGAAGCCGAACTTCGCTACAAGCGCATGAAGGAACTCAACCGACTCTCCGAAGGCAAGATGCCGTCGGCGGCCGATTTGGACCAGCAGCAGGCGGTCGTCAAGACGGCGAGCGCCTCGGTGGACGTGGCCCGCGCCGCGATCGACGACGCGCAAGCCTCGCTTGCAACCGCGCAAACCGACCTTGAAAAGGCGCAGATCAAATCGCCCATCAACGGGGTCGTCCTTGCGCGTTCGGTCGAACCGGGCTATGCCGTTGCGGCGAGCCTTCAGGCCGTCGAACTTCTCACGCTCGCGACGGATCTGCGTGAGCTTGAATTGCGCGTCGACGTCGACGAGGCGGACATCGGGGTCGTGAAGACGGGGCAAATCGCGTATTTCACGGTGAGCTCGTACCCGAACCGTCGTTTCCCCGCCGAATTGAAGAAGGTGGCTTTCGGTTCGACCGAAACCGAAAACGTCGTCACCTATACAACGTACCTGAACGTCGATAATTCGGACCTCCTTTTGCGCCCGGGCATGACGGCTTCGGCCACGATTCTCACCGCCGAGAAGTCGGACGTTCTGCTCGTGCCGAATTCGGCGCTGCGCTTCACGCCGCGCGCTGAAAAGGCGGCCCCCTCGGGCATGTCGGCCATGATGATGCGCGGTCCCCACGACGGCGGCACCAAGAGCGCGAAGGACGTGACACAGCACGGTGAAACCGAGCGGACGGTGTATGTGCTCCGAAACGGTCAGGCCGTCCCCGTACAGGTGACGACGGGGCTGACGGACGGCGCCCGTACCGAAATCGTTTCGGGTGAATTGGCCGAAGGCGACGCCGTGGTGGTCGATCAGCGCCGTGCCGCTGCGAAGTAACGGAGGCGACCGGAGATGACGCCGCTCATCGAACTGCGAGGCATCGGGAAGCGCTACGGCACGGGCGAAGCCGCCTTTGTGGCCCTTCACGACATCGATCTGACGATCAACGAAGGCGAGTTCGTGGCCATCATGGGCCCCTCGGGCTCGGGTAAGTCGACCGTCATGAACATCATCGGGGCGCTCGACCGCCCTTCGTGGGGCGAGTACCTCTTTTCGGGGTTGCACGTCGAGAAGCTTTCGACCGACGAACGGGCGCTCCTGCGCCGGAAGTTCCTCGGATTCGTTTTTCAAGGCTTCAACTTGCTCGCGCGTACGACCGCACTTGAAAACGTCGAGCTGCCGCTTCTCTACCGAGGCCTTCCTGGGCGGGAACGGCGGGAACTCGCCATGGCCGCACTCGAGCGCGTAGGGTTGGCGAACTGGGCACACCACACGCCCGCGGAACTCTCGGGCGGGCAACAGCAACGCGTGGCGATCGCGCGCGCCATCGTGATCCGACCGAAACTCTTGCTCGCCGACGAGCCGACGGGCAGTCTCGACAGCGCCCGAAGCATCGAAATCATGGAGTTGCTCTCGCAGTTGAACGCCGAGGACGGCATTACGGTCGCGCTCGTGACTCACGAGCCCGACATGGCCGAATACGCGCACCGCCATATCGTATTCAAGGACGGGTATTTGATTCGGGATGACCATCGGAGGACGGCATGATTTGGAATGCTTTCTTGCTCGCCATGCGTCAGATTTGGCGTAATCCGATGCGCAGTCTCCTGACGGTGTTGGGCGTCGTGATAGGGGTTGCCGCCGTGATCACGATGGTGACGGTCGGCAACGGCGCCTCGGATGCCATCCGAACGCAGATCGAGTCCTTCGGGAACAACCAGATCATGCTGCGCCCGGGGATGCGTCTCGGGCCGGGGCAGAAGGTCGGTGCCCCCGACTTCAAGGTCGAGGACGCCGAGGCACTCATGTCGCAACTTGCGGGTGTCGAAGCGGTGGCGCCGCAGACCTCGAAGTCGATGACGATCGTTGCGAACGGTCGCAACTGGTCGACGAGCGTCGTCGGCACGGACAACCACTATTTTTCGATCGACAACCGCGAGCTCGAATCGGGGCGCTACTTCGAAGAGGCCGAAGAGCGCTCGGGGGCGGCCGTCTGCGTGATCGGTGGCACGATCCGCCGCGAGCTTTTCGGCGCGAACGCCGATGTCGTGGGTGAAAACCTGAGAACGGGGAGCTTTTCCTGCCGTATTGTGGGGCTTTTGAAAACTAAAGGCACGGCGGCGATGGGGGGCGACCAGGACGATCTCGTCGTGATGCCGCTCAAAACCGTGCAACGCCGCCTGCTCGGCGAATCACGTGTTTCCGCGCTTATGATTCGCATGAACGCCGAATCGGACCGCGAGCGCCTGAAGAGCGCTATCCGCGACCTCATGCGCGAACGTCGGTCGCTTTCCGTCGGGGACGACGACAACTTCACGATCATGGACACAGCGGAAATCGCGGCGAAGGTCGCTTCGACGACGCAGATCATGACGACGCTGCTTGCGGCCGTGGCGGCGGTCAGTCTGCTTGTGGGCGGCATCGGCATCATGAATATCATGCTCGTGTCGGTGACGGAGCGTACGCGTGAAATCGGTATTCGACTGGCCATCGGCGCGCTCGGTCGCGAAGTGTTGATGCAGTTCCTGATCGAAGCACTCATGCTTGGGTGCTTGGGCGGCTTGATCGGCGTGTTGCTCGCCTTCGGCGCGTCGCAAGCACTCGCCGTACTCATGGACGTGCCCTTCATGTTCGATCCGGGCATCAACATCCTCGCCTTTACGGTTTCGGCCGCAACGGGCGTGGTGTTTGGGTTCTTCCCTGCGAGGCGCGCGGCGAAGCTCGACCCGATTGAAGCTGTTCGACACGAATAATCCCGCACAATCAGGAAAAACAAAAGGCCCGACGCCTAGCGTCG
The DNA here is from genome assembly GCA_905206365.1 of uncultured Sutterella sp. Lineage (GTDB taxonomy): Bacteria > Pseudomonadota > Gammaproteobacteria > Burkholderiales > Burkholderiaceae_F > Sutterella. Next base: position 14,291 of record CAJLHF010000008.1, on the reverse strand, counting down.
GGCCTTTTTCACGGGGTTCGCGCAACTGGAGAGGCTGCCTTACGGCGGCCCGAACGCATCAGAACGGAACGTCTTCGCCGATGTCGTCGATGGGTGAGGACGTGGCGCTCGACGCGGGTTGCGCGACGGGAGCGGGCTGAGGACGCGCGGTCTGACTCTGCGGTCGGGCGGCCGGGGTCGGACGCGGGCCCGTATCAAAGTCTCCGTTACCCATCGGAGCGTCGCCGTACGACTGGTTGCGCCCGCCGAGGAGCTGGAGCGTATCGCCCACGATTTCCGTCGTGTAGCGGTCCTGACCCTGCTGGTCGGTCCACTTGCGCGTGCGCAGACGGCCTTCGATGTAGGCGGGGCTGCCCTTGTGGAGGTAGTCCTTGGCGATTTCGGCCGTGCGACCGAAGAGAACAACGCGGTGCCATTCCGTTTCGGAAACCGGCTGACCTTCGGCGTTGCGATAGCGACGCGTGGTCGCGAGCGAAAGCGTGGCGATGGCACGGTTGCCGTCCGCAGTGTAGCGGACATCGGGGTCGGCACCGAGGTTGCCGAGAAGAATGACCTTGTTGACGGAAGCCATGATTCAAATCCAAAAAATAGAGTTACGTACACTTAAACGGTTAAGGCTTCGCCCGCTTCGTGCGTTTTGGAGGCTGGTTCACTGAGGCCACAAGCACTGACGAGCCAGAGGAGCATAGCAAATGTGGCCAGAGCGAATACGGCCTCCGCGGAGAAATGTTGACTCACGGCTCCGCCCGCGGCTCCGCCCACGAAAAGGCCGATGTTCTGCGTCGTGTTGTAGATGCCGAGTGCAAGCCCCTTGTCCGCCTTGGGAGCGGCGCGCGAGATCATCCCGGGAAGCGTGGCTTCGAGAATGTTGAAGCACGCGAAAAAAAGCGCGAGCAGGAAGGCGATTTCCCAAACGGAGTGCATGAGGAAGATCATGAGCGCGAAGACTATGCCCATGAGAACAATCGTGCGACGAACGAGCACCGTTACCTTGCGGTTGCGCTCCGCCCAACCGATGGGCTTCATCATCGCGGCAAAGCCGACGAGCACGGCGGGAAGATAGATGTACCAGTGGTGAAGGACCGGCAACCCCATCGATTCGAGTCGCGTCGGCACGACGACGAAGACTGCCGTCAGCACCGCGTGCAAAACGAAGATGCCGATGTTGAGGCGCAGGAGTTGCGACTCGAAGAGAATCTTCTGCCAGGGCTGATGTGCGCCCGCATCAGCCGCGACCGACTTCGGGGCGGGTGGAACGACGAACTTGACGACGAGCACCGCAATAAGCGCCAGAATGCCCGTTATCGCAAAGAGCCCCGAAACGCCGACGAGCTCCGTGAGGGGTGGTGCGATCACGAGCGAAAGTGCGAACGTGAGCCCAATCGAGGCGCCGACGAAGGCCATCGCCTTCGTGATCACGCGCTCGCGTACGGAGTCCGAAATGAAGGCCGTGACGGCCGCGGAAATGGCGCCCGCGCCCTGAAGGGCGCGCCCGAACATGACGGTCCAGATCGTGTCGCCCGCGGCGGCGAGAAAGCTTCCCGCGGCAAAAATGAGCAGACCTGCGACGATGACGGGCGTGCGTCCGTAGCGATCCGACGCGACGCCGAAGGGAATCTGGAGTATCCCCTGCGTGAGCCCGTAGATCCCGAGCGTGAGCCCGACGAGAAATTCGCTTTCGCCGCCCGGCAACTGTCGTGCGTACACCGCAAATACGGGAAGAATGACGAAAAGTCCGAGCATGCGTAGCGCGAAAATACTCGCGAGCGAGAGACTCGACTTCTTCTCTTGAGGTGTCATGCGGGCGTCGGCGTGAGTGGGGGATTGACCCATGGAGGACTCCTTGTTGATTTTTTTGTTCGGGTACCGAGAGCGACGGAGTGTTCGGGTCCCGGGCGGTCGTGCAAACACACAAGTCGTGAGATAAACGGTTCGGAAGGTGCTCTCGGTACAATGTCGGGGCAGTCTAGCGGGCAATCTTGGCCCGGAGCTTAACTCCCGCCGCGCGGGAAAACGGGGTGGCAGGCCATGGTGGCAACCAAAGTCGGAGAACGGGCGGAGCGGGGCGCCCTCGAAACGATCCGTATTCGGGGTGCCCGAACGCACAACCTGAAAAACATCTCGCTTGATTTGCCGAGAGGTCGTCTCGTCGTGATCACGGGCGTTTCTGGCTCGGGCAAGAGTTCGCTTGCGTTCGACACGATCTGCGCTGAAGGTCAGCGTCGCTACGTGGAAAGTCTCTCGACATACGCGCGGCAGGTCATGGCACTTTTGCCGCGGGCCGACGTCGACGAAATCACGGGGCTTTCCCCCGTCATTTCGATCGAGCAGAAAACGGCTGGTTCAAACCCCCGCTCGAACGTCGGTACGGCCACCGAAATCGTCGACTACCTGCGGGTTCTCTTTGCTCGGGTCGGCACGCCGTTTTGTCCTGTACACGGACGCGCGCTCAAGGCCGAATCGGTGGCGGGTATCGTCGAAGCGACGTTGCGTCGTCCCGAAGGATCGAAACTCATGGTGCTCGCTCCGCTTCCGCCCGGACGCAACCTCCGTGAGGTCGTGACCGAGGGGTTGAGAGCGGGCTTCATACGTTTTCGCATCGAGGGCGTCGTCGAAACGTTCGAGGCTCTTCCGGAAACGCTCCCCGAGACGAGCGGCGCCGTCGAGGTGGTCGTCGACCGCCTGAGGCTTCGCGCCGATCAACGCGAGCGCCTTGCGGAAAGCGTGGAGACGGCGCTTGATCTCGCCGACGGTAGGGTCCGTATCGCGGACATGGATTCCGGGGAAACGGAGGATTTTTCGTCGAAAAACGCCTGCCCTCTGTGCGACTATACAGCGGGCGTTCTGGAGCCCGATCTCTTTTCGCCCAACACCCCTCGGGGGGCCTGCCCGACCTGCGGCGGTACGGGTTCGGTCGAAGCCTTCGATCCGGATCGCGTGCTCGTCTCGGACGAGCTTTCGATCTCGCAGGGGGCGCTTGAGGGTTGGGGGAAGGAACAAGCGGAAAATTTTGCTCGGATTGCGCCCGCAGCCCGTGCGCTCGGAGCATCGCTCGAGGCGCCTTGGAAATCGCTGAGCACTGAGGTTCGGCGGGGGATCCTTCTCGGTTGCCCCGAAATGCTCGCGCTCGATCCGCCTTTTCACGGCGTGCTCGGTGAGCTTGAGCGTCTCCGGGGCGACGAGGAGAGTCCGCTCGCTCGAGCGCTCGATCGCTATCGGGGCCTGTGCGTGTGTCCGGAATGCGGCGGCAGCGGCTTGGGGCGTACGGCCCGCAACGTGCGGCTCGGCGATATGCCCGATGCGAAGTCGCTTGCCGACCTTTTGAACATGCCGCTGGCGGATCTCGCCGACTATTTTCAAAGTCTTTCGCTTCCGGAATCGAAACGGCTCGTCGCCGAGCGGTTGCTGGAGGCCGTGCGAGTGCGGCTCGAATTCCTGCAAAATGTCGGCGTCGGCTATTTGACGCTCGGTCGTCGCATCGAAACTCTCTCGGGGGGCGAGCATCAGCGCATTCGCCTTGCAGGGCTTCTCGGCTCGGGACTGACGGGACTTCTTTACGTGCTCGACGAGCCGAGCATCGGGCTTCATCCCGTCGACAACGCGCGACTCATTCGCACGCTCGAAGACCTGCGCGATATCGGAAATACGGTACTTGTCGTCGAGCACGACGAAGACATCATGCGGGCGGCCGACTGGATCGTCGACCTCGGGCCGGGCGCGGGCGAAGCGGGCGGATATGTTCTGGCCGAAGGACGGGCCGAGGATCTCGCCCGCAGCGAGCGCTCCGTTACGGGGCGCTATCTGCGCAGGGAGCACACCGTACCGGGCCGTCCCCCGATCGATGCGCGCGCCGCCGATCGCGCGTGGCTCGAACTTCGGGGCGCGCGCGGGCACAACCTGAAGAACGCAACCCTGCGGGTGCCGCTCGGGTGCCTCACGGTGGTGTCGGGCCCTTCGGGTTCCGGCAAATCGTCACTCGTGAACGACACGCTGCTGCCCGCACTCTTCGCCCGACTTCAGGGCGGAAAACGCGTTCCCCTGCCTTACGCCGATCTGCTCGGCGCGGAGCAGATCGACAAGGTCGTAGTGGTCGATCAGAGCCCGATCGGGCGCACGCCGCGCTCGAACCCCGCTACCTACACGGGGCTCTTCGGTTTGATCCGCGAGGTGTTCGCACAGACGCAAACTGCGCGCGAGCGCGGGTACGGTCCCGGACGGTTCAGCTTCAATACGAAGGGCGGCCGGTGCGAGGCGTGTCAGGGCGATGGTGTCGTGCGGGTGGAGATGCAGTTTCTGCCCGATGTGTATGTCACCTGCGAGGTCTGCGGAGGCGAGCGCTACAACCGCGAGACGCTCGAGTGCCGCTTCAAGGGGCGAAGCATCGGGGACGTGTTGCGCATGACGGTTGCAGAAGCATCGGAGCTCTTTCACAACCACCCGCAGATCGAGCGTCGTCTGCAGGCGCTTCGCGACGTGGGACTCGGATACGTTCGTCTCGGGCAAAGCGCCGCCACGCTTTCGGGCGGGGAAGCGCAACGGGTGAAGCTCGCCGCGGAACTGGCTCGGATCGAGACGGGGCGGACATTCTACGTGCTCGACGAGCCGACAACGGGTTTGCATTTTGCGGATGTCGAGGAGCTCCTCGGGGTACTGCGCCGTTTGACCGCGCAGGGCAATACGGTGCTCGTCGTCGAACACAACGTCGAGATCATGCGGACGGCCGATTGGATGGTCGATCTGGGGCCCGCAGGGGGCGAAGCGGGCGGACGCATCGTGGCCGAAGGAACACCCGCCGAGCTCTCGTGCGATCCCGAAAGTGTGACGGGGCCATGGTTGTGAGTACGAAGATCCATATCAACGAGGGCTTCGCCCTCGCGCTCGAAGACCGGCCGCGTAGCATTCTCGTGACGGGTGCGAACGGCCGTCTGGGGTCGGCTGTCGTGAAACGCTTGCGGGCGGCGGGGTTTCTTGTCCACGACCGCACGCGCGCGGAGCTCGATATTGCGGATGCCGAGGGGGTGCAAGAGACGGTCGCCGAGCTTCGCCCCGACGTCATTGTGAATGCGGCAGCTTATACGGATGTCGCGCGCGCACCGCTCGATCCCGAAGCGCTTCGACGGGCGAACGTCGAGGGACCGGCGGTGCTTGCCGCCTGTGCGGCGCGCTTCGGGGCGCGGCTCGTACATTTTTCGACGGACTACGTGTTTTCGGGAGGCGGCCTCAAGTCCCATCGCGAAAGCGACCCCCGGCACCCCGCGGGCGCGTACGGCCGAAGCAAAGCGCTCGGCGAGGCGCGCATCGAGTGTTCGGGCGCGCGTTATTGGATTGTTCGTATCGGATGGCTTCACGGTGCGGGGAACGACTTTGTCGTTCGGGTGCTCGATCAGGCGCTTGCCGGAAAGCGCATTGTCATGCGGCGCAATCAGTGGGGACGGCCCACCTCGTACGATGCGGCCGCGCGCCTCTCGGTGGCGCTTTGCGGACATGCCGAGGTCACCAGCTGCATGTGCGGCGTTTTTCATTTCGGTCAGAGCGGCGCCTGCGTGAGCCGCTTCGGCTGGGCGCAGTTTGTCCTCCGGCGTGCGGCGGAAATCGCGCCCGAACAGGCGGAAATTTTTCTCGAAGCCGCGCGAGGGATGCAGGGCGTTCGGCTTTTCGACCTGGAGCGGCCGGAAAATTGCCGGCTTGCGCTTCGGGATCTCGAGGCGCGGCTCGGCATCCGAGCAAACGCGTTTTGCCCGAGTTGGCGCGACGACGTGAGTGCATCCGTCGCCGCACGGCTCGGCGCTCTCTCGCGTGGATCGTTCGAGAGCACCTGAGGAAGTCGGGTTACTTCCCGAGCGAAGACTCAAAATTCCAGCTATCGCGGCACATTTCGTCGATGCCGTACTTCGCCTTCCAGCCGAAGAGCTTGTAGGCGAGCGACGGGTCAGCCCAGTTCGCGGCGATGTCGCCCTCGCGACGGGGAGCAAATTCGTAGGGGACGGGCTTTCCGGAAGCGCGCTCGAAGGCGTGCACGATGTCCAGCACGCTGTAGCCGCGGCCGCAACCAAGATTGACCGCGATCCAACCCGGATGTTCCGCCGCATAGGGAAGCGCGGCGGCATGCCCTTCGGCAAGGTCCATCACGTGGATGTAGTCGCGAACGCCCGTGCCGTCGGGCGTGTCGTAGTCGTTGCCGAAAATGCGCAACGACGGCAAGCGGCCGTTCGCCACGCGCGCCACGTAAGGAAGGAGGTTGTTCGGAATGCCATTGGGATCTTCCCCGATGAGGCCCGACGGATGGGCACCAATCGGGTTGAAGTAGCGCAGGCACACGACGCTCAGGTCCGGGTAGGCGCGGCACGCGTCGGCGAGCATGGCTTCGATGTGAAGCTTCGTGCGCCCGTAGGGGTTCGTCGGTTCGCCGAGCGGTTCGGCTTCGGTGAGAGGGAGGTGCTGCGGCGTACCGTAGACGGTGGAGGACGAGCTGAAAATCAAACGCTTGACACCCGTCGCACGCATGGCTTCGAGGAGCCGCAAGCTACCCGTCACGTTGTTGTCGTAGTACTCGAGGGGCTTTGTCACCGATTCGCCCACGGCCTTGAGGCCGGCGAAGTGAATCACGGTATCGATGTTTTCGTCGCGAAGGACGCGCTCCAGGGCGTCGCGATCGCGAATGTCGCCTTCCACGAAGACCGGCGCCCGACCCGCAATGCGCGTGACGCGCTCCGCCACGGAGCGGTCGGCGTTCGAGAGGTTGTCGAAGAGCACGACGTGGTGCCCGGCTTCGAGAAGAACGACGGCGGTGTGAGAGCCGATAAAGCCCATGCCGCCCGTAAGGAGAATTCGCATAGCGGAGAAAGCGTTGTCGAAAAGATCGTGGGAAAATGGTCGAACAACCGACGCCCCGACAGTCTAGCGTTTTTCACCGATCGGTCGAGGCCACCAATCGCGCCAACGAGGATCTCCGTGTTTTTCCGACTGTTTTTCGCACACCGTGCTTCGTCGATGCTTCCCCGGGCGAACGCATGGACTGTTGCTACCGTTTCGATCGCAGCGGCACTTGAGGTGCTTGCCGGTATTTCGAATGCCGCGGCGGCCACTGCCGACGAAGTCCGTGCGAAATGCCGCGCCGAAGGGCGTCCGTGCGTGGGGCTCGTGCTTTCGGGGGGCGGCGCCCGAGGGTTTGCTCATGTGGGCGTGTTGAAAGTACTCGAGGAGTTGGGGGTCAAGATCGACGTCGTGACGGGTACGAGCATGGGCTCCATGATCGGGGGCGCCTACGCGGCGGGTTATACGCCTGAGGAAATCGAGGGGATCGTCGTGGGTGTCGACTGGAACAAGATGCTTGCTTCCCGCACGGACCGCGCAAATCTCCCCTGGCGCGAAAAAGAAAACGATTATCAGGGGCTCTCGTCGGGCTCCGTTGAGATCAATGCCCGAGGCGAATTGAAGCTCCCCGAAGCCATCGTTCCGTCGCAGGAGCTTTCGCTCTTTTTGACGACCTGGACGGGTCGGGTCGACATGGTGAACGATCTCGCACGTCTTTCCATTCCGTTTGCGGCGCCGGCGACGGACCTCGTGCACGGGCGACGCGTCGTCATGCAAAAGGACTGCACGCTCGGTGAAGCGATGCGTGCCTCGATGTCGGTGCCTGGAGCATTCGCGCCGCTCGAATACAAAGGAACACTCCTCGTCGACGGGGGGCTCGTCGACAATCTGCCCGTCGGGCTGGCTCGGGAAATGGGAGCCGACGTCATCATCGCCGTGAACGTGGGAACGCCTCTTTCGGGGCGGGACAAGCTCACGAACGTAGTGGGCGTCATGGCGCAGATGGTGAATTTGCTGACGGAACAAAACGTCCGGGCTTCGATCGAGTCGTTGCACGAGGGTGACATTCTCATTACGCCCGATCTGGAGAGCGAACACCTCACGAGCGCCGACCTCAAAAAGAGCCGACAAATCATCGAGATCGGACGGCAGGCGGCGTTGGCGGCGGCCGAACGCCTCAAGACGTACGGTGCGCCCGAGGCCGAGTACGCAGCTTGGGAAAACAAACGTCGTCGTCCAATCGTCGAGACGGCGGATGCGAATCATCACACGCTTTCGGCGATTCGCGTGGATCGACGGACGTCGCTCGACCCGGAGCGCGTCGTCGCCGCGGCCGATTTGCCGCTTTACGAGCCGCTCTCGCGGGAACGCATCGAAGAGGGGACGCGCCGTATTTGGTCCGAGGGCTACTATTCGCGCGTCAACTACCGGTTCGAGCCCGGCCCGAACGGTACGGAAGTGTTGGTCCTCGAGCCGCACGAAAAGCGCGATCGCTACTCCACGATCCGCATCGGCGGTTCGTTGGAAACGGACTTCAACGAAAGCCACAATTTCACGGCCGTTTTCTCGCACACGTGGCACCTGCTCAACGATTGGGGGGCGGCCTGGAAAAACGAAGTGCAGCTCGGCGACGAGCAGTACTTTCGATCGGAGTTCTATCAGCCGATCGGCACGACGTCGAACTGGTTCGTTATGCCGAGTTTGGAGTACTCGCGTGAAAAATACGACGTCTACCACAACGGCAAGGCCATGGCGACGGACCGCTCCGCAATGTTCGACGCACGCGTGCTCGTGGGTTACGAGATCGAACGGCTTGGCTATGCAGGCGTGCAAGGCGGGTATCTCGAGCAACACGAGCGACGTATCGTTGGACCGGACTTCGATTCGGGGCAAAGCGAAATCGATACGAACTCGCCTTATGCGGGCGGGGTGTTCTTCATCGACACGCTCGACAGCGTGGACTTTCCGACGAGCGGCGTGCGGATCGGTTTTCAGGGCTATTTGACGGACGAAGCCGATGCCGAGTCCGACTACTACTACCTCGGCGACTTCTGCTGGCCGATCTCGTGGAATCGCTGGACCGTCACGACGAACCTGACCGTGGGACGCTCCACTATGCGCGGCACGTTCCGTCTCGGCGGTGCGAAAAAGATGATTGGCGCGGATTACGGTCGCTGGGTGGGGTCGCGTATGGAGTACGGGCGCTTTACCGTGTCGCGCAACGTGAGCGACTGGACGGGCATGAACGTTCCGTTCTGGCTCGGCGTCTCGGCCGAGGCGGGTAGGGCCTGGAATCCGAAGGACGACGAGCGCTTCGAGAGCGGACGGGACGACTGGCACAAGTCGGCGTCGATCTTCGCGGGACTCGACAGCCCGCTAGGCCCCGTCTATCTGATGCTCGGCAAAACGTTCGACGAAGGTACGGCGCTCTACTTCGTCTGGGGTCACCGAAACTGAGGTCTCGAAGCGACGCGAGCATGTCTTCGGCGGAAAACCTCGGACATGCCGCGCTCGCGTCGGTACGAACGGTGTTGTCGACTCAGTCGGCCTTCGGTGCGGGGGTGACGATCGTCTCTCCGGCCTTCGGTGCAGGCAACGGCGGCAGGTGGTCGATGGCAAGCTTCAGCGCGTGAAGCGAGAGGTTGATTTCCGCCGAGAAGAGAAGTGCGCACGTCACGATGAGCGCGATCGCCCCCACGAGGAAAATTGCTTCGGCAACGAGGAGATCGTAGTCGAGGAAGGCGCTCGTCACGCTCGTCACGACGAGCAGGGCCGAGCAGACGGCCGAGAGCCCCACGCAGAGCATGCCGCGGCGCAGGAGCGACGCGCGCAGAAAGATGAGGTCGATCTCGGCGTCGATGTCGGGCTCGAGATGGCGGGCGGCGGATTCGCGCTTGGCCATCAGCTGTCGGATGCGGTTCGTTGCGTGGTTGTAGCGTCCCGTCATGCAGATCATCAGAAGGCCGACCCCGGAAATCAGGGTGATCGGCGTGATGGCAGTTGCGAGTGCCTGGTTGAATTCGGTAATGCCGATCATGACAGCTTCTCCTCGGTGGGCGACGCGGCTTCGGTCCGGCTGTGGTTTTGCTGATGGAGGTGCTCGACGGCCAGGCCGAGCGCATGGAGCGAAAGACCGATTTCCATGCAGAAAAATGCCGTGGAAACGACGATGAGGCCGAGGGCGAGCACGAGCCAAATCGCGGAAATCGTCACGAAGTTGGTCGAGCTGAAATTCGAGAGGACGTTCGTGGCCACAAGTAGCCCCGAGCAGACCGCCGAGAGCGAAAGGCAGAGCATTGCCTTTCGGAGGTATGAGGCGCGACGGAAAATCAGATGGATTTCCTTGTCGAGCGCGGGCTCGGCGAACGAGCCGCCGTCTTCGCGCTTTTTGATGAGCTGACGGATGCGGTCCGTCGAATGGTTGTAGCGGTTCGTCATGCACAGCATCATGAGGCCGACCCCGGAAATCAGGGTGATCGGCGTGAGCGCATTGACGAGCAAGTTCTGAAATTGTTCGAACACGGAGTGTCTCCGGCGTGCGAGAGGCTGAGAGGAGTTGTCGATGCGCGATCAGACTTCGGCGGGCGCCGCTGCGGAGTTTTCCGCGGGTGCGGGATCGGGGAAGCGGGCGAAGGATTCGACGTGAGGATTCACGATGCGCCGATAGTCTTCCGTCCTGATGATGATCGAGCGGTCGAGGTGTCCGGCATTGAAGGCAATTTCTTCGTAGCGGCCGAAAAGTGTCTGATCGACGACAAGTTCGAGCTCGGGGTGCAGACTGACGGGCGGAATGGCACCGAAGACGCACCCCGTCAGTTCGCGCACTTCGTCGGGACTTGCCAGCGAGGCGCGTCGACCGCCGATTGCGCGGGCAAGCTCTGAAAGATCGGCCTGCATGTCGGCGGGCAAAACCGCCAGGACGTGTTTTTTGACGCCGTTGCCTTTGATCGTGCAACAAAGCGCCTTGGCGCCCTGACCGAGTTCGGTGCCGCGGATGTCCGCCACCGACTGGCTCGACTTGCCGCCCGCGGCATGCTCAAGAACGCGGTAGCGGGCGTTGCCCGCATCGAACAGGGCACACAGTTGCTCGAGAACGTTTTCGACCATGTGATCCTCGCAAATAAGGGAAACGGAGGTCTGCGAAAAGAGGCCTTCCCAAACCGCGATAGAATACGCCAACCCGTTGGAGGGCGGGGCTTTCGATCCCCTGGACCTTCCCTAAGTCTTCTACTCTTCTATTTGTTTGGCTCGGTATGTTGTACGGAACCTATCTTGCGTTCGACTTCGGTCTTTCCCGCACCGGTGTGGCGACGGGCAATTCCGTCACGCGCTCGGCGGAACCGCGCGGCATTTTGTTCGCGCAAACCAACGCCGAGCGTTGGGAGGCGATCGAAGCGCTCGTTGAGCATTGGGAGCCCGTCGCGTTCGTCGTGGGCGTGCCGCGACACCCGGACGGGGCGCCGGGCGAACTGACGGGGCGGTGCGAACGATTTGCTCGGCAACTCGGAGGACGCTTCCGTCGGCCGGTCTTTATGGTCGACGAGCGTTATTCGTCGGTCGAGGTGGAGCACGAGGCCGAATGGATCGACGACCTCTCCGCTTGCGTCATCCTCGAACAGTATTTCGCCGAGAACGCTTCGTCGGAAAGCGAAGCGTAAGGAGCAGCCTTCCGCCATGAATCACGTAACGGGCGCCGTGCGTCTTTTTTTCGTAGCTCTCTACATCCTTCTCGTTGTCTTTTTCGTTCTCGCCGTGTTTCCGTTTTGTTCGGCGGTGCAACGCGGTCGTTGGATTCACCGTTTGGCGGGTTGGGTCCCCGCGATTTGCGGCGTGCGCATGACGGTGAAGGGGCGGGTCCCTGACCAAGGCGCCTGCGAGACGGGCATTCATTCGGGCGGAACGGGGTATATGGTCTGTGCGAATCACGTGTCCTTTCTCGACATTTTCGTGCTCGATGCCGTACTGCCGTCGCGCTTCGTGGCGAAAAAGGAAATCGCTTCCTGGCCTGTTTTCGGGATGATCAGCCGCGGCGTGGGGACGCTTTTCATCGACCGCTCGCGCCGTCGGGCCGTGCTTGAGGTGGCCGAACTCATGAGCTCCACGATGAAAAAGGGCGAGAACGTGCTCTTTTTCCCCGAAGGGACGACGGGCAAGGGTGACGTACTTCTTCCCTTTTACGCAAACCTCTTTACGGCGGGGCCGATGGCCGAAGCCGAGATTCTGCCCGTGACGCTGCGCTACACGCTGAAGGGCGAAACAACGACCGTTACCTCGTACGCGCACGAGTCGCTTTTCACGGTGCTGCGGCGTATCGTCTCGACCTCTGGCCTCGGCGTCGAAGTCACCGTGCTCGATCCGATTCCGAGCGCGGGCCGGGAGCGGCACGAACTGTGCGCTCTGGCCTCGGCTCGTATGGCGGAGGCGCTCGGCGTGCCCGACGCCACGGCGGCGAAAGAAGCTCAACGTCGAGCGCGCCTTGAAGCGGCGACGGCAAGCCGCGCGGAGGCCTGAGGCTCGCGGGGACGCCTCGGAGAGGTGCTGACGCAAGCGCCTCAAGCGACTGGAGTCTTACGACGAGCGCTTCTCTGTTTTTTTCTTGAAGGCGAACGGATCCGCCCAACAGGGGCAGGGCTCTTCGAAAAACCGCCGATCCGGGAAGCGAACAGCCGTAAGCCGCCCGCCCCAGAGGCACCCCGTATCGATTGCCACAACGTCGGGGCGGTTGATGAGTCCGAGCATCGACCAGTGCCCGAAACAGACGGTCACGTTGCGTTCGCATCGACCTTCGAAATCGAACCACGGCACCAGGTGGGCGGGCGCGGAGCCGACATCCTCTTTCTGTTCGAAGTCCAGTTCGCCCGTTGTTCGATCCACGAAGCGCATGCGTGTAAAGGCGTTGAGGATCGCCCGCATGCGCGCCGGTCCCGTGAGCTCGCCCGCCCAGCCGGTGTTGCCGTACATGCCCTGCAACCACGTCTTCCAGTTTCCTCCCGACAAGGCCTCGTGCGCTTCGGCAGCGAGCGCGCGCGCTTCGTCAAGCGTCCAGTTGGGGTTGAGCCCCGCATGCGCGAAGACCGTGCCGCAACGCTCGACGAGGAGCGGTCGGCGGCGCAACCAGTCAACGAGCTCCTCGCCGTCGGGAGCTTCCAGAATTTCGCCGATCGTGTCCTTTTTGTGAACTCGCCCCGCGCCCGCTGCGCAGGCGAGCAGGTGCAGGTCGTGGTTGCCGAGCGTGACCTCGACGCGGGAACCGAGCGACTTGATGAAGCGCAGCGTGGCGAGCGATTCGGGCCCGCGGTTTACCAGGTCGCCGACGAAGAGAAGCGATGCGTCTGCGGGCAGTTGCTCGAGCAGACCTTCGAGACTTTCGAGGCAACCTTGAATGTCTCCGATGGCATAAACGGAATCTTGATTCATATGAAAGGGGGCTGTTGCGGTGAACGGACGGCGCGCGTTAAGCTTCCTGCGCTCGCCGGGCAATGGCCCCACATTCTAGTCGGGTGCTCGGCGTCCGATCGTCCAACCGCCAAGAGGATTCCTCATGCTTCCCGTTCGTAAAGTCGTCTTCCCCGTCAACGGTCTCGGCACTCGGTTTTTGCCGGCCACGAAGGCCATGCCGAAGGAGATGCTTCCCGTTGTCGACAAGCCGCTCATTCAGTACGCGGTGGAAGAGGCCGCGGCTGCCGGCATCACGGAAATGATCTTCGTTACGGGTCGCAACAAGCGCGCGATCGAAGACCACTTCGACTGCCATCCCGAACTCGAGCACGACCTGGCCTCGAAGGGCAAGGACGAGTTGCTCGAAATCGTTCGCGGCATCGTTCCCGCGGGCGTCAATTGCATTTACATCCGTCAACCGATGGCGCTCGGTCTCGGGCATGCGGTGCTTTGCGCCCGTCCCGTGGTCGGCAACGAACCCTTTGCCGTGATGCTTGCCGACGACCTGATCGACGGCAAGAGCTCGACCATCGGCCAGCTCGTCGAAGCGCGCCTCCGTGCGGGCGGCGGCTCGGTCGTGGCCGTTCAGGACGTCGCGCCCGAAGACACGAAGAAGTACGGCATTGTGAGCGTGGACGACGCGCGTCAGACCACCTCGCAAATGCGGGGCATCGTGGAAAAGCCCGATCCGTCCGTGGCTCCGTCCCGCCTCGCGGTGATCGGCCGCTACGTGTTCGAGCCCGAAATTTTCGATTACCTCGCGCGTCAAGAAGCCGGCGTAGGCGGGGAAATCCAGTTGACCGACGGTATCGCCGCTTCGCTCGCGAAGGTGCCCACCTACGCACACCGGTACGAAGGTACGCGCTTTGACTGCGGCAGCAAGCAGGGGTTCCTCGACGCCACCGTGCACTTTGCACGCAAGCGCGGCTTCAAGATCAACTGATCGACGGTTGATTTTCGATAAGAGAACGGGGACGCAAAAGCGTCCCCGTTCTTTGTGTGCTCGGCATGGGCACGTTCTCAAGGGTGCAAGTCCCAAG
>CAJLHF010000007.1 GCA_905206365.1 uncultured Sutterella sp. | reverse complement strand
TGCCTTATATCCCCGCCGTGAACGGCGGGGCTTTACGGCACGTCGGGTAAGACGCATCGGAAGCACTTTCGGGATTCCAACGGAAACCGAGCGTTTTTTCGCTATCGCACGCACGGCCTCAGACCGTATGATTGCAACGAAATTCAATGCGGCGGGCGTCGTCCCTCCGCGAATCCGTCGATCTAGTGGAGAGAGGAATGCTGAAAAGAACCCTGATTGCGGCTAACTGTGTGTTGGCGCTTTGTGCTCTGCCCGTATGGGCGAGCGGCGGCGCGAGCGGCACCAAAGTGACGTTTAAGACCCAGGGCGAATTGGGCGAGGTGGTGAACAACCCCTACGACCTCGCCCCCCTGACGTCCGTGATTCGAAACGGGGGGTACGAACTCTTGTCGGCGCACGTGCGCGTTGTGCCCAAAGCTGGCGGCGTTGAAATCGCTTACGACGTCGGCCCGACGGCGCTCCGTACCTACGGCGGGATTCCTGTTTTCGGTCTCTACGCCGACTACCTCAACCGTGTTGAGGTCTCCTACACCCGTGTCGCTCACGGGGTGAAAGAAGAAAAGAAGGAAACCTACTCCATCTGGACACAGCCCGTGTGGCTCGAACCCACCTGGGGGAGCGCCCGTCCGTACAAGACGTTCGACGTCGAGGTGACGAAAAAGCCGTCGAAGGAATTCGCCGACCGCCTCTACTTCATCAACAACCTGCTTCCCGCTTCGCCCAAGGGTGTGCGTGCCGTTTGGAACAATCCCACGGGCGGTGCGCTCGAGTGGAACTTCTATCCGCAAAATGCCATCGTCGACACGACGGGCGAAGTACGCTGGTACATGCAACCGCAGTCGATCTACGATCCGCGCGACATGTTGAAGAGCGGCATCATGATGGGATTCCATCAGAACGAGGACGGTGCGCTCTCGTGGGGCTACGGTCAGCGTTACGCGAAGTACGACCTCATGGGTCGTGAAATTTTCAACCGGCGGCTCCCCGACGGCTACGCCGACTTCAGTCACGCCATGGCGGTCGGTCCCGACGGACGGTACTTCCTGCGCGTTGCGGGTGCTGACGTGCGTCGCGCGGACGATACGCGCGTTCGCACCGTGCGCGACCTCATCATCGAGGTCGACGCCAACGGTCGGGTGACCGACGAATGGCGTCTTTGGGACATCCTCGACCCGCAGCGCAACATCGTTCTCAAGTCGATCGACCAGGGGGCGGTGTGTCTCAACGTCGACGTGTCGCAGTCGGGCAAAACGCTCACGGCCGCGCAGATCGCCAAGCTTGAAGCCCAGCACGCCTTCGGTGACATCACCGGTACGGGTATGGGTCGCAACTGGGCACACGTCAACTCGGTCGACTACGATGAAGCGGACGATTCGATTATCCTCTCTTCGCGTCATCAGTCGGCGGTCGTCAAGATCGGTCGTGACAAGCAGGTGAAGTGGATTCTCGCCGCCCCGAACGGCTGGAACGAGGCACTACGCGGCAAGGTGCTCACGCCCGTCGACAAAAACGGCAAGAAACTTGAGTGTCGACTTGGTCGTTGCGAAGGTGATTTCGACTGGACCTGGACGCAGCACACGGGCTGGAAGGTCGACGAACTCAGCAAGGGCGACATCCTCTATCTCTCGGTCTTCGACAACGGCGACGGGCGTGCTTTCCGTCAGCCCGACGATCCGAAGGAAAAGTACAGCCGTGCGGTGCTCTACAAGATCGACCAGAAAGCGATGACGGTCGAGCAGGTCTGGGACTACGGTCGCGAACGCGGTCACGAGCTCTACAGCCCCGTGACGAGCTCGGTTGAATACAAGAAGGACAAGAATTCGTTCGTGGTCTATTGGGCTTCGATCGACCTGACGGACTCAAGCGGCAACGGTCCCAACCCGGTGCTTACCGAGTTCCGTTACGGCGAGAAGGAACCCGCCTTTGAAATGAAGCTCCACGGCACGTTCGGCTACCGCGCGTTGCCGATTGACCTCACGAAGGCGTTTGGCCGATAAGCGGCCCCGGGCGTCTTTTCATTCGAAGTCGAAAGCAGGGCGCCGCGGCTCTTTCGAGCGCGGCGCCTTTTTCTTCGTCTTCTTTTTTCGAGTCCCTTTCGGAGGTTTTCGTACGGGCCTCAAAGAATCTCGTCGCCGTTGGCGAGACACAGCTCGTAGAGCAGCGCACTCACGGGCTTCGAATTCATCTTGCGGCTGAAGTGCGCGCGGTGCACTTCCACCGTGCGTTGCGAAAGGAAGAGCTGTTCGGCGATTTCGCTGTTTCGCAAGCCCCGGCAGAGCTTTTCGAAAATCTGGCGCTCGCGCGGCGTGAAGCTCTCGAGCAGGTCGTAGATGCGGCGCTTGCGGGCTTTCTGGTTGCTCAGCGCGAGCGCGCGGTCGACCGAGTGCTGCAGTCGCGCGGGGTCGACGGGTTTGAGCAGGTAGTCGACGGCTCCGCCTGCCATGGCTTCGACCGCCGTTTCGACCTGATCGTCGTTTGAGAGAAAGATGATCGAAATCGGGCTTTTCACTGCAGCGAGCTCGCGCTGGAGCGCAAGACCGTCTTCGAGCTCGGGTGTGCCGATGTCCGTGATGAGACAGCCCGGGCGGTCGAGCGCCACCGAGTCGAAGAACGCGTCGTGCGTCATGAACGGGATGACGTTGTAGCTGCGGGAAAGTGCAAACGTGAGCGAAAAGCGCACTTCTTCGCTGTCGATGATCCAGACGGGTCCCGAGGCGGCGTTTTTGGCAACTTCGGGCGGAACGAGTTCGGGGAAAAGCGTAGGGGTGGTCATGTTCCTGGACGTGTCGGCCGCACGGAGTGCGGACGGCGTTTTCGGGCGGATTGCCTCATAATGACTAAAACGTATTCTCTCAGAAATCGTATCGGAGAATCGGGGCGCTCGAAGCGCGCGACCGACTCGGCGGACGTCGTACGGCGTTGCGCGAGGAGCCCATCGGAGACAGCCAACATGACGTTCTCGACGAACGGCGCCGGGTACGGCGCCTCCAACGCATCGACGGGCAACCTTTTCGAGGACCTGCCTTCGCGCTCGGGAGGCGTGACGCCCGCTCCCGCCGGCGAAGCGCTCGCACTGCTCGGTCGGCAATTGCCGCGGGACGTGCGGCTCGGCACGTCGAGCTGGAATTTTCCCGGTTGGCTCGGCTTGATCTACGGAGCGGGCTCGGGCGTGCGGCGGCTTCACGCGGAAGGCCTGAGGGCCTACGCGGCCTGGCCGCTATTTCGCACGGTGGGGCTCGACCGTAACTTTTACCGACCTTACACGGTCGACGAACTCGCGAACTTTGCCGCTCAGGTGCCCGAGGACTTTAGCTTCATCGTCAAGGCGCCCCGCGATGTGACGGATCCGTACCTGCGAGCGCCCACGGGGAGGCCGCTTCGGCCCAACCCCAACTACCTCAACGTCGAGCGCCTCAAGAGTACCTGTTTCGCGCCTGTCGAAGCGGGACTCGGCGACAAGACGGGCGTGCAGGTTCTGCAGTTTTCCCCCTTCCCGCACGAAGCATTGCGTCGTCCCGAGGATCGCGAACGCGCGACCGACGCACTCGTTCGGTTTTTCGACGCCGTGTCGGAAGCCAACACGAACGGACGTCTCGTTGCCGCGGAGTTTCGCAATTACGAATTCCTCACGCCGCGCCTTTACGGCGCGATGCGTCGGGCGGGCATTCGACCCGTAATCGGACTACACCCCGCGATGCCGTCGCTCATGCGGCAGATGACGGCGTTGCGCTTTTACGAAACGGGCGAACGCGTGACCGATCCGAGGGGTGATTGGCCTATTACCGGGCCGCTTGTCGTTCGGTGGTCGCTCGCGGCGCACCGGTTTTACGACACGGCCAAGGCCGACTGGTCGCCCTTCAACGCGATCGCCGCCCCCGATCCCGTAACGCGCGCGGCGCTCGCAGGGCTCATCGTGCGGGCGCATGCGAGCGGCGCACCCACCTTCATGGCGGTGAACAACAAGGCCGAAGGGTGTGCTCCCGAAACCGTTCGGTCGGTCGCAGAGGCTGTGGTGGCGATGAACGACCGGCGACTCGAGCGCGAACGGCGTACGGAGCTTGAAGCCGAGGCGCGCGAGAGGCGCCGGGCGGGAATCGAGGCGAGCACGGAGATCGACCCCGAGAGCGGGGCGAACGGTCTCGGGGCGCCTTCGACCGATCACCAATGACCGATCCAGTCCACTTCGTCGACGGAGACCTCGGGGCGATTGTCCCTGGGCGTGCCGCAGAGAACGAATGCAAGGAGCGATTCCGTCCCCGGATCGTAAAGCCCCTTCGGATCTTCGAATTCGGGGGCCGACACGGTTTTTGCGGCAAAGCCGTCCGCTTCGAGACTCAGGAGAAAATTCATGAGGGCGGCGCCCGCCGTCATGAGGTTCTCGCGTTCCAGACGGGCGTTCCCGCTCGTACGGCGCATCACGAGGGCGAAGAGCCCTGGTCCCTTCGTCGCCTTGGAGCGGGCCTTGGCGCGCTCTTCGGGCGAGGCTTCGGCGGGAAGGCGTGCTTCGAAGAGGTCGGCCAACCGTTCGCGCGAATCGATCCGCACGAAGCGTACGGGAAAATCGGCGTCGTGACAGGGTGCGCGAAGCGCACAGGTCACGGCCCGGGTCTGTACGGCTTCGCCCGGGGCGGGTTCGGTGAGGTATTTGGCACCCGTCGAGGTGCGGTGCAAGATGAGGTTGTGAAGCGACGACACGTTCTCTCTCCTACGCATGTGGGCGCGGCCCGGAAGGAACGGCTTCGGTCGGCCGTGCTTTCGCTCCGGACCCTTCTCGAACGAGTATAGTCCGCCGCATGCGGGCCGATTCGCACCGGATTCGAGGATTGCGCGGGGCTCGTACCCGAGCGGCGGTCGCCCCGAAGTCACCTTTTCGAGGTCGTTTTTCCCGGGCTTTCTCCGTTAAGCTTGAATACTTTCGGAGGATCGTCAGAAATGCCGCTTTGGGACATTACCGCGCCGCTTTCGCCCGAGACGCCCGTCTATCCCGGGGACGAACCCGTTCGTTTCTGGCACACGGCGTCGATCGATCGGGGCGACGCGTCGAACGTGTCGGCTTTTTCGATGAGCGTTCATGCGGGTACGCACGTCGACGCGCCGAGTCACCTCGGCTTTGAAGGCGACGCGGACTCGATTCCCCTGGAGGTGCTGACGGGCGCGTGCGTCGTTCTCGACCTCTCCCGTGCGCCCGAGTGCGGTGGCGCACCGGAAGCCCCCTTTTTGATTCGACTCGAGGACGCGGGCGCCGAACTTCAGCGCGCGACGGCGAAGGGCCCCGTCGTTCGTCTGCTTCTCAAAACGGGACGGCGTCCCGCAACGGGTCTGGATCCGGAGCTCGTGCGAATGCTTTGCGAACGGGGCGTGCGTCTCATCGGCCTGGAACTCTCGAGCATCGATCCGGAAACGGGGCCCGAAGCCGAGATGCTTCCTGCGCACCGCGCGGCGTTGGCCGCGGGGACGATCGTTCTGGAAAATCTGGTGCTCGACGGCGTTCCCGAAGGACATTACAACCTTTGGGCGCTGCCGAC
The DNA here is from genome assembly GCA_905206365.1 of uncultured Sutterella sp. Taxonomy (GTDB): domain Bacteria; phylum Pseudomonadota; class Gammaproteobacteria; order Burkholderiales; family Burkholderiaceae_F; genus Sutterella. The sequence continues at coordinate 61,466 of CAJLHF010000007.1, read as the reverse complement.
GGCGCTCGCCGGGCTTGAGGCGGCCCCCGTTCGCGCCGTGTTGCACGGGCCGCTCGTCACAGAGCACGAAGCCGCCGAACTCACCGACTCCAACGAATCTATTCTTTCGCTCAAGTCATGACGCAAATCTACGAATCCGTCGTCCGAATCCGCTTCGGACACTGCGATCCCGCGGGGATCGTTTATCACCCCCAGTATTTCGCGATCCTCAACTACGTGATGGAGGACTTTTTCCGCGATGTGCTCGGGGTCACCTTCAACAACCTCGAAACCGTCGGCGTGGGGCTGCCCGTTGCGGGCGTGCGTTGCGACTTTGCCGCTCCCGGTCGGGTGGGCGACGTCTGTACGGCGCGCCTCTGGGCGGAACACGTCGGCGAGAAGTCGATTCGTTTTGCGATCACGATGCACTGCGGCGAGGAACTACGTCTGCAGTGCGTTGAGACGGTCGTTTGCGTGAAGCTTGAAGACGGGCGTCTTGTCTCGACGCCGATTCCCGACGAGCTCCGAGCGAAGCTCGAGCCGTACGAGGCAGACGAAACGACGCCGCCCCTGCGGTTGCGTGCTTGAGCTGTCCGGGGCGTCCGAGTCGTCAAACGAGCGCTTCGAGACGGGGTTCCGTTTCGCCCGACGCTCTCCAGAGCGTGCGCAACACGGCTTCGCGCTCGGTCGTGGGATCGGTTGCGAAAAATCGCGAGGTCCCGCCCGCGGTGCGCGGGGTCGCGAGCCCTTCTTCCCGGAGGCGTCGCATCAATTGACGAGCGACGGCGGGTGCGGGGTCGATCGGCTCGGCGCCCGGCACGCACTCGCGGATCGCTTCAAGCAGGAAGGGATAGTGGGTGCAACCGAGTACGATCCTGTCGGCCCCTCGGGCCGCCGCGGGCTCGAGGAAGTTTCGAACGAGTGCTCGGGTTTCGGGCGTTGCGAAGTCGCCCCGTTCCACGCACTGCATGAGGCCCGGAGCCGGCACGTCGATCACGTCGACGGAGACGGACCGGTGTTCGCGGGCCCACCGAAGTGCTTCTTCGCGCAACGCCCGGTACTTGAGACCGTCGATCGTCTTGGGCGTCGCCAGGACGGCCACGGTACCCGTGACGGTTTCCCGAACAGCGGGAAAAACGGCGGGCTCGATCCCGACGACGGGCATTGCAAGCCGCTCCCGAAGGCGTTGAACGGCAAGCGACGTCGCGGTGTTGCAGGCAACGACAAGCGCTTTTATGCCCCGAGCGATCAAAAAGTCGACGACGGCGTCGATGCGCTCCAAGACGAACGCGTCGGGCTTCTCGCCCCACGGGGCGAAACCGCAGTCCGCGGCAAAAACCAAATCTTCCCCGGGGAGCGCCCGTCGCACTTCAAGCGCCACGGAGAGCCCTCCCCAGCCCGAGTCCAAAAGTCCGACGGGGGCCGAGGCATTGTCGCAAAGAGCGGTCATTTGCGTTTCCGTTTAAAGAGTGCGGGCAGTTCGGAGAGAAGGATGCCGCCCACGATGCAAAGGCCTCCCGCCAGGCCGCCCGCACCGAGTCGTTCGCCGACGATCCAACCGAGTGCGGCCGCAAAGACGCTCTCCATGGCGAAGATGACGCAGGCGCGCCCCGGCGGAACATATCGCTGTCCGTAAGCAAGAAGTACCTGTACGAAGGCCACGATGACCGCAAGCCAGGCGATGCTGCCGAGAACGACGGGCGACCAGACGGTTTCCTTGAGCGGCACGCCCGTCAACGTGGCAACGGCAAGTCCCAGCGCCGCAAAAAGAGTGACGAAGACGAGCTGTGCGAACGCGAGTTCGGTTGCCTTCGCCTGCGGTGCGAACTTTCCGACGATGAGAATTTCCGCGGCCGAAAGGAGCGCGGAGAGAATCGTCACCCATTCGCCCCAGTTGTTCGAGAGGCTCAAGGTGAAGGGGTTCGCGAGGAGTACGAGTCCCGCAAACGCGAGACCCGCGCCCGCAAAGGCCGCTTTGCTCGGCGTACGACCGTAGACGATCCAGTAGAGAAAAGGCGTAAGCGGTACGTAAAGCGCCGTGAGAAATCCCGACATCGAGCTTTCGATCGTCATGAGGCCCGCCGTGTTGGCCGTGTAGCAGCAGTAGATCGCCAGACCGCACCACGCGCCTCCTTTCCACGTCGACGCGGGAATCGCACGGATGCGACCCCGCAGTGCGAATGCGAGCAGGAACGCGGCCGTCCCGAAGCGACACAGAACGAGCGTCAGGGGGTTGGTTTCTTCCAGGGCGGTCGAGATCGTCAGAAAGGAACTTCCCCAAAAGAAAGTCGCCAGGACGAGCGCGAGCACCGGAAGAAGGCGCGGAGCGGCGGGCGCAGTCATGGTATGTGTCTCAGGCGGCCGCCCGACCGAGTCGGTCGTGTACGGCGGTCCACTCGGGTGCTTCGGGCGGCATCTCCACGAAGATCCGATCGGCGCCCGCATGGTCGAGCTCGTGAAGTGCCTCGTAGAGTCGGGCGCCGTATTCGAGGTGTGTTTCGGGCGCGACGAGCTTGAGGCGCACGGGCGCATCCAGTGTTTCCAGGGTCGAGGCGCGGGCCATGACGGCCGCGGTGCGGCCTTCCCGCGTCCAGGCGGCCACGCGCTCCGCAAAGGTCCGGGGGATGACGAGCTCGAGTTTCGTGCGCGGCGCGTAGTGGCTCTTCAAGCGCCCCGAGGCACGCGGTGCGTTCGAGCCCGCGTCGGGCACGGGGCAACCGAGAGTATCTTCCAGCATTTCGCGCGTCACGACGCCGTGACGAAGAATCGTCGGCTCGCCCGAGGAAAGATTCACCATGGTCGACTCGATCCCGAATTCGCACGGCCCTCCGTCGAGAATCATGTCAAGCTTCCCCTCGGGCTTGACGCCGAGGTCTTCGCGGACGTGCTCCGCGCACGACGGACTGATACGACCGAACGTGTTGCAGGAGGGAGCCGTGAGGCCCTTCATCGTCGGGCCTGCAAAGGCCTTGAGAAGGGCGTGCGCCCAGGGGTGCGACGGACAACGCAACGCGACCGTATCCTGCCCGCCCGTGACGAAAAGGCCGCACCGGGGCTTTTTCTTCAGAACGAGCGTGAGCGGCCCCGGCCAGTAGGCGCGTGCGAGCACCCGGGCGCTCTCCGGAACGTCTTCGGCCCAGGCGTCGATCGCCTCGGGGCCGCATACGTGCACGATGAGCGGATGATCCTTGGGGCGTCCCTTGGCCTCGAACGTGGCCGTCACGGCCGCTTCGTTGTCGGCGTCGGCTGCAAGGCCGTACACCGTTTCGGTGGGAAGGGCCACGAGGCCGCCCGCTTCGAGAATGGCACGGGCGCGCTCGACGGCTTGAAGGTCGACGGGAGGAGTCGTCATGGAAATCCTTGTTGGTTACTCGGGATCGGGAAGGCCGAGAATGCGGGCGACGGCGCGCGCACGCTCGAAGGCTTCGTCGAGCGTCGGGGCCACGCACGTGACGTGTCCCATTTTGCGCGCACGACGGGCTTCCTTTTTCCCGTAGAGATGAAGTTTTGCTCCGGGAACGGCGAGCACGGCACGCCAGTCGGGGTCGCGGAAACGGCCCTCGGCGTCGAACCACTCGTCGCCGAGCACGTTAAGCATGACCGCGCAGGAGTGGCGGGTTGTGTCGCCGAGAGGCATGCCTGTCATCGCGCGGACCTGTTCCTCGTACTGGCTCGTTACGCACGCGTCGATCGTGGCATGCCCCGAATTGTGGGGGCGCGGCGCGAGTTCGTTCACAAGGAGCGTGTCGTCTTCGAGGAGGAAGAATTCAACGCAAAGAACGCCCACGTACTCAAGCGCGTCGGCGATGCGCATTGCGTGAGCGCGTGCCTCTTCGGCCACCGCTTCGGGAACGCGCGCGGGCAGCACCGACATGGCGAGAATGCCGTTGCGGTGATGGTTCTCGGCTGCGGGGAAGGTCTTCGTTTCTCCCGAGAGCGATCGGCACACGATGACGGAGAGCTCGAGCTTGAGGGGAAGCATCTTCTCAAAAACGCACTCAACGCCGTTCGTGTTGCGGAAAGCCTGAAGAAGTTCGTCGCGGTTTTTGACGCGGTATTGGCCCTTGCCGTCGTAGCCGAGGCGGGCGGTCTTGAGAATGCCGGGAAAGAGCGCTTCGTCGACGAGCGCCACATCCTTCTCCGAGAGCACCGCGCAATGAGGTGCCACGGGCACGCCCGCGACGGATTCGACGAAATGCTTCTCGACGTTGCGGTCCTGCGTGACGGCCACAGCATGCGCGGGCGGCGCCGTGAGGGTACCCTTCGCGGCGAGGCGGCGAAGGCTGTCGGCGGGAACGTTTTCAAATTCGGTCGTGGCGCACGGGCAACGTTCGGCGAGGCGGTCGAGACCGTCCGCGTCGTTGTAGGGTGCTTCGATGTGTTCGGCGGACACCTCGGCGGCGGGGGCGTCGTGTTGGGGTTCGAGCACTGCTACGCGGTAGCCCATAGCGGCCGCGGCCTGCGCGAACATGCGGCCCAGCTGACCGCCGCCCATGAGGCCGAGCGTGGCGCCCGGAAGAATCGGCTTGGTTTCGGTCATCGTTCGGGATCCTCAGAGCGTTTCGAGCGGCAGCGTCATGGCACGAGCCTTCGCGTTCTGAGCGACGCGGAACTCGGCGAGCTTTTTTTCGAGCGCGGCGTCTTCTACCGAGAGGATCTGCACCGCGTAGAGGGCGGCATTGGCCGCGCCGGCTTCACCGATCGCGAACGTGGCGACGGGCACGCCCTTGGGCATCTGCACGATCGAATGCAGGCTGTCGACGCCGCGCAAGTACTTGGAGGGAACCGGAACGCCGCAGACGGGCAACGTGCACTTGGCGGCGATCATGCCGGGCAGGTGCGCGGCGCCGCCCGCACCGGCAATGATCACGCGCAGACCGCGCGAGCGGGCGCTCGAGGCATACTCGAACATTTCATCGGGCATGCGGTGCGCGGAGACGACGCGGGCCTCGAAGGGCACGCCGAAGTCCTTGAGCATGCGGGCGGCATGGGACATGACGTCCCAGTCGGAATTGCTGCCCATGACGATGCCGACGAGGGGACGGGTATCGTTGTTGGTCATTGCGAAAACCTCACGAAAATAGGGAGAAACGGTGAAGGGTAAAAAGTCGAGGAGAAAAGTTCTCGGGGCCTCGGGCCGGGAGAACTTTTCTCCTGGACTTGGAAAAAACAGCGCGGAAAACCGAGGGAGAGGTTTTCCGGGCGGGGCCCCGGAAGGACCGGGAACCCGCCCGAGCGACGCTTGCGGTTCGATTTATTCGATGTCCGTGCCGGCGAGGCGACGCAACGCTTCGCGGTATTTGTCGGCCGTCTTTTCGATGACGTCTTCGGGAACTTTCGGAGCGGGCGGGGTCTTGTCCCAGGGCTGGGCTTCGAGCCAGTCGCGGATGAACTGCTTGTCGTAACTCATCGGGGAGGTGCCCACTTCGTACGTGTCGGCCGGCCAGAAGCGGCTCGAGTCGGGCGTGAGGACTTCGTCCATGAGACGGACGTTGCCCTCGGCGTCGATGCCGAATTCGAACTTCGTGTCGGCGATGATGATGCCCTTCGTGAGCGCGTAGTCGGCCGCGCGGCGGTAGAGCTCAAGGGTGGCGTTGCGGATGGTGTTGGCGATCTTTTCACCGTAGAGTTCGACCACACGTTCGAAAGAGATGTTCTCGTCGTGCGTGCCGACTTCGGCCTTCGCGGCGGGCGTGAAGATCGGTTCGGGGAGCTTTTCGGCCATCTTGAGGCCTTCGGGCAGCTTCACGCCGCAGACGGAACCCGTCGCGCAGTAGTCCTTCCAGCCGCCGCCGATCAGGTAGCCGCGGGCCACGCATTCGACGAGGATGGGCTTCAAGCGCATCGCGACGACGGCACGGCCGCGCACCTGTTCGACTTCTTCGGGCTTGACGACCGTTTCGGGGTCGATGCCGGTCAGGTGATTCGGCAGAACACCGTCGAGCTTGTCGAACCAGAAGTTCGTGAGAGCCGTCAGAACCTTGCCCTTGCCGGGGATCGGGTCGTCCAGGATGACGTCAAAGGCGGAAATGCGGTCCGTGGCCACGATGAGGAGCTTGTCCTCGCCAACCGCGTAGCTTTCGCGAACCTTGCCGCTGTAGACCTTTTCCAGCGACGTGATGTTTGTTTTCGAAAGACCGGCCATGTGTGTACTCCCAAGTTGGAAATGTGAAGAGGATGGAAATTCTGTGTCGCAACGACGTTTTCGGAAGTCTTTGAGATTGTATTGCGCTCAGGCGAAGAACGAGCACGCGACGGGGCCTGCAACGACGATCCAGGCCAGTGCCGCCATGCAAAGCGCCATGAAGACCGCGGCGCTGCCGAGGTCCTTTGCGTACCCGGACAGCGGGTGGATTTCGGGGCCGAAGCGATCAACCGCAGCTTCGACGGCGCTGTTGAGAATCTCGACGAGCGGTACGAAGAGCGTGGCCTGTACGAGAACGAGCTTCTCAAAGGCGGATACCGGAAGCCAAAGCGCGAGCGGAACGAGCACCGCGCAAAGGAGAACCTCTTCGCGGAAGGCCGCTTCTTTTCTCCAGGCGGCGGCAAAGCCCTGCATCGAGTAGCGCGTGGCGTTGAGGAGGCGTCTCAGGCCCTTTTTGCCTTTGAGTTGGGTGGCGTCGGCGGGTACTTTCATGGGGCGCAGCGGCTTGGGTCGGCCGCAGTCGTGTGAGTCCGAAGGGGCGTCGAAGCGCTCGGACCTCGGAAAAGTCAAAAAACGCGCGCCCCGCAGAGAGGACGCGCGTTTTTAATTTTTATCGGGAGTGCATCAGCAAACCTTCTGAGCGAGCGTGCCGTCGGCGTAGAGGGCCGCCATCTTTTCGAGGGCGACGGGCTTGATCTTCGCGCCCTGACCTTCGCAACCGAATTCGAGGTAGCGTTGCTTGCACAGTTCGATCGAAGCCTTGCGGGCGGCCTTGAGGAATTCGCGCGGGTCGAACTTCGAGGGATTTTCGACGAGGAAGCGGCGCACCGCGGCGGTCATGGCAAGACGAATGTCGGTGTCGATGTTGACCTTGCGAACCCCGTGTTGGATCGCCTTCTGGATTTCTTCGACGGGCACGCCGTACGTTTCGCGCATTTCACCGCCGAATTCGCGGATGACGGCGAGGTATTCCTGAGGAACGGACGAGGAGCCGTGCATCACGAGGTGCGTGTTCGGGAGGCGTTCGTGGATTTCCTTCACGCGCTGGATCGAAAGCGTTTCGCCGGTGGGCTTGCGCGTGAACTTGTAGGCGCCGTGCGAGGTGCCGATGGCGATGGCGAGCGCGTCGATCTGCGTGGCCTTTACGAATTCGGCCGCTTGATCGGGGTCCGTGAGGAGCTGTTCGCGGGTCATCGTGGCGTCGGTGCCATGGCCGTCTTCCTTGTCGCCGCGCATCGTTTCGAGCGAGCCGAGGCAACCGAGTTCGCCTTCGACGGAAACGCCGATGCAGTGAGCCATTTCAACGACGCGACGGGTGACGTCAACGTTGTATTCGTAGGAGGAGATGGTCTTGCCGTCGCTCATGAGCGAACCGTCCATCATGACGGACGTGAAGCCCGAACGGATGGCGCCCTGGCAGACGGCCGGACTTTGACCGTGGTCCTGATGCATGCACACGGGGACGTCGGGATAGGCTTCGACGGCGGCTTCAATGAGGTGGCGCAGGAAGGCTTCGCCAGCATACTTGCGGGCACCGGCCGAGGCCTGCATGATCACGGGAGCACCGACTTCGGAGGCCGCGGCCATGATGGCCTGAACCTGCTCGAGGTTGTTGACGTTGAAGGCGGGAACGCCGTAGCCGTTTTCAGCCGCATGGTCGAGCAGCTGACGCATGGAAACAAGTGCCATGTCGATGAACTCCGAAAGAGTGAGGTGTTTCGGACGGCGCCGGGGAAAGTACCCGCCGCCGACGCGTGGTATGTCAATTCTTGAGATTGTATCGGAAACGCCCGCCGCCGATCGGTTGCGGACCTCTTTCATAGCGGTGCGGGGCCTCAGTTGAGGAGCGTCGAGTCGGCTGCGAGCTGCTTTTTGATGCCGGTGAAAATCGCCCGGGCGATCTTTTGTTGGTGCGTGGTCGAGCGCAGGAGTTTTTCCTCTTCGGGATTCGAGATGAAAGCCGTCTCGACGAGAATCGAGGGGATCCCCTGGCCCTTGAGGACGGCAAAGCCCGCTTGTTCGACGTGGTTCTTGTGCAGGCGGTTGATGCCTTTGATTTCCTGCAGGACGGCGGTTCCGAGCCCCAGACTGTAGCCGATCGTCCAGTTTGAGGTCATGTCGACGAGGACGCTTGCGACCTGACGGTCCACGTCCTTAATGTTGACGCCCCCGATCATGTCGGACTCGTTCTGACTCTTCGCGAGCCACCGGGCCGCCGCCGACGTGGCGCCCTTTTGCGAGAGCGCAAAAACGGAGGAGCCGCGGGCGCTCGACTTCACCCAGGCGTCGGCGTGAATGCTCACGAGCAGGTGCGCCCGCGCCTTTCGGGCGATGGCCACACGCCCCCCGAGACTCACAAAGTGGTCGGAGTTGCGCGTCAAAATCGCCTTCATACCGGGTTCGGCTTCGATCAGCTTGGCAAGACGTCGGGCGATCTGAAGCACCACCGTCTTTTCCTGGGTTTTCTGGCGCCCGATTGCTCCTGGATCTTCACCGCCGTGACCGGGGTCGACCACGATGACGAGTTCGGAACGCGAAGCCTTCTTCGACGACGCGTTTTTTTTGTCGCCCGTCGGGGGTTTCCCGTTCGAGGGCTTTCCGGAAGCGCTCCCGCCGCCCGAAGGCTTCGAGGACGGGGGCGAGGTGTCTTTGCCGAGGCTTTCGAGGACCGATGCCAGCGGATCCTCTTCGGTCGGTGCCGAGAGGATGTCGGTGTCGTCGCGCGAGGCGAGAATCTGCCCGATGCTGTCGCGGGGATGCTCGGGGTAGATGTCGAAGACCAAACGGTACTGATAGTTCGCGAAGGGTTTGAGAAGAAACACTTCGGGCTTCACGTCCGTCTTGAGGTCCATTACGAGGCGCACGGTGCCGGGCTTGTACTGGCCTATGCGCATTGAGGCGATGTAGGGGTCGTCGGGCTTGACGGCCGCAATCTGGCGTTTGAGCGATTCGGTGAGTTGCAGACCGTCGATGTCGACTACCAGCCGGATGGGCTTGGCGGATCGAACGAAAAAGTGCCGGTACTTGAGCGGAGCATCCGACTCGAGCGTCACGCGGGTATATTCCTCGGCCGGCCACATGCGAACGGCGATCATCTTTGCCCCCCAGGCGATATCGACGGGGGCGAGGGAGAGGAGGAGCGAGCCGGCGGCGGCTTGCATCAGGCGTCGACGCTCAAGGTTCATTCGAGGTCCTTCGGCAGGGAGGCTAGCAGCACGCGGGCCGCTTCGGTTTGGGGAGTGAGCTCGGCGCGGCGGCCGAGGCCCTCGACCGTCAGGTTCACGATGAGATCGGCCGGCGGAAGGTACGGGACGGCTTTTTCGCTCCACTCGGTGGCACAGACCGCTCCGGGGCGGAAGCACTCCTCAAAGCCCGCATCTTCAAATTCTTCGGGCGTCTCGAAACGGTAGAAGTCGAAGTGATTGAATTCGAGCCCCGCGACCGCATAGGTTTCGAGTAGCGAAAAGGTGGGGCTCTTTACCGCTCCTTCGTAGCCGAGGCCGCGCAGGATCGCGCGTACGAGCGACGTCTTGCCTGCTCCGAGGTCGCCCTCCAGACGAATGGCAAGACCCGTACGACGAATTTCGTCGGCACGGGCGCAAAGGGTGCGGGCGAAAGCCCGACCGAGGCGGTCGGTGTCCTCGGGCAGGGGCAAAGAAACGACCAACGGCTGGGAAATTTCGTTAGACATCCGTGAGTTTGAGTCGGCGGTAAGTGAAAATCGCTCCATTATAGGAGGTGCGGCCCGATGCGGTAAATGAAAGCACGCGCAGGGGTCCGAAAATCATGAATGTAATAAAATGTAAAAAGCACTTGCGTAAAATCGAAAATGTCTTCATAATTCGAATTCTCTGATGCGCAACGCTTCAAACAAAACGAAGCAAGCGGATCGAGGGAAAGCCGGTGTAGCTCAGCTGGTAGAGCAGCGCATTCGTAATGCGAAGGTCGGGAGTTCGAATCTCTTCTCCGGCACCAGAATTCAGAAGCCCGCGGACGAAAGTCCGCGGGCTTTTCCGTATTCGAGGTCCGCAAAGTCCCCTCGACCAGCGGCCGGAACTCCAAGCTCCGGCCGCACGCGTTGGACGGATCAGCGTTTCGTCGCGGAAGAATCGATTTCCGTCTTGACGAGGTGACTGCCGATCGAATCGGAAAGTTTCTCGAGAAGCACCGCGCCGAGCGCGCCGTTGCCGATCCCTTCGGCCGAGAAGCGTCCGTTTTCGTAGCGGATGTTTTCGAGCTCGATCGTACCCGAAAGCGTCTCGTTCACCTTGTCGATGCGCTCGGCGGTCTTGTCGTTGCCGCGCAGCGCCGCGATGGCGGAGGCGAGCCCCGAGAGTTCGCGTACGATTTTCGTTTGCTTTTCGCCGGGTTGCTCGACGGACGCTTTGGAGACGACGACCTTGATCGGATCAGTCGTGGCGATGTCCATACCCGCGAGCGTGGCCTTTGTCCAACTCAGGATGCCTTTGCCGGCGGCGTTCGTCATGTTGAAGTTCGCGAGCGACGCGTCACCCTTCCAGGTGACGACGGGCTTTTCGGCCTTTCCGGTCGAGGCGATGCCGAGGGCGCCCGAGGCGCGGAATTCGCCGCTCTTGGCACCTACGCCCGCGTACGCGGTCATGAGGTTCGAGAAAGACTTGAGCCCCACCTTGTCGGCTTTGATTTCAACCGCGGCCGAGAGGGGCGAGAGCGTGAAATGACCGCCCGCATTGAGGGTGCCTCCGCCGAGGACGGTCGAGACGTCGAGGAGCGACTTTGCGCCCGGGGTCGAAGCGAGGTTCTTCAGCGTGACGTTGAGGTCCGTCAGCTGAGCCGAGGCAACGGGCTTCACGGTCTCATCGCGGAAAGCGAGCTTCGAGCGCTTGAGGGCGGCTTCCGCCACGGACCAAGTCCAGGGGGCCTCGGAAGGCTTTTCCGCCGTTGCCGGACTTTCGGCCTTGCCGTTCTCCGAGGTCTCCTTCGCGCCGATTTGCGCGAGGTTGAGGCCGGACTTGCGAAGGACGGCCGTTACCGAGGCGCCGTCCACCACCACGCGACCCACGGAGGCCGTGCGTTTTTCGAGTTGCAGATTTTTGAGTTCCACCGAAGCGGAATTGACCGAGGCGAGCGTCTCTTTGCCTTTCTTGAGGGAGACGCCCGAAACGGATACCGTGCCCCGGGCGGTCGTCGCATCGGGGCGCATCGCTCCGTCGATCTCGAATGCGGTCGTTGCGGTCAGGTCGACGCCGAGCGCATCGCGCACGTAACCCGTCGCGTCCGTGAGGGCGAGCTTTTGCCCCTTGGCTTTGACGGTGACCTCGAGCGGAGCCGGGCGTACCGTGCCGTTCAAGGCGATTGTGCCCCGTAGCGTATCGGCCGAAAGCGAGAACGAGGCGGGGTCTTTCCCGTTCGAAGAGAGGTTCTTGAGGTCGGCCTTGAGGTTTGCGACCGAGACTTTCGCCGCGGGCGAAACCGTGCCGTCGGTCCAACAGAGGTTGGCGTCGACGAGTTCGGCCGAGTCGAGCGACCAGGTCCAGACCGAAGATTCGGACGAACGCGCGGCGGCGTTGCCCGCCGCAGCGGAATCCGCTTCGGGCGTATCGTCCGCCTTTGCCGCAAGGAGCGGGTTCGAGCGGTCGAGCGCGGCCGTGAGACCCTCCACGCGAATGTTCGAGACGGCCGCAAGCTGTTCGACGAGGTTCACTTCGCGCACGTCGATCGAGGCTTTCTTTAGGGCGGCTAACTGCGCACGTTTCTTCCCGACTGTGGTTTCGGCCTTCACGTCGGTGAGCACGGCCTGACCGGAGAGAATGATCTTCGCGGGTTCGCCTCCAGTGGGATTGCGAAAGAGCACCGAGGCGTGCGCGGTGAGGTTCGCACTCGCCAGACGGAGTTCGGGCGAATTGAGAGCGGGCGCGATGCGCGCGAAGCGCGCCGCATCGAGATTCTTCACGTCGAGAGCAAGTTCGGTTTCCAGCGACGAACCGAAAGGCTTCGTGCGTCCCGTCGCCGCCACGGGTGTGCCGTTCAAATTGAAGTTGACAACCGGCGTGAGGAGGCTTTCGCGGGCGCTTGAGAGCGTGCTCACAAAGGGAAGCTCAATCCGGAGGTCCGTGATCGACTCGTCGATCCCTTTCGCGGCGTCGGTCACGCGGATCCGGCTGTCGGAGAGGCGGATGTTGTAGACGGCAAACGCGGGCATTGCCGAACCCGCTTCGGCGGGCGACTCTTCGGCGGGGGCACTGTCCGCCTTTGGGGCAAGCTCGTCGAACTTTTCTTCGTCCAACGCCGCAAAGACGTCAAGTCCTGATACCTCGACCGCGTCGAGCACCGGGGCGAACTCAAGAAGCGAGCGACTGCTCGCGTCGACGCGGAGGTGATCGAGTTTGAGCAGGTGGTGTTGGCCGGTGCGACTTCCGACCGTAAGATCCGAAAGTTCGAAGGTCCACGACCAGGGGCTGAAGGATACTTCGCCCACCGTAACGGGACGTTGGAGTTTTTCAGCGGCGATTTTTTCAAGCGCGTAGCGCGCCCCCTGAGGCACGGCGACGTAGCCGAGGCCTGCGTAAAGCGCCGCGCCGACGGCCACGGCGACGATGGTAAAAGTCAAACCCTTGCCCATTGCTCATCCTTTTTGGTTGTTCGGTCGTTGCGGAGCGCGGCTTGGGCCGCGCGACCCGCTTCGAGCGAAGAGTTTCGCGTTAAGGACATTATCGTCGGTCCGTTCGTGCTTTCCTATGGGGTTCGGTCCACGGCGCCCCGCGACGGACCCTCTGAATGTGCAAACAAACGTATCGTCCGATCGAACGCTGTTCGGCCGTTCGGGCTATAATCCCCCTCCAACATACGGGGGCGCCTTGGCTTCGACGGGGACGCGGACGCCGTATGGGGCATGCCGAGGTGCAGTCACCTCGTAAATCCGCTGCAAACAAATAAACGCCAACTCTAAGCGTTACGCTCTCGCCGCCTAATGGCGAGATGCTGCACTGATTCGCCTCTGGGTCAGGTCGGGCAACCGACGGCAGCATCGATTACAGAGGCTGGAATCCTCGGGCGTCGTCGACGCGGGTTCGAGAACAATTGATGGCTGGCTTACCGTCGGCCCGCCGATTGGCAGGGCGGTAGGCGAGACTCAAATCATTCGGCTACGCATGTAGAACCATCGGAAAAAGGTTTCCGGACGCGGGTTCAACTCCCGCCGCCTCCACCAGATTTCAGCAAAGCCCGCGACGGTACGACCGTTCGCGGGTTTTGTGTTTTTGCGCTTTCCGTTTCTCACCCTTCGCACTGTCGTGACTTCGCTTAGTTCCGCCGATTTCGAAATTCTTGCGCCCGCGGGTTCGCGGGAATCCTTTGCCGCCGCGCTCGCCGCGGGGGCGGACGCCGTCTATCTCGGGGTCGGCGCGCTCAACATGCGTTCGCTTGCTGCATCGACCTTCGAGAAGGAGGATCTCGCCGCGCTTGTCGAGAGCGCTCATGCGGCGGGCGTGCGACTCTATCTGACGGTCAATACCGTGATTTTCGACGAGGACCTGCCCGAACTCGAGCGCGTCCTCGATGCGGCGAAAGCCGCTCGCGTCGACGCCGTCATCGCGTCCGATACGGCCGTTATGATGCGCGCGCGAGCTCGGGGACTGATCGTGCACCTCTCGACACAGGTGAACGTGGCGAACCTCGACGCGGTGAAGTTCTACGCACAGTTTGCGGACGTGATCGTACTCGCGCGCGAACTCACGCTCGAACAAACGGCGGCGATTGCCGAAGGCATTCGCCGCGAGGGCGTCGTCGGCCCCTCGGGTCGCCCCGTTCGGATCGAACTCTTCGTGCACGGGGCGCTTTGCATGGCCGTGAGCGGCAAGTGCTACCTCAGCCTGCACACGCGCGGTCAAAGCGCGAATCGGGGCGCGTGTCTTCAGAACTGTCGCCGCACCTACGTCGTAAAGGACGAAGTTCGGGGAACGGAACTCGAAATCGACAACGGTTATCTCATGTCGCCCAAGGACCTCAAGACGATCGAACTCATGCCGCGGCTTGTTCGGGCGGGCGTTTCGATTTTCAAGATCGAGGGACGGGCGCGCTCTCCCGAGTACGTTTTGGAGACGGTGCGTTGCTACAGCGAGGCGCTCAAGTGCGCGCTCGCGGGGCAGTGGAGCGAGGAGCGCCTCGCCGACTGGAACGCGCGCCTCTCGAAGGTCTTCAATCGTGGGTTTTGGACCGGGCATTACCTTGGTGAGACGGCGGGCGAATGGACGAGCGGCTACGGCTCGAAAGCGACGGAAAAGAAGACGGCGCTCGGGCGCGTTTGCAACTACTTCGCCCGCAACGGCATCGGGCATGCGGAACTCTTTGCGGGCGAGGTGTGTCCGGGCGAGAAACTCCTGGTGACGGGGCCGACGACGGGTGCGGTCGTCTGGACGCTCAAGTCCCTGTACGTCGACGAGCGCCCTGCCGATTCCGCCCGCAAGGGCGACTCGATCACGTTCCCCGTGCCCGAGCGCATTCGCCCGGGCGATCAGCTCTACAAACTAGTCCCCGTTGAACGCCGAGACGAAAGGGATCCGGGATCTTACCGGGCCGAGCCGAATCCTTCCGCGAGGAGGTAGCAAAGGAGCTCTTCGGGACACGAGACGACCCGGTCCGCATCGAGCTCGTGCAGATCTACCTGGGCGTAGCCCCAGTCGACAAGCACCGTGCGCACGCCCGCGCAACGGGAGGCGTCTAGGTCGACGGGATCGTCTCCGACGTAGATCGTCTCTTCGGGGGCAACGTCCAACGCTTCGAGCGTACGCAGAATCATATCGGGCCTGGGCTTCATGGCGCAGCCCGGCGAGTCGCTGGAGAGGATCGAATCGAAGTAGGGGCTGAGCGCCAGGTCGCGCAGAATGATCGACGCGAACGCGGCCTGCTTGTTGGTGGCGACGGCAAGCCTCGCGCCCCCGTGACGCAGGGCTTCGAGCAACGCGGGAATGCCCGGGAAGGGGCGTGATTTTGCGGTCAGATTGACCGTGTAGTTTTTCAAAAATTCCTCACGCAAAGCGGGAAAATCGGGGTCGGTTTTCTCGACGCCGAGGGCGGCGCCCAAAAGTCCCGTCGCACCGCGTGTTGCAAAGGGGCGCAGTTCGGTTTCGGGCAGGGGTTCCAGCCCTCGGGCGGTGCGAACAAGATTGGCGGCGAGCGCGAGGTCGGGCGCCGTGTCGACGAGTGTCCCGTCGAGATCAAAGATGAGCGTCGAAATCATGGTCGGTACGGAATCGCTGGAGTTTCGGAACGCGACTCGGGCGCCCCGGGAAGCGGCAGGTGTACGTACGAAAAAGCCCCCGACGGGCGGGGGCTGGGTGTCCTTCGTTACGGCTCGAACGCGCGGGCGATCGAGCCGTGAGAGGCATTATTCCGCAGGACGCGAGCCGACGACTTCGACCACCGCACGGCGGTTCGGAGCGAGGCACTTGACGAGTTCACGGAAGTTCTTGATCTGGCCGTTGCGGCTCGGGTTCGGGCAGTTCACGACGGGATCGCTTTCACCCTTGCCTTCCGTCTGGATGAGGGCGGCATCGACGCCCTTCGAGACGAGGTAGCCCTTCACGGCTTCGGCACGCTGCATCGAGAGCTTTTCGTTGAACTTGTCGGAACCGATGCGGTCGGCATAACCCGTCGAGAGGATGACCTCGATGTCAACGCCGGCGATGCGGGAGACGAGGTCGTCAAGGACGGCCTGGCCTTCGGCCTTGAGAGTCGCGCGGTTGTAGTCGAAGAGCATGTCGGCGGAGAAGGTCACCTTTTCGGCGGCCTTGGCGGGAGCGGGTTCTTCGACGACCTTGCAGGCGTTGGCGTCGAGAATGTCGGCGTCGCAAGCGCAACCGTCACCGTTCACGCCGAGGGCTTCGGCGAGGGCGGGCGTCCAGAAGCCGGTACGCCAGCAAAGGCCAGAGCTGTTCTTGACGATTTCGCCCGACGTGGAGTGCACGTAGGGATTGACCTGTTCGGCGGCGAACGTGGCGCCGGAAGCGGCAATCATGAGGGCGGCAACAACGCCACCAATCTTCGCGGAAGTCTTCATTCTTATTTATTCCTTTGAAAAAGTGGAAACGGACGATTTTGTGCGCCTGAGTGATTCGTCATGCACCGAAGGGTCAACCAAAACCGAATTCCGACAGGGCATTGGAAAGGATTCCTCGTCCTGCGGCAGAAACCCGTCCTCGGCGGCTCCAAGAACGGGCGTCGGCGCAGAAGGAAACTCCGCAGGGAGTCGGGTTTCCCGAACCGCACCTGTCTCGGAGAGGAGCGGAATCGGAAAGCCGGATTCTGAGCCGAGAGTCTTTCCGCCGACTTAAATCCTATTTTGCCACTTTTCGGCAAGTGCTTGTATCTCTTCGGGTCGAATTTCGGCTTTGTGCCAAACGGTTTTACCCGTTGTTTTATCTCGACTTGCGATGAGTTCGCCGTTTGCCCACGTACGCACGATGTTTTCCCGATCGGCGGCATAAAGAAGCTGCGCGGCGGGATCTTGAATGGGGAGCGTGCCGACCCCGGAAAGATCGACCGCAATGAGGTCGGCGGCTTTGCCGATTTCGACGGAGCCGATCAACCTTTCCCAACCGAGTGCCTTGGCACCGCCCATCGTCGCCGCATAGAGCATGTCGGCCACGGTCGCCGTGGTCGTATCGCCCGCAACGGCCTTGGCGAGCATGGCGGCAAGACGCGTTTCGCCGAGCATGTCGAGTTTGTCGTTGCTCGCCGCGCCGTCCGTGCCGATGCCGACATTGACGCCCGCTTTCATGAAGGCTGCAACGGGCGCAAAGCCCGAGGCGAGCTTCAGATTCGAGCAGGGACAGTGGCACATCGAAGCGCCCGCAGCAGCCATCGCCGCGATGTCTCCCGCATCGGCGTGAACGCTGTGAACGGCGATGAGGCGCTCGTTGAGCAGGCCGAGTCGTCGCAGACGCTCGATCGGACGTACACCGTGCAGCTTGATCGAGTCGGCGACTTCGCCCGCGGTTTCGTTCACATGAATGTGGATGGGGGCGTCGTAGGCATCCGAGAGCTCAGCGCAGCGCTTGAACGCTTCGTCGCTCACCGTGTACGGGGCGTGCGGTCCCACCGTGATCTTGACGGTTTCGCTCCCCGCGTAGCGCTTGAGGAGCGCTTCGCCCTTTTCGAGGTACTCGGCGTCGTCTTTCGCCCAGGCGGAGGGGAAACCGATGACGATCGCGGAGACCGCCGCGCGCAGACCCGCGCGGTTGAGCCCTCGGGCGGCGGCTTCGGGAAAGAAGTAGCTGTCGTTGGCGGTCGTCACGCCCGAAGCGGCGAGTTCGAGCCCGGCCAAGAATGACCCTTCTTCAACGAATTCGTCGCTCATCAGCTTGCCTTCGGCAGGCCAAATCTTCGTCGTGAGCCAGTCCATAAGCGGCAGGTCCGCGCCGAGACCGCGCACGAGATTCATGGCGGCGTGAGTGTGTAGGTTCACGAACCCCGGCATGACCACGCTTTGCTTGAGCACGTCATGCTTGCGCGCCTCGTACTTCGAACGAGCTTCCTCGGCGGGCAGCACGTCGAGGATACGCCCCGCGTCGACGACGACGGCGTGATCCGTCAGAACGATCCCTTTGGGAACGACGGGGATAACCCAGCGGGGTTCGATAAGTAAATCAACCGTACGCATGGTGGTGAAAAATCTCCGTAAGAGGGTGGGTTCGCCGGACGGCTTGCGGCCCGTCGGCGAGGTCGGGGAATCCGGCGGGATCCCGTGCGGGCATTCTAACGAACGACCGACAGGGTGCGGCCCCTTCGCACGGGCTCTTGGTACAATCAACTGCTTCGAGTTGCTTCGGAACGTCGTTTCGTCAAGCGACTCCACATCATGAGAGACAGAAGGAATTTTCATGGACGAAGAAAACATGAAGACCGAGGGTGAGGCGCCGCTCGAGGGAGAGGCTTCGCCCACCGCGGGCGATGCGATCGCGCAGGAGCTTCTTCCCGTTTCGCTCGAAACGGAGATGCGTCGCTCGTACCTCGACTATGCAATGAGCGTCATCGTGGGGCGTGCCTTGCCCGACGTGCGCGACGGCTTGAAGCCCGTGCATCGTCGAGTCCTCTTCGCCATGAAGGAGATCGGCAATACCCACAACAACCCGACGAAGAAGTCCGCCCGCGTGGTCGGGGAAGTGCTCGGTAAGTATCATCCCCACGGCGACATCGCCGCTTATCAGACGATCGTGCGCATGGCGCAGGACTTTTCGATGCGCTATCCGCTCATTCAGGGGCAGGGCAATTTCGGCTCGATCGACGGCGACAACGCCGCGGCCATGCGTTACACCGAAGTGCGTCTGATGAAGATCGCCTCGGAAATGCTCGCCGACCTCAACGAAGAAACGGTCGATTTCGTGCCGAACTTCGACAATTCCGAGCAGGAGCCCGTGGTGTTACCCACGCGCCTGCCCGAGCTTCTCGTGAACGGCTCCTCGGGTATTGCGGTCGGCATGGCGACGAACATTCCGCCGCATAATCTGAAGGAAACGATCGATGCGTGTCTGCATGCGCTCGAACATCCCGACTGCACGATCGACGAGCTCATTCAGCGCATGCCCGCGCCCGACTTTCCGACGGGCGGCATCATTTTCGGCATGTCCGGGATCCATCAGGGCTACCGTACGGGGCGCGGCCGCGTGCTCATGCGCGCGCGCACCCACCTCGAAGACTTCGGTAAGGGACGCGTTCGCATCGTCGTCGACGAAATCCCCTACATGGTCAACAAGCGCGTCCTCTACGAACGCATGCACGAGCTCGTGCGTGAAAAGAAGATCGAGGGCGTGGCCGAAATGCGCGACGAGTCTTCGGACGAAATCCGCATTGCGATCGACCTCAAGCAGGGCGCCATGCCCGAAGTGGTGCTCAACAACCTTTACAAGCTCACGCAGATGCAGGAGAGCTTCGGCATCAACATGGTGGCGCTCGTTGACGGGCAACCGATGCTTCTCACGCTCAAGCAGATGATCGAGTACTTCCTCGCGCACCGCCGCGAGGTCGTCACCCGCCGTACGGTCTTCCGTCTGCGCAAGGCCCGCGAGGCCGGTCACTTGCTCGAAGGTCAGGCCGTGGCGCTTGCGAACCTCGACGAATTCATTCGCCTCATCCGTGCGGCGAAGACGGTCGACGAAGCCGTCGAAGCGCTCTACGGACGCGGTTGGGACATGGGCTTCGCGCGCGAAATCACCGAGCGCGCCGCGGGAAGCGCCGAGGACCTCTATCCCGAATCGATGGATCACGAGCGCGGCCTTCGCGCCGACGGGCTCTACTACCTCACGCGTTCGCAGGTCGACAACATCCTCGCGATGAACCTGCGCCGTCTCACGGGGCTTGAGCGCGAAAAGGTGAAGACGGATTACGAAGAAACGGTACGCCGCATTCTCGACCTGATCGACATCCTCGCCAAGCCCGCTCGCGTGAGTGCCATCATCGGCGAAGAGCTCAAAGCGATCCGCGAAGAGTTCGGCGACGAACGCCGCTCGAGCATCGACCTCCTCGGCGACCCGAATTTCGACAAGCGCGACCTTATTCCTCGCCGCGACATGGTCGTGACGATCACGCGCGCCGGGTTCGTCAAGAGCCAGGACATCGCCGACTACCAGGCGCAGGCGCGCGGCGGCAAGGGCCGCAACGTTCAGGCTACGACGAAGGACGACGAAATCGAGCAGCTCCTCGTGGCGAACACGCACGACATTCTGCTTTGCTTCTCCACGGCCGGACGGGTCTACCCGATCGACGTTTTCGACCTGCCCGAAGGGAAGGCGAGCGCGCGCGGGCGTCCCGTCGTTAATCTATTGCCTCTTGAAGAGAACGAACGCCTCACTTTCATCCTCCCCATCCAAGGGTTCGACGACGAACACTACGTCTTCATGACCACGGATACGGGGACCGTGAAGAAGGTGCCGCTCACGGCCTTCCAGAACATCCGCACGAAGGGGATCATCGCCACGCAGCTTGAAGAGGGCGAGTCGCTTGCAGGCGTCGCGATCACGGATGGTACGCACGACATCATGCTCTTCTCGGATGCGGGCAAGTCGGTGCGCTTTGCCGAAAGCGACGTGCGCCCGATGGGCCGAAGCGCCCGAGGCGTGCGCGGCATGCGTCTGAAGGACGGCCAACGCGTCATCGCGCTCGCCGTCGTCGACGACGAAACGAAGTTCGTTCTGACGGCGACCGAGCACGGTTACGGCAAACGCACGCGTGTGACCGAGTACGGCCGACAGGGCCGCGGCGGTCAGGGGATCATTTCGATCGCTACTTCGGAGCGCAACGGTCGCGTCGTGGCAGCTTCGCTCGTTACGGACGAGGACGACATCATGCTCCTTTCGACGGGCGGCAAAGTCGTTCGTACTCACGCGAGCGAAGTCTCCGTGATCGGCCGCGCAACGCAGGGCGTGCGCCTCATCAATATGGGCGACGACACGCTCGCGTCCGTTCGCAGCGTCATCCGCGGCGGCGGCGACGAGGTCGAACATCTGCAAATCGAGGTGCCCGAAGGCGCGGACGTGCCCGCGCTTGAGGAGGAAGAGCCTGAAGCGTTCGACGAGAACCTCGAGGACGACGTCGATGATTTCGGCGACGATCTTGAAGAGGACGCGAAGGGCGAAGCGAACGAAAAGGACGACGCCAAGGGCGTCTGAAGACGATTTTTTTCTCACTGCCGACCACCTGCGGGGGCCGCCTCATGGGCGGCCCTTCGCACACCGATTCGGAGAAAACCAGGCCATGCGACCGTATAACTTTTCCGCGGGTCCGAGCACGATGCCCGAACCCGTTCTGCGACGAATTCGCGACGAATTTCTCGACTGGCAGGGCACGGGATGTTCGATTCTCGAGGCGAGTCACCGTTCGCCCCGCGTCGTCGCGCTCGTCAAAGAGCTCGAAGCGCGCGTGCGTTCGCTCCTCGGCGTTCCCGACACCCATGCGGTGCTCTTTTGTCAGGGCGGAGCGCGCTTGCAGTTCGCGATGGTGCCGATGAATCTGCTCGGTGCCGGTACGGTTGCCTCCTACATCGTGACGGGTACCTGGAGCAAGAGCGCCGAAACCGAGGCGATGCGCTTCGCGCGCATCCAGTCGGCCTTTTCCGGCAACGGCACCCGCACGCCTTCGGATGAAGAAATCGATGTGACGGCGGAATCGTCATACCTTTACTACTGCGACAACGAAACGGTGCACGGCGTTGAGTTCGCGGGCATCCCCGATTCGGGCGCAGCGGGCGTGCCGCTTGTGGCCGACATGTCGAGTAACTTCATGAGCCGACCGGTCGACGTTTCGAAGTTCGGGCTCCTCTATGCGGCCGCACAGAAGAATTTCGGTCCCGCGGGACTTACGGTGGTCGTCGTGCGGCGCGATCTTCTCGGGCTTGCCAGTCCCGAAGTTCCGACGCTGCTCAACTATGCCGTCTATGAAAAGACGGGCAACATGCCCAACACGCCTGCCGTCTTTCAGCTCTACTGCTCGAACCTGATGGCCGCCTGGATCGAGTCCGAAGGAGGACTCGCGGAAATGGATGCTCGGGCGCGCGAACGCTCGCGCATCGTCTACGAGGCGCTCGACGCACACCCCGAGGTGTATTCCCAGCGGGTCGATCGGGCTTCGCGCAGCCGCATGAACGTTGTTTTCCATCTGGCCGAAGACGCGTTGACACCGATTTTCCTCAAGGAAGCGCACGATGTCGGGCTGCTCAATTTGGCAGGACACCGAACAGTGGGCGGTTTGCGTGCGTCGCTCTACAACGCGATGCCCGTTTCGGGAGCGCTCGCACTCGCGGAGTTCCTGCACGCCTTTGCCCTCCGGCATCCTCGACGCGGCTGAGCTGCGACTCGGGTACGATTTCCCCATTGATCTGACAGGCACCAAGGATTTCACCATGGATTCGACTCTTACCACGATTCCCGTCATCACGCTCGACGGCCCGGCTGCGAGCGGTAAAGGGACGATTGCCGAACGCGTCGGAAGCGCCCTCGGTTTCCATTATCTCGACAGCGGCGCGCTGTATCGCATCGCGACGCTTGCGGCACTCGACGCGGGAATTGCACTTGAGGACGAAGCGGCGCTCGCGGAACTCTGCCGAGGGCTTTCACCCATCTTCGCAAACGGTCGGATCGTGGTGTCGGGCGAAGACGTGACGGAGCGCATTCGCTCCGAAGAAGTGAGTCGCGCCACGTCGCGCGTGGCGGCCCTGCCCGCCGTGCGTCGTGCGCTCTTCGAACTTCAACGTCGTGCGGCCCGTGCTCCGGGGCTCGTCGCCGACGGGCGCGACATGGGAACGGTGGTCTTTCCCGAAGCTCGTCTCAAGGTCTTCATGACGGCCTCGGCGCGCGTTCGCGCCGAACGCCGCTACAAGCAGCTCGCGGCGCGCGGTGTTGCGTCCGATCTCGACGAACTCACGCGTGACCTTGAAGAGCGCGACCGACGCGACCGCGAACGGGCCACCGCGCCTCTGCGTCCCGCCGAGGACGCCCGTGTGCTCGACACGTCCGACATGAATGTCGAGGAAGTTGTAAAAAAGGTCCTCGACTGGTGGAGTGACGCTTCTAAGCTGTCGTAAAATCACAGTTTCCTAGCCGGCCCGCCGAATGGGTCGGCTTTTTCATCAACTCCGCCCAAAGGAGTCCTGTCGCGCATCGCGTCAGAAACCTGCGGGTGTGCTCTATTTGTCTTCTACAATGTCCAACGAAATCAACAAGCCCGAATCCTTCGCCGAGCTCTTCGAACAGAGCCTCGCCCAGCAGGAAATGCGTCAGGGTGAAGTCATCACCGCCGAAGTCGTTCGCGTCGACTACAACTTCGTCGTCGTCAACGCCGGCCTCAAGAGCGAAGCCTATGTGCCTATCGAAGAATTCAAGGACGATCGCGGTGAAGTGACCGTTCAGCCGGGCGACTTCGTTTCCGTGGCCATCGAATCCGTCGAAAACGGCTACGGCGACACCATCCTCAGCCGCGACAAGGCCAAGCGCCTCGCTGCCTGGATGAACCTTGAACAGGCTCTCGAATCCGGCGAACTCGTTACGGGTACCGTGACGGGCAAGGTCAAGGGCGGTCTCACCGTCATGACCAACGGCATCCGCGCCTTCCTCCCGGGCTCCCTCGTCGACACGCGTCCCGTCAAGGACACGACGCCGTACGAAGGCAACACCTACGAATTCAAGGTCATCAAGCTCGACCGCAAGCGCAACAACGTCGTGGTTTCGCGCCGCGCCGTCGTTGAAGCCAACATGGGCGAAGAACGCGCCAAGCTGCTCGAAACGCTCCAGGAAGGCGCCATCGTCAAGGGCATCGTCAAGAACATCACCGACTACGGTGCCTTCGTCGACCTCGGCGGCATCGACGGTCTCCTCCACATTACCGACCTCGCCTGGCGTCGCGTCCGTCACCCGACCGAAGTCGTTCAGGTCGGCCAGGAACTCGAAGCCAAGGTTCTCAAGTTCGACAAGGAAAAGAACCGCGTCTCGCTCGGTCTCAAGCAGCTCGGCGAAGATCCGTGGATCGGCATCTCCCGTCGCTACCCGCAGGGCACCCGCCTCTTCGGCAAGGTCACGAACATCACCGACTACGGTGCTTTCGTTGAAGTCGAAGCCGGCATCGAAGGTCTTGTTCACGTCTCCGAAATGGATTGGACGAACAAGAACGTCGACCCGCGCAAGGTTGTCCAGCTTGGCGACGAAGTTGAAGTCATGGTTCTCGATATCGACGAAGAACGTCGTCGTATCAGCCTCGGCATGAAGCAGTGCAAGGCCAATCCCTGGGAAGAATTCGCCCAGACGCACAAGAAGGGCGACAAGGTCTCTGGTCAGATCAAGTCGATCACCGACTTCGGCGTGTTCATCGGCCTGCCCGGCGGTATCGACGGTCTCGTGCACCTCTCCGACCTTTCCTGGAACGAATCCGGCGAAGACGCCGTTCGCAAGTACAAGAAGGGCGACGAGCTCGAAGCCGTGGTTCTCGCGATCGACACGGAACGCGAACGCATCTCCCTCGGCATCAAGCAGATGGGCGGCGATCCGTTCAGCAACTTCACGAGCACCCACGAAAAGAACAGCATCGTCAAGGGTACGGTGAAGTCCGTTGACGCCAAGGGCGCCGTCATCGCTCTCGCTGACGACGTTGAAGGTTACCTGCGCGCCAGCGAAATCTCCGCCGACCGCGTTGAAGACGCCACGACCCGTCTCGCCGAAGGCGACGAAGTCGAAGCGCTCATCGTCAGCGTCGACCGCAAGAACCGCAACATCCAGCTCTCGATCAAGGCGAAGGACGCCGTCGAAGCGCGCGACGCTCTCGACCGTCTCAACGCCGATACGGGTGCTGCTTCCGGTACGACCAACCTCGGTGCTCTTCTGAAGGCCAAGCTCGAACAGAAGTAACTTTTTAGGAGGAGGTCGCTATGGGTAAGACCCTGACCAAGTCCGAGTTGCTCCGGGAGATACAGGACCGATACCCCAAGTTCCGCGAACGCGAATGCAGCGACGCGGCACAGGTAATCATCCAAGAAATTGCGGACGCTCTTGTTCGAGGCGACCGCATCGAGATCCGCGGCTTCGGCTCTCTCGGCCAGAAGTACCGCGCCGCCCGCCGAGGGCGCAATCCCCAGGACGGTTCCGTCGTGGAGGTTCGCCCCCGGTACACGGTCTTTTTCAAGGCCGGAAAGGGGTTGCGCGAGCGGGTCAGCGTCGCGCAGTACGCCGACTCGTCTCTCGACGCGAATGTGTCGAAGGACGAAGATCCGACGTAAGCCCGACCGGATGACGCACCCTTCGGGGTGACGATCGGTTCTGTCGGTCGACCAGCGAAAAGGCTGTGAACCAAAAGTTCACAGCCTTTTTTTTCCGATTAAAATATTGCCCTTTTTACGGCTTTGAGCCGTTCGGACGCTCCGAAGGAACGCCCGAAACACCGACGTCGCGTTTTGTCTGGGAGCCGAAATGGAATTTGACCTCTGGTATCTCGTCGCGCTGCCCGCGCTCTTTGCGGCCGGGTGGTTGTGTCGCGGGTTCGATCGCCGCCAGCGTAGCGAGAAGACCCAACTGCCGGAAAACTTCACCCGGGGTGTGGCGCTCCTGTTGGACGACGAACCCGACAAGGCGATCGACGTTCTCGTCGAGGTATGCCGACTCGATCCCGATCTGATCGAGCTCCATCACATGCTCGGCAAGCTCTTCCGCCGCCGTGGCGAATTCGAACGCGCGATTCGTCTGCATCTTCATCTCGTCAATCGTTCGGACCTCTCGGATGCGGACCGCACGAAGGCGCTTGCCGAGCTTGCCGAGGACTACTTCGCCGCGGGTCTTTTCGACCGGGCCGAAGCCGAATACCGAAAACTGTCCGAAGTACCGAGCGAACACCTCGGTGCTCTGCGCCGACTGCTGACGATCTACACGATCGAACACGAGTGGGAAAGCGCAATCGACACCGTGAGCGCCATCGAGGCGCAGACGGGCGAAGATCACCGCCTGGAGACGGCCCATTTCTATTGTGAACGCATTGAAGTCGCCCTGCGTTCGAAGCGCCTCGATGAGGCCGCGCGACTCGTTGCCGAAGTGTTCCCCTACGCGGACGTGACGCCTCGGGTGGACCACCTGGCCGGGAAAGTTGCGCTTGCCGCAGGTTCCGTCGAAAAAGCCGCGGAACACTGGCGACGTCTCGCACACAATTTCCCCGCGCACACGCCGCTGGTGATCGGAGAGCTCGCCGACGCGATGGCCGCTCTCGGACAGAGGGACGAGGCGCTTGATCTCCTGCGAAGCGCCCTTCCGGAGCACCCTACGGCCGACGCCCTGGAAGCCGTCATTGCACGCGTTACCGAGTGGCGGGGGCTCCCCGAGGCGGAGGCGATCGCAACGAAAATGCTCTCGGCGCATCCGAGTTTGTCCGCCTTCAACGCACTCGTGCGCCTCCGAGCGAAGGCAAACCCCGAAGACGAGCAGACGAAGTTGCTTTCGGGGCTTTTGCAACGTCACGCACAACGATTCGCCCGCTATCAGTGCACGCACTGCGGGTTCCTCGCGTCCAATTTCGCCTGGCACTGCCTCGGGTGCGGTTCCTGGGACAGCTTCCCGCCCCGTCGCGTCGAGGACGCAAAAGGCAAAAGCCGTTGAGTTCGGGCGGATTGTTACAAAAACAACGGAGGCCGTTTCGATTGCACGTCGAGACGGCCTTTAGAATTTCCGTTTCATGGAGGGCGGATCGGCATCCGCGGAGTTCTGAATTCCGGTCGGCCCCCGAAGAAAAAAGCATCGAGCTCCGCACAACAAAAAGGACACAAAACACGTCATGTTCAAGCGTATCGGCTTACTGATTCTCGCCAATCTCGCCGTCTTCATCATGCTCTCCATCCTGCTGACGGTGGTGCAGATGGTCTTCGGCGTCAATTTCGGCACCATGGCCGGCTCGAACCTCAACATCGGCACGCTCTTCGTCTTCTCGATGGTCGTGGGCTTCTCGGGCTCGCTCATTTCGCTCGCGATGAGCAAAACGATGGCCAAGATGAGCATGGGTCTTCAGATGATCGACACGGATCGTCCCGCGAACGACCTCGAACGTTATCTCGTCGACGTCGTGCGTCATCAGTCCCAGAAGGCGGGCATCCCGATGCCCGAAGTCGGCATCTACGACGGCGAACCCAATGCGTTTGCGACGGGTGCCACGCGCTCCTCGTCCCTCGTGGCCGTTTCGACGGGGCTCTTGCAGATCATGAACCGCGACGAGGTTGAAGCCGTCATCGCGCACGAAATCTCCCACGTGCGCAACGGCGACATGGTCACGATGACCCTCCTTCAGGGCGTCATGAACACTTTCGTGGTCTTCTTCTCGCGCATTATCGGTTGGGTCGTCGACCGCCAGATTCTTCGCAACGAAAACGAAGGTCCGGGTATCGGCTACTACATCACCTCGATCGTGCTCGACATCGCGCTCGGTTTCCTCGCCTCGATGGTCGTGGCCGCTTTCAGCCGCTACCGCGAATACCACGCCGACGCGGGCGCCGCGGGCATCATGGGCTCTTCCCGTCCGATGATCGATGCGTTGCGTCGTCTCGGCGGGGTTGAGCCGAACGAACTGCAGGGTTCCGTCAAGGGCTTCGGCATTTCGGGCGGTATCGGGAGCCTCTTTGCTTCGCATCCCTCGATCGAAGATCGCATCAAGGCGCTTGAAGAAAAGCGCTATTGATCGACGAGATTGCT
Source organism: uncultured Sutterella sp. (assembly GCA_905206365.1). Classification (GTDB taxonomy): domain Bacteria; phylum Pseudomonadota; class Gammaproteobacteria; order Burkholderiales; family Burkholderiaceae_F; genus Sutterella. The sequence continues at coordinate 34,163 of CAJLHF010000007.1, read as the reverse complement.
TATCCAGCGACGGGCCGTCGGGTCCGTCATGAAAAAAGCCCCGTAAGGGGCTTTTTTCATGGGCGCGCCGTGCGATCGGAAAGGTCTCGGAGAGTACCCTGGAAGTGCGGAGCAGGGGAGTACGGCGGTCGACGTCGCTGCCGTCGGCAGACCCGAACCCGCGCGCTTTGAGGCGGTTTCCGTGGCCGGAGGACGGAGCGCGAGTATGCACGGGACGAGATCCGCAAAAAAGGGACGCTCGAAGGCGTCCCTCGATGGAAGCGAGCGAAGGTCGAAGCCTCAGGCTTTTCGTTCGCTGTTTGCCGCTTCAAGGGCGGCGCGAATTTCTTCGCTCGAATGTTCGTCCTCGCGCGAGAAGTTGCGTCCGACCCAGAACGCCATCCCCGCAAGCGCGAGTCCCGTAAGACAGAGCCCCGCGGCGGTGGCCGACCAGAAGCCGTAGACCCCGTAGGGGCCGCCCGCCCATTCGCCGTCGAACGCGAGAAGATAGCCGAAGCCGAGTCCCACGCCCCAGAGCATCACGCCATAGATGATCATCGGCATCTTCGTGACGCGATAGCCGCGAAGCGAGAAGGCGCTTACGGACTGCATGGCGTCGAAGACGTGATAGAAGCACCCGAAGAGAATAAGCGAGACCGCAAGGTCGTGCACCGGGGTTTCCGTCGTGTAGAGCCAGATGATCGGGGAGCGGAATACGAACAGGAAGATCGACGCGAAGAGGGCGATCGCCACCGTGAGTTTGAATGAGCGCTTCAACACCACGAATGAAACCGCGGGCCAGCGCGCGCCGAGGCACTGCGAGATGAGCACTGAACTCGCAATACCGATCGACAGCGGAACCATGTAGCACATCGACGTCATGTTGGCGACGATCTGGTGTGCCGACATCGTTTCGGGACCGAAGCGCGAAACGAAAATCGCCATGAGGGTGAAGCTTGAGACTTCGAAGAACGTGCTCAGCCCGATCGGAATCCCCACGTGCAGATGCTCCTTGAGAAGCGACCAGCGGGGGCCGGAAAGTTTGGGCGCGTGCATGCGGCGGTAGAAAGGATCGTACTTCCAGAGAATGAGGTAGATCGCGAGCGCCATGTAGTTGAGCACGCAGAAGGAGACGCCCGCGCCTGCGCCGCCCATGGCGGGAAAGCCGAGCCAGCCGTTCATGAAAATCGCATTGAAAGGTACCTTGAGTGCGAGGAGCGCGAGCGAAACCCACATCGTGACGCGCGGACGCGAGACGGCCGCATTAACCGAGATGATGACGCGGGCTCCCAGGCACGCGGGTAGCGCAAGCGCCGTCCAGTAGATGTATTCGGCGGCCATGCGGGCAACTTCGCCCTTGGCCTCGCCGAGATTCACCCAGAAGTCGGTCGCGTTGAGAATCGGAAAGCCGATAGCAAGCAAAAAGAGCGCGAGCCAGAAGCTTTGGTTGAGTTCCTCGCCGATTTTGTGATACTGACGAGCGCCGTAGTGGTGACCCGCAATAGGACTCAGCCCCTGCAGGATGCCGACCAAGCCCATGAGCACCGAAATCGTGGCGGCGATCCCGAGCGCGATGGCGGCGAGGTGATCTTTGCCGAGACGACCGGCCATGATCGTGTCGATGGTGCCGCTACCGATGATGGCAATGTTGGCAACGAAAATCGGTCCGGCGAGCTGCAACAACGCCTTGAGCGAGGTGTTGGGCGGCGGCAGACTGTTTTGTGTCATGTCGGAAATCTCCGGAAGATGCATGGGGAAGGCGTGCCTTCCTACGGAAAAGAATTACGGACGGTGCGTGCGATCGAACGTCGAGGCGCCTTGGCGGATGAAGAAGCGTTCGTCCGTGTGCGGTCGCGAGAAGGGGCCAGCAATCGTGTTTTCGAGCGCTTCGTCGCGCGACGTGCGAACGAGTTCGAAGCGACATCGCGCTTCGGTGCTCGAGGCGAAACGCACGCCGCCGTAATAGGCGAAGAGCGCTTGAATGCCCGGGGGTACCGTGGACGCCGCCACACACGCTTCGGGTGTTCCGCGGCGCGCGAGTTCGGCGGCGACTTCTCGTGCCACCTCGGCGTAGGAGCGGTTGCGGTCGACGGCTGTGTGAAAGAGCCCGAGCGAACAGGCCGCGGCCGCGGTCATGCCGAGAGCGGCGAGCCAGGGGCCGCGCCACGCAACTTTCGGACGGTGCGAGAGACGCCAGACAACGAACCCGAACCAAACGAGACTCGCAACGATCGCGACGACGGTGCCGAAGGTGAATTCGGGAGTGATTCCCGGTGCGAGCATGGAGACCGAGTGCTCCATCTTCGGAGGAAAGCCGATGTTCCAGGCGATCCAATAGGCCCAGACCGTCAGAACGCCGAGCGAGAAGACGGAAAGCGCGAACCAGTCGAGCACGTTTTCCCGCGAACGTTTGACCGTGATGAGGCCGAAGGCGGCAAAGACGGCGGTTGCGGGAATGAAGGCGAGAAACACCTGATCGGCGGTCTGCCCAGAAGAGAGAAACGCGGCGAAAAGCCCCGTGCCGCTCGAGGCGAGGGGCAACAGAAGGTGCGTGAGGTCGAGCTGACGGCGCCAGCTGTAGAGCCCCCAGACGGCAAGCGGCCAAACAGGGCAGAGGTACCAGACGAAGTTCTTGATGAACCACACGAGCGTCGACGGCTCGACGATTCCGAAGAACGCGGCCTGACGGGCAGCCCAGGCGGAAAGCCAACTCGAAGCCGCATCCGGTGCAACGAGAAGTGCCGTTCCCGTCCAGAGCGCGATCGGCAGCACGGCACCGAGCACGGCCAGGGCCACGCGCAGCTCGCGGTTTCCGCTCACTGCCCGAACGACGATCTGCACGATTACCGTAGCGGCAAGGAGCCACACGCCCGCAAAGAGGGTAGAGGCAAGGGCCGCCAAACCCGAAGCGAGCCCCGCAAGGAGTGCACCCGCAAACGGTCGGGAAAGCGACAGGGTGAGTCCGTAGAAGTTGAGGGCCGCAAGCGAGAGGAGTGCCGTGTCGGGTCCCGCCTCGTACTGCCTGGTGACGATCCCGAAGGTGGCGACGAAAAGGAGCACGGCCGAATCGGCAACCACGCGCCCGTAGTCGCGCGGGCTTGCCTCGCCCCCGAACGCAAAGGCGATCGGTTGCGCCTCGGGGCGTCGTGCGAGGTGCCACGTGCCGTACCAGAGGGTCGAAGTCGTGAGTGCGAACCAAAAGAGCGACGAGAGTCGATAGGCAAAGACGTCACCGAAAAGGCCCGAGAAGAGTCTCATGAAGGTTGCCGACACCCAGCCCGCAAGCGGTCCGTGATCGAAGAGCGCCTGGCCTGCGATTCCCGGCAACAGTGTCTCGGCCCAGGTGCCCGAGCGGGCGACGAGGGCGATCCCGAAACTTTCCGCGTCCCGAACCGTCCAGAGGTCCTGCGCCGTGAGGCCGCAAAAGATAAAGACGCACAGGAGGGCGAGCAACGCGTAACGCGGCAGTTTGCGCGCAGCTTCCTCGGACATGCGGGCGGGCGTGGAACGTTGATTGAACACGGATATCGACTCTCGAAGACGGAACGCGGGACGGAAGGAATCGAACCACGGTTCGATTCGTGATCAGATGTTAGGCGCTTTATCGATTTTCGGGGAACCCCGAACAAAGAAAAGGGCAGTTCCCATTTGGAAACTACCCTTGGCGGGAGGAGTCGAGCACGACTCCTCTCGGCATTCCGAACACGCGGAATTACTTGGCGGCCTTGGCGGCTTCGGCGGCGGCGTTGAGGGCCTGCTGCTTGGCGGCGAACTTGGCGCGGAACTTTTCCACGCGGCCGGCTTCGACGATGCGCGTCTGAGCGCCCGTGTAGAACGGGTGGCTGGCCGACGACGTATCGAGCTTGAACATCGGGTAGGTCACGCCGTCGATCTCAACCGTTTCCTTCGTCTGAACGGCGGAACGGATGATGAACGTCTTGTTGATGGAGAGGTCGACGAAGGCGACTTCGCGGTATTCGGGATGAATATTCGGCTTCATTTGAGAAAATTCCTAGTTTGTTTGTCGGTCGCCCTGGCGGCCTTGCGAACCGGCCTGTGCGAAACAGGTCTTACGGCAGGCATGCCGACCCACGTGCCAACTGGGAAACGGAAGATTATTTCAGAGTTCACGACGGGTTGCAACCGAAACCGTCGGGTTTCCCTTCTTCGGGCGTTTAAGGATCGCGAAAAGGCAATCCGCTAAAATGCCGCCCATCCGTAACTCGGACGGGCGGCACCCCGGCATGTTTCGGGCGTTTCGCCGAGTCCGAACCCTCCCCTCAGTTGTTAGATAGAAAACGATGTCGAAATTCGAACGCTGCGTCATCGCTACGCGAGAAAGCCCCCTGGCCATGTGGCAGGCTCTTCACATTCAGGACGTCCTGCGTCGGAAGTATCCCGGCTCCGAGGTCGAGCTCCTCGGCATGACGACCCGCGGCGACCAGATTCTCGACCGCACGCTCTCGAAGGTGGGCGGCAAGGGTCTCTTCGTCAAGGAACTCGAAGTGGCGATGCAACAGGGTGAAGCTGACCTCGCGGTTCACTCCCTCAAGGACGTTCCGATGGAACTGCCCGAAGGGTTCGAACTCGTGGCAGTGAGCGAACGCGAAGATCCGCGTGACGCTTTCGTTTCGCCCAAGTACGCCTCGCTCGACGAAATGCCCGCGGGCGCCCGCGTCGGTACGGCGAGCCTGCGCCGCGAACTCATGCTTCGCATGAATTATCCGCACCTTCAGGTGCTGCCCGTTCGCGGCAACGTCGGCACCCGCCTTCGCAAGCTTGACGCGGGCGAATACGACGCGCTCGTCATGGCTTCGGCAGGTCTCAAGCGACTCGAACTTCACGACCGCATCCGCTCGATCATCCCGGCTGAAGTGAGCCTTCCCTCGCCCGGTCAGGGTGCGCTCGGCATCGAAATCTGCGAAGCCAACCGCGTGATGCACGAAGCGCTCGCTTTCATCAACGATCCTCACACCCGTGCCTGTTGCACGGCCGAACGCGCCGTTTCCCGCGCGCTCGGCGGCTCCTGCCAGGTGCCGCTCGCCGCGTACGCCGTCGTCGAGGGTGAGGAAATGTGGTTGCGCGCGCTCGTCGGCAACCACCACACGGGCGAAGCCGTGCGCAGCGAAATCCGCGGTCCCTGGACCGAGGCCGAAGCGCTTGCGGCGCGCGTCGTCGAAGATCTCCGCCGTCAGGGGGCCGATGCCATTCTGAAGGCCGTTCTCGGCTGATCGCGGGGTTGTCGATGAGCGAACATCCGATCATCCTCATGCGTCCGGGCTCGGCCAACGATCGGTTGGCCGATCGTCTGGAAGCCGAGGGCTTCGATGTGTGGCGATGGCCTGCCTTTACGATCGATCTGCCTGAAGCGGCGGATGCCGAACGCGTGGCCAAGCGTCTGGAAAATCTCGACGACGTCGAGATGGTGGTGCTTCCGAGCCCCGCGTCGGTTGCGGCCGTCGCTCATTGGGTTCGGGAGTGGCCCGAACACGTGACGCTCGCGACGGTGGGCGAAGGGACGGCGCGCGTCATTCGCGCCGCCTGGGGTGACGACGTGAAGCTCCTCTACCCTGAGGGCGATGCCGAGCACTCCGGAAGCGAAGCGCTGTGGGAACTTGTGATGGAGCGGGGCGCCCCCTCACGCGTACTCTTTCTGCGCGGTCAGACGGGGCGCGAGTGGTTGCCGTCGCAGTTCCGCTCGATCGGCTCCGACGTCGTGACGCTTTGTGCGTACGTGCGCGTTCCGCTCGAACTCTCCGCGACCGATCTCCGGTCGCTCCTCCTGGCGACGGTGGGTCCTTCCCCGGTCGTCTACATCACCTCGACCGATGCGGTCGACGCGCTCATGCATGCCGTGCGCCCCGTGCCGGGCGCGCGCAACTGGCTCGTGGGCGGTACGGCGATCACGATTCATCCGCGCGTGGTGCGTCGTCTGGAAGAGGCGGGCTTTAAGAAAATCGTCGTGACTTCGACGGACGACGAGACGGTGCGTCATCACATTCTCGAGAGTGTTGAGGACGCGTGCTGAGACCCGGAAACGTTCGCGGTACCGCGCCTTTTCCCGGGTAAATCGCGAATTCGAAAGGCCGGCGAAGTCCTCTTCGCCGGCCTTTCGAGCATAATGGACCATCGATTGAATCCGGAGGTTTACCCCGATGCGCATCACGATTCATCAACCCGAATCCCGAACGGGCGTTCCCGAAGAAAATCTGAGGGCCCTCATCGACACGGCCCGAGGCGTCGCCGAAGAGAGCGACGTGGTTTTCGCGCCGCTCGGTTCCGTCGAGGGCGGTTTGCTCGCCTTGCAGGACGAGGTTTCGTTTCAAAGCGAGGCGCGCGCCCGCTATACCGAGCTTCTTCTCGACGAAGCAGCCCGCATGCTTTTGCGCAGACCCGTCATGCTTGCCGTCCCCGTTCGTTTCCCCGAGGGGATTCGCCATGCCGTTCTGAACGAGGGACGCGTGACATTTGCGGATCCCGCCGAAGGAATCCTGCTTCCCGACGGAACGCGTGTAGCGCTCCGGGAGGAGGCGCCGGGCGACATTTACTGGAATTCCTCCCTGCGCCACACGGTTTGGGAAGAGTTGCCGCTTCCCGTTTCGCCTTCGCGCCCCGTTCTCTCGATGAGCCTCGGGGGTGCCGAGCGTACGGAAATCTTCCGAGGTGAATCGTTCTTTACTGACGGCATCAAAGCAGTCGCGTTGCCGCGCTTCGAGCGCGCGCGAGTCACGTTCGAGTGGCGCCGTGGCGAAGCGCTCGACGGTCCGGAAGCGGTGCCGACGGCGTCTCTCCGTGCCGATCGCGAAGCGGTTCTCTACGAGGCGCTTGTGAAGTCCGTGCGCAGTTACGTCGCCCGCTCGTTTCTTTCGGGCGGCGTCGTACTCGGTATTTCCGGGGGGGTCGACAGCGCGCTCTGTGCGGCCGCGGCCGTCGACGCGCTCGGTCCCGATCGGGTCTGCGGGGTGTTGCTGGCGTCTCGCTACACGTCGGAGGAAAGCCGTTCGCTCGCTCGGGCGCTTTGCAACGGGCTTGGCATCGAACTGCGGGAACGCTCGATTGAGTCCCTTCACGATTTGGCCGTCAAGGAGTTCGAGCTCGATGTGGGGGCTCTGCCCGAGGGCGACATTACGGACCAAAACATTCAGGCACGACTTCGCTGCTTCTGGCTCATGGCGATCGCGAATCGCCGAAACGCCCTGATGCTCTGCAGCTCGAACAAGGCGGAAGCCGCCATGGGGTACGGAACGCTGTACGGCGACATCGCCGGGGGCTTCGCGCCGATCGCCGACCTCTGGAAGGCGGATGTGCGGCGTCTTTGCTACGAGTCCAATCGTCGGGCGGGCGCGGAGCGTATCCCCGTGGCGCTCATCGAGCGCGAACCCACGGCCGAACTGCGTTCCGGACAAAAGGACAGTGACAGCCTGCCGCCTTACGAAACGATCGAAGCCGTGATGGAACGCGTCTTCGCGGGCGAGCAGTTGGAGCGCAAAGACGCGGAACTTGCGGCACGCGCCGCGCGGTTTGCGTTCAAGCGTCAGCAGTCCCCCTGCGGGTTGCGGCTTTCGCCCGTGACGCTAGCGGACTGGGATCGCGCCCGAGGGTTTTGAGTGTAACCATATAATATCTATGGAATATCCACAAGTATCCGAAGTGCCTTCGGCGCTTCGGGATGCCTGAAGAAAAAAGGGCGCCCGACCTCGGTCGGCGCCCTTTTTTCAGTTCGTGTCGCGCGGAAGCCTCAGCGCTTCATCAGCTCGAAGAACTCGTCGTTGTTCTTCGTCGCCTTCAGCTTGTCGAGGAGAAATTCCATCGATTCGAGTTCGTCCATGTCATAGAGGAACTTGCGCAGAACCCAAACCTTCTGGAGCACTTCGGGCTTGAGGAGCAACTCTTCGCGACGCGTGCCCGAACGGTTGAGGTTGATGGCCGGATAGACGCGCTTTTCGGCCAGACGACGTTCGAGGTGAATTTCGTTGTTGCCGGTCCCCTTGAACTCTTCGTAGATCACGTCGTCCATGCGCGAGCCCGTGTCGATGAGGGCCGTGCCGACGATCGTGAGGGAGCCCCCTTCTTCGAGGTTGCGCGCGGCGCCGAAGATGCGCTTCGGGCGCTCAAGCGCGTTGGCGTCTACGCCGCCCGTAAGAACCTTGCCCGAGGAGGGGATTACCTGGTTGTAGGCGCGTGCAAGACGCGTGATGGAGTCAAGGAGCACGACGACGTCCTTCTTCGATTCGGCGAGGCGCTTCGCCTTTTCGATCACCATTTCGGCTACCTGTACGTGACGCACGGCGGGTTCGTCGAAGGTGGCGGCCACGACTTCGCCCTTCACCGAGCGCTGCATTTCCGTCACTTCTTCGGGGCGTTCGTTGACAAGGAGCACCATCAGCACGCAATCGGGATGGTTGGCCGTGATGGCATGGGCGATGTGCTGAAGGAGTACAGTTTTCCCGGACTTCGGGGGCGCGACGATGAGCGCGCGCTGCCCCTTGCCGATCGGGGCCATCATGTCGATGATGCGACCCGTGAAGTTCTCGTCGCCGCGCAGGTTTCGTTCGAGCGTGAGCTGCTCGTTCGGGAAGATCGGCGTGAGGTTTTCGAAGAGGATGCGATGCTTGAGCGCTTCGGGCGGAAGACCGTTCACCGTGTCGACGCGCACGAGCGCGAAGTAGCGCTCGCCGTCCTTGGGCGTACGTACCTCACCTTCGATCGAATCGCCCGTGTGCAGGTTGAAGCGACGGATCTGCGAGGGCGAAATGTAAATGTCGTCCGTGCTCGCGAGATACGACGAGTCGGGGCTGCGCAGGAAGCCGAAGCCGTCGGGGAGAATTTCGAGCGTGCCGTCGCCGAAGATCTGTTCGCCGGATTTCGCTTTCTTCTTCAGGATGGCGAACATGAGTTCTTGTTTGCGCATGCGCTGGGCGTTGTCGATCTCGAGGGCGAAAGCCATATCGAGGAGTTGCGAAACGTGCAGCGCTTTGAGGTCCGAGAGATGCATGATGAAAGGACGTGAAGTCCGGACGGCCGTCCGGAAGCGTTCGGAGAAGTGAGGAGAAGGTGCGGGGCGGATGACGCGTGAGAATGGACCGACCGGTCCGAGCGTCGACGATACGAAAGGCGGAATCCGCCGCCGGCGGATTCCGCGTGGTTTGAAGAACCGATCAGAGGTTCTTTTCGATGAACGCGTTGAGCGTCGCCTGGTCGCAGGCGCCGGTGCGCTGGTCGACGACCTGGCCGTTCTTGAAGGCGATGATCGTCGGGATGCCGCGCACGCCGAATTCGGCGGCACGATCGGACGAGGCGTCGACGTCGTACTTGGCGATCACGGCGCGGCCTTCGAAGGTTTCGGCGGCGTTTTCAAGCTTCGGGGCGAGCATGCGGCAGGGACCGCACCAGGAAGCCCAGAAGTCGACGAAGACGGGCTTGTCGGACTTGAGAATGTCGGCGTCGAAGTTGTCGTCGGTGACGTGAATGATGCTCATGGATTGCTCCGAGAAAAATGTCGTGAATTGAAGTCCCCGGGGGCGGGTATCGCGTGCGGGTCGCCGTCTGTCGGCGCATGCGCGCGTGCGTTGCATTTGTTCGGAAAGGAAAGCGCGGATCCCGCGGGGCAAACGGATGGTGTCGTAGCAAGGGCGAGCAGTCGCCGGAAAGCGTCCTGAGCGGACGGCCGGTTCGAAAGGCCCGAGATGTCGTCCGGTTCTATCGAAACCGGACATTGAAGTCAGGAGAACTATAACACCAGTGATTTTCCCGCGTAAGGGTCACAACGACAAGGTAAGGGGGAATTTTGCAATTTTTTTGTTCTTTCGCTAGAATACAGCCCTTGGCGGGTCCCCTCGCATGTGCTCCTCGGGAATCTGGTCAGGTTGGGAACAAAGCAGCCATACCGATGTGAGTGCAGTGCCGAGGATAAGGCTCGCCATTTTCATTTTCTGGTATTTGTTTTCCGAAGGTCTCCGACGTCGTCTGCCCGACGTCTCCCGTGCGTGCTTGGACCCCGTGTCCGAGGGCGCTTTTTTTGTGTCCGCGGCAGCTGAAATGTCCCGCGCTCTGGCGTTTTCCCGAGGGCGGTCCCCCGCACGGCATCCCCTACAATGGTCGGATCGGACCTTGCGGCGCGGCGCCGCCCGCCGTCGGGGCGGACGTGCTCTTTATTGTGGGCGTCGAAGGTCGAATGCCTTGAACCGCCATGAATACGACACTCTACGGGCTTTTCCTCCTTACGGCCGCCGCCACCGTTTTCTCCCCGGGCCCCGGGGTTTTGATGACCATCATGAAGTCGGTCCGATTCGGCTATGGGGGCGCAATCTGGACCATTTGCGGCACGGCCTCGGGAACGATCATCATGGCGCTCATCTCTGCGACGGGTTTGGGGATCGTGCTCGCGCACTCGCCCGGAACCTACGGCGCGTTGCGTATCCTCGGTGCGCTCTACATGGTGTGGCTCGGTTGGAAGTCCTGGAACGCCAAGGGGTTGGGTTTCAAGCTCGCCGACAAGGGAATTGACAAACTCAGACCCGAAGATTTTCGCGACTCGCTCGTGCGACCGATTCCTTTTTTCATGGAGGGAATCATGCTGCAGATGACGAACCCGATGCTCATCATGTTCTTCGTGTCGCTCTTTCCGCAGTTCATCGCCACGAACGCTCCGTTCTGGCCGCAGTTTGCACTGCTTTCGGGTACGTACTTCCTGCTCGTGATTCTGATTCATACAGCCTACAGTCTCGTAACGTCGCACTTTCGCGGACTCCTGCGAAGCGAGCGCGCTTCCCGCATCATCTATCGCACGGGTTCGGTACTTTTCTGGCTCCTTGCGATCAAGGTGTTCGCCGACGTCGTTTTCCCGACCAACCTTTGAGGAGCTTCTACTCCCATGACGCACTTCGAAATCCGCCCGGCCCGCCCGGAAGACGCTGCAACCGTCAGCGAACTCATCCACGCTCTCGCTCGCTACGAGGAGCTTGATCACCAGTGCACGGCCACGCCCGAGTCGGTGTACGAGGAGCTCTTCGGCGAACATTCCATCATTCGGTGCGTGCTCGCCTGGGAACTGGGTCCCGAAGGAGAACGCCCCGTCGGGTTCGCACTTTACTTCTTCAATTTCTCGACCTTCCTCACACGCCGCGGCCTCTACCTGGAGGATCTCTTCGTCGTGCCGGAAGCGCGCAGGAGCGGCTGCGGACGACGCCTCATCCGCTACCTCGCGCGCGAGGCCGTGAAGGAAGGGTGCGGCCGCTTCGAGTGGGTGGTACTCGACTGGAATCAGCCCGCGATCGACTTTTACCAAAAGCTCGGGGCGACGATTCTCAACGACTGGCGCATCTGCCGCGTCGACCGTGCGACGATGGAGCGGCTCGCAGCCGAGCCCGACGAGGCCGCGCCCCTTCCGGGCGACGGTGTTTCCGATGTTTGACGCGGGGGCGGCACCCGCGGGTAGCAGTCGCACGCCCTAAAATACGGAGCACGACCCGTTCGGGAAGGGCGACCCCCGTGCGGGGCCGAAAGTCCCGAAGCAGACGGCGGACGATTGTTAACCAACAGACGAGCGGTGCTCGTCCCGCGCAGCCATGAGCATGAGCCATAAGGCGTACGCGGGGCCGTGCGCCGAAAACTTATCTATGAGCAGCTATCAGGTACTCGCGCGCAAGTGGCGTCCTCACGATTTCGAGTCGATCGTGGGGCAGGACCATGTAGTCACCGCCCTCACGCGGGCGCTCACGCAGGAGCGTCTCCACCACGCCTATCTTTTCACGGGCACGCGCGGCGTCGGTAAGACGACGATTTCTCGTATCTTCGCCAAAGCCCTCAATTGCCAGGGAGCGGACGGCAAGGGAGGCATTACGGCACATCCGTGCGGAGTATGTCCCGCCTGCCGTGCGATCGACGAAGGGCGCTTCGTCGACTACATCGAGATGGACGCGGCCTCGAACCGTTCGGTCGAAGACATGACGGCGCTTCTCGAGCGCTCAATGTACGCCCCGACCGTCGGTCGCTTCAAGGTCTACATGATCGACGAAGTGCACATGCTCTCGAGTACGGCCTTCAACGCCATGTTGAAGACGCTCGAGGAACCGCCCGAGTACGTGAAGTTCATCCTCGCGACGACCGATCCGCAGAAAATGCCGATCACGGTGCTCTCGCGTTGCCTGCAGTTCAATCTGCGCAACATGACGCCCTCGGCGATCGTCGCGCACATGCAACACATTCTCGAAGTCGAGAAGATCGACGCGGAAACGCCCGCGTTGCGCCTTCTGGCGGAGGGCGCCCGAGGGTCGATGCGCGACGCGTTGTCGCTTCTCGATCAGGCGATCGCGTACTGCGGCGGCGCCGTCACGCTCGAAGCCGTGCGACACATGCTCGGCATGACGAGCGGCGACGTGCTCGTTGAAATTCTTCGTGCGCTCGAGCGCGGCGAAGCCGACACCATGATGCGACTTGCAGACCAAATGTCGAGCGAGAGCATTTCCTTCGCGCAGGCGCTTCGCGACATGGCGGGGCTTTTGCACCGGATCGCGCTTATGCAGCGCGTGCCGGGCGCTGTTGCTCAGGACGATCCCGACTACGAAGCGCAAGCCGAACTTGCGAAGCTTTTCTCGCCCGAAGAGGTTCAGCTTTACTACCAGACCGTGCTTCACGGACGAAACGATCTGAATCTCGCGCCCGACGAATACGCGGGCTTTACGATGACGCTTCTGCGCATGCTCGCTTTCAAGCCGGCGGGTCTGCGCGTCGGTCGCGTCGTGCCGCGCGACGAACGCGGTGGCGCACGCCCCGAGGTTGCAACGAGTGCCCCGAATGCGGCTGTCGTGCAACCGGTGGAGCCCCCGATGCCGGGTGGCGCGCAGGTGGCGCGCGTGGGCGAGGGTTCGGGGCTCCCGCCCATGCCCCGACCCGCGTCGGGAGCACCCAAACGCCCCGGGAACGACGGTGGGACGCCTCCCTGGGGAGAGCCCTCCGCCGGTTGAGGAAGTTCCCGCGGATTACGGAGTTCACCCGTCCGACGAGGACTTGGGAACTCCGGGTCCGCTCAACTGGCGGTCCCTCATTGAGGGAGCGGGACTGGCGGGTCCGGTGAAGATGCTCGCCACGCAGGCTGAAGTGCTCGAGCTCACGCATGACCGGGCGGAGTTGCGCCTTTCCGTGCGCGCGTTTGCCACCGAAGCCAATCGCAAGCGTTTGGCGGAGGATATCTCGCGCTATCTCGGTCACCCCTTCCACGTGGCCTTCGAGGTCGGCAACGTGAGCGAAGGAGCGACCGTTGCAGCCGAGCAACGTCGGGAGCGCGTCGCGGAACACCTCGCGCTCGTCGAGGCCTTTTCGAAAGACCCCTTCGTGAAGTCGATCGTGGAGATTTTCCACGGTACGGTCGACGAAGGATCGGTGCGAGCGGCCGATGGGGCCGAACTCCCGCCCGGATCGAAGCGTCGCACGCGACGCTGATGTGGTAAGTTTTCAGCAAACCCCGGCACCCCGACGAATCGATGTAGGGTGCCGAATCGTACAAACCTTACGGAGGACACGACGACATGCGCGGAATGGGTGGCATGGGCGGTATGGGCGGACTGATGGCCCAGGCCCAGAAGATGCAGGCGAAGCTCGCCAAGGTTCAGGAAGAAATCGCTCAGATGGAGATCGAGGGCGAAGCCGGCAGCGGTGCCGTCAAGGTGGTGATCAGCGGCAAGCACGAGTGTCGTCGCGTGACGATTGATCCGAAGACGGTCGATCCCGAGGATATCGAAATGCTCGAAGACTTGGTGACGCTGGCGTTCAACGATGCCGTGACGAAGCTCGCGGCCGTGAGCGAAGCGCGCATGCGCCAGGCCGTTCCTCTGCCTCCCGGCATGAAGATGCCCTTCTGAGGCAGGAACCGATGCGAGACGCTCCGAAGTTCGGAGCGTCTTTGCCGTCGGGAAGAACGAATTTTCCAATCGGATGATTGGCGGGGGTGACATGCATTTCTCGGATGCGTACCTTGAGGGATTGCTTGGCGACGATTGCCCGTACGACGACCTGACGACCGAAGGGCTCGGGATCGGCGATACGGTAGGTGTTGTCGAAGCCGCACCCAAGGCGGAAGGGATCGTGGCGGGACTCGACGCGGCGTGCCGTCTTTTCGAACTGCGGGGTGCCCGCGTCGAACGGCTTGCGTGCGACGGAGAGCGCGTCGAAGCGGGACGGGTCCTGCTTCGTGCGTACGGCCGGGCTTCGGAACTTCACGCGGTCTATAAAACCGCCCAGAACGTGCTCGAATACGCATCGGGCGTTGCGAATCGCGTGGCCGACATGGTGCGGGCGGTCCGGTCGGAAAATCCGAACGCGCGCGTCGCGCTCACCCGCAAGCACTTCCCCGGCACGAAACCGATCGTCTATGCGGCCGTGCGCGCCGCAGGCGGCATCGTGCACCGCTACGGTCTCTCCGACTCGGTGCTCGTTTTCGAACAGCATCGGGTCTTTTGCCCGTCCCCCGACGCGGCCGTCGCCCGGTTGAAGAGGAGCGCTCCGGAGCGAAAAATCGCCGTTGAAGTCGATTCGATCGAAGAAGGCCTGCGGTATGCTGCGGCGGGTGCGGACATCATTCAGTGCGAGCGCTTCGCTCCCGAGACCGTGGCCGAATTCCGACGGGCGCTCCACGAGAAGTATCCGAACGTCGTCATCAACGTCGCGGGCGGCGTGACCGCACTGAATGCGACCGAGTACGCGCGCGCCGGGGCGGACGTGCTCGTGACGAGCTGGCCCTACTTCGGAAAACCGTTCGACGTCAAGATGCGCTTTTCCTGTCCGAACCCCGGAGCGTGCGAATGAGTTCGCCGGGAGCGTTTCCGCCGTCGCTCGACGCACTCGTCAAGGTGCTCGCCGAGATGCCGGGCTACGGCCCGAAGTCCGCACAACGCGCGGCCTTTTATCTTCTCTCGGGCGAACACGCGCGTCTGAAGATCCTGATCGCCGCGCTTTCCGAGGCGGATCGACGTCTTCATCGGTGTCCCCGTTGCAACACGTTTTGCGAGTCCGATGTCTGTGACGTCTGCGCGGACGAAGGGCGCGACCGCACTATGCTTTGCGTCGTCGAAAGCGTGGCCGATCAGCTCGCGCTCGACGCGTCGCTCGCTTGGCCGGGTCTTTACTTCGTGCTCTCGGGGCGGCTCGCTCCGATTGACGACGTGGGTCCCGAAGAAATCGGTCTGCCGCGCTTCATCGAGCGCGTGGCCGAAGGGGTCGAGAAGGACGGCCTGCGCGAGGTCGTTGTCGCCACGTCCTACACACCGGAAGGCGATGCGACGGCCTACTATCTGATCGACGCACTCAAAAAGCGCTGGCCCGAGCTGCGGGTGACCCGTCTCGCGCGGGGACTTCCTTCGGGGCTTGAAATCGAATATACGGACCTGAGCACGATTGCGGGGGCCGTCTACTCGCGCCGCGAAGCGTGAGATAGGAGACATTCCATGAGCAAGGAACACATTCTCGCCGCCCTGGCGGAGGCGAATACGGCACTCGAATCCCTCATGAAGAACGAGGCGGCGCTATCGGCCGTGGACCGTGCGGCAGGCGTGTTCGCCGACTGCATCGAAGCGGGCGGCCGCATCTATTCGTGCGGCAACGGCGGAAGTCTCTGCGACGCGATGCACTTCGCCGAGGAAATGACGGGGCGCTACCGGAGCGATCGCCGTCCCTACGGGGCGACTGCGATTTCGGACGTCTCTCACATGGCCTGCGTCGGAAACGACTACGGTTACGAAGACGTCTTCTCGCGTTGGGTCGAGGGATTCGGTCGCAAGGGTGACGTCCTCCTCGCGATTTCGACCTCGGGGACGAGCAAAAACATCCTCAAAGCAGTGCGCGCGGCGAAGGCCTGCGGCATGACGGTCGTGGGCATGACGGGGCGCGAAGGGTCGCCGCTCGCGCTCGAATCGGACGTTGCGATCGTGACGCCCGCGGGCCGTTGGGCGGACCGCGTGCAGGAACTGCACATCAAGTGCATCCACATCATGATCGAACTCGTCGAACGACGGCTCGACCCGCAAAACTATGCGAACGACTGAGGCCTCGGGGAGAGAATCGTCCGAGCGCGGCGCGGTTCCGATCGACCCCGTCTCCGACCACGTCCTTCGGCCTTGAGGTACACTAGCAACATTGCCCGCAGAGGGGTCGCGCCGTGCGTCGTGCGCGACGACCGGCGGGTTCGGACGCTCCGCAAGCTTGGCGCGCGGAGCGCGTCCGCGGAACTTTTTCCTGCAGCGTCCGGCCGTTTGCGGTCGGACGTTGTGTTTTTATTTGAAGGGTAAACCTCACCGACATGTTGAACCGCATTCCCATCACGATCAAGGGCGCCGAAAAGCTCAAGAGCGAACTCGAATACCTCAAGAAGACCGCCCGTCCGGCCGTCGTCGCCGCCATCGCGGAGGCCCGCGAAAAGGGCGACCTTTCGGAAAACGCCGAGTACGATGCCGCCCGCGAGGAGCAGGGACACATCGAGGGACGCATTGCCGAGCTCGAAGGAAAAATTCCGGCTCTGCAGGTGATCGATCCCAAGACCGTCGACGCGGGCGACCGCATCGTGTTCGGTGCGACGGTGACGCTCTACAACGAAGACGACGACGCGAGCGTCACCTACCAGATCGTGGGCGACGACGAAGCGGACATCAAGCAGAACCTGATTTCCGTTTCGTCCCCGATCGCGCGCGCCCTCATCGGCAAGTTCGAAGGTGACGTCGTGAAGTTCATGGCCCCGAAGGGCGAAGTCACGTACGAAATCGAAGAGGTTCAGTACCTCTGAGGATTAAGGGCGGCTCGAGCGGGTTCTTGCGGACCTTCCCGAGCACGCAAACGAAAAGGCGCACGCCTCGCATCGAGTCGTGCGCCTTATTCGATGGTTGCCTGCCAACCGTAAGGTTGAGGGCAATCAGGACTTCGCGAGCGCGGCCTTCTTCGTCGTGCGGGTGCGCTTCGGACGAGCGCGGCGCGGCGCGGGTTCGGCTTTCTTCTTCTTCTTTTCGCCCGGCTTCTTCGAGGCGACCTTCTTGACGGGCTTGTCGGCCTTCACCGGAGCCTTGCGGGTCTTGACGGGCGCTTCGGCGCGGGCCTTGCCCGCGACCGAGCCGCGGCCGAAGGCGAGCGCCGCGATGCGAGCGGATTCTTCGGCTTCCTTCGGGTCGACCGATTCGTCGGCCGGACGCCAGAGAACGAGGAGCTTGCCGATCATTTGAACGCGCGCGCAGCCGAGCGTTTCGGCTACTTCGGCGAACACGGCTTCGCGTTCTTCGCGGTCGTCGGTCGGCACGCGTACCTTGATGAGTTCGTGGGCCTTCAGTTCGCGGTCGATTTCCTTCATGACGGCTTCGGTAAGGCCGTTGGCGCCGAGGAGAACGACGGGGTCAAGGTGATGGGCCTGAGCACGCAAGGCGAGTCGCGTGTCACGCGCGAGAATGATTTCCTTCATAATTTTTCCAAATACTTGACGGACGGGGAAAGGGCCCGCTCAGCGCGCCGGCCGGCGTTCCCCGTTCGAAAATTTCAATTCTTCGAGAGGCCAAAAGAATGCCTGTTGCAACGAAAAAGCTCAGATCCAACCGTGCCTGGATCGAACGTCACATCAATGACCCGTTCGTGAAGCGTTCCCGCGCGGAAGGCTATCGAGCCCGTTCGGTGTACAAACTCACCGAACTCGACGATCGGGAACATCTGCTTCGCCGCGGCATGACCGTGGTGGACCTAGGTGCGGCGCCGGGCAGTTGGACGCAGATCGTTCGCGAGCGTCTGTCGGATCGATCGGGCCGAGTCGAAGGCCGCATCATTGCCATGGACATCCTGCCGATGGATCCGATTGACGGCGTGACCTTCTTGCAGGGCGACTTTCGCGAGCAGGAGGTGGCCGACAAGCTGACCGAGATTCTAAACGGAGACAAGGTCGACGTGGTGCTTTCGGATATGGCTCCGAATTTGTCGGGTATCGCCGCGGCCGATGCGGCCCGTTCGCTCCTTTTGAATGAGCTTGCTCTCGAATTCTGCATGGAGCACTTGAAGGACTCGGGCGTCTTCGTGACGAAGGCTTTCCAGGGTTCGGGCTACTCGCAGTACGTCGAAGCTTTGAAGAAGGTCTTCAAGAAGGTCTATACCCGCAAGCCCGCCGCGTCGCGCGACACCTCGGCCGAGGTCTACCTCGTGGCGCGGGAACTCAAGCCGAAGAAATAAATTCATACCAAAAAGACCGAGTCCGTACGAAGTTGACGGCCAAAAGAGCCCGTACACGCCACAGGCGCCGTGCGGGCGGCCGTTAAAATGGGAAACCGCCCGCCGAAACCCGATTCCGGGTTCCGGCGGGGTCCCATCGAGAAGGCTCGCCGCCCGGTCCGAAGCGGCCGACGAGCGGTTCGCGCCCTCACTAGGAGTTGAGTAATTGGATAACAAGTCGTTTGCCCGCATTGCCGTGTGGGTTCTCGTTGCCGTCGTGCTCTTTACCGTATTCCGGCAGTTCGACGCCACCGAGCCCTCGAAGCTCGATACGACGAGCTACACCCAGTTCATGGAGGATGCGAAGTCCGGGAAGATCCGCCGCGTGGATATTCAGGGCTCCCGCATCACCGTCACCCCGCAGACGGGGAGCGAGTACACGCTCACGAGCCCGGGCGACCTCTGGATGGTCGACGATCTGCGCAAGGCGGGCGTTCAGGTCTACGGCAAGGCGGAAGAGGAACCCTCGCTCTTGCTCTCGGTTTTCGTGTCGTGGTTCCCGATGCTCCTTCTGATTGCCGTGTGGATTTTCTTCATGCGTCGCATGCAGGGGGGCGGCGCCGGGGGCGGTGCTTTCAGCTTCGGGAAGTCCAAGGCTCGCATGCTCGACGACCAGGAAAACAAGGTTCGCTTCAAGGATGTCGCAGGTTGCGACGAAGCCAAGGAAGACGTTCAGGAAATCGTCGACTTCCTGCGCGACCCGAACAAGTTCCAGCGTCTCGGCGGCCGCATTCCCCGCGGCATTCTGCTCGTGGGTTCGCCCGGTACGGGTAAGACCCTCCTTGCCAAGGCGATCGCCGGCGAAGCGGGCGTGCCCTTCTTTACGATTTCGGGTTCGGACTTCGTCGAAATGTTCGTCGGCGTCGGTGCCGCGCGCGTTCGCGATATGTTCGAAACCGCCAAGAAGAATTCGCCCTGCATCATCTTCATCGACGAAATCGACGCGGTCGGTCGCCAGCGCGGTGCGGGCCTCGGCGGCGGCAACGACGAACGCGAGCAGACGCTCAACCAGATGCTCGTCGAAATGGACGGGTTCGATACGGGCGCGAACGTGATCGTGATCGCCGCGACGAACCGTCCCGACGTGCTTGACCCCGCGCTTCTGCGTCCGGGGCGTTTCGACCGTCAGGTCGTGGTGCCGTTGCCCGACATTCGCGGTCGCGAACAGATCCTCAACGTTCACATGCGCAAGATCCCCGTTGGCGCCGACATCGACGCCGCCGTGATCGCCCGCGGCACGCCGGGCTTCTCGGGGGCGGACCTCGCGAACCTCGTGAACGAAGCGGCGCTTTTTGCCGCGCGTCGCAATGGCCGCGTCGTGAAGATGGTTGACTTTGAAAACGCTAAAGACAAGATCATGATGGGCAGCGAACGCCGCGCCATGGTCATGAACGAGGAAGAGCGCCGCAACACGGCCTACCACGAGTCGGGGCATGCCGTCGTCGCCTACCTCCTTCCGAAGAGTGATCCCGTGCACAAGGTGACGATCGTTCCGCGCGGCCGCGCGCTCGGGCTCACGATGCAGTTGCCGACCGAGGACCATTACAGTTACGACCGTCAGTACCTTCTCACGCGCATCGCCATTCTCTTCGGCGGCCGTATCGCCGAAGAAGTCTTCATGCACCAAATGACGACGGGTGCTTCGAACGACTTCGAACGCGCCACGCAGCTCGCGCGCGACATGGTGACCCGCTACGGGATGAGCGAACGTATGGGACCGATGGTCTACGCTGAAAACGAAGGCGAAGTGTTCCTCGGCCGTTCGGTGACGAAGACGACGCATGTCTCGGAGCGCACCATGCAGGAAGTCGATGCGGAAATCCGCCGCATCATCGACGAGCAGTATGCCGTGGCGCGTCGCCTGATCGAAGAAAACGCCGACAAGATGCACGTCATGGCGAAGGCTCTGCTTGATTGGGAAACGATCGATGCGGATCAGATCGCCGACATCATGGCGGGCAAGACCCCGCGTCCTCCGAAGGATTGGACGCCGAAGTCCGAGAAGGGCTCGAAGAAGGACGACGAGGAGAAGGTCGAGAACACCGCCCAGATCGACGGCGCACAGGCGAAGGAAACGACGGATCGTGCGTCCGAGCCCGCCGATGCTTCCGAAGCCGCCGAAGCGCCCGCCGATGCCGATCGTCGCGACGAACCCTCCCGCAAGGACGGAGGGAACGCCTGACGGGCAGCAACGGGACCGAGTGCCCTTCGGAATCGGCTTCGGCCGGTTCCGAGCGAAGCCCGAATTCCCGCCTCCCCGATCTCATACCGCAATGAACGGGCCGGTCGACTGCTTCGCGTGCAGTCGAGCGGCCCGATTCGATTGAAGGTTCGATTCGGACCGAAGGCCGAACCGAAGAACAAACTGCACCGAAACGAACGAAGGACACACCATGCCGCTCATCTGGCGCACCCGAACCCGTACTTACGATCTCGACGCGGCGGCTCCGCTCGTCATGGGAATTCTCAACGTCACGCCCGATTCGTTTTCGGATGGGGGCGAGCACAACTCCCTGGAGGCGGCGCTTGCCTGGGCCGAAAGCATGAAGGGGTCGGCCGACATCGTCGACGTCGGGGGCGAGTCGACCCGACCGGGGTTCGGCGAAACGGCCGTGACGCTCGAAATGGAACTCGAACGCGTGATGCCTGTCGTCACGGAACTTTCGCGCCGCGGTGTCTCAGTGAGCGTCGACACCTCGAAGGCGGCCGTGATGCGCGCGGCGGCCGAAGCGGGTGCCGAGATCCTCAATGACATCCGCGGATTCGAGCAGCCCGGGGCGCTCGAAACGGCGGCCGAATCGGGGTGCGGTCTCGTCATCATGGATCGCACGCAACTTGAGCCCGAAACCGATGCGGTCGACGCGGTGCGCCGCTATCTTGAGCGTCGCACCGAGGCCTTCCTCAAGGCGGGCGTCGATGCCTCGCGCATCTGCTGGGATCCGGGCTTCGGCTTCGGCAAGACTTACGAACAGAGTCTCGACATCTGGGCCGCGATCGAACGCTTTACGGACTCGGGTTTCCCCGTCATGACGGCGATTTCCCGCAAGTCCATGATCGGGTTGTCGACGGGGATCGGCGATCCGAAGGACCGTGTCGACGCGAGTGTTGCGGGGGCGCTGCTCGCCGCCTCGGCGGGCTCGCACGTGTTGCGCGTTCACGATGTTCGCGCGACGGCCGAGGCGTGTACCATGCTGCGCGTCTGGCGCCGCACCCGCGCCCGACTCGGTCTTTGAACGCTCACTCACACAACCCACACATTTCTCGCAGACAAAGGAGCAACGCGATGGCGCGTCATTATTTCGGAACCGACGGTGTTCGAGGCAAGGTGGGCGAAGCCCCCATTACGCCCGACTTCGTGATGAAACTCGGCATGGCGGCGGGGCGCGTGTTGCGTCGACGCAGCCCCTCAGGGCACGCCGCGGTGCTGATCGGCAAGGACACGCGCGTTTCGGGCTACATGCTCGAAGCGGCCCTGCAGGCGGGGTTTTCCGCTGCGGGCGTTGATATCGTGCTCTGCGGCCCCATCCCGACGCCCGCAGTTGCGTACCTCACGCGCGCTCTTCGTCTTGATGCGGGCGTCGTGATTTCGGCGAGCCACAATCCGTACGACGACAACGGAATCAAGTTCTTCTCGGGTGAAGGGACGAAGTTCCCCGATGAGATTGAAGAAGAGATCGAAGCGGAAATCGACTGTGGTTGCTCGTGCGTTCCTTCCGCCGAGCTCGGCAAGGCGCGGCGCCTTGACGACGCCGCGGGTCGCTACATCGAATTCTGCAAGTCGACGATCGACCCCTCCGTGAATCTGCGCGGCATGAAGATTTTCGTCGACTGCGCCAACGGTGCGGCCTATCACGTTGCCCCCGACGTGTTGCACGAACTCGGCGCCGAAGTGCGCGCCGACGGCGTGAGCCCCGACGGCCTCAACATCAACGACGGCGTGGGGGCGACCCATACCGAACGCCTCTCGGAACGCACGCGCGACGCGGGGTGCGAACTGGGCGTGAGCCTCGATGGCGACGCCGACCGACTCATCATGGCCGACGCGTGCGGTCGCGTCTATACCGGGGACGAGCTCCTGTACGTGATCGTGCGCGACCGCATGGCACAAGGGCAAGTCGCGGGCGTCGTCGGCACTCTCATGACGAATTTCGGTCTTGAAAAGCGTCTGAACGAACTCGGCGTGCCGTTTGCTCGCTCGAAAGTGGGCGATCGCTAC
Source organism: uncultured Sutterella sp. (assembly GCA_905206365.1). GTDB lineage: Bacteria > Pseudomonadota > Gammaproteobacteria > Burkholderiales > Burkholderiaceae_F > Sutterella. The sequence continues at coordinate 11,743 of CAJLHF010000007.1, read as the reverse complement.
GTGCTGGAGATGCTGAAGGCGAAGGGGTGGCTCTACGGAGGCGAAACTTCGGGGCATCTCCTTGCGCTCGATCGCCAGACGACGGGCGACGGGATCGTGAGCGCCCTGCAGGTTCTCGCCGCGTTGCGCCGCTCCGGGAAGACCCTGGCCGAACTGACGGCCGACCTCGCGCTCATGCCGCAGGTGCTCGTCAATCGCCGGATCACGAAGGGCTGGGACTGGAAGTTGCATATGCCCTTCGTTGAGGCGGTCGAACGTGCGGAAGCCGCTTTGGCGGGCCGCGGGCGCGTGCTCATTCGCCCCTCGGGGACGGAGCCTCTGCTTCGCGTGATGGTCGAAGCAGATGACAAGGAACTCGCCTCCCGCACGGCACACGATCTGGCCGACCTCATCCCCGCGACCGAGGCTTGAGGTAGACTTTCCCAACCCGAATTCAAAGCCGACCGCCCCGCGGGGGCGGTCGCTCGAAACAGATCATGACGAAGAGCCACAAAAAGGCGGAGCTCGTCGCCCCGCAACAGTCCGAAACCCCGAAACAGTCCGTGGCGTTTGCCGCCCCGGTCACGCACGGCCTGATGGCGCATCATCTCACGTTTTATCTCGTGGGCGGCCAGCGCTTCACGCTCGAAGAGGTGACTCAGAGTGCGGCGATGCCGCAAAACGTCGCGGCTTTCATCCGTGCCTGGCGCCAAAATCTCGACGTCTGGCACAGTCCGGGCAACGACCCGCATTTCGGCGTGCGCGTCGCCGATGTGTCGCTCTACGAATACCGCGTCGAGCAGATCGGTTTGAAACGCAAAGCGTGAGGAGACTCAAGAGATGAAACAGATCGTAGCCGTCATCAAACCGTTCAAGCTCGACGAAGTACGCGAGGCTCTTTCCGAGGTGGGCGTTCACGGACTGACCGTGACGGAAGTGAAGGGTTTCGGCCGCCAAAAGGGGCACACTGAGCTTTACCGCGGCGCCGAATACGTGGTCGACTTCCTGCCGAAGCTCAAGATCGAAACCGTGGTTTCGGACGACATTCTCGAGCAGGCGATCGAAGAAATTCGCAAGGCCGCTTACACCGGCCGCATCGGCGACGGAAAGATTTTCGTTTTCGATGTCGAGCAGGTGATCCGCATTCGCACGGGCGAAACGGGCGAAGCGGCGGTGTGAGTCACCGAGCGTGCCCCTTCGAGCGCAAAAAGCCCCGATCGAGATCGGGGCTTTTTGCATTCATCCGAGCGTTACAACGTTCGAACGGCGGGTCTTATCGGGTCCCCGACTGCTTGAGGAGTACGATGAGCGCGCCCGCATCGCCCTTTGAGGGTGCGGCCTGCGCAAAGGCGATCACGTCGTCGCACTGCTTCACCCAGCGGCGCACCTTTTCGCGCAACACGCTCTGCCCGCCCGCGGAGCCGTAACCCTTGCCGTGCACGATCGAAAGACATCGGTAGCCGCGGATGCGGCAGTCGTCAAGGAACTTCGCAAAGACGACGCGCGCTTCGTCGACATAGAGGCCGTGAAGGTCGAGCTTGGCCTGCACGGTCCACTCGCCCCGACGCAGGCGCTTGGGAAGCTCGGGCGAAATTCCTTCGCGACGGAAAAAGAGGTCTTCTTCATTGAGAAAGTCGCTTGGGTCACACTCGTCGGAGAAGCGATCGGCGGGTGTCTCGTCGGCGAGTTGCGCGGCGATCGCTTTGGCTTGCGGGGTCGGGGTCTTGGGGCGCGCGGCGTGCAAGACGCGATTGGCGTTTTTGGAGGGCGTCACGCCGAGATCGGCCATGGCGGCACGGAAGGCGCGGGCGTCTTTCGTTGCGGCCAGGCGTCGCTCTTCTTCGCGACGACGTTCTTCTTCGGCGGCCTTGGCCTTTTCCTTGAGTTCGCGACTGACGGCCTTCAGATCCGCAAGGCTCGAATACTTCATAGATGTTTCGGCGCGCAAATTCGCGCGTTCCCGCGCGGCAGGAGCGCCGCTCCTCGGTTGGTTGAATCGTCTGCTGTGTGTTCTCGTGGGTCGGTCGCGCAGAGAGCCGCACGTAGCGGCACGGGGTGACGACGCCGACGTCCTCGAAAAGGGGAAGAGCCATTATCGCGCTTCGGCCGCGGGTGCGCGGAGGGCGACGCGCATTCGGCGCCTCAGCAAGAGAAAACGCCCCGCGAAGCGCGGGGCTTCGTCGGGGCATATCAAGCGTAGGGAAGCATATCGGGAGCTTGAGCCTTCCGGTTCGTCGCGGTTCAAACTATCTCAAAAGCGCCCGAAATGCTTCGGCGTGTTTTAGCGGCCGTGGCCCTGGGCTTCGAGGAAGCGCTGCGCGTCAAGTGCGGCCATGCAGCCCGTTGCCGCCGAGGTACAGGCCTGACGGTAGTGTTGGTCCTGAACGTCGCCCGCAGCGAAGACGCCCGGAACGTTCGTGGCGGTCGCGGCCGCAGAGCCCGTGCCTGCCGTCTTGACGTAGCCGTTTTCGAGTTCGATCTGGCCTTCGAAGAGCGCCGTGTTGGGTTTGTGGCCGATCGCGACGAAGAGGCCGTCGACGGCGATTTCCAAGGGAGCTTCGCCCTGTGTCGAAGCAAGGCGCAGACCCGTCACGTTCTTGCCGTCACCGAGCACTTCATCGACGGTGCGGTGCAGTTGCAGCTCGATCTTCCCTTCGGCCACGGCTTCCATCAGTCGATCGACGAGGATCGGTTCGGCGCGGAACGTGTCGCGACGGTGAACGAGCGTCACCTTGCTCGCGATGTTGGCGAGGTAGAGGGCTTCCTCGACGGCGGCATTGCCGCCGCCGACGACGGCCACGGGCTTGCCGCGATAGAAAAAGCCGTCGCACGTCGCGCAGGCCGAAACGCCGCGACCGCGGTACTTCTCTTCGCTTTCAAGGCCGAGGTACATGGCCGAGGCACCCGTGGCGATGACGAGCGCGTCGGCGGTGTACGAACCCATGTCGCCCGAAAGCTTGAAGGGGCGCGAGGAAAGGTCGACCGACTGGATGACGTCGAAAACCACTTCGGTGCCGAAACGCTCGGCGTGCTGCTGGAGGCGTTCCATCAGTTCGGGACCCATGATCCCGTCAACGGCGCCCGGCCAGTTGTCGACTTCGGTCGTCGTCATCAGCTGACCGCCTGCTTCCATGCCGGTAATCACGACGGGCTTGAGATTCGCACGGGCGGCATAGACGGCGGCCGTCCAGCCGGCGGGCCCGGAACCGAGGATGAGAAGAGGGGCGTGCTTCGTTTCAGACATGAATGGCTCCCGATGCCCTCAAGGGGCGAAGGACGGTCGAAGACCGGAAATGTTAAGAGTAATTCCATTATATATAAATAATCTATTGGGGTGCAATGTACGATAGTTCGTTTGCTTATTCGCGACCACGTACGCGACGCGCGTGTCGACGTCGCTTTGCACCCGATGTGCCGCGCCCCGCGTGCGTTCCCCCTTTAAAATGAGGCATTTTGAGTTTTCCGGAACCCGTACGCCATGGCGAGGAAGAGCAATCAGAAAAGAAAGACGACGGATCGGAACGCCCTCTCGGAGCGTTCGCGCTGGGCGCGGTTGTTGACCTGGATGTTGGAGCGCATCAAGGCGGGTCTTCGACACGTCGTGCATTTTTTGTGGGAGTGGAGTTGGACCTTTTCGATTCCGGTCGGCGTCATTCTTGCGATGACGCTCGGGAGCTATTCGGCCGACGATCCGGCTTTTTCCGTGAGCACGTCGAAGTCGCCTGACAACCTGTGCGGTCTGTGGGGCGCGTGGGCGGCCGACCTGCTTTTCGGTGCCTTCGGGCTCTCGGCCTGGTGGGTCGTCCCGGGCTTTTTCATGATTGCGGTTTTCGCCATCCGTTCGCAATTGCGCCGCGCCCGCGGCGAAACGGATCCCGAGCGCATCAATCCGCCGAAGTTTTCCGCTTGCGTCGGTTTTCTCGCGCTGATGCTCGGTTCGACCGGGCTCGAAGCGTTGCGACTCCGACGTTTTGAGGTGGTACTCCCCGCACACTCTGGGGGCGTGCTCGGCCATTCGCTCGGCACGTCGCTGGAGTATTACGTCGGGCTGGGTCTTTCGACAGTGATGTTTTTCACGCTGATGGCGATCGGTTTGTCGCTCCTCATGGACTTTTCGTGGGTGAACGTGTCGGAGGCCGTAGGGCGTATTCTCGACCGCTTCATCATTCGACGCATCGCTCGGTTGACATCGGGCGAAGAGGAAGAAGCCGAAACGAAGCTCGCCGCTCAGGCCGAAGGGGATCTTGCGAAGCAGAGTCGCGCGGCTGCGGTTGACACCGAGAGCCGTCTTCCGCTTCGCATCATCAAGCCCAAAGCGGCGACGACCGAAAAGGCGGTGCCCGCACCGCGCGCCGATGCTCCCCGTCCCGAACGTGCGGAGTCGGCTGCGGATTCGCCCCGTCCGAGTCTCGGTCTCCTTGATGACCCCGACGAGGAGGCGCGCGGCGTCGACGAAGAGACGATCGGTATGACGAGTCGTCTCATCGTTTCGAAACTGAAGAGCTACAACATCGAGGCCGCCGTGATGAGCGCGCAACCCGGCCCCGTGATCACGCAGTACTGGTTGGAGCCGGGCGCGGGCGTGAAAGGCTCGCAAATCGAAAACGCCCGCGATGACCTGCGTCGTGCTCTGGGCGTACAGGCGGTGCGCGTGGTGCTTTCAGTGCCGGGAACGAGTTACATCGCGCTTGAAGTGCCGAATCCCGTCCGTCAGACGGTGCGCCTCAAGGAAATTTTGCAGTCGGAAGCTTACGAAACGAGCAAGTCCCTCCTGACGCTGGCGATCGGCAAGGACATCGCGGGCCGTCCTTTCGTCATGGACCTTGCCAAGACCCCGCACCTCCTTGTGGCGGGTACGACGGGCTCGGGGAAGTCGGTCGGCATCAACGCGATGATCCTCTCGATGCTCTACCGCACGGACCCCTCGCAGTTGCGCCTCGTGCTAATCGATCCGAAGATGCTCGAATTCTCGCTCTACAACGGGATCCCGCACCTTCTCTGCCCGGTCGTCACCGACATGAACAAGGCAGCGACCGCCCTTAAGTGGTTGACGCGCGAGATGGACAACCGCTACGCGGTGATGAGCCGCATCGGCGTGCGGCACTTCACGAGCTACAACGAACGCGTGCGCGAAGCGATCGAACGCGGGCAGCCGATTCGCGACCCGATGGCCGCGCCCGACGATCCTCTTGCGGGCACGCTTGAGCCCTGGCCCTACATCGTGTGCGTGGTCGACGAGCTCGCCGACCTCATGCTCACGAACCGAAAGGAAGTTGAAGGCGAAATCACGCGTCTCACGCAAAAAGCCCGTGCGGCGGGGATTCATCTGATTCTCGCGACGCAACGCCCGTCGGTCGACGTTGTCACATCGCTCATCAAGGCGAACGTTCCCACGCGTATTTCCTTCCAGGTAGCCTCCGCCATCGACAGTCGCGTGATTCTGGGCGAACCCGGCGCCGAACAGCTCCTCGGCTACGGGGACCTGCTTTTGCACCGTCCGGGGGAACCGGGTGCCAAGCGTGTTCAGGGGTGCTTCGTCGCCGACGGCGAGGTGCAACGCGTCGTCGAAGAATTGAAGAAGTACGGGTCGCCGAGTTACGTCGCGGACGTCACCGAATCGCTTGACCCCGAGACTGCGGGCGACGATGCGGGCGGCTCCCGTCGATCGGGCGAAACCGATCCGCTCTACGATCAGGCAGTGCAGGTGGTGCTGAGCGAAAAGCGCGCGTCGATTTCGTTCGTGCAACGCCACCTCGGCATCGGCTACAACCGCGCTGCCAACATTCTCGAAGCCATGGAAGAGGCGGGCATAGTCTCGAAAGCGAGTGCGACCGGAAAGCGCAGCATTCTCATCAATACGGAGCATTAAGTCGACCGTCCTCGGAAAATCGTTTTCCCGGAAAGAGGGCGCTTTTCCTTTGGCATGGGGTCGGCTCGTTAACAATTCGTCTCACGGCGACGCCGCGTCCGGGGGGCTTCTTACGGGCGGCACCCCTTAAGATCTGCACGTCCGATTTCCGCGCGTTTGCCGGCGGACGACAGCCGTCCCGTACGAGGCCCGAAAGCCGGAGTGGACGGCAAACGAACCACAATCCACCGAGGAGGGCGTCTTGTCCGCGTACGATTGCGCAGATTCGGGCGCCGAGGAAAGCCATGAACCTTCGAACTCACGTCACCCGAAGTCTCGTTGCGACCTGCTCGGCGCTCGCTCTCGCGGGCGCTTTCGCGTCGGAGGGGGCGGCCCCCGGGAATGCGCTCCGCGAAAGTGCCGCAACCGCCGCGACGACCTCCGACGCCGCCATCAAGCGGCTTGAAACCTTTGCGGCAAGCACGCCCGCTGCCGAGGGTGCGTTCGTGCAGACCAATTTCGACCGCGAGGGCCAAGTTACGCTCAAAGCTTCGGGTACCTTCGCCTTTTCGCGCCCGGGGCGTTTCGATTGGGTGTACCTCGAACCCTACAATCAGCGAATCGTGAGCGACGGCACGATGCTTCGACTCTACGACGCGGATCTCATGCAGGTGACGGAAAAGCGTCTTGAGGGGGCGATCGACGCGACGCCCGCGGCGATTCTTTTCGGCGAGAACGACTTCTCGCGCGATTGGGTCGTGCGGGTGTTGCCGGACGAAGGGGGCCAAGCACGCATCGAAGCGCGTCCGAAAAAAAGCGGCACGTTCGAGCGCGTCGTCATCGCTTGGAACGCTTCGGGCCTTCCCGCGGGCATGACGCTCGTCGACGCCTTCGGACAGGAGACGGAACTGCGCTTTACGGAATTCAACCGTACGACGCCGGACGCGAAGCGCTTTCAGCTCACCGTACCCGAAGGGACGGATGTTCTGAGCGACTCCGCCTTCTGAGCCCGGATTTTCGCAAAAGGTTTCCGAGGCGCGTCCGCTCGGGGCAAACGCGTGCGGCGCAGGCGTTAGTCCCGATCGAACGTCGTTGCAAAACCCGATACAATCGAAGGATGCAGGCCTTTTTACAGGGGCCATCAGAAATTTTTCTGCCCCGAAGCCCGTTTGTGATCGGACTTTGCGGCGGAGCCGAAATTGAGAAAGCATCCCATGACCCAGGGTATCAAGAGCGGCATGCGTCGAATGATCATCGACAAAATGCTCGTTGAAAAAGGTGCCGTTTCGTTCGAGGAGCTCGTTGCCGTACTGAAAGTGAGCGCTCCCACCGTGAAGCGCGATTTGCGTTACATGCGCGAGATGCTCAACGCGCCGATTCGCTTTTCGAGCACGCGCGGCGGCTACTTTTACGATGAGTCGAAGCCCGAAGCCGCCGGTGCGAAGTCGAAGAACAAGCGAGACGACGCGACCGATGCCGTGCACCGCCCGAAGCCCAAGCTTTGGTACACCTCCGAGGAGCTCCTCGCTCTCGCAAACATGATCGAACTGCTCGGTCGGCTGGGCGAAGACTCCGAGTCGATGCTCGCGAAGGACCTGGCGCCTTTGCGAGCTCGCGCGCTCAACCTCTTCACGCTTGGCGGCATGGAGCCTTCGGAGCTCGCACGTCGCGTACGCGTGGTGAGTCGTGAGAAGGCGTTTCGCGAACCCGATACGTTCGAGACGATCGGCGTGGCGCTTTGCGCGCGTCGCCGTCTGGAAATGCACTACTACAACCCGAAGCGCGACGATACGACAGTGCGCGTCATCTCGCCCATGCGTCTCGTGCACGCGAACAATCGCTGGTACGTCGATGCCTTCGACCATACGACCGACAAACTGAAGACCTTTCTCATCGAAAACGTGCGTCGTGCCGAAATCCTTGAGAAGAGCGTGCGTCGCATGACGCTCAAGGCCGTCGCGAAAGAGCTCGACGGCGGCTACGGTATGTTCCGAAGCCGCAACATCGAAACAGCGGTGATCCGCTTCGACAAGTCAATCGCTTCCTATATCCTTCGTGAGATCTGGCACGAAAAGCAGGAAGTGGTCCCCGAGGAAGACGGTTCGATCCTCCTCAAAGTCCCGTACGCTTCCGGTACGGAACTTGTGGGCGACGTACTCCGATGGGGGGACAAAGCCGAGATTCTCGAGCCACAGAAACTTCGCAACGAAATGATCGATGCCGCGCGCCGACTGTGTGCCCGCTACGACCGAAAGGCCCATTGAGGCGGACAATGACGCAAAACAACGAGAAAACGAACGACGCTCCGACGAGGCGCCGCCGCAATCGTCGGCCCCGGCATTCGAACCGTCCGAAGGAGCTCCCCGAAATTTTCTTTTGCGGGGATCCGCACGGGGAGTTTGAGCAGATCAACGAAGCCGTGCGACTCCACAAGCCCTCGGCCGTGGTTATTCTCGGCGACCTTCAGCCGCCCGCTCCCCTTGAAGAGCTCCTGGCCGAGGCGCTCGCACTCACGGACGTCTGGTGGATTCCGGGCAATCACGACACCGACACGGACGAGTTTTACGACCGTCTGTGGCGGGGCCCCCTTGCATCGCACAACCTGCACGGGCGCATCGCCAACATCGCGGGTCTTCGGATCGGCGGTTTGGGGGGTGTCTTTCGCGGACAGGTGTGGATGCCCGACGGAACGCCCAATTACTTCTGCCCCGCTACCTTCATTCGACGGGTCGGCACGGGGAACGTCTGGCGCGGGGGGCTCCCGCGGCGCCATCGCTCGACTATTTTCCCGTCGGTCTACCAGAATCTGATGCGCCAGCGCGCCGACGTACTCGTCACGCACGAGGCCGCGGGGTGCCACCGCAAGGGGTTCGTCGCCATCGACCGACTTGCGAAAGCGCTCAACGTGAAGTGGCACTTCCACGGTCACCAGCACGAGGACCGCGTCTACGGACAGCACCAAAACGTGACTGTTCGCGCGGTCGGCTATCGCGGAGTGGTCAATCTCAAGGGCGAGGTGGTGATTCCCGCTCAGATGGATCCGCGCGAAGCGGCGGCCCTCCAAACGGCGATCGATTGGGCAAACCGTTCCGTCGAAGCGGCGCTCATTGAGGTGAGGGATCCGAAAACGGGCGCGATGTGCGTGCTCCCTCCCTCCGAAGCGACGACGCCGAGCATGTTGGCGGCCGCGGCAGCCTCCTCCTCAAAGCTCCTCGCCTATCCTGCTGGCGATGTCCCGTCCCGCGAGCACGAAGCCGCACTCGGCCGCGAGGTGGCCAAGCAAGCTCCGGGCGGACGCTTCAAACCCTGGACGAGTCCGAAGCCGAAGGCGGGCGGCAAAACGGCGTCGAAGGACGAGGATGCCAAGGAACCGTGTGCCTCCCGCGGACGACACGAGAGCGCCCGCTCGAAGGCAAAGGCTCGGAAGGCGGAAGTCGGGAACGCGGTGAAAAACGACGCGAAGCGCGACGTCACGCCACTCGTCAAGTGTGATGCGAAGAATGTTCGGCCTGCAAATGCTGAGCGCGCGGCGACGAACCCGAACGTCGCTCCTCCCGAAGGACTCGTGAAACCCACATCTTCGCACAATGCTCCGAGTGCCAAAGTGCGTCGACCGCGTCGCCGAAAGGGGCGAGGCAAAGTGAAGGACTGAGTCCCGCAGGTAAAAAAGTCCTCGTCGGCAACGACGAGGACTTTTTTTCTGACGGTTCGAAGCGTCGACGCGCGACCGTATCAGCGGCGTAACAACTTCACGCGGACCGCTTCACCCGGCTCAAGACCCGCGCAGTTTTCGGGCAACAGGGCGAGGACATCGGCGTCGTTCAGGCCGGCAAGAGTACTCGAGGCGGATCGGGGCGAGGCGGCAAAGCCCGTTTCGTCGAGGTGACCGCGGATGCAGTCGGTGCGACCGATTCGGCCTTTGAGTTTCGTCGCGGTTGTGACCACGGCGTCAACGAGAGGCGAAGGCGTCGCACCGCACAGGCGCTCAACCGCGCGACGAACATAGAGGCGCGCGGAAACAGCGCAGGCGGCGGGATTTCCGGGAAGTGCCATGAAGTAGGCCCGACCGATCCGCCCGTAGGAAAGCGGTTTGCCGGGGCGCTGTTTCACGTGAACGTGATGGAGTTCGCCCGTTTCGCCGACGACGCGTCCCACGAGATCCTTGTCCCCTTCGCCGACGCCGCCCGAGGTGAGCAACAGGTCACACCGAAGGGCCGCTTCCTCAAGGCGGGCACGCATTGTTTCGAACTCGTCGGGGAGAATTCCGAGGTACTCGACGTCGGCGCCCCAGGAGCGCAAGAGCGACGTAAGGAGGTAGGCGTTGGCGTTGTAGATCTTCCCGTCGGCCAGTTCGCGGCCGGGTTCGCGCAATTCGTCCCCGGAAGCGAAGACAACGACGCGAAGCCGTCGGCACGGGAGTTCGGAGCGCCCGGCAGAAGCCGCCAGCCCGACGGCTTCGGGCGTCAGAAACGCGCCTGCGGGAATGAGTTCGTCGCCCGCGTGGAATTCTTCGCCCTGGAGACGAACGTTTGCGGCGGGTCGAACGGCCGACGCGTCGAATTCGATGCAACCTTCGCCTTCGATCACGTGCTCGAACGGAATCACTGTATCGAACGTATCGGGGACGGGAGCACCCGTCATGATGCGAAGCGCTCCTCGGGGGTCGGTTTCACCCTTGAAGGGGTGACCCGCAAGGGCAACGCCCGTAACGGGAAGGCGTACGCGGCCTCCCGCCTTCAGGTGTTCGCTTCGGAACGCAAACCCGTCCATGGCGGAATTCGAAAAGAGGGGCACGTCGACGGGACTGCGGACGGGTTCGGCGAGGCACCGACCGAGCGCTGCTTCGAGCGGCACGGTTTCGCTCGGAAGCTCCGCGCGGATAAACCGATCGAGGGCGAGCAGGACGTCGTCACAGGAAAGAAAGGGGGTGGTCATGACGGGCTCCAAGAGCTAAATACGATAAGACGTCCCATAGAATAGCCAAAGGCCCGTCGCGCGGGCATTCTCCTTTTGTCGAACTTTTTGGGTACCTCCGTGAACTTTCCGCTTTCCTCGAACACGTTCCCTGGCAACACGACCGCACTCGTTTATGCGGGCGGACGCGCAAGCCGCATGGGCGGCGTCAACAAGGCGTTCGTCCCTGTCTTCGGAAAGCCCATGATCGAACACGTCCTTGTGCGGCTTCGTGCGATCGGCGTGGCCCGCATCGTGGTCTCCGCCAACCGCGATGCGGAACGCTTCGAGGCGCTCGGCGTCACGGTGCTTCCCGACGTGCGAAAGGATTTCCCCGGAGCGCTTGCCGCTCTGGAAGCGCTGGCACTTTCTGAACTTCCGCCGACCGAGCGGGTCTTCACGTGTCCGTGCGACGCGCCCTTTTTTCCGGAAACGCTTCCGTTCGAACTCGAGCGGGCTGCACGCCGAGAGGCCGTGCCCGGGGCTTTTCCGTGGGACGCGCAAGGGCGACCGCAGAGCGCCTTCGCGCTTTTTTCCTGGTCCGTTCTGTCGGGCGCACGGGGGTTTCTCGACGAGGGCGGGCATCGGCTCGGGGAGTTTTTGCGCCGTTCTGGGCTCACTGCCATCCCTTATGCCGGGGACGAGCGGCGCCTTGCCAACTTCAACAGCCCAGAAGACGTTTGTGCGGCTGAAGCGGATTCAGCGTTCGCTCTTTGGAAGATCCCTTGACAAATTTCTGAAAAAGTATATAATGCGATTTTCATTCGAGAGGCGGTCTTCGGCCCTGATCGAACGAGAGCAAAAAAAAGCTCTTGACAAATCGAAATCGACGTTGTATGATTTCAATCCTGCGCTTCACGAAGCGCAGTGCTCTTTAAAAATCAGATTCAACGAACCGATAAGTGTGAGCATCGGAAAGCGAGAGGTCGTTTGACGACAACGTGTCCTCACGGGCACGGCTCG
>CAJLHF010000006.1 GCA_905206365.1 uncultured Sutterella sp. | reverse complement strand
CGGGTGCCTTATATCCCCGCCGTGAACGGCGGGGCTTTACGGCACGTCGGGTAACACTCCCGCAGAGTTTCCTAAGTCCGAACTCGACGGCAAATAATTTTCGGCGTCTGCACTGCTTTTTCCGAGAACCGAGTCCGATCGGGAGATCCTCGGGCTTTTACCGCCCGAATCCGCAACACGGAAGGAATCGCACCATGCAGGAAAAGATCGCCATTGCCGCGCTCTGTACGGTCGGCGACCTCTCCGTCTCTTCCCGTGGACGCTTGAAGCCGTCTCCTACTCGAGCGTCCCTCGGGGGCCTCTCCGAGAAAACGAGAACGCACGAAAGCCGCTTCGCGCCTCCGAACATTCGGAGGAATCGAAGTTGCTTTTGCCAATGCCGTCATGTCGATCCGTGTGGCGGGACGGCTATACTTTTTTCCGGTACACCACCTCTTTTTCTCAGCGGTCGTCGATTCGTCGGCGCCGCCACATTTCGAGACGTCATGCACATTCTTCTCATCGAGGACGATCCCTTCATTGCCCGCGCCGTCACCGCCGCTCTGGAAAGCGAAGCACATACCGTGACCTACGCCCCGACGGGCAAAGACGCGTTTGCCGCACTCGCCGTTCGGCTGCCCGACGCCGTTCTCCTCGACCTCGGCCTTCCGGGAATCGACGGCATCGACGTTCTGAAAAGCATCCGCGCCATGCCCGCCCCCGCTTCGAACCTGCCCGTCATCATCGTGACTGCGCGCGAAGCGCTCGAAAGCCGTCTCGAAGGACTCGACGCCGGTGCGGACGACTATATCCTCAAGCCCTTCCACATGTCGGAGCTTCTCGCCCGACTTCGCGCCGTCGTGCGCCGCAAAGGGCCGTTGGCGGGCGACGTGCTGCGCGCGGGTCACATCGCGCTCAACACCGTCACCCATACGTGTACGGTCGGAAGCGACGCCGTCACGCTCTCAAAGCGCGAATATGCGCTCCTCGCGGCGCTTCTCGTTCGGCCGGGCGCCATTTTGTCCCGCCGCGCACTCGAGGAAAAGCTCTACGCTCCGGGGGACGAACCCGAAAGCAACGCGATCGAGTACCTCATTCACGCGTTGCGTAAGAAAATCGGCTCCGAATCGATCGAAAACATCCGCGGGCTCGGCTGGCGCATCAAAGCCGGACAGTGACGCCCGTACCGAGGGCGTCGGGTTCGATTCGAACGATCGGTCCCCCGCATGGAGGACCTCATGCTCGCCTGCTTTGACACGGCCGAGTACTTCCTTTCGAAAATGGAAAAAGATGCCGGCAACGCAACGTCATCACCAACCTCAAACCGCAGAAGTTGGTCTGCTACGCACAGGACTTTTCGATCACGCTCTACGGCCTCCCGCTCTTTGCCGAGCTGATCGAGGCGTGGCAGCACGGCCCCCTCTGCCCCGCGTCGTCGACTCCCGAAAGTTCGACGACGAGACTTCCGCTCTGATGGACGAAGCCTACGGACAATTCGCCTCCTGGAGGTTTCGCAACATGGTGCGCGAAGAATTCCCGTGCCGGTCCACGCCGATCGGAGAGGCGCTTTCTCATGTGACCCTTGCGGGATTCCTCCGGACGCGTCTTCTCGGCCGGTCGGACACCGTAACGTCGGAACACTTCTAAAACTCCCGAACACGCACACTACGGAGCCCGCATGTTTTTCTCGACTCTGAGGCGATCGCTTCTCGGCCGAACCCTCGCCGCCGTCGTCACGGTATCGGCCCTTCTGATGATTCTCACCGCGGCCGCCCTCTTTTGGTGGGCGCGCGAGGACGCGCTCGCCATGCAGGACGCGCACCTCGAAGACATGACGGCCGCGTTGGCGCGTGCCGACGTCGCCGCACTCGTCCCGCGGGCCCTCACGATGGATCCGAAGCAGTTTGCCGAACGGATCGAATCGGACCAGCCGCTTCCGATGCGCCACCACCGCATGATGATGCGCGGCATGATGAACCGCATGGGAATGGCTCCGGACCGCAACGCGGGCGAGCGCCGTACGGCGATTCCCGCGGGCGAGTCCGTCCTCGTTCGCCTCATTACCCGTCAGGGTCAGGCGGTGTCAACCACGCTGGAAAAGGCACTCCCTGCGGGGCTTTCCACGCTCGAGATCGACGGGGAGCCCCACCGCGTGTGTCTCGTCTTTTTGCCGAACGGTCGCTACACGGCACTGGCCGAGCCGATGGCGATGCGCGAAGCGACGGTGCTGGAGCAGGCGAAGACCGCGGTGATGCCGTTACTCGTTTTGTTACCGCTCCTCCTTTTTGCGATCAGCGCCGTCCTTTGGCGGGCGTTGCGACCGTTGAAGCGCGCCGCGGCCGACGTGAAAGGCCGCTCCGCCACCGATCTCGCACCCCTTTCCTACGCGGGCGTTCCTTTGGAAATCGCTCCCTTCGTCGAGGCCGTGAACGATCTGCTCGCGCGCGTACAGGCCGCGCGCACGCGCGAAATCCGCTTCACGGCGGATGCCGCGCACGAACTTCGCTCGCCCCTCACGTCGCTCACGATCGAGGCCGAACATCTCAAGCGCCTCAATCTCTCCGAAGAAGCTCGCCCGATCGTTGAAAACCTGGAATCGGGTCTGGCACGGTCCGTCCATCAGGTCTCGCAACTGCTCCTCTTCGCTCGCGCTCAGGCGGGCGAGAGCGCCGCCGTGCTCGCACGCGACGCCAAACCCTGGTACCTCTCGGAACTCGTCGGCGACGTGGTGGAGCCCATTCTTCCCGCCATCGCCGAGAAGTCGATTCGCTTCGAAGTCGAGGGACTCGACACCGACACCCCCGAAGCGCCCGTCAAGGGCGTCTCGCGCGCGGCGATTCAGGCGATGGTACGCAACCTCGTCGAAAACGCCGTCCACTACACGCCAGCCCGAGGGGCCGTGACGGTGCGCGTCGAGCGTTCGGCCCGGGACCTCTCGATCGTCGTTTCGGATACGGGGCCGGGCATTCCCGAGAGCGAACGCGAACGCGTGTTCGATCCCTTCTACCGCATCGCGGGTTCGGGCCTTCCGGGGACGGGCCTGGGACTTGCGATCGTGCGCACGTATGCCGAGACGGTGGGTGCACGGATCGAACTTGCCGACGCCCGCCCGGGCGAGGTGCCCCCGGGACTCAAGGCCAGCGTCCGTCTGGCACTCCCCGCCGCATCCGACGCGGACGAAACCGACAAAGCCACGGAAGACGCCTAAAGCTGTATTTAACCCCGCAGCGACGAAAAAACGGCATGCCCTCCGAAAGGCATGCCGTTTTGGGTTTTCGAGCACGGCGGTTTGCGAACCCGAACTCACTCGCGGCGGTCCCGCGCCTTCGGAGCCGAGAGATGTTTCGGCGCGTGGTAGAGGTCCGACTTCTTCGCCTCGAACGTGGGATCGGACCCGGGCTTGATGTCGGGCTTCTGATAGTCGGGCATGCTCGCGGCGCCCCGTTCCCGGGCCGCCTCTTCGCCTTCGAGCCGGAAAAGCACCTCGCGATCCTTCACCATGGTCAAATCCCAGCGGGCGCGCTCTTCGATGGCGTCGCGCTGGTTTTCAAGCGAGTAGAGTTCGGCCGCAAATGCTTCGTTTTGCAGGCGCAACCGATCGTTCGCGGCTCGCTGGGCCACGAGCGTCTGCTCGAGCTCCTTCAGTCGGAACCAGCTCGCGCGACCGGCCCAAAGCTGGTACTGCGTGACACCGATTCCGAGAAGGAGCAGGACGATGAAGATACGGATCATGAGGCGTGTCTTCTCCGCTCAACGCGCGTCGACTCAGCGACGGATCGAGTAGAACGCGTCGCGGCCGGGATAGACGGCCACTTCGGCGAGGTGCTCTTCGATGCGAAGGAGCTGGTTGTACTTGGCCATACGGTCGGAGCGGCTCATCGAACCCGTCTTGATCTGACCGGCGTTGAGACCGACGGCGATGTCGGCGATGGTGCTGTCTTCCGTTTCGCCCGAACGGTGCGAGACGACAGCCGTATAGCCGGCGCGCTTGGCCATTTCAATCGCTTCGAACGTTTCCGTGAGGGTGCCGATCTGGTTGACCTTGATGAGGATCGAGTTCGCCACGCCCTTTTCGATGCCTTCCTTGAGGATCGCGGGGTTCGTGACGAAGAGGTCGTCGCCGACGAGCTGAACGCGCTTGCCGAGAGCGGCCGTGAGCTTGGCCCAGCCTTCCCAGTCGCCTTCGGCCATGCCGTCTTCGATCGAAATGATCGGGTACTTGTCGCACCAGCCGGCAAGAACGTCGATCCATTCTTCGGCGGTGAGTTCGGCCCCGGAGGACTTCTTCATGACGTACTTGCCGTCGACGAAGAATTCCGAAGACGCACAGTCGAGCGCGAGTGCGATGTCCTTACCCGGTTCGTAGCCTGCGGCACGGATGGCTTCGAGGATGAGCTCGATCGCTTCTTCGTGCGATTCGCACTTGGGAGCGAAGCCGCCTTCGTCGCCCACGGCGGTCGACATGCCGCGGCCGTTGATGATCTTCTTCAGGGCATGGAAGGTTTCCGCGCCGTAGCGGAGCGCTTCGCGCAGCGAGGGAGCGCCCACCGGGATGATCATGAATTCCTGAAGGTCGAGGTTATTGTTCGCGTGAGCGCCGCCGTTGATGACGTTCATCATCGGGACGGGCATCTGAAGAGCCCCCATGCCGCCGAAGTAGCGGTAGAGCGGCTGGCCGGATTCTTCGGCCGCGGCGCGGGCGACGGCCATCGAGACGGCGAGGATCGCGTTGGCGCCGAGACGGCTCTTGTTGTCCGTACCGTCCAGCTTGACCATGAGGCGATCGATGTAGGCCTGGTCGGTGGCTTCAAGACCGATCAGCGCGTCGGCGATTTCACCCGAGACGTGACTCACGGCGGTGAGCACGCCCTTGCCGCAGTAGCGTTTCGGATCGTTGTCGCGCAGCTCGATCGCTTCGCGCACGCCCGTCGAGGCGCCCGACGGAACGGCCGCACGGCCGACGACGCCGCTTTCGAGCCAGACTTCGGCTTCAACGGTGGGGTTGCCGCGGCTGTCGAGCACTTCACGGCCGATGACATCAATAATGGAACTCATGATGAATCCTTTTCTGGGTTAAGCGTGGGGTGGGCGACCCGTCTCCCGGAAGTCCCGAGAGAAGCATCGCTCGAAACGATGTTTTAGAGAGCG
Source organism: uncultured Sutterella sp. (assembly GCA_905206365.1). GTDB lineage: Bacteria > Pseudomonadota > Gammaproteobacteria > Burkholderiales > Burkholderiaceae_F > Sutterella. The sequence goes on along the minus strand of CAJLHF010000006.1, from coordinate 79,629 downwards.
AAAGTGTCTTCGAGGAAGGGACGACCCTTCACGATACGATCGATTTCGACGAGGCTCGTGAGGAGATCCTTCATCCGTTCGAGCGGAACGGCATTCGGGCCGTCGCTCAGCGCGCAGGCGGGATTCGGGTGCGTTTCCATGAACAGACCCGCAACGCCGACCGCCACGGCCGCACGCGCCAGGACGGGCACGAACTGGCGTTGACCGCCCGAGCAGGTGCCGTTTCCGCCGGGGAGCTGCACGGAGTGCGTGGCGTCAAAGACGACGGGAGCGCCGGTTTCGCGCATGATCGCGAGCGAGCGCATGTCGGAGACGAGGTTCCCGTAGCCGAAGGAGGCGCCGCGTTCGCACACGAGGAAGCGATCGGTCGAGAGACCCGCTTCTTCGGCGGCGGCACGCGCCTTTTCAACGACGTTCTTCATGTCGCCGGGGGCGAGGAACTGACCCTTCTTGATGTTGACGGGCTTGCCGGACATCGCGCAGGCGCGGATGAAATCCGTCTGGCGACAGAGGAACGCGGGCGTCTGCAGAATGTCGGCCACGGCCGCAACCGCAGGGACTTCCGCCTCGGTGTGCACGTCCGTGATGACGGGCACGCCCACCTGACGACGCACTTCGTCGAGAATGCGCAACCCCTCTTCCATGCCGGGACCCCGGAAGCTCTTCCCGGAGGTGCGGTTAGCCTTGTCGTAGCTCGCCTTGAAGACGTAGGGGATGCCGAGTTCGCCCGTCACCTCCTTGAGGTGCCCGGCGATGTCGATCGCCATCTGCTCGCCTTCAAGCACGCAGGGGCCCGCCAAAAGAAAGAAAGGGCGATCAAGCCCGGCTTCGAAACCACACAGCTGCATCGGCAAAGTCTCCTTGAAAAAAAACCGACCCTTCGCCCCCGTTCGCGCTAGGCGGGCGGTTGGGTGATCGGGTCGGCGCAACATTCGTGTGTTCGGGACGAAGCCGCGGCTCCGTCCCGGTTCGACCTTACGGTCAGTTCGCCTGCTTCGCTTCGGAACGGGCGATGGCCGCTTCGATATACGCCTTGAAGAGCGGATGACCGAAGCGCGGATTCGACGTGAATTCCGGATGGAACTGCACGGCGAAGAAGAAGGGATGATCGGGCAGTTCCATCATTTCGGGGAGATGCTCGCTCGGAGTCTTGGCCGAAATCACCATGCCCTTTTCTTCGAACTGCGCGACGTAGGCATTGTTCACTTCGTAGCGGTGACGATGGCGTTCGGCCACGACATCGCCGTAGATGCGGTGCGCGAGGGTGCCCGGACGAACCGGCACTTCCTGGCGCCCCAGACGCATCGTGCCGCCGAGGTCCGACCCTTCGTTGCGCTTCTGGATTTCGCCCGTACGGTCCTTCCATTCGGTGATGAGCGCGACGACGGGGTGCGGCGTGTCGGGATCGAGTTCGGTCGAGTTGGCGCCGCCGAGCCCGCAGACGTGGCGGGCGAATTCGATCACGGCCATCTGCATGCCGAGGCAAATGCCGAGGAACGGGATCTTGTTTTCGCGAGCGTACTCGATGGCCTTGATCATGCCTTCGGTGCCGCGCTTGCCGAAGCCGCCCGGAACGAGAATGGCGTCGAGTCCTTCGAGTACGGCCGTACCTTCTTCTTCGATCTTCGTCGAATCGATGAACTTGGTGCGAACCTTCGTTTCCGTGTGGATGCCGGCGTGCACGAGCGCTTCGTTGAGCGACTTGTAGCTGTCGGCGTAGTCGACATACTTGCCGACCATACCGACCGTCACTTCGCGCTTCGGGTGCTTGATGTTGTTGACGATGTTTTCCCAAGCCGAAAGGTCGGCGGGCGCGGTTTCAAGACCGAGCTTCTCGCAGACGATGTCGTCGAGCCCCTGGGCATGGAGCATCAGGGGCACTTCGTAGATCGTCGAAGCGTCGGCCACGCTGATCACGCAGTTCATCGGAACGTTCGAGAAGAGCGAAATCTTCGCGCGTTCGTTTTCGGGGATCATGCGTTCGGCACGGCAAAGGAGCACGTCCGGATAGACGCCCTCTTCACGCAGCTTCTGCACGGAGTGCTGCGTCGGCTTGGTCTTCAATTCGCCCGCCGAGGCCACCCACGGACAGAGCGTGAGGTGGATAAAGCACGTGTTGTTGCGGCCCACGCGGAAGGACATCTGACGCACGGCTTCGACGAAGGGGAGCGATTCGATGTCGCCAACCGTACCGCCGATTTCAACGACGCACACGTCGGGCTTGCCGTCCCAGGCGGAAGAAGCGCCGCGGCCGATGAATTCCTGAATTTCGTTCGTGATGTGCGGGATCACCTGCACGGTCTTGCCGAGGTATTCGCCGCGACGTTCCTTGCGAAGAACGCTTTCGTAGATCTGGCCCGACGTGAAGTTGTTGGGCTTGTGCATCTTCGAAGAGATGAAGCGCTCGTAGTGTCCGAGGTCGAGGTCGGTTTCGGCGCCGTCTTCCGTCACGAACACTTCACCGTGCTGGAAAGGCGACATCGTGCCCGGGTCCACGTTGATGTAGGGATCGAGCTTGATCATCGTCACCTTGAGCCCGCGGGATTCGAGGATCGCAGCGAGGGACGCCGCGGCAATGCCCTTACCGAGGGAGGAAACCACGCCGCCCGTCACAAATACATACTTGGTCATGAAACTGTCCGTCCAGCCGAGAAGTGGAGAAAAATTAAAAACGGTGATTATAACCCGATGTTCGCCGCAAACCGCGCACAAAAACCCGAGAGGCCGGGCGGAACGCATCCGACCGGCCGGAGCCCGCGGCACGAGGGCCACATCCGAACAAGAACCCCGCAAAAGGGGCCCGAATCTGCGTGTTCATTGTAGTAGAAAACACCGCGGGGCCGATAGTTTCGCCCCCTCCGAAAGCGTCAAACGCAAGCGCCGCGCCGCCTCTGAAACAAAGCGCCCGGACACGAAGACCGGGCGCTTGAAAGAAGTGTAAACAGAAGGCCGTTCGAAAACCCCTTCGAACTTCGGCCAACGACGTCAGTCGCCGCGTCGGACGGCTTCGGCAGCCGCCTCTTTCCGACGAAGATCGCGCTCGGCGCGTTCGATCCGTTCGTCTAGTGCGGCGACGAGTTCGCTCGAGCAGCTCGTGCAAGAGCGCATGCTCCGGTCGCAACCGCAATCCGCGTCGTCCTCTTCGCACGCGCAATCGCAACCCTTTTCGCCGAGCACCCATTCGGGTTGCACCGTCACGTGATCGATCCCAAAGCGGTCGTGCAGCCCCGTACGGATCGCATCGAGAATCTTCGGCCAGCAGGCGGGCGACTCGATCTGCACGTGACACTGGATCGCCCCGTGCCCCGGGCTCATCGTCCAGACATGCAGGTCGTGCACGTGTCGCACCGAGGGGATCTCTTCGAGGAAACGTCCCACGTCGTCGAGTTCCACCCCTTCGGGCACCCCGTCGAGAAGCACGCGCGACGCGTCGCGCAGAATTTCATACGTGGCGTGCAACAGCATGACACCCACCAACATCGAGAGAATCGGGTCGATGACCGCGGGGCCGCCCATCCAAATCACGGCACCCGCCGCGATGGCGGCCACCGAGCCGAGAAGGTCGCCCATCACGTGCAGAAGCGCCGCGCGGGTATTGACGTTTTTTTTGTCGCGCGAAAGCGACCAAGCCACACCGAGATTGATCACGAGACCGATCGCCGCAATCGCCATCACCGAAAAGCCCGAAACGGGCTCGGGGTTCGAGATGCGCCCGAACGCCTCCCAAAAGAGCCAGAAGACGACGCCGAGCATGACGATTCCGTTCACGAACGCGGCGAGCACTTCGACGCGCCCGTGGCCGAACGAGTGGTCGCGGTCGGCGCCCCGCTGCGCGATCAGATTGGCGATCAGCGCGAAAAGAAGACTCGCCGAGTCGGTCACCATGTGACCCGCGTCCCCGATCAGTGCGAGCGAATTGCTCCAGAGGCCGCCGAGAAGTTCGACGAAGGAAAAAGTGAGGGTAAGGCCCACCGCAAGACCGAGGACGGATTTTTTCGTCTTTTCGGCGGCATGCCCCCAGGCACTGTCACCCCGACCGTGTCCGGTGTAGTCGTGCGAAGCCTTCTGAGGCATTTCGCCCGCCGTCGCTTCGCTGTCCGTGTGTCGTTCATTCATGATGTGTTCTCGGATGATTGGGTCTGTTCGTCCGTTGAAATCGTGCGCCGGACGGGACTTTCCGAGCATGTTACTCCTTTGCTCGGCGGCTTCCGCCGCACCGTTCGCGAGTTCGGGACGCAAAGACACCGCCGGACGGAAATCGCTTTCCGTCCGGCGGCGCTCTTACTTGCAAGTTTTACGCGCGGAACTCCGAGGAGCGTCCGCTTGCTTTCGGCTTAGCGACCGAGCATCGGGGTGACATCGTCGGGACCGGCCGCAAGGAGACCGGCCTTCGAGTAGATGCCGAGCTTCTGACGCGTATCGACGATGTCGAGGTTGCGCATCGTGAGCTGACCGATACGGTCGACGGCCGTGAACATCGAGTCGCCCTTTTCCATCGTGAGACGCGAGGGTTCGTACGTGAGGTTCGGGCTCACGGTGTTGAGAATCGAGTAGTCGTTGCCGCGACGCAACTCCAGCGTGACTTCGCCCGTGACTGCACGCGCCACCCAGTGCATGGCGCTTTCGCGCAACATGATCGCCTGGCTGTCGAACCAGCGGCCCTGGTAGAGGAGGCGACCGAGCTTGATACCGTTGATGCGGTACTGTTCGATCGTGTCTTCGTTGTGGATGCCGGTGACAAGGCGTTCGTAGGCGATGAAGAGAAGCGCCATGCCCGGGGCTTCGTAGATGCCGCGGCTCTTGGCTTCGATGATGCGGTTTTCAATCTGGTCGGACATGCCGAGACCGTGACGGCCGCCCACGCGGTTGGCTTCTTCCATAAGAGCGACGCGGTCGGAGAAGCGCTGGCCGTTGATCGCCACCGGCATGCCTTCTTCAAAGGCCACGGTCACGACTTCGGGCTTGACGTCGCAATCTTCCTTCCAGAAGGGCACGCCCATGATCGGTTCGACGATCTTGATGCTCGAAGAAAGCTCTTCGAGATCCTTCGCTTCGTGCGTGGCACCAAGCATGTTCGAGTCGGTCGAGTAGGCCTTTTCGGCGCTCATGCGGTAGTTGAAGCCCTCGGCCTGAAGGAAGGCGGACATTTCCGCACGGCCGCCGAGTTCGGAGATGAACTGCGTGTCGAGCCAGGGCTTGTAGATCTTGAGGTTCGGATTCGCAAGGAGGCCGTAACGGTAGAAGCGTTCGATGTCGTTGCCCTTGTAGGTCGAACCGTCGCCCCAGATGTGGACGCCGTCTTCGCGCATGGCCGCCACGAGCATCGTGCCCGTCACGGCGCGGCCGATCGGCGTCGTGTTGAAGTAGAGCTGCCCGCCCGTCGAAATATGGAAGGCCCCCGACTGGATGGCGGCGATGCCTTCGTTGACGAGCTGCGGACGGCAGTCGATCAGGCGGGCGTTTTCGGCGCCGTACTCCATGGCGCGGCGCGGAATGGCTTCATAGTCCTTTTCGTCGGGCTGACCGAGGTTGGCGGTGTAGGCGTAGGGGAGAGCTCCCTTGTTCTTCATCCAACGAAGAGCAGCGCTCGTATCAAGGCCGCCGGAAAACGCGATGCCGACCTTCTGACCGACCGGAACGCTTTGCAGAATCGTTTGAGACATGTATCCACTCCAAGGAATCAAGGGGCGCCTACGTCCCCTTGCGTATAGGGGCAAGAGCCCGGAACGGCTCTCGTGTTTTTGGATTCTACTGAGGAAGCGGATGCATCTTGCGCGAACGGAGAATCAAAAACGGGAACTCTTGATTCACCTTCGCAAGGTATCGAATAAGGAGAAATTTGGTCGACAATACCCCGACTCTCGGGCGACTTCAATTCACGGGGAAACCCTGGAAACTAAGGCATTTCGCCTATTTTACCGAAGCCGAAAGCGGACGTTCCGAAGCCCCTTTGGGGCAACTTTTGCGCGCGTCGTCGAAGGACCTTTTTCGAGCGGCTCGTCCCCGTGTTGCGTGAGGGGCGATCGGCGAGGGAGCGGATTTTACACATGCTAGGCACTTTTGCCTATTGGGAAGAACCTATTTTTCGCGTTCCTCCTCCGCAGATCAAATGTGCTCCCGCTTTTTGCAAGATCCTATGCCTCGAATCTCTACACTTCGACCTGTCACGCGGCGTCCGCCCTTTCTCGACCAAAGGACGCCGCTCACCCGTTCGAGCGGGCGGACGGATTTCGACCACACCCCGCGGCTTGCGCCGCACCGGACGCCCCCGACGAATCCAAAGGAGCTTTCCCATGAAACTGAAGACCACCCTTCTCAGCCTTGCCCTCGTTGCCGCTTCGGGTGCCGCCATGGCCCTGCCGAACATCGCCGTGCTCGCCACGGGCGGTACGATCGCAGGTGCGGGCGCAAGCTCGACGGGTTCGGCCTATTCCGCCGGCAAGGTGTCCGTCAACCACCTCGTCGACGCCGTACCCGAACTCGCCAAGATCGCCAACGTCACGCCCGTCCAGGTGACGAACATCGGCTCTCAGGACATGTCCGACGAAGTCTGGCTCAAGCTTGCCAAGACGATCAACAGCGACTGCGGCAAGTACGACGGCTTCGTGATCACGCACGGCACGGACACGATGGAAGAAACCGCCTACTTCCTGCAGCTCACCTCGAAGTGCAGCAAGCCGGTGGTGATGGTGGGCGCGATGCTCCCCTCGACGGGTCTTTCCGCCGACGGTCCGCGCAACCTCTACAACGCCGTTCTGACGGCCGCCGAACCCGAAACGGCCAAGATGGGCGTCGTCGTTGCCATGGACAACATCGTCGTGGGTGCCCGCGACGTCATCAAGACCAACACGGTTCAGCCCGAAACGTTCCAGGGTGCGAACTTCGGCAAGCTCGGTACGATCTTCAACAACAAGGTCGAATACGAAGTGACCCCCGTTCGCAAGCACACGACGGAGACCCCGTTTGACGTCACGAAGCTTGACGCTCTGCCCAAGGTCGGCATCGTCTACAACCACGCCGGCGTCGAAGGCGTTCAGGCCGAAGCGCTCGTGAAGGCGGGCTACAAGGGCATCGTGAATGCGGGTGTGGGTAACGGCAACATCCACAAGTCCGTCTGGCCGATCCTTGAAAAGGCCGCCAAGGACGGCATCGTCGTGGTTCGCTCCTCGCGCGTTCCGACGGGCGCCACCACGAAGGAAGCCGAAGTCGACGACCAGAAGATGGGCTGGGTGGCCTCGGGCTCGCTCAATCCTCAGAAGGCCCGCGTGCTCCTGCAGCTCGCTCTGACGAAGACGACCGACTGGAAGGAAGTCCAGAAGTACTTCGATCTCTACTGATCGGCGCACGCCGTGCGGACCGTCCGCGACGGTCCGCCGAAACGATCGACACGTTCGAAAGGTCCCGAAGCCCCGAGGCTCCGGGGCCTTTTTGTTTTGTTGGGAATCCGCTGCGTCCCGCGGCGACCTCGGAACATTCGACTCCGAACGCAAAGCGACGGTTCTCGGTATTCTTCACCCGATTTTTTCCAACCTCCGTCACCTCTTCGACACCCATGATTCTCTTCATCTACGGCCCTACGCAGGCGGGCAAAACGCTCCTCGCCCGACGACTCGCCCGCAAGACGGGGGCGCTCGCCCTCTCGCTCGACCTTCTGAAGATGGGCCTCATTCGTTCAGGGATGCTTCCCTGCACGCCGCTTGAGGATGAAGGGATCGAACAACTTATGTGGCCGCCGTGCGCGAGCTCGTGCAAACGGCGCTCGAAAACGACGAAGACCTCATCGTCGAAGGCGACTATCTGCCGTCCGAGTGGCGCGACGACCTTCACCCGGGCGATGCCGTCGACGCCGTCGCTCTCGTATTTTCAGAGCGTTACGTCAAGTACGAATTCGAGGCGATCCTCGCTCATGCCGAAGCGGCCCGTCACAGGCTTGTGGCGGGGGAAGAGCACGTGACGCGCGACGAACTTCGGGTCGCGCACGCCGCCGCGCGCGAGCGGTTTCCCTGCCGCCCGGGTCTCAGACAGCTCTGATTCCGAAAATGCGAAAGGCCGCGGGTTCGTTCGCGGCCTTTCGTTTGGAGTAAATGCGTACGCTCAGCGCTTCGAGAAGCGGTGCACGAGCACACCCTGGCGGATCGTCAGAGTCGAGTCGGTCGACTCGATCACGTCGAAGTCGAGCGCAAAGGGAACAACCACACCGCCTGCGGCGTCTTCGCCGAAGACCGTTAGGGTCGAGCCCTGAAGCTTCCATCGCGTCGCTTCCAAGGAACCCATGTTGAAGGACTCGGCCGAACCGTCCGCCCGGAAATCGAACCCGCGCACCGCGCGGCTCGAGCCCGGAACCGCCTCGCGCCAGACGCCCGCCACCTTGGCGGGCGTGGTCGCGACCGCAGGCGCTTTGAGGTCCGCTTCGCTCACGGGAGCAGTACTCCCGTAGGTGACGGTTTCGGTCGAGGGACCCGCAACTTCATACGTGACGGAGGGACCCGCCGCAGACTCATCGGAGGCGTCGGACCCGCCGAAGAGGCTTCCGAAAAAGCCCGACGAACGTTCGTTTTCTTCGGGTTCCGCGGGTTCGCCCGCCATCGGCTGCGGCTTTTTGCCGTCCTTCCAATCGCGCCAGGAAATCGACTTGCGCGCGCCCGTCGCGGTCATGTCGACACGAGCGGGAAGACCCGCACGTTCGTCGGCCAGTGCAGCGGCTTCGCGGCGACGTTCGTCTTCGGGACGAACGACTTCGGGCGCCGCGACGGCCTCGGATTCGGTTGCGGCGGGCTTTTCGGCCGACTCGGATGCTTCGGTCAACTCGGTCGATTCCGTCGGTGCGGGCGCACGTTCAGCAACGGACTCGATCGCACGAGGCGCTTCGACGGGTATTTTGGCCGGTTCGATCGCTTCCACCGGTGCGGCGGCCGTCGTCGCAGCAGGCGCCATCACTTCCGCGGGCGCGGGCACGTTCGGAGCGGGCAGGCGCTCGGCGGGCCGCTCAAGGCTTTCAAAGCGAGGTTCGTTGTCGTCCCAGGCGTCGGCAATGGTGCCGCACCCCGAGAGCAGGCCGGCAAAAAGAAGACTGATCGTGAACGCAAGAGCGGTTTGACGGGGCATGAGCGGATCCTCGACGGTCCTTCGGAATTCGGAAGTTGAGAATTTTAACGGAAGGAACCGTCCGAACCCGAATGCTTTCGGTCGAAAAAAAGAAAACCCCCGACGGATGCGGGGGTTGTTCGGGAAAAAGCGCCCGGCCCCTCGGGGACCGGGCACGTGCTTCGTTATGGCGATCAGCTGATCACGTAGAGCACGACGAGCGCGAGCAACATGACCGGAGCCGTACGCTTCACGACTTCGATCGGAGAGACGCCCGCGATGCCCGCCGCGACGATCATCCCGCCCGCGAGCGGCGAGGAAGCACGACCGAAGGCGCCCGCAATCGAGGCGAGGTAGCCGAGGTCGGGAATCGTCATGCCGAACTGAGCAGCGTGAGGCGTCACGGCTTCATTGAAGGCAAAAGTCGCCGCATCGCCCGAACCGGTCATCACGCCGAGCACGTAGGGACCGATGGCGGCGCCGAGCTTGGCGACTTCGCTCGAGTGACGCAGGTAGTCGACGAAAACGTCGATCACACCGCAGGAGCGCAGACCCGCGGCGAAGACGCCCGCCGCGATGATGATGCCAATGATGTTGCCGTAGCCGCGGCCCATGCCGTCGAAGAACTTCTTCGTGATGTCGGCGGGGTTGCTGCGGGTGACGGCAATCGCGTAGACGGCACCGATCAGCATGGCCGTGGCAACGGAAAGCTTGAGTTCGGGAGCCCAGATCGAGAAGCCCAACAGGATCACCACCGGAAGGAGCGGAGCGAACGCGAAGAGAAGGTTCGCCTTTTCGGGGAGTTCGGGCCCCTTCGAAACGTCAATGCCCGCAATCGACGCGCCTTCGAAGCCGCCTTTCTTGTAGTCCTTGTAGGCAAAGCAGAGCACCGTCATGAAGGCCGTGATCACGAAGAGAAGACCGATCGTGCGGGGAGCCGTCGCATAGATGTAGTCCATGATCGGCATGTCGGCGAGCTTCGAGATGAAGACGTTGTGCGAGGTGCCCGGCGACAGGAACCCCGGAACAGTCGAACCCGCAACGGCCGCTGCGGCGATCGCCGGGTGGAAGCCCGCGCGCACCATGAGGATGATCATCGTCGGACCGACCGCGGCGCACAAACCCGCGAAGGACGAAATCGCCACCGAGATGAAGCCCGTCACGAGCATGCAGCAGGGCAGCAGCAACACGCCGAGCGTGCGAAGCGGCTTCGTCAGAAGGGAAACAAGGTGCAGGTCGCACTTCGTGAGCGACATCACACCCGCAAAGCCCATCGACGAGCAGATCGCAATGATGAGCGAGGCGTTCGTCATCGACTTGTCGAACTGCTTGAAGGCGGCCATCGGATCGAACGCGAGAAGCGTCATCACGAAGCCCGCCGTAAGAAGCACGAGTCGGGTCTCGTAGCGTTTGATAAGCGCGGCGATCGTCAGAACGACGATCACGAGCGCAGCCCAGAAAGTCCAGGTCATGAAGCTCTCCTTGATGAAACGGGGGTCGGGATGCACGGCCCCTTCAAGGCGGCTCGTGCGATGTTGGCGGCATTCTATCCGCCGTCCGATGCACCCCCGATGGTGAAAACCCGCGGTCGCCTAAAACACTAGTGTTAACCCGAATACGGGCTCGACAAACCGAGGAAAAACAAGCTCCGTCGATACAAAAAAAGCCTCCCTGCGCGGGGAGGCTTCTTTCAAGCGGATTCTTGGCGGGGCCGCCGGGACTCGAACCCAGATCCGTCCCTTAGGAGGGGACAGTTCTATCCTGTTGAACTACGGCTCCGCGCAATGAGCGTGGATTCTAGCACGACTGCTCTTCGACAATCGCCCTCAGTTGAGACGATGGAGCTTCGGCCCCGCGATAGCAAGGAGAAGCTCCTTTTCGCCGCGCGTTGAGAAGCGGATGCGAATACGTGCCTGCGAACCCGTACCCGTGACGGAGAGGACCGTCCCTTCTCCGAAGACGTCGTGACGGAGCAGTTCGCCCGGGTGCCAGCCCGCTTCTGCGGCGCTGCGCTCGGCGGCGCGCTTCAGGACGGGTTCGTCCTTGAAACCGACGCGCGCGCCCGAGAGGGTCTTGCGCGAAGTGCCGTAAGCGGCGCGTGCTTCGCCCGCATTGGAGCCGCGCCCGTAGGAGGAATTCCGTCCGTGGGTGTTCGAGCCGTAAGAGGTACGGCGCGAACCGCCGAAGGACGGGCGCTCCCAGCGATCCTCGTCGCGATCGCGATAACGCCCCCACCCAGAATCCTCTTCAAGCTTCCTCAGGTCGAGGAGCTCTTCGGGGATTTCGTCCACGAAGCTCGAAAGCTTGTTCGAGTAGTGATCGCCGTGCATGAAACGGCTCTGCGCGTGCGTGATGACGAGCGACTCCTTCGCGCGGGTGATCGCCACGTACATGAGGCGACGTTCTTCGTCGAGCCCGCCGCGGTCATTCTTTTCACCGTTGAGGGCGGAGAAGTGCGGGAAGATCCCCTCTTCGGCGCCGATGATGTAGACGTACGGAAATTCGAGCCCCTTGGCCGCGTGAACGGTCATGATCTGCACGGCGTCGACGTCGTTCCCTTCGTTCTTGTCTCCCGCTTCGAGCGTCGCCTGCGTCAGAAAACCCTGAAGCGGCGTGGGAGATTCGTCGTTGTAGACGGACATCGCCGGTTGGTCCTCGGGGATCTCTTCGTTTTTGAGGTACCCGAGCGCGGCCGCCATCGTTTCTTCCATGTTGGCGATGCGGTCTTCGCCGTCCTTTTCGGTCTCGTAGTGCGAGCGCAGGCCCGAACCGTTCAGAACGAGCTTGATCGTGTCGACGAGCGAAAGCCCCGCCTGCGCGGTCTTGTCGCGCATCGCCTGCACGAGCGACGCGAATGCCATCAGCTTCGGAGGCTTCGGAATCGTTTCGTCGCAGATCGCACCCCAGAGCGAAAAGCCCTTGGCACGCGCGGCGATCGTGAGGGTTTCGATCGTCTTCGGACCGATCCCGCGGGCGGGGAAATTGACGACGCGCAAAAAGCTCGTGTCGTCGCTCGGGTTGTCGAGAAGTCGCAGGTACGCGAGCACGTGCTTCACTTCGGCACGCTCGAAGAAGCGTTGCCCGCCGTAGACGCGGAACGGAATCCCTAACCCCGCAAAGGACGTTTCGACGGCGCGCGACTGCGCGTTCGTGCGGTAGAGGATCGCAAAGTCGCGCCAGCAGCGGGAGCGACCGCGCTCGGCCTTCACTTGGTCGCCCACCCATTCGGCTTCGGCCCGGTCGTCTTCGAGTTCTTTGACGACTATGCGACGGCCGCGCACGCCCGAGGTCCATAGGTTCTTCCCGAGACGGCCGGAATTGTGGGAAATGAGCGCGTTGGCCGCGTCGAGAATCACCCCCGTCGAGCGGTAGTTCTGCTCGAGGCGGATCGGTTCGTTCACGGCGTAGTCCCGCAAAAAGTCCGCCATGTTGCCGACGTTCGCGCCGCGGAAGGCGTAAATCGACTGGTCGTCGTCGCCCACGGCGAAGACGGCGTTTTTCGAGAGCCCGTGCGGCCCGCGACCGCATCCCGAGAGGAGCTGTAGCCACCGGTACTGAAGGATGTTCGTATCCTGGAATTCGTCGACGAGGATGTGACGAAACCGCCCCTGGTAGTGGGCGCGGATCACTTCGTTGCGCTCCAAGAGTTCGTAGCAACGCAAGAGGAGCTCGGCAAAGTCCACTACGCCCTCGCGCTGGCAGGTCTGTTCGTAGACGGCGTAGATGTTGCGGGTTTCACGATCGGCATCGTCGTTCGTGAGGTGGCCCGAACGGAGTCCGTGCTCTTTGGACCAGTTAATGACGTTCACGACGTACTTCGGATCGATCTTTTCGGGGTCGAGGTTGAGCTCCTTGAGAACGCGCTTCACGAGCGAGAGCTGGTCGCTCGAATCGAGAATCTGAAAGGTTTTCGGCAGATTCGCTTCTTCCGCGTGACGGCGAAGGATGCGGTTGCACAGGCCGTGGAACGTCCCCACCCACATGTAGCGCAGGTCGTAGGGGAGCATCGCCTCCAGACGCGTGAGCATTTCCTTGGCGGCCTTGTTCGTGAAGGTTACGGCGAGAATCTCGCTCGTCGACGTCATCTTCTCGCGAAGAAGGTAGGCGATGCGGGTCGTCAGAACGCGCGTCTTCCCGGAGCCCGCCCCGGCGAGAATGAGGATGCTTTTCTCGGGAGCCGTAACGGCTTCGAGCTGCCGCGGGTTGAGGCCAGCCAAAAGAGTATCGGACACGGACATGAAGGGAATTCCTGCTTGAAAAAGAGAAAGCGCCCGAAACCCGGGCGCCCGAACGGCAATCGGGAACTGTAGCAGATGGCCGGACACGGGGTGGTGACTCGGAAAGGACCGCAGACTGCAGGACGCGGGGAAAAATTCGCGCTCTCGAAGGCGCTTGCACGCTTTTCCCTTCCCTTTTTCGTCCCTCTAGCCGATTCCGCCTACGCACCTTGCCTGCGGGCGGGCGGCAGGCGCAAGAGGCACCGCTCCGCTCGGGCTCCGACCGACCGAACCGCTATACTTTCAGGTGCATTTTTTCATCCAACCCACTTTTTACGGGATTTCTGCGTTATGCGCGACACCTACTCCGCCCAAGCGGTGGAAGCCGAAGTCCAGGCCCGTTGGAAGGCCAAGGACGTCTATCGGGCCGTCGAGGACGCACTCGACTCGAACGGCAAACCGAAGCCCAAATTCTACGTCTGCTCCATGCTCCCCTATCCGAGCGGCAAGCTCCACATGGGTCATGTGCGCAACTACACCCTGAACGACGTCATGTACCGCTTCTACCGCATGAAGGGCTACAACGTCATGACCCCGATGGGCTGGGACGCCTTCGGTCTTCCGGCCGAAAACGCCGCCATCGCGAAGAAGGTCGCCCCCGCGCAGTGGACGTACAACAACATCGACGACATGAAAAAGCAGATGGAGCCGCTCGGTCTTGCTTTCGACTGGTCGCGCGAAGTCGCCACGTGCCGCCCGGAATACTACCGCTGGAACCAGTGGATGTTCCTCAAGATGCTTGAAAAGGGCATCGCCTACCGCAAGACCCAGATCGTCAACTGGGACCCCGTCGACAAGACCGTACTCGCCAACGAGCAGGTAATCGACGGGCGCGGCTGGCGCTCGGGCGCCGTCGTCGAAAAGCGCGAAATCCCGGGCTACTACCTCGGCATCACGCAGTACGCCGATGAGCTCCTCAAGGACATCGAAAAGCTCGAAGGCTGGCCCGAACAGGTCCGCCGCATGCAGGAACACTGGATCGGCCGCTCCGAAGGCGTCACGGTGTGCTTCCCCTACGAGCTGAACGGCAACGCGAAGCTTCTCTCCGTCTACACGACCCGTGCCGACACGCTCATGGGCGTGAGCTTCGTGGCGATCGCGGCCGAACATCCGCTCGCTTCCTACCTCGCCAAGGACCGTCCCGACCTTCAGGCCTTCATCGAAGAGTGCGCCAAGGGCGGCGTCTCCGAAGCCGACATGGCGACGATGGAAAAGAAGGGCGTGGCGACGGGCTTTACGGTTTCGCACCCGATCACGGGCGAAGCCGTCCCGGTGTGGATCGCCAACTACGTTCTCATGGGTTACGGCGAAGGTGCCGTGATGGGCGTGCCCTCCCACGACGAACGCGACTTCGCCTTTGCGAAGAAGTACGGTCTTCCGATCAAACAGGTCGTCGCCATGAAGGGCGCCGACTACTCGACCGAAGCCTGGCAGGACTGGTACGGCGACAAGACGCTCGAAACCTACGCCGTCAATTCCGGCAAGTACGACGGTCTTTCAATTCACGACGCGATCGACGCTATCGCGACCGACCTCGAAGCCAAGGGGCTCGGTCGGCGTGAAGTGAAATTCCGCCTGCGCGACTGGGGCATCTCCCGTCAGCGCTACTGGGGTACGCCGATCCCGATGATCAACTGCCCGTGCTGCGGCCCGGTGCCCGTGCCCTACGAAGACCTCCCCGTCGTGCTTCCGGAAGACCTCGTTCCGGACGGCTCCGGCAACCCGCTCGTCAAGTGCGAAGCTTTCACCAAGGTGAAGTGCCCGAAGTGCGGGGGCGACGCCGAACGCGAAACCGACACGATGGACACGTTCGTCGACTCCTCCTGGTACTTCCAGCGCTACTGCTCGCCCGACTGCACGAGCGCCATGGTCGACAAGCGCGCCGACTACTGGATGCCGATGGATCAGTACATCGGCGGGATCGAACACGCCGTCCTGCACCTCCTCTACGCCCGCTTCTGGACGAAGGTGATGCGCGACCTCGGGCTCGTCAAGTATGACGAACCCTTCAAGAACCTCTTCACGCAGGGCATGCTCATGGCCGAGTGCTACTACCGCGAAGAGGCCGACGGTCGCAAGCGCTGGTTCTACCCCGACGAAGTCGAAGTGCGCTTCGACGAAAAGGGCCGCCCCGTGGGCGCGATCTGCAAGGAAGACGGCGAACCCGTCGTTCTCGGCGGCATTGAAAAGATGTCGAAGTCGAAGAACAACGTCGTTGAACCGCGCGAAATCATCAAGAAGTACGGCGCCGACACGGCTCGCAGCTTCGTGATGTTCGCCGGTCCCCCCGATCAGTCCGCCGCCTGGTCCAATTCCGGTGCCGAAGGGACGTACCGGTTCCTGCGCCGCATCTGGAACTGGGCCTACCAGAACGCCGAACGCATTCGCACGGCCTCCGACGAAACGCTCGACGCCGCCGCTTACGGGCACGACGCGAAGCATCTGCGCCGCGAAATCCACGCGACCCTGAAGCAGGCCGAGTACGACTACGGTCGCATGCAGTACAACACCGTGGTGTCGGCCTGCATGAAGATGTTCAACACCGTCGAAAGCTTCAAGGCGTACGAAACGGACGACGGCGCCCGGGCGCTTCGCGAGTCCGTCTCGATTCTCCTTCGCACGCTCTACCCGATCGCCCCGCACATCACGACGGCGCTCTGGGACGAGCTCGGCTTTGCCGAGGCTTCGGGCGACCTGATCGACGCCCCGTGGCCGGTCGTCTCCGAAGCAGCCCTGAAGGCGGACGAATTGATGCTCGTCGTGCAGGTGAACGGGAAGCTTCGCGGTCAGATCACGGTCCCGGCGGAAGCCGCTCAGGACGAGATCGAACGCGCGGCGCTCGCCTGCCCCGAAGCGCTCAAGTTCTTCGAAGGCCTCACCGTTCGCAAGGTGATCGTCGTGAAGAAGAAGCTCGTCAACATCGTCGCGAACTGACGATGACTCCCAAAGCCTCCGTCCTCTTCGGATTCCTCGAAGGGACGGAAGGCTCATCGAGCACGAAAGGACCCGGCCCCCGCGGCCGGGTCCTTTCGTTTCGCGCCCCATCCTCTCGCCCGCAGCCGACGGGCTCCCCCGCCTTTCGTTAGAATCGATTGCAATCTCCTTCGGCGACCTTCGAACCCCTTTCGAGTTCGCGCCCGATTTGTTTTTACCGAAGAAAAGGCGGCGCGCCCGTCCCCCGAAAAGCGGAGGCGGCGTTGCGCCGGACATGGATGACTCAACCGCTTCAGCGCCGTACGATGCTTGCCCTTGCGGGCGCCCTCCTCCTTTCGTCGGGATGCGGCTTCCGCCTGCGCGGCAACTTCACCGCGCCCTTCTCGACCCTTTACCTCCAGATGCGCGAGAACACGCGCTTTGCCGCTCAGCTCACCCGCACGATCGAAGCGGGTTCGAACGTTCGGATCGTCGCCCGTCCCGAAGAGGCCGAGGCCGTGTTCGAGCTGCTTGACATGCGGCGCGAGCGCGACGTGCTCTCCATCAACGCGCTCGGTCGCGCGCGCGAGTACGAGCTCACGCTCTCAATGCAGTTCCGCGTCACCTCGCCCGACGGGTTCGACTTCGTCGAAGCGACGACCTTGACGACGACGCGCGACCTTTCCTACTCGGAAAGCGAATTTCTCTCGCGCGAAAAAGAAGAAGAGATCCTCTACGGCGACATGGAATCCGACATCCTCGCTCAGGTCGTCCGTTGCCTCGAAGCGGCAAAGTCGCCCGAATCCTGAGGAAGTGCATGCCCAACGCCCATCAACTCGCCGACTACCTGGCCGGACGCAAAACGCTCGAACCCTTCTGGCTCGTGACGGGGGCGGACGAACTGCTGAAGCTCGAAAGCATCGACGCGATCCGCCGCCGCGCGCGCGAGCTCGGTTACGAGGACCGCGAGGTGCTCGACCTCTCCGCTCGCTCCGACTGGTCGCAACTGCCCGACGCCGCGGCCGCCATGGGGATGTTCGCCTCGCAGAAAATCATCGAGGTGCGGCTTGCGAGCTCCCGCCCGGGAACGACGGGTACGGACGTACTCACGAAGTACGTCGCGCACCCCTACGACGGGGTCGTCACGATTTTCTCCGTCCCCGAAGTCGACTGGCAGGTGCAAAAGAGCGCCTGGTGGACGACGGTGAGCCGCGCTTCGACCGTCGTCGACTGCTCGCCCGTCGAGCGGCCGGCACTTCCGGGATGGCTTGCCAAACGCATGGCGCGCCACAAGCAAAGCGCGTCGAAAGACGCACTCGAAGCGTTCGCGGACCTCGTGGAAGGGAACCTTTTGGCCGCAAGCCAGGAAGTCGAAAAGCTCGCGCTCCTTTACCCCGAAGGAGAATTGACGTTGGAGGAAATCGAAGCGGGCGTGAGCAACTGCTCGCGCTTTGACGCCGCGTCCCTCAACAAGAGCGTCTCCCTCGGCGAGCCCGACCGCGCCGCCCGCATCGTCGACGGCCTCGAAGCCCAGGCCGAGGCACTTCCCATGGTGCTCGTCTTCTTTACCGGGCACGTGCGCAACATCGCGAAGCTGCGCGCCGCTTACGACGCGGGGCAAAGTCGCGCTCAGGGAGTCTTTGCGACACCCGAGCTGCAGCGTGCCGCCCGACGGCTTACGATGAAAAAACTCGAAGCGGCTCTCCTCATCCTCGCCGAAATCGACCGACTCGCCAAGGGCCTTCCGGTGCCCGACCGCGACAGCGATCCGTGGGTGGAGTTGAAGAGCGTTGCGCTTTTCCTCGCCCGCTGAAGAAAAAAAACTTTTGTTTCTTTCGCCGTCGCCTCCCGCTCCCGGCTCGGAGGCGTCCCTTTTTTCGGAGGTCCGACATGACCGACTCCCTTGACCCCAAGGCCCGCATCGAAGCGATGGGGCAACGCGCCCGCCAGGCCGCTCGCGCCGCGGCGAAAGCTCCGTCCGCGCTCAAGGACGACGCGCTCGAACGTATGGCCGCGAAGCTCCTCGAAAACGTCGAACGCATCGCCGAGGCCAACCGCGAAGACCTTGAAGCCGGTCGCGCCGAAGGCCTCACGAGCGCCTTTCTCGACCGGCTCGCACTTACCGAACCCGTCCTCGCCCGTATGGCCGAGGGCGTGCGTCAGATCGCCAAGCTCGAAGACCCGGTCGGAGCCGTGCGCGACGTCAAGCCCCGTCCCTCGGGGATCCTCGTCGGGAAAATGCGCGTACCGCTCGGCGTTGTGGCGATGATCTACGAATCGCGCCCCAACGTCACGATCGACGCGGCGGCGCTCGCCGTGAAGTCCGGGAACGCCCTCATTTTGCGCGGCGGCCACGAAGCGATCCGCTCGAACCGGGTGCTCGCCGACCTCGTGCGCGAAGCATTGGTCGAAGCGGGGCTGCCCGCCGACGTCGTGCAGTTCATCGACAGTCCCGACCGTGCGCTCGTGGGCGAACTCATCCGCGCGCGCAATTACGTCGACGTGCTCGTTCCGCGCGGCGGCAAAGGGCTCGTGACCCGTCTCACGGACGAAGCAACCGTACCGATGATCAAGCACCTCGACGGAATCTGCCACACGTACGTCGACCGCGACGCCGATCTGAAGATGGCCGTGCGCGTAGTCGACAACGCCAAGACCCAACGCTACTCCCCCTGCAACGCGACCGAAACGCTCCTCGTGCACGAAGCGGTCGCCTTCGATTTTCTTCCCGAAATCGCCCGCATTTTCCACGACAAGAACGTCGAAATGCGTTGCGACGCGCTCTCGCGCCGCATCGTCGAAGGGGTCGGCATGTCGGCGATCGACGCGACCGAGGCCGATTGGGATACCGAATACAACGCCCCCGTGATCGCGATCAAAACGGTCGCCTCCCTCGACGAAGCAATCGACTTCATCGAGGCGCACGGCTCGCACCACACGGATGCCATCATCACCGAAAATCGCTCGAGCGCCGAACGGTTCCTGCGCGAAGTCGACTCGGCCTCCGTCATGGTGAACGCGTCGACCCGCTTTGCCGACGGGTTCGAGTACGGTCTCGGGGCCGAAATCGGCATCTCCACGGACAAGATCCACGTGCGCGGCCCCGTGGGCCTCGAGGGCCTCACGAACGAAAAGTGGATCGTCCTCGGGCACGGAGAAGGCCGCCGCTGACCGTTTGCAGCCCGTAGTGCAAACCGCCGCTTGGCCTGCGGCGTGATCCGCTAAGGCGGGGAGCCGGTCGATCGAATCCGGCCGGAACAAAACACCCCGACAGACTCGTCCGTCGGGGTGTTTTGTCTCTTGCTTCAACATGCTTCCGGCAAGTCCCGCGCCCACCGATCCTCAAAAGCTCACGAAGGGCGACGGAACTTCGGATTCATTCGACGCCTCAGCGCTTCGCGACGAAAATCTGCTCGTGGATCTTCGATTCGGGGACCGAGCGCATCGCGTGGAGCGCCGTACGGACTTCGGCCATGCTCTTGGCGGATCCGCACAGATAGAATTCGGCCTCGTGTTCGCGGCACACGCCGCGCAGGAGTGAAATGTCGAGTCGCCCGTGCACGTCGAAGTCGCGCCCGACGTGTTCGTCGGGCTTCGGGTCGCCGTAAAAGA
Organism: uncultured Sutterella sp.; assembly: GCA_905206365.1. Taxonomy (GTDB): domain Bacteria; phylum Pseudomonadota; class Gammaproteobacteria; order Burkholderiales; family Burkholderiaceae_F; genus Sutterella. The sequence goes on along the minus strand of CAJLHF010000006.1, from coordinate 59,743 downwards.
CCGCAAGACCCGAGTTGGGCAGCCCCTTCATGAGGCGCAGCAGGTCGGCGCGCAGCGGGAAGTGATCGCCGTTTTTCGTCGCATAGACGACGTGCACGCGACGAAGCGGAGATTTCGTGGCGACTTCGTTCAAAAGCGAAACGATCGACGTGATGCCGATCCCTTCGGCAATCATCACGAGCGGCGCATCGGAGTCGTCAAGCGTGAAGGCCCCCGCGGGTTCCGACACTTCGATCACGTCGCCCACGCGAATGCTCTCGCAGAGATGCTGCGCAAGCAGCCCCGTGTCACCCGAGAACTGCTTCACGAAGAGACGGTAAAAACCTTCGTCGGGCGTGCCGCAGAGCGTAAAGGCTCGCGGCGCAAAGGTCCCCGTGCGAACGCCAACGCTCTGTCCCGCCTTGAAGTCGGGCAAGGGCGCCCCGTCCTCCGGAACGAGGTGGAAGCATTCGACGTCCTCGCACTCCTTCGTGCGGTTCAGAACCTTGAAATTCTTCCAACCCCTCCAAACGACGGCCTTCTTCGCGACATCTGAAGCCGATTCCACATGTGCTTCTCCACGGCCGAAATGCAGTCCGAACATAATGCTCCTCCTCTCTTTATCTCGATTTGGGTACCTCTTTCGTAGCGGGTGGTCCTTCCCGGTACCCGTCCTTTGATCTAATTCTATCGGCGAACAATTGCGAAAAGCCGTATTCGGCCCCCTTGACCGATACATCGGTTTGACGGGACAGGTGTCTTACCGTCGGGCCTTACACTTTTACCTATTTACTTAGAGGTAGGAAGAAACCCTTTACCTTGTCCGATCGTGCTTTCGTCGACATCCGCTTCGGGCACGCGCGCGCCCCGACGGCCGCCTCGGTGGCGGGCGCGCATCGGCTCCTCTACAATGAACCGTTTTCCGTTTTCATTCATTTGACACCTGCCGGATCGGCTCCGTTCGGATTCGCCCGCCCGGCACAGACTCCCGCAGAAAACATGGCCAACTTCTATTACGCCGTCTGCCCCTTCGGGCTTGAAACTCTTTTGGCCGACGAACTTCAGCGCGTCGGCGCCGAACGCCTCGAACCCGGCAAGGGCGGCGTAGGCTTTACGGGTGGGCACGAAACCGCCATGGCCGCGTGCCTTCATTCGCGCCTGGCGAGCCGCGTGCTCATGCGCGTGGCCGAAGCCGAGTACTGGGACAGCCGCGACATCTACGACCTGGCGCGCCGTACGCCCTGGGAAAAGTGGTTCGGTCCGGACCATACGATCCGTGTGGGTGCGAGCGCGAACCGCTGTCCTCTGGAGAGCATCGACTTTGCGGTGCTGCGGATCAAGGACGCGGTCTGCGACCGCTTCCGCGACCTCGCGGGCCGTCGCCCCGACGTGGCGCGCCACCAACCCGACGTGCGCATCGAGGCCTATCTTACGTACGATCGCGTGAGCTTCTACCTCGACCTCGCGGGCGAATCCCTCTTCAAGCGCGGGTGGCGTCTCACGCACGGCGAAGCACCGCTCAAGGAAAACCTGGCGGCGGGCCTCTTGATGCTCTCGGGGTGGACGCCGGAAAAAACGCTCGTCGATCCCTTCTGCGGCTCGGGCACGATTGCGATCGAAGCCGCCCACATGGCGATGAATGCCGCTCCGGGGCTCAACCGCCGTTTTGCCTTCGAAAAGCTCGAGGGGTTCGGCGGCGAAGCCTGGCAGGAACTGCTCGAAGACGCCCGCGCCCGTCTCAACCGCCACGCCGCGATGACGATCCGCGCGAGCGACATCTCGTCGCTCGTCGTCGGCAAAGCGCGCGAAAACGCCGCCCGCGCGGGACTCTCGCCGCTCCTTGAAGACGGGCGCCTGTCGTTCGAACCCTGCGACGCGCGCGCCGTCACGCCGCCCGAAGGCGTTCCCGGCGTTCTGATCGCCAACCCCCCGTACGGCGAACAGTCGAACCCCAAATCCGCGTCGATCAACGCGATGATGAGGGACGTCGCTTCGAACCTCAAGGCGAACTTTGCGGGCTGGAGCGCCTGGCTCCTCACCTCCGACCGCACGCTCCCGGGACAGATGCGCCTCAAGGAGTCGCGCAAGATCGTGCTCTTCAACGGGCCGCTCGAATGCCGCTTCTTCCGCTTCGACATGGTAGCGGGGAGCAACCGCCGCTCGCGCGCGAAGGACGCCCCCGAGTCGAACTGACGCGAACCGATACTTCGACGTTCGGTCGCCCAGGAGGCGCCCGAGTTCCCGACCGAAAGGCCCGCGCCAAACAAAGCGCCCCGAGATTTCTCCCGGGGCGCTTTTCTTTTCTCGATTTCGGATGCGGTCGCCTCGTCGGGCGAGCGCACTCAAACGTTATGCATCACGCGTTCGTCAGGCGTTTGTCTTGAGACTCCGCCCGAGCGCATCCACCTTGAGGATCGCTTCCTTGAAACGTTCCTTCGTCATTTCATAAGGGACGCAGTGCCATTCGCGCAACGACGTCGCGCGCTCGACGAGGGCGTCGACCTGGCTCTCCTCGGTGATGTCGAGCTCGTCGAGCGTCGTCGGGAGCGCCACCGAGCGATTGAAGCGCGCGAGACGTTCGAGCGCTTCGTCGTTGCCGTCGACCGCCTGCAAAACAAGCACGCCGAAACTCACCACCTCGCCGTGCAGATGGGCGTGGATGGTCGGGAGCACCATCGAGGCGTTGTAGAAGCAGTGCGCGATCGAGGAGTTGTAGTAATAGTCCTTCTCGGTCGTAAGGAGATTCGACGCGATCCCCGTCGAGATGATGATGTCGAGCACCGTCTGCGCGAAGGCGTCCGAAAGGCGGCCGGCTTCGAAGTCTTCGAGCGCTTCGCGCCCGTAGCGCAGCAGGGGACCTTCGCAGACCTGAGCGACCTGCACGCCGAGAAGCGGCGTGTGGCCGAGATCCTGACCGCGCGACGAAAGGAGCGCTTCGCACTGCTTTGAGAGCGCGTCGCCGATCCCCGCCCAGAAGAGCTTGCGGGGGCTGTCGAGAATGACCGCCGTATTGATGAAGCAGTGCTCGGCGCAACGCTCCGTGAAGTGGTAGTGCGAGAGCGACCCGTCTTCGTTGTAGATCACCGCAATCGCCGAGACGGGCGCGCAGTTCGACGCCACCGTCGGCACCGAGAAGAAGGGCTTCTTGAGAATGTCGCTCGCCGTTTTGACCGTGTCGATCGCACGGCCTCCGCCGACACCGAAAATCACGTCCGCTTCGCGGCAACCCGGAGACTCGAGAATGCGGTCGACGGCCGCATTCGTCGCGTTTTCGCCGTAGACGAACCAGTCCGTCACCCTCATCCCCGCCTTTTCAAGCCCCGCACGCAGGCTCGGCCCCGCCTTCTCAAGCGCGGTCGCACCGCCGACAACGGCGGCCTTGCGGCCGTAGAAGCGCGCAACGAACTCGAGGTGGTCGAAAACATCGGGCCCCACGCTGTAGTGGGGGAGAGTAACGGCGTACGTATTCATCGAGTATCTCCTTCTGTATTCCTGCGGGCGAGCAACCGCTTGAGGTCGTCCCGACACGGAAAAAGCGTCGAAAGTTCTTCGATTGTAGGGGGACGTCCGCGTGCGCAATCGGAGCCTTCGAGGCTATTTGCGCGCCTTTTGCCCGCATGCGGTGCGCCGCAGGCGGTTCCTCCTAATAGAAACGCCCGAGCGTCATGGGAGAGCGGCTCGGGCACATCGACAAAATTCTGCACAAGAAAAAGCCCCGAAGGCTTTCGCATTCGGGGCGGGCATTCCGATCGAACCGGAATCAGTCCTTGCGGACGAGGCGTTCCTTAATACGGGCGGCCTTGCCGGAGCGTTCGCGCAGGTAGTAGAGTTTGGCGCGGCGGACGTCGCCGAAGCGCTTCACTTCGATGCCGGCGATCATCGGGGAGTAGAGCTGGAACGTACGTTCCACGCCTTCGCCCGACGAGATCTTGCGAACGATGAAGGAGGAATTGAGGCCGCGGTTGCGACGGGCGATGACGACGCCTTCGAAGGCCTGAACGCGCTTGCGCGAACCTTCGACAACGTTCACGCTCACGACGACCGTGTCGCCGGCGCGGAATTCGGGAATCGTCTTGCCGGCCGTGAGGCGGGCCATTTCTTCCTGTTCAAGGGTCTGGATCAGATCCATTTTCATCTCCGTTACCATCGTCATGCGGCCTGAATGTTGGGGACCCGAAGTCCGCCGCCGAGAGGATGGAAGTTTTAAGAAAGAACCTTCCGACGCTTTTTGCGTCGAACCGGTTCGGGTATTTCAATATCCGCACCGAGCTCGCGGAGGTAGAGTCGATCTTCAACCGTGAGGCGTTGAGCGGAATCCGCGATTTTAATCAGATCGGGGCGCGTCTGCAAGGTGAAACGCAAACTTTCGCGACGCGTCCAGGTTTGGATGTTGGCGTGGTGTCCCGTGAGGAGCACTTCGGGGACACCTTCGCCGCGCCAGACTTCGGGACGCGTGTAGTGCGGGGCGTCGAGAAGGCCCGTTCCGAACGATTCGTCCGAGGCCGAGAGATCTTTGATCGCCCCCGGGAGCTGACGCACGACGGCGTCGATCAGAGCGCACGCGGGGAGTTCCCCGCCCGACAGAACGAAGTCGCCGAGACTCACCACCTCGTCCACGGAACGGCGCAAAAACCGCTCGTCCACCCCCTCGTAGCGTCCGCACACGAGCACGAGGTCCTCGCGCGCCGCGGCGAATTCGCGCACCCGCGCGTCGTCGAGCTTGCGACCGTTGGGAGCAAAGTAGATGACGCGCCCGCCGTTGCCCGAGGCGCGCACCGCGTCGAGCGTCGCCTGTAGGGGCTCGGCCATCATCACCATGCCCGGTCCGCCGCCGAAGGGGCGGTCGTCGACCGTGCGGTGCGGATCCGACGTACAGTCGCGCGGATTCCACGCGTTGAAGGACCACAAGCCCCGCTTCAGGGCGCGGGCCGTAATTCCGCAGTCCGTGACGGAGCGGAAGATTTCGGGGAAAAGCGTAACGGCATCGAATCGCATGACGGGCCTCGTTCGTCGGTGCGTACGCTCAGCGCCACTCGGGCGACCAGTCGACCGTGACGATGCGCGCTTCGACGTCAATCGAGAGGACGTAGACCTCTTTGACGTTCGGAATCATGAAGCGGCACTCGCGACCGTCCTCGGCCGCGTAGGCGACGACGAGAAGATCCTGTACGCCGTTCGTGCCGATGTCGACGATGCGCCCGAGGTCGACCCCTTCGCGGTTGACGACACGACACTCAAGAAGGTCCACGGCCCAGACGGCATCATCCCCGGCAGCGGGGAAGTCGGCACGGGCAACGGCCACGCGACCGCGCAGGGCGTCCGCGGCTTCCTTTGATTCGCAACCGTCCCACTTCGCGATGAGACCGCCCCCGTGACGGCGCACGCCCTTCGCTTCGACGGGCGTCGTTTCGCCCGAGGGCGAAATCAGCACCCAGCGGCGCACCTTCTCAAGGACTTCGCCCGACTCGAAGGGCACCACGCGGACCCAGCCGCGAAAACCGTAGGCACCCGACAGACGGCCGAGTTCAACCAGATCTTCCATCGTAAAAACTCTTTTTTCCGAACAAACAAAAACCCCGCAGATCTCAGGCGTAGATACCGGGCTCACTATGTCGGGAACGGATCCGATGTGCTTGGACACGAGAGGCACGACCGTTCGGACGGGAGCCCGCACTTGAGGGGCTGCGGGGCTTCAGATGCAGTTGACGATCAACTGCGGGGCGGAGTTTCTCGAAACTCCGGCCGGACGCGGATTAGGCGGCGGGCTTGTGTTCCTTCACGAGACGGGCGACCGTGTCGGAGAGCTGGGCGCCCTGGCTCTGCCAGTAGGCGAGGCGGTCGGCCTTGATCGAGAAAGGAACGGCCTGACCGGCGGCCATCGGGTTGTAGTAGCCGAGACGTTCGATGAAACGGCCGTCGCGACGGCAACGCGAATCGCAGACGTTGATGGAGTAGAAAGGACGCTTCTTGGAGCCGCCACGGGCGAGACGAACGATAACCATGAGTTTACCTCTTGAACTTTAGGTCGTTGAAATTCAGTTGTCGGAAAGTCCGACAGGGAGGCGATTGTACGTGAAGACGCACGCGTCGTGCAAGGGGCGAAGGCGGTTTTTTCGCTCCTCCCCCGCACGACGATCGGACGGGCGTCGCTCAGCGACCGAGCCGCGCTTTGAGAACGGCGAGCGTTTCCGCCGCGTCGGCCACAAGACCGTAGTCCGCCGTTTCGAAAATGGGCGCTTCGGGGTCCTTGTTCACCGCCACGATGAGGCGGGCATCCTTGAGACCGGCCGTGTGCTGAATGGCACCCGAGATACCGAAGCCCACATAGACGTCGGGAGCTACCATCTTGCCCGTCTGCCCGATCTGCCAGTCGTTCGGGCAAAGCCCCATATCGACCGCCGTACGGGTGGCGCCGACCGCGGCCCCCACGCTGTCGGCGAACTCTTCGAGGGCCTTGAAGCCCGCTTCGTCGATGAGGCCGCGTCCGCCCGCAACGACGACGCGCGCGGCGACGAGATCGGGGCGGTCCGACTTCGTTTCGGTAAAGCGCACGAACTGCGAACGGTCGTATTCGTCGCGCACGAGGATTTCTTCGATGTCGGCGGCCGTGCCTTCCCGATCCGCGGCGGGCGCAAAGGCCGTGGCGCGTACGGTGGCGACCACGGTGGGTTCGTCGACTTCGACGGTCGCAAGGAGCGATCCCGCGTAAATACCGCGCACGAAGGTCTTCGCCCCCTTCACGTCGAGGATGTCGGAAACGGGCGAAACGTCGAGTTTCGCCGCGGTGCGGGGCATTGCGGCCTTGCCCGTCGAGCTCGCCGCAAAAACAACGTGGGTGTAGCCCTCGGCTTCGTCGGCCGCGAGGTCGGCGAGCACTTCGGGGCATTCCTGCGCGAGCTTGGGACTTTGCGCCAGGAGCACCGTACGCACGCCCGCGAGCTTCGCCGCTTCTTCGGCGATTGCCTGGCAGTTGTTGCCGGCAACGAGCACGTCGACCGTATCGCTCATGAGGGAAACGGCCGTGAGCGCGCGGCGGGTGGCGGGCTTCAGGGAGCAGTTGTCGTGTTCAGCAATCAAAAGAGCCGTCATTTTTTACTTCTCTCCTCAGGCGTTGAGGGCGTGCTTCAACTTTTCAACGAGCGCGTCGACGTCGGGAAGCATTTCCCCGGCGGCGCGTTCGGGCGGCAGCTCGACGCGCAACACCTTGAGACGCGGCGACGTGTCGACGCCGAGCGACGCAAGCTCCATCTCTTCAACGGGCTTCTTGCGGGCCTTGGCCATCGAGGGCAACGTCACGTAGCGGGGTTCCGCCAGACGCAGATCGGCCGTCACGACGGCGGGCGAAGCGAGCGACACCGTCTGCGTTCCGCCGTCCGTTTCGCGCGTGACGAGGTAGCGCCCGTCCGCGACGTCGAGTTCGCTAGCAAAGGCGCCGAGCGGCATGTCGCAGAGCGCCGAGAGCATCTGACCGACCTGGTTCGAGTCGTCGTCGATCGCCTGCTTGCCGAGCAGAATCAGGTCGGGCTTTTCGCGGTTCGCAATTTCGCGGAGCACCTTCGCCACGGCAAGGGGTTCGAGCACGTCGTCGGTACGCACGTGCACGGAACGATCCGCGCCGATCGCCATCGCAACGCGCAACTGATCGACCGCCTTCGCCGGACCGATCGTCACGGCCACCACTTCGTCGGCCTTGCCGGCTTCGCGCAGGCGCACGGCCGCTTCGACCGCGATTTCGTCAAAGGGATTGAGCGCCATCTTGGCGACCTTCAGATCCACCCCGGAATTGTCGGGGAGCGGGCGCACCTTCATCTTGGCGTCGACGACCCGCTTCACAGCAACCATGATCTTCATAAAAGTTTTTGCTCCCGCGAGCCGCAAGCGCGGCCTCGACGAGCGCCTCCTACGTTCTGGATTACGTCGTTTGTTGGTAACCACGGCGCCCCGACCGACGGCGGTCGATCGGTGTCGCGCTTCGCGCGGCGCCCTTCGGCGATCCCGACCGACAGGCGCCGCCCGTGCGGCTCTGTCGGAAGGCTGTATCCGAAACCGAAAACGAGAACCCGACAAAATTTGTCAGGAACCCGACGCGGGCATTATAAGGTAGGCGACCCGCCCGTTTTCTTAACAAAAAAGACGATTTTGCACGGAACGAGGACGGGGGTGCGCACGGAGAGCAAACGTGCAGAAGCCCGCGCTCCCTCAGAGGACCGCGAGATGCAGGCCCGCCACGAGCACCGCGTATCGGGCGCCTTTGCCGAGCGCGACGAAAAGGGCGGTCAGCCACGGGTTGAGACGCAGCCAGCCGGCCGCCACCGGCAGCGCGTCGCCGAAAAGCGGCACCCAGGAGAAAAAGACCGCCCAGATCCCGTACTTGTGCAACCAGGCGAGCGCCCGGCCCTCTTTCTTTTTCTCGGGGATGAAGCGCCCGATCAGGTAGCCCGTCATGCCGCCCAGCGTGTTCCCGACCATGGCAATGAGGACGAATTCGAGCGTGCGGTCCGGCTGAGCCGCCACCGCACCGAGAAGGACCGCTTCGGAGCCGCCCGGAATGACCGTGGCGGAAATGAAAGCGGCGACAAAGAGCACGAGTTCGATCGACTCGTGCTGAAAGAGCGTGAGTAGATTTTCGATCATTCGCCAAGGATACCTACGCAAAAGAGCGCCCGCCGCCGGACGCCCTTTGCGTTTTCGTTTCGCTTCGTATCCTTAACGAATCGCGAAGCGCTCCGCAGAGCCGTCGCCCCGCGGAGTGTTTTTTTCCGTTCAAGGACGAACGCGCTTCGTCGTCTCCGGATCGAACCAGTGCACGGCCTTTGCGGGAAAGTCGATCGCGCAGCTCGAACCCGCCTCGGGGACGAACGCGTCGACGTTCACGCGGAAGACCACGGTCGAGCCGAGCATCGTGCCGTGAACGAGATACTCGGACCCGAGTCCTTCGACGGTTTCGACGCGGAAGGTGCCGAGCGCGTCGGCATCCGCAACGGGCAACATCGTCACGTGTTCGGGACGGATCCCGAAGACGAGATCGCGCCCCGCAAGCGACGGGACCGCTTCGGGGAGACGCACGCGTTCGCCGTCGGCTTCAAAGTGCGTACCCCCGGCCGAGACGCGGCCGCGAACGAGGTTCATCGGGGGCGAGCCGATGAAGCCCGCGACGAACATGGTTGCCGGATCGTCGTAGACCTCTTTCGGGGTGCCCACCTGCTCGGCGACGCCCCCGTTCATGACGATCATGCGGTGCGCGAGCGTCATTGCTTCGACCTGGTCGTGCGTGACGTAGAGGCTTGTCGTACCGAGACGCTCCTGCAGGCGCTTGATCTGAAGGCGCGTCTGTACGCGAAGCTTCGCGTCGAGGTTCGAGAGCGGTTCGTCGAAGAGAAAGACCGAGGGTTCGCGTACGATCGCTCGCCCCATGGCGACGCGCTGGCGCTGCCCGCCCGAGAGCTGACGCGGACGGCGTTCCAGAAGCCCCGTCAGTTGCAGCATTTCGGCCGCTTCATTGACACGCCGATCGATCTCGGCTTTGTCGATGCCGCGGATCTTGAGGCCGTAGGCCATGTTGTCGTAGACCGTCATGTGCGGATAGAGAGCGTAGTTCTGAAACACCATCGCGCAGTCGCGGTCCTTGGGTTCCAGGCGGTTCACCACCCGATCGCCGATCAGAAGCTCCCCGGAAGTGATCGGTTCGAGCCCCGCAACCATGCGCAGAAGGGTCGACTTGCCGCAACCCGAGGGGCCGACGATCACGATGAATTCGCCGTCCTCGATGTCGAGCGAGATACCGTGCACGACCTTCACGTCGCCGTAGCTTTTGCGGATTTCTTTGAATTGAATGCTTGCCATTTGAGTGTGTTCCGGTCGTTTATTTTTCGGTGTCGACAAGGCCCTTCACGAACCAACGCTGCATGAGCGTGACAATGAGGGCGGGAGGAACCATCGCGAGCATGGCCGTGGCCATGATGAGGTTCCAGTCGTTGGCGGAGTCGCCCCCGCCGATCATGCGTTTGATGCCGATCACGATCGGGTACATGTCCTCCTGCGTCGTCACGAGAAGCGGCCAGAGGTACTGGTTCCAACCGTAGATAAACTGAATCACGAACATGGCGGCCATGTTCGTCATTGAGAGGGGCAGCAGGATCGTGAAGAAAAAGCGCATCGGACCCGCCCCGTCCATGCGGGCGGCTTCGGCGAGTTCGTCGGGAACCGTCAGGAAGAACTGACGGAAGAGGAACGTGGCCGTGGCCGAGGCGATCACGGGAAGGATGAGCCCGCCCCAACTGTCAAGAAGATTCAGGTCCGCCATCACCTGATAGGTCGGCGTGATGCGTACCTCGACGGGGAGCATGAGCGTCACGAAGATGAGCCAGAAGCAGAGCTTGCGGCCCGGGAACTTGAAGTAGACGATTGCAAAGGCCGAGAGGAGCGAGATGAGAATTTTCCCGATCGAAATCCCCATCGCCATCACGAACGAGACCCACATCATGCGACCGACGGGCGCGCGCGAGGCGGTGCCGCCGCCCGAGGTGAGGATCTGCAGATAGTTGTCGACGAAGTGCGCTCCCGGGATGAGACTCATCGGCGCTTGCTCGACTTCGACCGCCGTTTGGGTCGAAGCGACGAAGGCCACGTAGACGGGGAAGACGACCACGATGACCCCGAGCACGAGCACGAGATGGGTGAAGAAGTTGAGCCAGGGACGATTTTCAACCATGACGGCTCTCCTATCAGTAGTTCACGCGCCGCTCGATGAAGCGGAACTGGAAGACGGTGAGCGCGATCACCATCAGCATGAGAATCACGGACTGCGCGGCCGAACCGCCGTAGTTCATGTTGCGGAAACCGTCGACGAACACCTTGTAGACGAGAATGTTCGTATCCTGCCCCGGACCGCCCTGCGTGGTCGCGTCGACGATAGCGAACGTTTCGAAGAAGGCGTAGACGACGTTCATCACGAGGAGGAAGAAAGTCGTAGGCGAAAGAAGCGGGAAGACGACCGTGGTGAAGCGTCGGAAAGGACCCGCGCCGTCAAGAGCCGCGGCTTCGAGAAGCGACTTCGGGATCGCCTGAAGGCCCGCGAGAAAGAAAATGAAGTTGTAGCTCACCTGCTTCCACACGGCGGCGATCACGATGAGCGTCAACGCGTGCCCGGAATTGACGAGATAGTTCCAATCGAGACCGAGCCCGTGAAGCACGTACGAGACGATGCCGAGGGTCGGGTTGAAGATGAACATCCAGAGCACCCCCGCAATGGCCGGAGCCACGGCGTAGGGGACGATGAGGAACGACTTGTAGATGTTTGCGCCCCGCATCACGCGGTCGGCGCACACGGCCAAAAGCAAACTGATCGAGAGACCGAGCACCGCCACGAGGGCCGAGAAGACCATCGTGATCTTGAAGCTCGCGACGTAATTGGGGTCGGCAAAGAGATCGCGGAAGTTCGCCAAACCGACGAATTCGGTGCTGAGTCCGAACGGGTCCTCCATGAGGACGGACTGCTGGATGGCCTGACCGGCCGGGAGAAAGAAGAAAATGAGCGTAACGAGGAGTTGCGGCGCAACGAGTGCATACGGCAACCATCGGCTCTGAAAGACGGCTCGTTTTTCCACGTTGGGGATTCCGAAGGGTTGAACGGAGTGCGTGCTTTCGGGAGTACTTCATCCCGAAAGAACGCGGACGAAAGCGGCCCCGCGCGCCCGAGACGCGCGGGATTCCGAGTTCGACGAACTCAGCGGTTCGTCACGCGTTCGAAGCGCGCGAGCTGCTCGTTGCCGCGGCGAACGACGGCCGCAAGCGCGTCGGCAGCGCTTTGGCCGCCCGTCCAGATCTTTTCAAACTCTTCGTCGACGATCGTGCGGATGTTGGGGAGGTAACCGAGGCGGATGCCGCGGCTCTTTTCCGTGGTCTTCAACATCTGCTTCACGGGAACGTCGGAGCCCGGATTCTTGTCGTAGTAGCCCGAAGCCTTCGCGATTTCAAAGGCCTTGAGCGTCACGGGGAGGTAACCCGTGCGCATGTGGTTGTTCGCCTGGACCTGCGGATCGGAGAGATACTGGAAAAAGTCGGCGACGCACTTGTTTTCGGCTTCGGACTTCCCGGCCATCGCCCAGAGGGACGCACCGCCGAGCGCGGTGTTCTGCGGGGCGCCTTCGACGTCCGGATAGTAGGGCATCGGAAGCGTCATGAATTCGAAATCGGCGTTGCGGCGAATGTTCGCGAGCGTGGCGGAACTCCCCATGGAAATACCGCACTCGCCCGTGTAGAAGGCGGCGTCGGCCTGATTGCCGCGGCCTCTATAAACAAAGAGGCCGTTTTTCGACATTTCGGCGAGATTTTCGATATGGCGACGATGGAGCGGCGAATCGACCTTGAGGCGCGCGGCCGGACCGCCGAAGCCGTTGTTGAGGGACGCGAACTCGACGTTGTGCCAGGTTGAGAAAGTTTCAAGCTGCGTCCACCCCATCCAGGAAGTCGTCATCGGGCAGGCTTCGCCCGCATCCTTCAGCGCCTTGGCTGCCGCCTTGACGTCGTCCCAGGTCTTCGGCAGCTTGTCGACTTCCGTGGGCAGACCCGCCTTCTTGAATTTCGTCAGGTTCACGTACATGACGGTTGTCGACGAATTGAAGGGATAACTCATCATGCGACCGTCGGGCGTCGAGTAGTAGCCGAGTACCGCGGGGATGTATTCGTCGGCATGGAATTCGTATCCCGCCTTTGCCATAAGGTCGCCCACCGGAACGACGGCACCCTTGCTGAACATCATCGTGGCGGTGCCGACTTCGAAGACCTGGAGAATGTTGGGGGAACGACCCGCGCGATGCGCGGCGATGCCCGACGTCATGGTCTGGTCGTAGCTGCCCTTGTAGGTCGGGGTGAGGCGACAGTTCTGCTGACTCTTGTTGAAGTCGTTCGCGAGATCCTGAACCCAGTCGCCCAGACTGCCTGTCATGGCGTGCCACATGCTGATGTCGGTCGCGGCCTGAACGCCGCCGGCCAAAAGCGCCGCCGACATCAGGCCGGCCGCAACGAAGGTCTTGCTCATAGTGTGTCTCTCCGAGAGCTTCGGTCTTTCTCGCCTCGGCACACGACCGCCCGTCGTACGGAAACGGGTCGTCCGCCGACGCTTTCCTGTAGGAGGAAAGACGGACTCCTGAAGTCGCCCGAGCACCCCGGGACACCGAGAACGCGTCAACACCACGGCACGCGCGACGACCCGAGCTTCATCATATGGGCCGATCGGGCGTACGTCTATACGTCAAGAGAACAATAACCTCTGTTTTTCCGTAGGTGTTTCCATGTCTTTCGCTTTCCGGAAAAAGCGTGTACAGGACGGATTCTCGACGGGAAGACGACCCGATTCCCTCTGGAAACACGTAAAAAAGGGCGGGAGCCGCCCCCCGCCCTTTGCTTATTTCTCGCCTTTCTCAGCGAAACATCGCCTTCATCTCGGCCGTGCGTTTGAGCGCCGCCTCGATCGCCTCGTCCATCATGCCGTCGATGTCGCGCGCGTTCATGACCTCAAGCGCTTTGGCGGTCGTGCCGCCCTTGCTCGTCACCTTTTCGCGCAACCGCGCGAAGGGCTCGTCGGTACTGCGCGCAAGCACCGCGGCGCCGTACACGGTCCCGAGCGCAAGCGACCGCGCTGCTTCCGGGGCTAGCCCCCGCTTGAGGCCCGCCGCTTCCAGAGCTTCCATAAAACGGAAAACGTAGGCGGGGCCCGAGCCAGGGATCGCCCCCACGAGGTCGATCCCGTTTTCGTCGGGAACGCGCACGACGTCGCCCGAAGCCTTCAGCACGTGTTCGGCCGCGGCGAGCATCCCGGGGCTCGTCCCCTCGGGAGCCCAGAAGCCCGTCATGCCGCAGCCGACGAGCGCGGGGGTGTTGGGCATCGCACGAAGCACCCGATAGCCCCCAAGCCATGCGGAAAGGGCCGACGCTTCGATCCCCGCGGCGATCGAAAGGGCGCACCCGTCGGGGTTGAGGAAGGGCACGTAGGGCTCAACCGCTTCCTTCATGTTCTGAGGTTTCACGGCGAGCACCAAGAGCGAGCACTCCGTCACCCAGTCGCCCGGGCCGTCGTACGTGCGAACGCCCGCTTCGGCAAAGTGCGCGAGCTTTTCAGGGTGACGATCCGCCACGCGAATGCGAGCGGGATCGGTCGTTTTGAGCAGTCCCCCGATCATGGCGCCCGCCATGTTGCCGCCCCCGAGAAATCCGATGATGTGTTCCATAACGTTCGGCCCCTTGCGGGCGCCGCCTCCGTTCGTTGTGCGCCCGAGGGCGCCTCTTTGTTTCGAAGAAAATCGATGCCGCGGACATGCCCCTCCCATGAGGGGCCGCGGGGCGTGTCAGCGACGGGCTCCGTAGTCGCGTCGCCCGAAAAGGGCGCTCCCGATCCGCACCTCGGTGCTCCCTTCCGCCACGGCCGCTTCCAGATCAGCGCTCATTCCCATGGAGAGCGTGTCGAACGCCGTCCATCCGGGGTGCGCCGAACGGACGGCCCCGAAAAGCGAGCGCGCCGCGTGCAACGGCACCCGTTGCGCTTCGACGTCGTCCGCCGGGGCGGGAATCACCATGAGACCGCGAAGCCTGAGCCCCGGAAAAGCCGCCACGGCCTCAAGAAAATCGGGGAGTTCCTCGGGCTTCACGCCCGACTTCGTCGCTTCGCCGTCGATGTTGACCTCGACGAGCACGTTGAGGGGGCCGAGCCTCTCGGGGCGCTGCGCCGACAGTCGCTCCGCGATGCGAAGCCTGTCGACGGACTCGACCCAGTCGAAGCGCTCGGCGACCGGACGCGTTTTGTTGGCCTGAAGGGGGCCGATGAAGTGCCATTCGAGCTCTTCCGCGAGATCGGGACGGTTCGCCCGGAACCAATCGACCTTCGCGCACCCCTCTTGAGCGTAGTTTTCCCCGAACGCACGAAGCCCCAGATCGGCCGCGGCTTCGAGCGCGCGTTCATTGAACGTCTTACCGACCGCCAGCAGTTTCACGTCGTCCGGGCACCGGGCGGCCCTTTCGCAGGCCGCTGCGATGCGCCCGCGCAGAGCTTCTATGCGCTCGTTGAGACCGGGTTCCAAAATGCTCATACAATGCTTTCCGTTGTCAACTCCAACCCGTGCGGCACGCTGCCCGAGGGTGTTCGAGAAGTTTATCTTTATCGCGTCGGAAGCGCGTCGTCCTTCCCGCACTCGAACGCTTTTCCCTCGGCGGGCACGTCCGGCCGCGCGCGGAACGCACGATGTCCGAACCCGTTCTTCTTCACAGCTGCTGCGCCCCTTGCTCGAGCGCCATTCTCGAGTGGCTCCTTCAAAACGACTACGCGCCGACCGTCTTTTACTTCAACCCGAACATCTTCCCCGCCGAGGAGTACCTCGTGCGCAAGAAGGAGTGCGTGCGGTACTGCGAAAAGATCGGCGTCCCGTTCGTCGACGGCGACTACGATCACGCGCGGTGGTTGGAAGCCGTGCGGGGACTCGAAAACGAACCCGAACGCGGACGACGCTGCCGGGCGTGCTTCGGCGTACGCATGCGTGCGACCGCGCAGTGTGCGGTCGAACTCGGGATCCCGCGCTTTACGACGACGCTGGCGGGAAGTCGCTGGAAGCGTCTCGACCAGATCCGCGAGGCTGCGCTCGAAGCCGCGGAGTTTACGAGCGGCAAAACCGCCTATTGGGACGTCAACTGGCGCAAAGGAGGGCTCCAGAACCGCCGCTCCGAAATCCTTGCGGCCGAGCACTTTTACAACCAGCTCTGGTGCGGCTGCGAATTCTCGATGGGGCACTTGACCGAACGAAGCGCCGAGGAGCTTCCCGAATACGTGCGCGACTTCGTCGCGCGCCTGGGGACGAACAAAAAATCCGAAGGAGCGCGCTGAACGCGCGCACCTTTGCGCCCCCTACTTTGGTTGGGGGCGCGGGGCGGAAAAGCGCTGTAGCATGGGGAGTTCCTTTCTCCTCAACGCCGCCCTCTTCCTACTCCCCCAACCGATTCGAGAGCTCGATCCGGGCGACATCTTGGATTTCGCCATGGATACCGGAACCGCCAAAGTTCTTTCGCTCGCGCTTTTCATCTTTCTCGGCTACCTCCTCCGACGGCTCGAGATCCTTCGTGCCGAAGCCTTCCACGCCGTGAGCGGCCTTGTGTTGTGCGTAACGCTCCCGTGCGTCGTCATCACGGGTCTGAACGGCGTCGCCGTGACGGGCGACATGGTTTGGGTAGTGATCCTCGGCTTTCTCTCGAACCTTCTCTTTCTCGGGATCGCCACGCTTTTTGCGCGCAAGGCGCCCGACGAAGACACGCGCGCGTTCGACCGTCTGAACCTCTCGGGCTTTTCGATCGGCCCCTTCGCTATTCCGTACATTCAGGCTTTCTATCCCGGAACGGGCTTTCTCACGACGATCGTCTTTGATATCGGCAACTCCGTCATGTCGGCGGGCGGCACCTATGCGGTTGTGGCAGGCGCCAAAGAGAAGACGACCGCCTGGGGCGCGGTGAAAAACGTCGGCGGGAAGCTTCTGCGTTCGGGGCCGACCTTGAGCTACCTGCTGATGCTCGTTCTTTCGTTCGCGTCGATTCGCCTCCCTGACGCCGTCACGACGTGCACGTCCGTTGCGGCGAATGCCAACACCTTCTTGTGTATGGTGATGATCGGGGAGTCGATCAACATTTCGATGCCGCCCGGGACGATGAAGCGCCTTCTGAAGCTCCTCGGGGAGCGCTTCCTCATGCAGGCGGCGCTGGCGGCGGCCTTTTACTTCCTGCTTCCCTTCGACCTTGAAGTGCGTCGCGCGCTGGCGCTCGTCGCCTTCAGTCCCGTGCCCGCCATGAACCTGATTTACACGGCGAAGATGGAAGGCGACCTGGCGCTTGCCGCCAACCTTTCGAGCATGAGCGTCGGTGTCGCGATCGTCATGATGTCGGTGCTCGCCGCGATTCTCTGATCCTCTTTCCGCTTGGGGCGGCACCCGCGGCGCGTTCCGCCGCCTCCCGAGCGGCTGTCCGATTGTTCCCGACGGATGTTCGTCGTTTGGGTCGGGTGCGTCGGCCCGAGCGCAAAACGGCGCCAAAAGGCGCATCATAGTGGTCTTATGCCGCTTGCGAACCGCCCGAGCGGCACGACCACAAAGGGAATAGGCTTGCCGCTGTTCGAGTAGGCGCGCTTGCAAAACACTATCATGAACATTTTTCTCATTCTCGCGCTCGCGATCCTCGTGATCGTCGTTCTTTTGCGCTTTCGAGTACCCATCGGGCCGTCGATTCTCGCCGGGGGATTTGTTTTCTGGCTGGCCGAAGACCGCACGGTCGCCAGCCTAGTCGATGCGGCCGTCACGACCGCGACGCTGGAGAGGACCTACGACCTCCTCTTTGCGCTTTACTTCGTAATGTGCCTTGAAATCCAATTGCGCCGATCGGGTACGCTCAAAGGCATGGTCGAAGCGCTCAATCGGATCTTTCACTCCACGCGCGTGACGCTCTCGGCGATGCCCGCCTTCCTCGGCCTTTTGCCGAGCGTCGGGGGCGCACGGTTTTCTGCGCCGATCGTCGATCAGGCAAGCCGCGGCGCGACGATCTCTCAGGAAAGCAAAGCGGCCATCAACTTCTGGTTCCGTCACGTCTGCGAATTCTGCAGCCCCATCATCCCGGGCATGATTTTGGCATGCTCGATCATCGGTATTTCGGTCTCCGCCCTTGTCGTGCACCTTGCGTGGCTCGCGGTCGCTGCCTTTGCAATTGGGTGGCTTGTTCTCATCCGACCGCTTCGCTTCGAAGAAAAGAAGACGCGGGTCGACGCGACGCCCGAATTGCGGCGCCTCAACGCGCTCGACATCACGCTCGCTTTCGCGCCCGTGCTCGTCAACGTCGTCCTCATGATGGCATTCGACGTCTCGGCCGCCGTGGCGATGGGGCTCGTGGTGGTGGCCATGGTGCCCGTCCTCGCGCTCGCGCGGCGCCCCGTCGGCGTGAAGGAGGTCTTTCTCGGTGCGCTCGACGTAAAGCTCATCCTCAACGTCCTGTGCATTCTCTACTTCATCGGACTCCTCACCTCGACGGGCGTACTCTCCGAAATCATCGCCGCCTTTGTCGGCTCCGCCCTCCCCGTTCCGGTAATTGTCGGCGTGACGAGCTTCGTGATCGGGGTACTCACCGGCATGAGCCAGGGGCACGTGGCGATCATGATGCCGATCGTGGCGGGGATCGCCCCGGGGAGTCTCGACCTCGCGGGCCTTGCGCTTGTTTTCGGCGTGGCGGGCCAGATGGTGACCCCCACCCACGTGTGCCTCACGATTACGGTCGACTACTTCAAGTCGGACTTCTTCAAAACGCTCGCGCCCGTCGTGGTGATGGAAGCTCTCGTGCTTGCTGTCTTCTCGGTCTGGTACGCGTTGACGGCCGCGTGATTCGTTGAAGTTCTAAAAAAACTCCAAGTCTTTCGAAACGGGGAGCGCATGAAGATGCGCTCCCCGTTTCGCTTTCCGTCGTTGCCCGTCACTACCCGTCGCTTCCGACACCATCCGCGGCGAAGGTCCGACGCCGAGTGCTAAAATTTGTTTTTTGCGACGCCTGGTCCGCCGCGCCCCCATTGAGGCGCCTGCCGAGCACCGGCGATCGGCATGCGTTAACCAACCGAGGAGCGGCGCTCCTCCCGCGTACGACTGCGCGGCTCTCCGCGCCGAAAAATTTATGAAAGAAATTCGCACCCGCATCGCTCCGAGCCCCACGGGCATGATGCATCTCGGTACGGCCCGTACGGCCATCTACTGCTGGGCCGTGGCCCGCCACTTCGGCGGCAAGTTCCTCCTTCGCATCGAAGACACGGACCAGGTCCGCTCGACGAAGGAAGCCGTTCAGGTCATTCTCGACGGCATGAAGTGGCTCAACCTCGACTACGACGAAGGTCCCATCTATCAGATGGACCGTCTCGAACGCTACAAGGAAGTAGTCGATCAGATGCTCGCCGACGGTCGCGCCTACTACTGCTACGCGACGCCCGAAGAACTCGACGCGATGCGCGAAGACCAGAAGGCCCGCGGCCTGAAACCCCGCTACGACGGCCGCTGGCGCCCCGAAAACTGTGTCGGCAAGCCCATCCCCGAAGGCGTTCAGCCCGTGATTCGCTTCCGCAATCCGGACGACGGCGCCGTTACGTGGAACGACGCGGTCTACGGCCCGATCACGGTCGCCAACAGCGAGCTCGACGACCTCATCATCATGCGCAACGGCATCCCCACCTACAACTTCGCCGTCGTCGTCGACGACTGGGACATGAAGGTGAGCCACGTCATTCGCGGTGCCGACCACATCAACAACACTCCCCGTCAGATCAACATCTACAACGCGCTCGGCGCCGAAGTGCCGGTCTTCGCGCACCTGCCGCTCATCTGCGGCCAGGACGGCCAGAAGCTTTCGAAGCGTCACGGCACGGTGTCGGTGCTCGAATACGAACGTCAGGGTTACCTCCCCGAAGCCATCTTCAACTACCTCGCCCGTCTCGGCTGGGGCCACGGCAATATGGAGAAGTTCTCCCGCGACGAACTCGCCAAGGTGTTCGAACTCTCCGACTGCTCGCGTGCCGCCGCCCGCATCGACTGGAAGAAGCTCGAGTGGCTCAACCAGCAGTACATGAAGGAAGCCGACGACGCGCGCCTTGCGGAGCTCGCCGCACCGCGCATCGAAGCCCGCGGCGGCAAGATCGAAGGCGGCCCCTGCCTCAAAGCGGTGTGCGGCCTCTTGAAGTCCCGCTCGGCCACGCTCGAAAAGCTCGCCGACGCCGCGCTCTTCTTCTACGTCGAACCCAAGGTCGATCCGGAAGCCGCCCGTGCCGCGCTCGATAACGGCGGTCGCGAAGCTCTCAAGCTCTTCGGCGAAAAGCTTGAAGCCCTCGCCGACATGACCCCCGAAAACGTCTATCACTGCATTCAGGCCGTGATGGAAGAACAAGGCATCTCGATGAAGGTGCTCGCCACGCCGTTGCGCGTCGTGGTCTGTGCCGCGGACCGCACCCCCCAGATCGACGTGACGCTCTGCCTGATCGGCAAAGACAACGTTCTCAACCGCATCAAGGCCGCGCTCGCCTGATCCCGGGAGAATTCGATCCCTTCAAAAGCCCGCCCGAGTCCGCTTGGGCGGGCTTTTTTACGCGACTTCGGTTCGGAGCGTTCGAACTTTTGCTTTGCCTCAAAGGTTCTCACGGTCGCTATGCGCCGCTCCGAGACGGCGGGCGTAGAATTTTCTTCTCTGCTTCATGAACGTCCCTATCGTCTAGAGGCCTAGGACAACAGCCCCTCACGCTGTGAACATGGGTTCGACTCCCATTGGGGACGCCAATCGATTCCAAACGAACTCGAGCGAGTTCGAACGCTCCCGCCCTGCGCGCCGCACACGGCCCGGCGGGTTTTTTGTTGCCTGCGAAACGGCGAGCAGACTCACCTCGCAGAGAAAAAACGGCTCCCGACGCACGCTGGCATCGAGAGCCGAATGTTTGTTACCTAACCCGACGGGGGAAAGAGACCGAAAATCCCTCGGGCCGCACCGCGCTTTCGCGTGGGATCTGAATCACGCGGCGAGCGTCGCCGCGAAGTTCACGCGCGGGGTATTCAACTGACGGCGAAGGCGCGAGCGGGGGCCGGGGCCCGTTTCACGCTTCGGCGCCACGGGTTGCGCCTTACGCACGACGACGCTACCGTCGGGCGCCACCGCGAATTCCACGCAGGAATTGCCTTCGCGCAGGCCGAGAAATTCACGAATGTCCTTGGGGATCGTAACCTGCCCCTTGATCGTCAGACGATGCACCATAGTGTGTCACTCCTCTTTAGCCGACTTCGACACCGTGTCGGGCGCGGCAATCCGGAAACAAATCCGCCCCGGGGCCCGAGGCCCCTCACAAACCGAATTTCCAACCGGGAGGTACGAAAAAACCTCCCGCATACAACAACTGCGAGAGGTCACACTGGGTGTACCCGAACAATTGTCGGCTTCCGCGAAACCGACCACATTTGCCCTTCGGAGCGACCACCTTGCCCGGGTAAGGCAGGTTGGCGTGAGGGAGAGGACCCTCAACTCGCAATGTCGTAGAGGGGATTCTCTTACGGGAGAAGAAATTTTTCAAGGGCGACCTCCCTGCTCATCCCCCAAACGCGCTACGCGAGATCGCTTAAGTCATGTCGGCAGGCCCTTGCTTCCGCTATGCTTCCTTTTTCCCGATAAACACACACGACGGACAATCAATATGGCGGTTCTCGAAGATCTTTTGCAACGGGCCCTCCCCGACGGTTTGACGCGCGAGGAGGCGCTCGACGCAGCCCGCCTTCCGGCGGCGGACCTTTTCGACACGGCGGCCGAGGTGACGAAGCGGTGCGCGAGCCGCACCTTCAACCTCTGCGGAATCGTGAACGCGAAGTCGGGGCGCTGCGGCGAAAACTGCCGCTGGTGCGCCCAATCCCGGCACTGGTCGACGAATTGCGCCGTGCACGATTTTCTTCCCGTGGAGACGATTCTCGAAGCCGCCCGTCGCGCCGAGCGCGAGGGACTCACGCGTTTTTCACTCGTAACGAGCGGACGCAAACCCTCGGCGCGCGAACTGCGCTCGATCGTCGAGGCGGTTCGCGCCCTCAAGGTCCATACGAAGCTCGAAGTGTGCGTCTCGCTCGGTCTTCTGCGGCCCGAAGAGCTTCGCACTCTAAAAGAAGCAGGGGTCGAACGCATCCACTGCAACCTTGAAAGCGCTTCGGGGTACTTCCCCTCCGTCTGCACGAGCCACACGACGGAAGACAAAAAGGCCGTGCTGCGCGCCGCGCGCGAGGCGGGCCTGGAGGTCTGCTCGGGAGGAATCATCGGTATGGGCGAGACGCTCGAAGACCGCATCGATCTCGCGATCGAACTGCGGGAGCTCGACATTCCGTCGATTCCCGTCAACGTGCTCGTACCGATCGGCGGAACGCCGCTCGAAGGAAGCCGACCGCTTGGAGCCGAAGAATTCCTTCGTACGACAGCGCTCTTTCGCTTGATTCACCCGAGGGCGGCGCTCCGATTTGCGGGCGGACGGCTCTCGCTTTCCCACGAAACCGTGCGCGAAGCGCTGCGCATCGGGATCAATGCAGCGATTTCCGGAGACATGCTCACCACGACGGGGGCCGCTCCGGCGGCGGACCGTGCGCTCGCGCGCGAAGCGGGCTACGCGCTTGAAGTCGAGGTCGACCCGGACGGCGCACGCGCCTGAGTGCCGAAAGCCCAACCCGAACGACAAAACGCCCCGCGGAGCCGTCATGCGCCGCAGGGCGTTGTTTTTAGGGTACCGAGCCGAGAGCTCAACTGTTCGTATCCTTCTTCGCGCTCGATCGCACGAAGCGGAAGCCGCCGAGCAGCGCTGCCACGGGGCGTTTCTTCGTTTCACGGCGCTCGAAGTACGCAGGCACTTCCTCGCGGGGCTTCGACGCGGCGTGCTCGAGATAGGGCATGTCGAAAATCGGATCACGCTGGCGTTGCGAAGGCGGCACGTACGCGCGGGCACGTTCGCGCGCGAGACGTTCGTCCTCGGGCGTGTCGACGCGCTCGGCTCCGGTCGGGACGCGCCGCTGGGCGCTGCGGTGACGGGGCTGGGGCGCGAGCGGCACGGGAGCAAAGGACTGCTTCGTCAACTTTTCGATCGCTTCGATGAGACGGGCATCCGCAGGGGTGGCGAGCATCGTCGCCACGCCCTTTGCGCCCGCACGACCCGTACGGCCGATGCGGTGCACGTAGTCTTCGGCGCAATAGGGAACGTCGTAGTTGATGACGTAGGGGAGTTCTTTGATGTCAAGCCCGCGGGCCGCGACGTCGGTGGCGACGAGCACGTGGATCGCACCCGACTTGAAGCCATCGAGCGCCACCTGACGCTCTTCCTGCGTCTTGTCGCCGTGAATGGCGTCGGCGTTGATGCCGACGCGCTCGAGCGTGCGCGCAAGGCGGCGGCAGGTGATCTTCGCGTTCACGAAGACGAGCACCTGCTGGAGGGGCGTGCCTTCGGGGCCGCGCGTCTTGAGAATGTCGATGAGCACGTCCGTCTTGTCGCGCTCCGTCACCGAGAAGACTTCCTGCGTCACGGTTTCGGCCGTCTGGTTCTGACGGGCAACCTCGATCAGCGCGGGATCGGGCTTCAAGAACTGCTTCGCGAGCTTCTTGATTTCGGGCGAGAAGGTAGCCGAGAACATGAGGCTCTGACGCGAGGCGGGAAGAAGCTGCAGAATGCGGGAGATGTCGGGGAGGAACCCCATGTCGAGCATGCGGTCCGCTTCGTCGAGCACAACCACTTCGACCTGAGAGAGGTTCACGGAGCGCTGCGCGACATGGTCGAGCAGTCGACCGGGCGTGGCGGTGAGCACTTCGACACCGCGACGCAACATGTCGGCCTGCGGGCGGATGTCCACCCCCCCGTAGACGACGCCCACGCGAAGCGGAGTGTCTTTGGCGTAGGCTTCGAGGTTCGTCGAGACCTGGTCCGCGAGTTCGCGCGTCGGCGCGAGAATCAGCGCGCGCACCGGATGACGGGCGGGCGAAGCCGAGGTGTTGGCCTTGGGCAGAATGCGTCCGAGAAGCGGCAGACCGTACCCGGCCGTCTTCCCCGTTCCGGTCTGAGCGGCCCCCATCACGTCGCCGCCCTTCAGAACCACGGGAATCGCCTTTTCCTGAATGGGCGTGGGCGTTTCGTAACCCATGCGGGCGATGGCGGAAAGAATGCGGGGATCGAGACCGAATTGATCGAAGGAGGACATTCTGACTTTGAAATCCGAGGTGGGGCGGCCGATGCCGTAAAGGAGAACGACCGCACTGCCGGTCGCGCAGGTTTCGTAGAGCGCCCCGCCGGCGGGACACGCACCGTGCGTGAAGAGGAGCGTGGTGGGCCCGCTGGGACTTGAACCCAGGATCGACGGATTATGAGTCCGTTGCCTTAACCGACTTGGCTACAGGCCCGCCTTTGGAAAGAGGTGCATTGTACCCGAGATCGGCGCGCGCGCGTGCGGCATTGCGCCGTATTCCTCGATTTTAAGTGCGTCCGGGGCCGAAACGCTGCTTGGGGACGGATTTTCGTACGTTTTTCCCTCGAAAAAACGAAAGGCCCGAGGCGTTTCGAGCAAAACGAAACGCGTTCGGGCCCGGGCGGCCTTCCAGAGAATTCGGGCGAATCCTCGGAAAACTCCGAAGGAGGCGAGGGCCCCGAGGGGCCCCGTCGGTTTAGTGGATGTAGTCGCGCAGACGATCGGCGTTTTCCGGCTGACGGAGCTTGCGCACCGCCGCCGCTTCGATCTGACGCACGCGCTCGCGCGTGAGGCCGAGCGCACGACCCACTTCTTCGAGCGTGTGGTCCTGGTTCGTGCCGATCCCGTAGCGCAGGCGCAACACCTGAGCTTCGCGGGGTGTGAGTTCGTCGAGCGAACGCTTCACGCTTTCCACCATGGAGCGATCCTGGAAGGCGACGCCCGGATCGTCGTGTTCGTCGCCGCGCACGAAGTCGAGCTTCGTCGCGTCTTCGTCGTCGCCGATCGGCGCGTCGATCGATTCGATGCCGCGCATGGCCTGCATGAGGAGTTCAACCTTGGAAAGCGGCAGATCGGCGAGATCGGCGAGTTCCTGCTCGGTCGGCTGACGGCCGTTTTGCTGGAGGAACTTCTGACGATGACGACGCAACTTGTTGTAGGACTCCGTCATGTGCACCGGGATGCGGATCGTGTTGCCGAAATCGGCCACGGCACGCGTCACGGACTGGCGAACCCACCAGGTCGCGTAGGTCGAGAACTTGTAGCCGCGACGATATTCGAACTTGTCAACCGCCTTCATGAGACCGATGTTGCCTTCCTGAATGAGATCGGTGATCGCCATGCCGCGGTTGACGTACCCCTTCGCGATCGAGATGACGAGACGCAAGTTGGCTTCAATCATCTTGGCCTTGGCCTGCATGAGGTTCGTCTGCGCGAGACGGATCGCGCGGGCGAGGTCGCGCTGCTCGGCAAGCGACATGCGGCCCGTGCGTTCGAGCTCGGCCAGCTTCGCCTGTTCTTCAAGGATCACGGGGAGGTTGCGCTGCAGGGCCTGAGCCCACACCGTATCGGCTTCGGCAAGCATCGTGAAGAGCTTCGGATTGGTGACGTTGCCCTTCAGAAGTTCGATCGCATCCTTTTGCGGCATGCGGCAACGTTCTACGAGCACTTGGCGCATGCGCTTCAGAGCATCGTTGATCGCGCCCACGTGCGCGTTGATGTGGTCCGAGACCTGCGTGACGAGCTTCACGGAGAAACGCACCGGGGCGAGTTCCTTCACCATCGCGTCGAGCGCGGCGCGGTATTCGGCCTCGCGGCTCGGATCGCCCCAGGTTTCGTTCACGATGTCGAGGAAAAGGCGGCAGCGCTCGAACATTTCGAGCACGCGCTCGCGCATCGCCGTCAGCTGATCGGCCGTCATGGCGGCCGCGCCGATGTCGGTCGTGATGTCGTCGGTTTCCTCGATCGTTTCTTCCACCCCTTCGAGAGCGGCGGCGTCGGTAAAGCCGTCGACCACCGTATCGACCGCCGTGTCTTCGTCCTTCAAGACCTCGCCGAGGCGCAGAATTTCTTCAACGGCCATCGGGAACTGGACGATCGTCGTCACGAGCTTGGCGGTGAACTGTTCGATCGACTTGGCGACTTCGATTTCGCCCTGACGCGTGAGGAGCTTGTGCGAACCCACGCCGCGCAGATAGGCGCGCAGCGGATCCTTCGAGAGACCGGCGGACTCTTCGGGCGTGAGCATCACGGCCGCGTCGTCTTCGTCAATGTCTTCGTTCTCACCCATCATCCCGTTGATGAGGATGTCGTCCTCGTCGGGCGCCTGTTCGAAAACCTGAACGCCGAGGCGACCCAACTGTTCGGTCACTTCCTGGAGGTTTTCGGACGTACGGAGCGCACTTTCGGGAAGGTAGTCGTTGACGTCGGCGAGCGTCACCCAGCCGCGGGAGCGACCGAGACGCACGAGGGCGCCGTAGCCGTTGCGCGAAGCCGTGCTTTCCTCAACCGCGTTGACCGCACGGCCCGACTGCCACGCATCGACTTCGGCAGACTCCGCCGCATCGGACGTCATTTCGTCGTCAATCAGCTCTTCATCGGCAAAGTCGTCCTGGCGTTTCTTCTTCATGCGCATACATTCAAACAAAATTGAAGAGCGTCCTCCTCCCAGCCGCTGGCGTTGCTGCGAACGTCCGGTTTCCAGGGAGTGAAGACGGCTCGTGTGGGTTAAACCGAAGAACTTCCCTTTCTGCAACGCGCTCCTGCGGGGAGTTCGGAAATTCTCCGGGTGGTGTGTGCTTACTTGTTCTTTCGCTTGGGCGAGCCGCGCGTATCGGAGATATCCCCCGCAACCGCGTCCGGGATTCAAGCGGGACTGCGGCACTCAAAGAGGCGGCTTCGTTCGGACGGCAATGAGGTAAAACCCTCGGACCGCGGCGAAAAAAGGGTCTCAGGATACACCGATCGGGCGCCTTTTTCAAGCCGAAAGAGGACTTTGCCCCGACAAAACGCCCGCGAAAAACCGAAGCAAAAAGCCCCGGGGCCGCACGGGCGGCGCTCGGGGCTCGATTGGAATCGGAAGCAGTCGGCGGACCGATCAGTCCTTGCCGTCCCCTTCGATGAAGCTGCGGAGTTTGTCGGCACGCGACGGATGGCGAAGTTTGCGAAGCGCCTTCGTTTCGATTTGACGAATGCGTTCGCGCGTCACGTCGAATTGCTTGCCGACCTCTTCAAGCGTGTGGTCGGACTGCATTTCGATGCCGAAGCGCATGCGCAACACCTTGGCTTCGCGCGGCGAGAGGCTGTCGAGCACCTGGCGCACCGTTTCCGAGAGACTCGAATTCTGGATTGCCTCCGAAGGCGCGAGCGTCTGCGTATCCTCCAGGAAGTCGCCGAGATGCGAATCGTCGTCGTCGCCGATCGGCGTTTCCATCGAAATCGGCTCCTTGGCGATCTTCATGATCTTGAGAATCTTGTCTTCGGGCATCTCCATGAGTTCCGCGAGCTTGCGGGAATCGGGTTCGACCCCGGTTTCCTGCAACACCTGACGGGTGATGCGGTTCATGCGGTTGATCGTTTCGATCATGTGCACGGGAATACGAATCGTGCGCGCCTGATCGGCAATCGAGCGCGTAATCGCCTGACGGATCCACCAGGTCGCATAGGTCGAGAACTTGTAGCCGCGACGGTATTCGAACTTGTCGACCGCCTTCATGAGACCGACGTTCCCTTCCTGGATGAGGTCGAGGAACTGAAGACCGCGGTTCGTGTACTTCTTCGCAATCGAGATGACGAGACGGAGGTTCGCTTCCGTCATTTCGCGCTTGGCGTTGCGGGCCTTGGCTTCGCCCGTCGCCATCTGCTTGTAGACGTCGAGCAGTTCCGCAAGCGACATGTAGGCCGAAGCGCTCAGATCGCGCAACTTCACCTGCTCTTCTTCGATCAGGGCGCGGCGGCGCAGAATCGTGTCGCGCTTTGCGGGGAAGTACGCGGCCACATCGTCGACCCAGCCGAGGCGCGTGGCGTTCGGCATGAATTCGGCGAGGAACCAGTCGCGGTTGATGCCCGTGCGGCGCACGAGTTCGTCGTAGACCGCGCGTTCGCTCGCGCGCAGGTCGTTCACGGTCGAGCGGAGTCGTTCGCAGAGCCGGTCGGCGGTCTTCGCCGTGAAGCGAAGCCCCATCAGTTCGTGCTGGATTTCATCCTTCAGCGGTTCGAGTTCCGGAGCTCCCGCCCCCTTCGTCGTGAAAATCGTCTTCAGTTCGTCGAACTTCGCACGGACGCGATCGAACACTTCGAGGGACTTGAGCTTCAGCTCTTCGAGCTGCCCCACCGTCATGGCAGAGGCGCCCATATCCGTTTCGTCTTCGGCATGGCCGACGGGACTCGTCGTGTCTTCGGGCGTCACTAGGCCGTCGACGACATCGTCGATCGCCATCGAGCCTTCGCGGATCGAATCGGCGTTCTTGAGTACCTCCTCGATCGTCACCGGGCAACGGGCGATGGCGAGCACCATGTGCTTCAAGCCGTCTTCGATGCGCTTGCTGATTTCGATTTCGCCTTCGCGCGAGAGCAGTTCGACCGAGCCCATTTCGCGCATGTAAATGCGCACGGGATCGGTCGTGCGACCGAACTCGCTGTCGACCGTCGAGAGCGCGGCTTCGGCTTCCGCTTCCGCGTCTTCGTCGCTCACGGGGCCGGCCGAGCCGCCCTGCAGGAGGAGCTGATCCTCGTCGGGCGCCACCTCGTGCACGGCGATGTTGAGGTTCGAGAGGATGCTGACGATCGTCTCGATCGCATCGTCGTCGATGAGGCTGTTGGGAATGTTGTCGTTGATTTCGCTGTACGTGACGTAACCGCGCTCCTTGCCCATGCAGATGAGCTTGAAGAGGCGCGAGCGGCGGTCTTCGCGCGTATCGCCTTCGTCGACGGCGTAACCGTGCTCGATCGCTTCGCGAATCGCCTTTTCACGCGCGGCCTTCGAACGACGGCGGGGCTTCGCGGAGGCAGCAACGGGCGAGGCGTCACCCTCGGCATCTTCGGAGCCGTCGGCCTCTTCAACATCTTCGATGTCGTCGGCATCGTCGGGGAGCGTCTCGACGGGAAGATCGTCCATGTCGTCGGCTTCGTCGTCGATCACATCCGCAAAGTCGACGTCGCCCTCGAACATGTCGAGGTCGTCGTCTTCGTCCCCTTCCTTCGCTTTCTTGCGGGAGGAAGCGCGCTTGGGTTTGTTCGCCTTCGCGGCGGTCTTTTCCGCGGTCTTGCGTGCGCGGGGCTTGCGCTTGGCGGGCACCTCTGCGGGAGCGGCTTTTTCCGCGGCTTCGGTTGCAGTCGCTTCGCCCTTTTCCGTCTTTTCGACGCTTTCAGCATTTTCCGCAGACACGTCGGCGGGCGCTTCCGCCGACTTCTTCGCGCAGGTGCGACGGGGCTTCTTCACCGGAGCAGGTTCGGCGGGGGCTTCGACTGCGGCCGGTTCGACCGTCTCCGCTTTTTCCGCCGCCTCGGCCTTCTCGGCACTCTTTGCGCTCTTCGTACGCTTCGTACCCGTACTCTTACGCTTCGCGGGCTTCGCACCCGAAACAACGGCTTCGACTGCAACCTCGGAGGTTTCGGCCTTTTCTGAGTTCTCGAGTGCGGCCGCCGCTTCCGTAGCGGCTTCCGAGGTCGTCTTTTTCGCACGCGTACGGCGTGCGGGCTTTTTCACGCTTTCGGGAGCCGGATCGACGAGGGCGACCGTCGTGTCGGCCGCGGCGTCGATCGCCCCTTCGGGCGCGACCGCCCCTGCGGCCTCGTTCTTGGCGGCCTTGCGGCGGTGCGGCTTCGTGGTCGGCGCGTCCACCGCCTCGATGGAAATGGTGAGGCCGACCGTCCCGATCGTCGTCTTCGCGGACTTCCGCGTCCGCTTGGGCGTCGAAACCTCGGCCTGCGCGACGGACTTTTCTTCAACTTTCTTTTCCGTCGCCTTCTTCGAACCCGCCATACAGCTCTCCCACTAAAGCGTTCCCCGAGGAGAAAAGGTCTCCCTCGGAGCCGACGGCACGACGAACTCGGTTATCGCTCGCGCCGCCCGTCATCCCCTCGCGGGGCACGCGCACCGTACGTCGAAAACGCAAAGTACAAGAGCCCACCGGTTGTTGCAACACCGGCGAAGGCGAACGGCATGTCGGTCGGCGACCAGGGATGACCCTGAAACCGGCCGAATTCGGTCGTCTCCGCATTCGGCACGCAAACGGGGATATTTTGAAATTTTGCCACGCATACCGCTTTTCTGCCCCGAGCGCTTCGGTAAAACCCCTATGAGTTTCAAGAGAATGGCGCGACAATCATGTAAGATTTTGTAAATTTCAGGGCTTCGGAGGTTGCAACGGCAAATCGATACCGAAATCGAGGTTGTCGTCGTTCGATGTTTCGTCGTCGTACGACCACTCGCCCTCATCGTCGGGAGGAGGCAATTGCGCAAAGTGCGCGGGCGCGTCGGGCAACGGCGCCTCGGCGAAGTCGTCCGGGCCCGAGGCAAGCGTTTCGAAGCCTTCGGAGGCTTCGCTCGCGTTGAAAGGCGGCACGTCTGCCGGGAGTCGCTCGAAGCCGGAACGCTCCCGCTTCGAGCGGTCGAGAAGACGTGCGACTTCGGCACGGTCGGAAGCCGCCGACGAAGACAACGCGTTCGAGGGCCTACCCGAAGAAACCCGTGACGATTCGGTCGATCCGAGCGGGGCGGCCGTTGAAGCAGTACCGGAGGCGCCGTTTGCATTGCGAACGCTCGGAACACTCGGCGCTCCGCCGAAGAGGTGGAGTTGCAACTCGCGCACCTTCGGGTTGTCGGAGAGCACCCGTTCGTTCGACGAACCCGAGCCTCCGACGGTACTCGCGGCAAAACTCGTTTCCTGCCGACGGCGGTAGCGCGCTTCCTCCTCGCGCACGAGGCGGATCGTCTCTTCGACTTCGGTGCGGCGCGCCATCAAGCGACGCATCTGATCGAAATCCGGACGCTCCGAGCGGCCGAGATCCATGAGGCGCATCTTGGTACGCTCGAGTTCAAGGTCGAGAAACGACCGCTTCAATTCGAGGCGCGCTCCTTCTTCGGGGGTCTCGAGCACGAGCTCTTCGGAAAGTAGCGACTCGTACGCTTCGCGCTCGGGCGACTCTGCTAGGGCCTGCAGAAGCGTTGCCGCACGAACTTCGTGCCCCTCGCTTTCGTTTTCAGCCTGTGCCGCCGCACGCCACACTTCCAGAATGCGGGCGGCCGCGGGGTGCGTGCTCGAGACGAATTCGTCCTCGATCGCCGTCGAAAATTCGGTGAGGAGATTCGGGTACGAGAGAAAGCACTGCAGCATCCGATCGCGCACGTCCTTCACGGGAACGCGCGTCTCGGGGACAAACCGTTCGTAGGGGTTTCGCGCATAACCGTAGCGACCCGAGCGCCGAGCGCCCGCGCGCGCACCGTACCCGAATCCCGGGCGGGCGCGCATCGGACGATAAGCGTCCCCCGCCTCGTGGCGCGGTGCGGTACCGGACGCAAGCCCGTACTGACGCTCGACGTCTTCGGGTTGAAGGCGCGCCATCGCGGCGATTTCCTTCACAAGCGCAAGTCGCAGAACGGGCGCCGCCTGCATCGAGAGAATCCAGGACTTTGCTTCGGCGACGAGCTTCGCGCGCTCCTCGGCGTACATGAGCTCCTTCCCTTCGAGAAGGAGCTTTTTCATGAAAGTGGTGAGCGTCAGCGCGTTCTCGAGCTCGTGCTCGTACGCTTCGGGACCCTTCGCTTTGATGAGACTGTCGGGGTCGTGCTCGGGCGGCAACAGCACGAAGCACGCCTGCTGCGTGTCGGTGAGTACCGGCAATGCCGCTTCCAGCGCGCGACGCGCGGCCTTCCTCCCCGCCGCATCCCCGTCGAACGAGAAGTAGACGCGGTCGGTGAGCTTGAAGAGACGCTTGACGTGTTCGGGTGTAATCGACGTGCCGAGCGCCGCCACGGACTCGGGAAAACCCGCCTGCGAAAGCTGGATCACGTCCATGTAGCCTTCGCACACGATGGCGCGCCCCTTTTCGTGCACGGCATCGCGCCCTTCGAAAAGCCCGTAGAGTTCCGACCCCTTGTGGTAGATGGGGGTTTCGGGACTGTTGAGATACTTGGGCTGTTCGTCGCCCTTCAGAGTGCGCGCACCGAACCCGATCACCTGCCCCTTCGGGTTTCGGATCGGGAACATGAGACGGTCGCGGAAAGCGTCGTAGCGGCGACCGTTTTTCTCGTTGACGAGCCCAGCCTCAAGGAGGGCCGGAGCCGAGTACTTCTCTTTGAAGACCTCTTCGAGCGCGTGCCAGCCTTCGGGCGAATAGCCGAGTCCGAAGCGCGCGGCCGTTTCACCCGAAATCGCGCGGGCGCGCAGGTATTCGACCGCTTTGGGCGTCGCGCGAAGCTGCGCCGTGTAGTAGTCCGCGGCTTCCTTCATGAAGTCCGCCAGAGTCTTCGACTTTTCGCGGGCGGCCTGCGCACGCGGCGACGTGTCTTTCGGAACTTCGAGTCCGTAGTAGCCCGCAAGTTTTTCCACCGCCTCCGGGAAGGAGAGGTGTTCGATCTCCATCACGAACCCGATGGCATTGCCGCCCTTGCCGCAACCGAAGCACTTGTAGAACTGCTTCGCGGGGCTTACCGAGAAGGAGGGCGTCTTTTCCTTGTGGAAAGGACAGCAACACATGTAGTTGCGCCCCGCCTTCTTGAGCGGCACGTACCGACTCACCACGTCGACGATGTCGGCGCGGTCGAGCAGATTCGTAATAAAGCCCTCGGGGATCATGGCGGGTGCGAAACGGACGGAGGTCGGAAGTATGGAAAACCGGGTATTTTAGCGGAGAGGACCCCGCCCGCTCCTCTCATCGCCTCGTCGGAAACAAAAAAGCCGCCGGACGCCCCGCTTCGCCGCAAAACTTTTGCGGGAGCGATTCGTACCGACGGCTGCGGGGAGCGGTCGTTCAAAGGGGCAGCGGGGGCGGGTTCGTTCGGACTCCGAACTGCGGACGCCGACCGGGCGCCCCCTTCGCATGCCCTTGGTCAGGCCGCTTGTTCGACGAGTTTCCTTTCGGGGACGACAGCCTTCCAGACAAGGCCGACGACAAAACCCGTCACCGAGAAGCAGATCCAGCCGAGGCCGTAGGCATGAAGCGGCAGGTAGGTCTTCAGCACTTCTTCAAGACCCGCCATCGGCACGCCCGCGGTTTCGAGACCGTTGACGAGCGCCATCACGAAGGTGAAGCCCATCGTCCAGGCATAGACGCACTGACGGCCGCCGAAGAGCTTGTCGAGGAAGATGAGGCCCATGAGCGCCACGCAGAGCGGGTAGATGAACATCAGAATCGGGATCGTCGACACGATGATCGTCTTGAGACCGAAGAGACCAATCAGGTACGAGACGACCGTAAAGAGCACCACCCAGATCGAGTAGCTGAGCTTGCCCGTGAGGCGCAGGAAGAAGGCCGCGCAACAGGTGAGAAGACCCACGGCGGTCGTCACGCACGCGAGAAGCACCATCGCCGCAAGGAGGTAGGCGCCGAACGTGCCGAAGAAGATTTTCGCGCTTTCGGCGAGCACCGGAGCACCCGTTTCCTGCATGCCGATCGCGGCGACGCTTTCCGCACCGATCTTTGCAATGAAGACATAGACCACGGCCAGGAGACCGCCCGCGAGCACGCCCGCCTTCGTCACCTGCGCCGTAACGGCCTTCGCGTCGTGCACGCCGGTTTCACGCACGCAGTTGACGACGAGCGTCGAGAAGACGAGCGCGGCGATGGCGTCGAGCGTGTTGTAGCCGTCGAGCACGCCCTGAACGGCGGCGGCAAAGGGAACCGTGTAGGCGCCCGTGGCGGCCTGGAAGTCGCCCATCGGCGCGACGAACGACATCATGATCATCGCGAAAATCGTCATGAGGAGCGCGGGCGTCAAGAACTTGCCGATGCGGTCGACGAGCTTCGAGGGCGAAGCGGCAAGCCAACCCGAGAAGCCGAGGAAGACGGCGAGAAAGATCGGCAGTGCCATCGCGGAGGGTTCCGCACCGAGGAAGGGACGCAACGCGATTTCAAAGGACACCGTGCCCGTACGGGGGATGGCGAAGCAGGGACCGATCGCCATGTAGCTGAGCACCGTGTAAAAGAGCCCGTACCAGGGGTGAACGCGGCTTGCGACCTGACGCAGGTCGTGGCAACCCGAGTACGCCACCGCAATAATGCCGAGCAACGGCAGACCGACACCGGTCACGCAGAAACCGAGAACGGCCCACCAGACGTTTTCACCGGCGGCCTGACCCATGGCCGCGGGGAAAATCAGGTTGCCGGCCCCGAAAAAGAGAGCGAAGAGCATCGAACCGATGGCGATGAATCGTGTGCGGTTGGCAGTTTCCGACATGAGAGAGGTTCCTGAAGTTGTTGTCGTGAGGAACGGGGGAATTCCTTGAGAGGGTCTTCCGGAGCGGGCACCGAACTCATCCTTCGGGATGCGTCGGACCATTGCAACGTAGAGACCAATGTAACCATTGTGCGTTGCATTAACGCGGGAGATGTAAGCAGTTTTCCCGAGAAAACATTGCGTTGTATCATCCGAAACCAAGTTAATGCAGACTTGCATTCTTGCAGTATCGCAGATTTCGCCGAAAAAAACCTTCGACAAAGTCCCTATTTCTCGAAGAGGTCCGCACCCGTAGACGGCGAAGATGCACGTCCTTCGGGCACAAAAAAGCCACCCGAAAGCCGAGCGGCTCTTTTCGCGATTTTCCGCCTTTTGCAGAAACGCCTCTTCTGCAAAAGCGTGCTTTTCACAGGTTGCGTGCGTTTTGCGGTTTTCACGCACCTCGCGGTACGCCGGTGCGGAGGGTTTCGGGAAGGCGATCGGAGGCGAACGCCATTTCGGAACCCCGAAAAAGTTTTCGCCCGAAGATTTCTCTTCGGGCGAAACCAGGAAGACATGAGGTCGAGGCACTCGGTCGAGTGCCGAACAGTCCGGTCTTCGGCTCTCGGGGCTCAGGCCGTAAGGCGCGCCTTGATGAGAGCGGAAACCTTGCCGAGGTCCGCTCGGCCGTTCACACGGGGCTTCACCAGGGCCATGACCTTGCCCATGGCGGCCATGCCGGTAAGGCCGACCGCGGCCGTCGCTTCGTCGATGATCGCGGCGATTTCCTCGTCCGTGAGCGCCTGAGGCAGATACGCCTGAAGCACATCGATCTCGGCCTGCTCGGTCTGAGCCAGGTCTTCGCGACCGCCGGCGCGGTACTGTTCGACCGAGTCGCGGCGCTGTTTGACCATCTTGGCGATTACGGCCATGACGTCGTCATCCGTCGATTCGATCTGTTCGTCGATCTCACGCTGCTTGATTGCGGCAAGGAGCAAACGAATCGTGCTCAGACGCGCAGCATCATGCGAGCGCATGGCGGCCTTCATATCTTCGCGGATTCTGTCCTTAATCATCACCATCCTTCGTGAGGAAATTCCCGTCGACGCGGGAGGATTCGTTCTGCGTACGACCGACTCCGAAGAGCCCCGCACGCGGTAGGGTTGTCCCCGCTGAAGGGGGACCGTGCACCCGGCGTCCGCACATCAAAGGGCGGAGCGCCCGAAGCGTTCCACGAAAATTAGTAGAGCTTCTTGGGGAGCATCATGCTGCGAAGGCGCTTGTAGTGGCGCTTGATCGCGGCAGCCTTCTTGCGCTTACGTTCGGCGGTGGGCTTTTCGTAGAATTCGCGGGCACGGAGTTCCGTGAGGAGGCCGGACTTTTCGATGGTGCGCTTGAAGCGACGAAGAGCAACTTCAAACGGTTCGTTTTCTTTAACGCGGATAGTAGGCATCAGACACCTAGTTGTGATGACCCGGAAATGACTGGTGAACCGTCTCATCTGGTTCCGGGGCAAGATGGGACGGAGAACGAAGGGCGCATTTTGGCATATTTTTCCTGTGGCTACAACGCGCGGAGCCGATTTTTTTCGTCCTTTCGCGCAAAAGCCGCACGCGGTTTTCGCGATTCCCCGCTCCGCGCGCCGAAAACACCGTCGAGGAAAAAACCTTCGGGGAAGCGACGTCCCGAAGCCCGAACCGCTAAAATTCCCGAACTATGCTCGTACTTGGTATCGAATCCTCCTGCGACGAGACGGGAGCTGCACTCATTTCCGACAGAGACGGTCTTCTCGCCGACGCTCTGCACACTCAGATCGACATGCACCGCGCCTACGGCGGCGTGGTGCCCGAGCTCGCGAGCCGCGACCACATCCGTCGCGCCGTGGCGCTCGTCGACGACGTTCTCGAAAAAGCGGGGAAGACCCGCGCCGACATCGACGCCGTGGCCGTCACCGAAGGTCCGGGGCTCGCGGGAGCCCTCCTCGTCGGGAACGCCGTTGCGCACGCGATCGGCTGGGCACTCGATATTCCCGTTCTCGGCGTACACCATCTCGAAGGACACCTCCTGGCGGCGCGCCTTTCGGACCCCGCACCCGAATTTCCCTTCCTTGCACTCCTTGTCTCGGGCGGGCACACGCAGATTCTGAAGGTGGAACGCTTCGGGCACTACGAGCTCCTCGGCGAAACGCTCGACGACGCCGCGGGCGAAGCCTTCGACAAGACGGCACAGCTCCTCGGCCTTCCGTATCCGGGCGGCCCCGCCGTTTCGGCACTCGCCGAAAAGGGCACCTCGGGCGCGATCGAACTCGCCCGCCCCATGATTCACGCCCCGAACCTCAACATGAGTTTCTCGGGACTCAAAACGTCGGTCCTCACCGCCGTACACGCAGCGAAAGACCCCTCGGACGAAACCTGGCGCGCGGACCTCGCACGCGGCTTCGTCGACGCGGTGGTCGATGTGCTTGCCGCGAAACTTGTTCGCGCAATGCGCCAAACGAAACTCAAGCGCGTCGTCGTGGCGGGCGGCGTTTCCGCCAACAAGCAGCTCCGCGCGCGCCTGACCGACGAAGTGCACCGCCGCAAGGGTGAAATCTTTTATCCGCCCATGCGTCTTTGCACCGACAACGGCGCGATGATCGCCGCCGCAGGTCTCGCACGCTACGAAGCGATGACACCCGAAGAGCGCGAAGCGCTGCGGCATCAAACGGGCTTTAGGGTGCGTCCCCGCTGGCCGCTCGAAACTCTCTGATCGCTCGGGGCGGGACGACCCCTCCGACACCCTCGCAAAACGCCCGAAGGCTCGCCTTCGGGCGTTTTTCTTTCGGGCTCAAGCAAAAACAAAGCCCCGCTCTCGGGCAACGAGATGCGGGACTTCGGACTTCCGTCGGGTCGATGCGGAATCGCCCCACGGAAAAAGCAAAACGCCCGGCTGACATGTCCTGCCGAGCGTTTTCGCCGGAAACATTTCGGAAACTCAGATTACTTGAGCTTCGTTTCCTTGTAGACCACGTGCTTACGAGCCACCGGGTCGAACTTCGAGATTTCCATCTTGCCGGTGGAAGTCTTCTTGTTCTTCGTGGTGGTGTAGAAGTGGCCGGTACCAGCCGTCGATTCGAGCTTGATCTTTTCGCGAGCGCCTTTCGCCATGGTGAAACTCCTTTACTTAGATTTCGCCGCGGGCGCGCAGATCCGCGAGAACAGCGTCGATACCAATCTTATCGACCGTACGAAGGCCGGCCGTCGTCAAACGCAGACGGACCCAACGGTTTTCGCTTTCAACCCAGAAACGGCGATACTGCAGATTGGGCATGAAGCGGCGCTTGGTCTTGTTGTTCGCGTGCGAGACGTGATGGCCGACCATCGGCGCCTTACCGGTGACTTGACACACTCGTGCCATCTCTAACTCCAGTTCTTAAAAAAATTCATCTCGCAGAGCCGCAACGGGCCACGCGAGCGCAGAAAGAATGAGATTATACGTCAAGGTTACAAAGTGTCGCCACCAAGGATTCGGTTTTTCAACCGACACCAAAGCCTGGCCCCCCATAGTGTCAGAACAGGGCGCCCGGAGACACGGAAAATTTGACGTGGGGCGCATTGTACCCGTTTTGTCGGAACCGTGTGCGCAAAATCCCGAATTTCTTTATTCTTGAGAAGAATTTTCGGGATTAACGGCCCCGCCGCTTCCCTCCAACGACTTCTACCAGGCCCCACCATGCAGGTTCTTCTCGCCCAACCCCGCGGCTTTTGCGCAGGCGTCACCCGTGCGATCGCCATCGTCGAGCGCGCGCTGCACATCTACGGCGCTCCGATCTACGTACGTCACGAAATCGTCCACAACCGCACGGTCGTTGAAAATCTCCGCGCCCGTGGCGCCGTCTTCGTGGACGATCTTGCGGACGTGCCCGTAGGCGCCACGGTCGTTTTCTCGGCCCACGGCGTTCCGCTTTCCGTAGTGCGCGAAGCCGAAGAGCGCGGGTTGCGCGTTTTCGACGCAACCTGCCCGCTCGTCACCAAGGTGCACAAGGAAGTCGGCCGCATGCGCGCCGAAGGAAAGACCATTCTCATGATCGGCCACGCCGGTCACCCCGAGGTTGAAGGCACGATGGGGCAGGTCAAAGACGGGATCGTTCTCGTCGAGCGCCCCGAAGACGTCGTCCGCCTTCCCTACGGGCCCGAGGATCCGCTCGCATACGTAACGCAAACGACGATCAGCGCCGACGACAGCGAAGAGGTGATTCGCGCCCTCAAGACGCGCTTTCCCGACATTCACGAACCGAAGCGTCAGGACATCTGCTACGCGACGCAGAACCGCCAGGAAGCAGTGAAGCACCTCGCACAGGCGGGGGTCGATCTCGTCCTCGTGATCGGCTCCGCCACGAGCTCGAACTCGAACCGTCTGCGCGAAGTCGCCGAACGTCAGGGAACGCGCGCCTACCTCGTCGACACGGCCGAACACGTCGACCCGACATGGTTCGAAGGAGTCGAGCGTGTCGGCGTTACGGCGGGCGCCTCGGCGCCCGAGTCCCTCGTTCAGGGCGTTCTTGAGTGGCTCAAGACGCACGTCGGTGCCGACGACGTGCGTACGCTCCCCGGCGTTGAAGAAAACGTCGCCTTCCCGCTCCCGAAGGGCCTGCGCGAGTGCGATCTCGCCGATGCGGACGCGGCGCGCTAAGATTCTTTTTTTTCGTTCGGGAAGGAGCCCTTTCATGTCGAAAACCCGTCATCAGAGCCTTACGCCCGCCACGCAGTGGCTCAAGCAACACGGTGTTTCTTTCGAGGAACGCAGCTACGAGTACGTCGAGCACGGCGGCACGGCCCTGGCAGCTGCAGCCTGCGGACTCGAGCATCACCAAGTTGTCAAAACGCTCGTGATGGAAGATGAAAAGGCGCATCCTCTCATCATCCTCATGCACGGAGACTGCGAGGTGTCGACGAAAAACCTCGCCCGTCAGATCGGCGTGAAGTCGATCGCCCCCTGCAAGCCCGAACAGGCTCAGCGCAATTCGGGCTACATGGTGGGCGGAACGAGCCCCTTCGGGACCCGCAAGCAGATGCCCGTCTATGTTGAAAAGACGATCCTCGATCTGCCGCTCATCTTCATCAACGGGGGTCGCCGCGGCTACCAGGTCGGGATCGACCCGAAGGTGCTCACCGACATCCTCGGCGCCAAGCCCGTCGAATGCGCCATTCACGAGGACTGAGAACGCACGATCGGGCCGCCGTCGGGACCGACTTCCGGCCCCTGTCGCCGACAAAGCAAAACGCCGCCGCGTCACGAGACGCAGGCGGCGTTCTTTTTTCGAAGATCGAACGAGGCCGGAGGGGTTCGATGAAACCTCGGGCCTCGTTCGCTTTGCGGCTTTTACGCTTCGGGCTTTTCGACGACCTCGGCTTCCGGAACTTCGGTTTCTTCCGCTTCGACCTTCTTTTTGGTCTTCGCGGTCTTGGTCGTCTTAGCTGCCTGCTCCGTCTTCTTCGCTTTCGTCGTCCTGACGGCGGTCTTGCAGGTCTTGGCGGGCTTTTCGGCCGCTTCGACCTTTTCCACCGTTTCAGCCACTTCGACGGGCTCCGTCGCTTCCGGCGCCTGCGCGACTTCGGCGGCCCCGACCACTTCCGTCTTCACACTCTCAACAGGCGCTTCGCTTTCCGCGGCACGCTCGACCTTCGCGGGCTTTTCGCGCTTCGCGGGCGCCGAGCGCTCGAGCACCGCGGCAAAAAAACCGTCCGTATTGTTGACGTGCGGGAGCATCTGGAAGTAGGACCCGAACCGTTCCCACTGCGCTTCGGGGAAGACGATCCCCTGCTGCGCGAAGACTTCCTTCGCGGGAACGAGACGCCACTCGGAATGCGCGGCAAGGAACGCTTCGACGACGTCCTGGTTTTCGCGCTTGAGCACCGAGCAGGTCGCATAGACGAGACGACCGCCCGCCTTCACGAGTCGGCTCGCGTGTTCGAGCACGCTCTTCTGGATCGCGTTGATGCGTTCGAGTTCCGAGGGCGAAAGACGCCACTTGAGGTCGGGATTGCGGCGGAACGTGCCCGTCCCCGTGCAGGGGGCGTCGATCAGCACGCGATCGAACTTGCCGTTCAGGCGACGCACGCGTTGGTCGTCCTCGCCGCGAATGGCGATCGGGTGCACGTTCGAGAGGCCCGCGCGACGCATGCGGGGCGTCAAGCCCGCGAGACGCTTTTCATTGACGTCGAAAGCGTAGAGGCTCCCCGTCGATCGCATGAGGGCGCCGAGCGCAAGCGTCTTGCCGCCCGCACCCGCGCAGAAGTCGCACACCATTTCACGGCGGCGCGGCGTGAGAAGGCGCGCAATAAGCTGGCTCCCCTCGTCCTGTACGTCGACCTTGCCGTCCTTATAGACCGCCCACTGGGTGAGACCGGGCTTCGTCGGAAGACGCAGGCCGTCGGGGCTGAAGGGGGTCGCATAGGCTTCGACGCCGTTCGCACGAAGCTCTTCGAGGACCTCGTCGCGCGAAGCCTTGAGGAGATTGACGCGAAGGTCCAGGGGCGCCCCCTCCTGCATGGAGGGGTAAAGTTCGGCCGCGTCCTCGTACTGCGCTTCGATGAGGTCGTAGAGCCACTGCGGCAGTTCGGCGCGCACGTGCGCGGGCGCCTTCTCAAGATTCACCTTGAGAACGTTTTCCAAAGGACCCGCTTCGGGACCGATCGCCGAGGGCGAAATCGCATCGAGTCCGTGCTGACGAGCAAGCGTCGCAAGCGCCGCGAGGCGCGGGGCGCGATCGGGATGCACGGGACGCATCGCAAAGCGCAACGACGCGTAGTGGCGAAGCGCATAGTAGATCCCTTCGGCGATGAGACCGCGGTCGCGCATGCCAAGCTTCGGATTACTGCGGAAAAAGAGCTTCATGAGGACGTCCGCGGGGCCGTCCAACTTCAGGATGACGCCGAGCGCACGGGTGAGTTCGTCGACGATCAGGTTCGTGATGCGAACGCGCCCGGGCTCCAGGGGCGCCATGCGCTTTTCGGGTGTCTTCGGGCCCGAACGGCGCACGAAGCCTTCGCGGGCACGTTCTTCGTGGCGACGACGATCGGCCGCGCGCTGGCGGTCGGTGCGCTTGTCTTCGGTTCGGGCGCTGCGGGTCTTTTGCATCTGAAACGCGCGACGCTTCGGGGGAGTGTTCTGAGCCATGGAAAAAATCTCTGTTGCTGTGGAAATGAAATCAGCCGAAGAGCACGAGGCTGCGGGCCGTTTCGTCGTCCATCACCGTGCGGCCGTTTTCCAAACGCACGCGCCCTTCGACGAGCGCGCGAACGCACTTCGGATAGAGCTTGTGTTCGAGAACGAGGCCGCGCGCGGCGAGTCGGTCGGCGTCGTCCGAGGGCAGCACCGGCACGACCGCCTGACCGATGATGGCGCCGCCGTCCAAAACGGCGCTCACGAAGTGCACGGTCGATCCGTGGACGCGGCAGCCCGCTTCGAGCGCGCGTTCGTGCGTGTGAAGGCCGGGAAAAAGCGGCAAGAGCGCCGGGTGGATGTTGAGAATCCGCCCTTCGTAGCGCGAAACGAACCCTTCGGTGAGAACGCGCATAAAGCCCGCGAGAACGATCGCGTCGGGGTCGTACCGGTCGACGACTTCGGCAAGCGCCTCTTCGAACGCTTCGCGCGAGGGATAGGCCTTGTGGTCGAGCGCCACGGCGTCGATCCCCGCGTTGCGGGCGATCTCAAGCCCCGCCGCTTCGGGTCGATTCGAAATGACGGCTTCGATGCGGGCGTCGCACGTTTCGGCCCAGGCCTCTTCGCGCGAAACGCGCAGAATCGCCTCGAAATTGCTTCCGCGCCCGGAGATGAGGACGACGATCTTCTTCATGGTGATGTGATCCGACTGGTAGGTAGGGAGTGAGATGCGGAGCGCGGGATGCCGTTCCGGCCCCGAGGGCGGTGTCCCGGAGGTGAAGCCCCGGAACCAACGCAAAGAGCCGACTGTCCGTCTTTCGAAACGAAAGCGGATGCGAGCCGGCCGGGTCGCTCGGGATTGTAGCCGATCCCGCCCGCAAAGCCCTACGGGCGCGCCGATGAAAATACGGCGCGGGAGGAACGCGTGGGGTCGCACGACAAGGCTTCAGGCTCTCCGCTCCTCGCTTCTTGCGCGTTTTTCGCCTACCGCGAACACCGTAGTTCGCGTGCGTGCGGGGCGAAACCCCGCGAAAACAGCCTCCGAGGCACGCAACGGAAGCGACGAAACGAAGAGAGGAACCCCGTTGTCGTGCCATAATCGTCCGATCGACTTTTTTATTTTTTTCTCCCTATCAGCATGCACGTCTTTCGAGGAACGCCCCACCCCCTTCTGAAACGCCCTTCGGCGGTTGCCATCGGCAATTTCGACGGAGTTCACACGGGGCACCGCGCGCTGCTTGAGAGCGTCGTTCAGGCCGCAAACGACCGCGGTCTCGTTCCGTCCGTCGTCACGTTCGAGCCGCACCCGAAGGAACTGGTCGGCAACGCTCGCGTCGAACGCCTCTCCACCCTGCGCGACAAGGTGGAAGCGATCCTCTCGGCGGGGATCGAGCGCATCTACCTTCTCCCCTTCAACAAGCGCCTCGCGTCGTTGCGTGCGGAAGACTTCGTGCGCGACGTGCTCGTCGAGGGGATCGACACCTGTTGGCTGACGGTCGGCGAAGATTTCCGCTTCGGAAGCGACCGCGCCGGAAACGTCGCGCTCCTCGAAGCCATGGGGCGGGAGCTGCGCTTCGAAACGGTGGTCGCACCCACGCTCTTTCACACGAACGCGCGCGTTTCGTCGTCGCGCATCCGCGAAGCACTCGCGCACGGGGATCTTTACGAAGCCTCCCTTATGCTCGGGCGCCGTTACTCGATGACGGGACGCGTCATTCACGGGGCCGAGCTCGGTCGCACGATCGGCGTGCCGACCCTCAACATGGCGCCGATTCCTCCGGGAAGCCGCGCCGAACCCGCCCTGAAGGGAGTCTATGCCGTGACGATCGACGGGCTCGGGCCCGCAACGCAAAAGGGCGTTGCCTTAATCGGCGTGAAGCCCACCGTCACGAGCGAGCGCCGGTGGCTCCTCGAAACTCACGTCTTCGACTGGCAGGGCGACGCCTACGGACGGATCGTGCGCATCAACTTCATCGAAAAGCTGCGCGACGAGAAAAAGTTTTCGGGTCTTGACGAACTCAAGGCCGCCATTGCCGAGGACGCGCGCCGCGCGCGTCTCGTTCTCGGCTGCGCCCCCTCCCCCGAGGCGGGCGCCGACTCGGGAATGCTCTGAACTCGAGCGTTTCCGCCACTTTGAACCCGGGGTCACGGACCCCGCCTGAAGAGCCCGAGGGGGCCAGGAGTAATCAGCATGGCAAAGCCCAAGGCCGATGAGGCCGAAAAGAAGTATCCGCTCAATCTTCCCGACACGCCGTTCCCGATGCGCGGCAATCTCCCGAAACGCGAACCCGAATGGATCCGCGCCTGGGAGGAAAAGAAGATCTACGAGCGCATCATCGACGCGCGTCGCGACGCGAAGAAGTTCATCCTCCACGACGGTCCTCCCTATGCGAACGGTGCGATCCACCTCGGTCACGCCGTCAACAAGATCCTGAAGGACATGATCCTCAAGGAAAAGACCCTCGAAGGCTTCCAGGCGCCTTACGTGCCCGGCTGGGATTGCCACGGCATGCCGATCGAAGTGCAGATCGAAAAGCTCCACGGGAAGAACCTTCCCGTCGACGAAATGCAGAGCCTCGCGCGCGCCTACGCCATGGAGCAATCGGGGCTCCAGTTGAAGGAC
Organism: uncultured Sutterella sp.; assembly: GCA_905206365.1. Lineage (GTDB taxonomy): Bacteria > Pseudomonadota > Gammaproteobacteria > Burkholderiales > Burkholderiaceae_F > Sutterella. The sequence continues at coordinate 16,113 of CAJLHF010000006.1, read as the reverse complement.
TTCAAGCGTCTCGGCATCCTCGGCGACTGGGACAACCCCTACCGCACCATGAACTTCAAGACGGAAGCGCAGGAAATCCGCGCGCTCGCGAAGATCATGGAAAAAGGGTACGTCTACCGCGGCCTCAAGCCCGTCAACTGGTGTTTCGACTGCCAGAGCGCGCTTGCGGAAGCCGAGGTCGAATACAAGGACCGCGAGTCCCCGATGATCGACGTGGCGTTCGAGCTCTCCGCGGAAGATCACGGCCGTGTTGAAATCGCCTTCGAGACGACGTTCGAAAAGCCCTGCTACGTCGTCATCTGGACGACGACCCCCTGGACGATTCCCTCGAACCAGGCACTCAACATGCACCCGGATCTGAAGTACGCGCTCGTCGACACGGGCGACCGACTCCTGATCCTTGCCGCCGACCTCGTCGAAACGTGCCTCAAGCGCTACGGCCTGACGGGCACGGTCCTCGCGACCGCCACGGGCGACGCGTTCGAAGGGGTGCGCTTCCGTCATCCGCTCTGGGACCTCCACGAAGGCTACCGCCGCTTCTCGCCCGTGAACCTCGCCGAGTACGTCGACGCCACCTCGGGTACGGGCATCGTGCACAGCGCCCCGGCCTACGGCGTGGACGACTTCAATACGTGCAAGGCCTACGGGATGACGAACGACGAAGTGCTCACCCCCGTGCAGGCGGACGGCACGTTCGTCGAAACGCTCCCGCTTTTCGGCGGCCTGCAGATTTTCGCCGCCGCGCCCAAGATCCTCGAAGCGCTCACCGTTGCGGGGAACCTCCTCGCGCACGGCAAGATGACGCACAGCTACATGCACTGCTGGCGCCACAAGTCGCCCCTCATCTACCGTGCGACCGCTCAGTGGTTCGTGCGCATGGACGCTCCGAACGAAGACACGGCGGGCGTGCTCGACGCGCCCGCGTCGGAGAAGAGCCTGCGCGAAGCCGCGCTCGACGGCGTGAAGGCGACGAAGTTCTTCCCGCAGTGGGGCATCAACCGCCTCTACTCGATGATCGAAAACCGTCCCGACTGGTGCATCTCGCGTCAGCGCAACTGGGGCGTGCCGTTGCCCTTCTTCATGCACAAGGCCACGGGCGAACTTCACCCGCGCACCCTTGAAATCATGGAGGAAGTCGCCAAGCGCGTCGAAGCGGGCGGGATCGAAGCCTGGGCGAAGGCGAAGGCCGAAGAGTTCCTGGGCGAGGAAGCACGCGACTACGTGAAGTCGACCGACATTCTCGACGTCTGGTTCGACTCGGGTTCGACCCACTACACGGTCGTTCGCGGCTCGCACGAAAAAGAACTCGCCTTCCCGGTCGACCTCTACCTCGAAGGGAGCGACCAGCACCGCGGCTGGTTCCATTCGTCCCTCCTGATCGGCACGATGCTGGACGGCCACCCCCCGTACAAGCAGCTCCTCACGCACGGCTTCTGCGTCGACCAGAACGGCGAAAAGATGTCGAAGTCGAAGGGCAACATCGTTCGTCCGCAGGAAATCTCCGAAAAGTTCGGCGCCGAAATCCTGCGCCTCTGGGTCGCTTCGACCGACTACTCGGGCGAGCTGCGTCTCGGACCGACGATTCTCAACCGCGTCGTCGAAAGTTATCGCCGCATCCGCAACACGCTTCGCTTCCTCCTCGCGAACACGTCGGACTTTTCCGCCGCGACCGATCTCGTTCCGGTTGAAGAGCTCCTCGAACTCGACCGCTGGGCGATCGCCTTCACGGCGAAGCTTCAGGACGAAGTGACCGCGGAATACAAGGAATATCGCTTCCACAACGTGGTGAACCTCCTGCAGACGTTTGCGTCGACCGACCTCGGGGGCTTCTACCTCGACGTGCTCAAGGACCGTCTCTACACGACGGCTCCGAAGAGCGCGGCGCGTCGTTCGGCTCAGACGGCGCTCTGGTACATCACGAAAACGCTCCTTCGCCTCATGGCTCCGATTCTTTCCTTCACGGCCGAAGAAGCCTTCGCCGTCTTCTCGCCGAACGAATCGGGCACGATCTTTACGGAAACGTTCGAAGCGCTTCCCGAGATCGAAGGCTCCGAAGCTCTCCTTGCGAAGTGGGCCCGCATCCGCGCCGTTCGCGCCGACGTGCAAAAGGCGATCGAAGACGAACGTACCAAGGGCTCGGTGGGTTCCTCCCTCCAGGCGACGGGCGAAATCGCGGCGAACGCCGACGATTACGAAGTGCTCGCTAGCCTCGGCGACGAACTGCGTTTCGTGATGATCATGAGCGCCGTTACGCTCGCGAAGAGCGCCGACGACGCGACGCACGTCTCCGTGCGCGCTTCTGACGCCGCGAAGTGCGAGCGTTGCTGGCACTACGTCGCGGGCGTGGGCGAATCGACCGAACACCCGACGCTCTGCCCGCGCTGCATCTCGAACCTCTTCGGTGCCGGTGAAGTCCGGTCCTTCGCCTGATGGCGGCATCGAGAAACGTCGGATCGACGGGGGGCTCCCGCCCCTCGTCCCGCGGTAAGAACGGGCGTTTCGCGCTCTGGTGCTTCGTCGGTTTCGTCGTACTCGTCGTCGATCAGCTGACGAAACTCTGGGCCGAGCGCACGTTCGAGCCCGGGACTTACCTGCCGGTCTTCAAGGGATTCAATCTCCTCATCGCACACAACACGGGAGCGGCCTTCTCGTTCCTGGCGGACGCGGGCGGCTGGCAGCGGTGGGTTTTCTCGGGACTTGCCGCCGCCGTGATCGTCGCCGTCGTCGTACTCGTGCGACGTCATGCGGACAAAACGCTCTTTTCGCTCGCCCTCACGCTCATCGCGGCGGGGGCGCTCGGCAACCTCATCGACCGCTCGGTGCACGGCTACGTGATCGACTTCATCGACCTCTACTGGAACGCGTGGCACTGGCCCGCTTTCAACGTGGCCGATATCGCGATCTGTGCGGGCGCCGCGGGGGTCGTGCTCGACGAGCTGCGGGGCGTGTCGAAAGGCCGCTGATCGCGGACCGTCGAACGCTTCGTACTACGACCTTTCCGACATTTTCGGGCCAACTTCGGGCCGCACTCGCCTTCTCGGACGGGTGCGGCCCGTTTATTTCGGCAGTCAACTCGTGCGCCCTAGCCCTCTCGGTGGTGCACAATGTGGGCTCCGCCTTCGGTCGTCGATTTGCGCCCGACGGTGCACCCACCCTCCTCTTTTTTTCTCTTTCCGACAAGGACCCTTCAACGCATGTCCTCCGGTCTTCTCAACGGCAAACGCATCACCCTCGCCCTCACGGGCGGCATCGCGCTTTACAAGATTTGCGACGTCGTACGAGGCTTGCGACGACTCGGCGCCGACGTCAAGGTGGCGATGACCGAGCACGCCGCCGAATTCGTGACGCCCCTTACGTTCGAAGCTCTTTCGGGCCACCCCGTGGCGCTCACCGAGTGGCAGCCCACGCCCGACGGCACGATGCCCCACATCGACCTCACGCGCGGCGCGGATCTCCTGCTTGTTGCTCCCGCCACCGCGAACATTCTCGCCAAAGCCGCCCGAGGGATCGCCGACGACCTCGTCTCGACCCTCATCGCGGCGCGCCGCTGCCCGATCGTGTTCGTCCCGGCCATGAACGTCAACATGTGGCGCAACGCGCCCAACCGCCGCAACGTGGAAATCCTCCGCGCGGCGGGGGCGCGCTTCATCGGTCCCGTCGCGGGCGCTCAGGCCTGCGGCGACGAGGGCGAAGGTCGCATGACGGAGCCCGCCGACATTCTCGATCGGCTCGAAGGGATCTTTGCGGAACCCGTCCTCGCGGGACGGCGCGTACTCGTGACGGCGGGGCCCACGTTCGAAGCCCTCGACGCCGTACGCGGGATCACGAACCGTTCCTCGGGGCGACAGGGATGGGATCTGGCCCGTGCGGCTCGCGACGCGGGCGCCGAGGTGACGCTCGTCGCGGGTCCGACGGCACTCCGAACACCCGAGGGCGTTCGTCGCATCGACGTCGTCTCCGCCTTGGAAATGCACGCGACTGTCCTCGGCGAACTCGAGAGGAGCTCATCCGAAGGGCACCCCTACGACCTCTTTTTCGGCGTGGCGGCGGTGGCCGATTGGCGTCCCGCCGATCATTTTGCCGGCAAATGGAAAAAGGGCGCATCGCCCGAAGACCCCTACCGGAACGTGCGTTGGGTACAGAATCCCGACATTCTCGCGGATGTCGCCCGCAGCCCCTTCGCCCCCCAAGCGGTCGTGGGGTTTGCCGCCGAGTGCGAGTCGCTCGAAGCCTACGCGCGCGAAAAGCTCGAACGTAAGGGCGCCCGCCTCATCATCGCAAACGACGTGCGCGAAGCCGCGGGCAGTGCCGAGAACCGCATCCTCATCGTTTCGAAAGACGCAACGCAAGCCTTCGGGCCCGCACCGAAGCGCGTCGTCGCCGAAGCCGTCGTCAAGGCCGCGGCCGCCGTGCTCGGGTGATCGCCCGCGTCTTCCCGTCTCTTTTTCTTTTTTTCGTACTCCAACGGAGACCAACATGCAGATCGACCTCAAGGTACTTGACGCCCGCATGGCCGAATACCTTCCCCGTTACGCCACGCCGGGCTCGGCGGGCCTCGACCTTCGCGCTCTCCTCGACGAACCCGTGACGATCGCCCCGGGCGAAACGCGCCTCGTGCGTACGGGCCTCGCAATTCACATCGCGAACCCGGGCTTTGCCGCCCTCATCCTTCCACGCTCCGGGCTCGGTCACAAAAAGGGAATCGTCCTCGGGAACCTCGTCGGCCTGATCGACAGCGACTACCAAGGCGAACTCATGATTTCGACCTGGAACCGCGGGTCGGAGCCTTTCACGCTCGAACCCTTCGAACGACTCGCGCAGCTCGTGGTCGTTCCGGTCGTGCAGCCCGAATTCCGAGTAGTGGACGAATTCGACGCGTCGGAGCGCGGCGAAGGGGGTTTCGGCTCGACGGGCACGCGCTGAGAAGCGCGAATCGGTCGTTCGGTCGGCGGATACGTTGAACGCAAATCGACCGACAAACACCAAAAAACGAAGGGGCGCTCCGCGGAGCGCCCCTTCGTTTTTTTCTGAGTCGGTTTCGTGCGAACGAGCCTCAGCGGTCGGTCGCGTCCGGGACTTCCTCCTCGTCTTCATCCTCGTCGTCGCCGAAAAGGATGCGGTCGAGCTCGACATGGTCCTCGAGCGACAACCCTTCGCGCTGATCTTCCGCGAGATCGCCCTTCAAAACCGTCACGGAGGGACGGCGGTCGGCGTGCGTCGTCAAGAGCACGGGGAGACCTTCGGAGCCTTCGTAGCCCGGGATGTCGTTGGCAAGAAGCCCTTCGATTTCGAGTCCTTCCGCTTCGGCCGTCTGGAAAGCGTTCAAGTAGCGGTCGTGGTCTTCGGGCGAAACCTGCGCCCACACGCCCCAGGTGAAGGAGGCTTCGTCCGTGTAGTTGAGCGGCACTTCGACGACGCCGAAGAGGTACGTACGACCGTCCTCAAGGCGCGCGAAATCCTCGTTGAAGCGCCCCGCGCGATAGCGGCCCGTGTAATCGAGCATCCAGAGCACGTCCGGAAGCTTCATCTGAATGTCGCGGCACAGATCTTCGACGTTGATGTCGGTCATGAATGGGTTCCTTTGGGAAAAAGCCCGGGACAGTGAAAGCGCCCGGAGCCGCGTTGACTTTAGCAAAGTCCCGACCGAAAGTACAACGGGACGGCCCCCGTAAGGGCCGTCCCGTTCAAAACCGGTCGTCCGGCAACGTCGACTTACTTCGCGAAGTTTTCTTCGGCGAACGTCCAGTTGACGAGCGAGTCGAAGTACGCGTCGATGAACTTCGGACGAGCGTTGCGGTAGTCGATATAGTAGGCGTGTTCCCAAACGTCGAGCGCGAGGATCGGGGTCATGCCTTCCGTGAGCGGCGTGCCGGCGTTGCTCGTGTTGAGGATGGCGAGCGTACCGTCGGCCTTCTTCACAAGCCACGTCCAGCCCGAACCGAAGTTCGCGGCGGCCGAGGCGGAGAACGCCTTGCGGAATTCGGTGAACGAACCCCAGACAGCCGTGATGGCGTCAAGGAGCGCCCCCTTCGGTTCGCCGCCGCCGTTCGGAGTCATGGAGTGCCAGAAGAAGGTGTGGTTGTAGACCTGAGCGGCGTTGTTGAAGATGCCGCCCGTGGCGCCGCGAATGATGTCTTCGAGGGACTTGCCTTCCCAAGCCGTACCCGCCGTCAGATTGTTGAGGTTCGTGACGTAGGTCTGGTGGTGCTTGCCGTAATGGAATTCGAGCGTTTCGCGGCTGAGGGCCGGAGCGAGGGCGTCGAGCTCGTAGGGAAGCGCCGGAAGCGTGAACTGGGCCATGAAGGTCTCCTGGTAAAAATCAAGTGTTAGGGAGAGCATATCATGGGATTCCTTTTCATAGGATTACCCGTAAGACGTAGATTTTCCGTCCGGTTGTTTCCGAGTGTTTCGTCGAAAAGCCGAAACGGCCTCTCCCGCACGTCCTTCGCGAGTCTATCTTCTAAATAGAAACTCGAGCGGCCGCCTCAGGCTCCGGGTTCGGTTTTCGCGACGTCCTCGATCCGGGCGCCCGCGCTCCCTCCTTCGAAAACAAGGCGCACGCGCTCGCCCGCCGCAAGCTGCGAGCCGAGAACGGGCATCCCCGTCGCATCCGCAAGCCGCACGTAACCCGCGCGAAGCGGCCGGTCGGGGTCGAGCGCCGTCAACGTGCGCGCAAGAATCTCCAGTCGCGCGGCGCGCTCTTCCGTAATGCGTCGGGCGCTCGGCATCCAGCGTTCGGCTGCGACGAGCCGCCTTTCGCTTCGCTCGACGTGAAGGCGCACGGCTGCATTCCGAGCGTTTTTCTCCCGTTCGAGCCGCGCGTCGCACGCGCCCAAGACCGCGGCGATCCGGGTACCGAGAAGCATTTCCGCCCGCTCCAACCCACGAATCTGCACGCTCAAAAACGCTTCGGGCGAAGCGAGGCGACCGGCCGCACCGTCAAGCCGTGCGGCAAGACCCGAAAAACGCGCGTCCGTCACCGAACATCTTGCCCGAACAACCGCCGCGAGGCGTTCCGTCGCACGTTCGAAAAAGCGCACGGGCTCGGGGAAATGCCGCTCCGCCCGATCGATGCGCACGGCCGCTTGTTCGACGTGGCGGTCGAGGCTTCTCGAGAGCGCCCCGCCCGCACCCTCGACGCGAAGACGCCAGTGTGCGAGATCGGCGGAAATCGATTCCGCGGCGGCTGTCGGGGTCGACGCGCGCACGTCCGCGATGAAGTCGACGATCGTCACGTCAGTTTCGTGCCCGACCCCGGTGACGACGGGCGTACGCACCGCGGCGAGCGCCCGAGCCACCCGTTCGTCGTTGAAGCTCTGCAAGTCTTCGAGCGACCCGCCCCCGCGCACGAGGAGAATGACGTCGGCTCCGGAGCGGTCTGCGAGACACAATGCCCTCACGATCGACTCGGCGCTTTCGTCCCCCTGCACGAGACAGTCGGCAAGATCGATCCGAATCCAGGGCGTACGGCGCCGAAGCGTGCGCACGACGTCCTGAAGCGCCGCACCGCGCGAGCTCGTCACGACCGCCGCACGCCGCACGAAACGGGGAAGCGGGCGCTTCCTCGCGGTATCGAAGAGCCCCTCGACTTCAAGCTGCGCCTTGAGTTTCAGAAACGCCTCGTAGAGCGCCCCGAGCCCCGCGCGACGCCATTGGGCGACGCGAATCTGCAAGTCGCCCCCTTTGACGTAAATGTCCGCCCAACCGCGAATCTCGATCTTGTCGCCCTGCTGGAAGTCGGCGGGGGCGTTCCGGGCCGAACCCGCGAAATAAACGCAGGAAATGACGCCCGTCGCGTCTTTCAGGCGAAAGTACGTGTGACCGGCCGCCGACCGGTGGAGGTCGGTGGCTTCGCCTGCAATCCAAAAGTCGGTGAGGAGCCCTTCGAGCGCAAGGCGACAGCGCTCGAGCGCTTCCGTGACAGTGAGCGGTTCGGGCTCGATTGCGAGCTTTGTCGCTGAGTGGATCGAGGCTTCGCTCGGATTTTCGATCCCGAAGCGCGTTCCCCGGCCGCTCCCTTCGCGAGAAGCTTCGTGAGACACCTTGTGAGATGCCTCGCAACTTGCCCCGCCCGATTCTTCGACGCAGTCGGGCGCGGGCAGTCGCCGCGAGGCTTCCTTCCAGTCGAGGGCGCGCGGATACGCGCGGTGCGATTCGGACGAGCGCTCCGGAGGCATCTCGGTAAACATTTTTCCCGTCGTCTTTCGCGTCGTTTTTCTCGTGATCTTCTCCGGTGTTGCCTTTCTCAGGTTTTCGAGCCGCTCGCGAATCGCCGCGAGCGCCCGAAGGCTCGCCTCCCGACGCGACCTCGAGCGGGAAGTTTCGGCCGACACGGCTCGCTCGATCGCATCGACGTCGCAGAGCGGATCCTCGGGATCGAAACGTTCGAATTGTTCGAAGCTTTCGACGTACGCGACGCACTCGTCGGTATGGCTGATGAAGGACGACATGGAGAACGGACGGAAAGAAAAAGGAACCAAGCAACGGAATCGTCGAACGACGCGCTCAATCTAGCGCAACTCCGCGCGGCGCGCGGGCCTTCGGATTACTTCGGGACCTGAACGCCCGAAATCAATCGTCCCGAGTTGCGCTTCGACCTCATTTCGAGCACGCGTTCGGCCGATCACTTCTCCGGACGTGACGTTATCCAGCCGATTTTTCGCCTCGGTTACCCACATGTCGCCTTAAGTTGCTTAAATTTTAGGCAATTTGAGGTTTTTCAATAAAAAGCACTGAGTTAGAGAAGTTCTCCCGAAATTATCCACAGGTTAATCCACGGATCCGGTGCAGAAAGTCGCAAAAACCGTGGAAAACTCTTTTTGATGCCACGAATTCTTCCACCTGCGACGTCTCGCACACCACACCTAGGGGTATGAACTCGATCGGTTCCCGAATTTCGGTTGGGGATGACTTTGTGGAAAAGCTGCGCGAAAGCACCTCCCGAAGTCTGAACCCAGCCTTTGATTTGCTCGATTTTTTCTTTTATTTCATCAAGTTATCGGTTTTCCACACAACACCCCTTCAAAAGGCCGTTCGAGCGTCCCTCACAGACGCGCGACACCACCTGTCAGAACGTCCCCAAGAAACACAAAATCCCGTGAAAACAATGGAAATTTACGATTCCATTGTTCCACGCGACAGCACGCGACGGCGCTCTCTCTCGACCCCCGCGCACGCTACGAAAGGAAAAGTTGCTCACGAACTTCTCCACAGGGCTGGAGCCTCTTCGGTAGCTGTTCCGACGCCTCTGAAGGGCGCAAACTCTAAGGGTAAGCCCTTGATTCACAATGAGTATTTCTTCAAAAGGCATCTCCGCTCCGAAGCCCGCGTTCGATGCCGCCGCCCCCGTTTTGCGTTTGCGGCTATCATTGGAAGCTCGAAAAGAGCGCAGCCCTTCTCAAGCGGCCGCTTTTGCCTGATTTTTTTCTCTCGGTATATGCCCGACGACCACCCTCCGCGACGAACCGGGACCGCACGTGTTGCGGTCCCTGCCGTTACTTCCGCCCGCGCGGCGACCGCCTCCCGAATGCTTTTCACGGAGGTCCGCCATGAGCGCTGAGGCCAAACTCGAAGCCTGGATCCACCGCGAATGGGCCCGACGCGGCCCGACTGCGTGTCTCCTCTACCCCCTTTCGCTCCTTTTCCGTGCCGTCAGCGCCTCGCGCCGACGCCGTGCGACGCCCCGTCGTTTGCCGGTCCCCGTCGTCGTGGTCGGCAACATCTACGTGGGCGGCACCGGGAAGACCCCCGTGACGATCGCGCTCGTACGCGAGCTGCGGGCACGCGGCTGGCACCCCGGGGTCGTCTCCCGCGGGTTCGGCCGCGAGGACGATACGGTTCGACTCGTCACGAATACCTCAAGCGCCGCGGAAGTGGGCGACGAGCCGCTTTTGATCGCGCGCGAATCGGGGGCGCCCGTCGCGGTCGGTCGACGCCGTCACGCGGCGGCGGAAGCGCTCCTCGCCGCACATCCCGAGATCGACCTCATCGTAAGCGACGACGGTCTGCAACACTACGCGCTCGAGCGCGACGTGGAGCTTGCCGTTATCGGCGCGCGCGGCCTCGGGAACGGCTGGGTGCTCCCCGCCGGCCCCCTGCGCGAGACGCCCGAACGGCTCGATACGGTCGACGCGATCGTTCTCAATACGCCGAACGCCGACACGGTTGCAAGCCGCACGCCGCGCTTTGCCGCCTCGAGCTGCTTCGGTCCCTGCCAGCAACTTGCCACGGGCCGCTTCAAGGACATCGACGAACTATCCGCCGAACTCGCGCGCGACGGGGCAAAGGCCCTTGCCGCCGCGGGGATTGCGGCGCCGGGACGGTTCTTCGCGATGGTGCGCGCCCATGACATCGACTGCGCGGAGCTTGAGCTCGGGGACCACTACGACTTTGCGAAGAATCCCTTCGCCGATCGGACCGAAAAGATGATTCTCATCACCGGCAAAGACGCCGTGAAGTGCGCCCGGATTCCCGAGATCAAGAACGACCCTCGCATCTGGGTGGTGGGGCTTGAAGTGCGGCTCGATCCGTATCTGATCGACCTCGTGCACGAGAAGGCCGCCGAAGCGGCCGAAAAGCTCGGTCGCACGCCGCCCGAGCCGCCCGTCGAGTCGACCTGAGTGCGCACCGCGTCGAAAAGAGTCCGTCCGACGGGCTCCGAACGCCTTTTGAGGACTATCATTTCCCGTTTTCTCAACGATACATTCCATGACGAACATCACGATCCCCGAATTTCTCGTATGCCCCGTTTGCAAGGGGCCGCTTGTGGCCGGTACGGACGAGCGCAGCGAACTCGTCTGCCCGAGTTGCGGTCTCGGGTTCGAAGTGCGCGCCGGAGTTCCCAACATGATCCGTGCGATGGCCCGCACGCTCTCCGAAGCGGAACGCGAAGCCTTCGCCAAGGCCCGTTCGGCCTCGCGCAACGCAACACCGCGCGACTGAGGCTGATTTCCTCCGAACACTTTTCTCAGATCCACCGTCGGAAGCAGCGATGTCCTACACGATTCTCATTCCGGCGCGCATGAAGTCAACGCGCCTCCCCGAAAAACCCCTGAAACCGATCGAAGGCAAGCCCATGATCGTGCGCGTGGCGGAAACCGTTCGCGCCGCGCGGGCAGACCGTATTGTCGTCGCCACGGACCACGAGGCCATTCTCGAAGCGTGCCGCGCCGAAGGCGTCGAGTGCGTGCTCACGAAGCCCGATCATCCGACGGGGACCGACCGTCTGAGCGAAGCGGTTGCATCGCTCGGTCTTCCCGACGACGCCGTCGTCGTGAACGTGCAGGGGGACGAACCCCTCATGCCCGTCGACGTGGTCGACGCCGTGGCCGAACTTCTCATCTCGCGCCCCGAATGCGCGATGGCCACGGCCGCTCATACGATCGAAGACCTCGAAAGTTTTCTCAACCCGAACGTGGTGAAGGTCGAACTCGACGCGCGCGGCAATGCCATGACCTTCTCGCGCGCCCCGATTCCCTGGCCGCGCGACGCCTTCCGCGCCGATCCCGGTCGCATGCCCGAAGGCTTCCGCCCGTTGCACCACCTCGGTCTTTACGCCTACCGCGTAAGCTTTCTGAAGAAGTTCCCGACGCTTCCGCCCTCGCCTCTTGAGGCGACGGAAAGCCTCGAGCAGCTGCGCGCCATGTACCACGGCGACAAGATCGCCGTACTCGTCCTTGATGCGGCGCTTCCCGCGGGGGTCGACACCGAGGAAGACCTCGAACGCGTGCGCGCGATCTACCGCGAACGCATCGCACGCGGCGAAGCAAAGTGATTTGACGGGGCGAAGCACTCTTCGCGTTCTTCGCCCGTCCATTCTCCCGAGGCTCCGAATTCTTCGGAGCCTTTTTCTCTTGGAACCTCACGGGGCCCGGTCGGCCCACAAAGTCCCAACAAACCTCGCCCCCTCCATTTCCTCCGCCCGACCGTAGAGGAAGCGAACCGTGCGGGGATACAATATGCGGCAAGGTGTCGTGTTGCCCCCGCATCACGGCCCTCTACCTACAACAAATTTCCTCACGAAGGAGTTATTCCATGCGTCTTATTCTCATCGGCCCCCCCGGCGCCGGCAAGGGCACCCAGGCGAAGTTCATCTGCGAAAAGTTCGGCATTCCGCAGATTTCCACGGGGGACATGTTGCGCGCCGCCGTCAAGGCCGGCACCCCGCTCGGGCTTGCCGCCAAGGCCGTGATGGATAAGGGCCAGCTCGTTTCCGACGACATCATCATCGGTCTCGTCAAGGAACGTCTCGCTCAGCCCGACTGCAAGGACGGCTTCCTCTTCGACGGCTTCCCCCGCACGATTCCGCAGGCCGAAGCGCTCCTCGAAGCAGGCATCCCGCTCGACTTCGTGCTTGAGATCAACGTGCCCGACGCCGAAATCGTCGAACGCATGTCGGGTCGCCGCGTCGACCCTGCGAGCGGCCGCACGTACCACATCAAGTACAACCCGCCGAAGGTGGAAGGCAAGGACGACGTCACGGGCGATCCGCTCATCCAGCGCGACGACGACCGCGAAGAAGTCGTGATGAAGCGCCTTGAGGTCTACCACGCCCAGACGGAAGCCCTCGTCGGCTTCTACGGCGAACTCGCCAAGTCGGGTCGCGAAGGCGCCCCGCAGTACCGCTCGATCTCGGGCCTCGGCTCGATCGACGCGATCACGGCGCGCGTTTTCGAAGCGCTCAAGTAAGAACGCCTCGTTGCTCCTTCCCGCCGCGCGAAGGAGCCGACGCACGACACGAAAAAACGCACTCTGCTTCGGCCGGGTGCGTTTTTCTTTGTCGACTCCCCGGCGGCTCTTTGGCGATCTTCGTCGGTTCTGTTTCGTTTCTTTTCGGTCGTCGTCGGACTCCGGGTCCGAGCGTCGTTGCGGCCTATACTCGAAAGAGCTTCCGTGCCTCTCCCTTTGACACCACCCGAAAAGGATTTTCCGCCATGTCCGACGACCTCCTCAGCGAACTTCGCCGAGCCGCCGCCCTCGTCACCGATCCCGACCGCATTCGTGAAGCATCGCTCGACGGGCGCGGACGCCGTCAGGGGCGGGCGCTGGCGATCGTACGACCCGCCTCTGCCGAAGAAACGGCGGAAGTCCTTCGGATCTGCGCCCGGCACCGCGCCCGGGTGATTCCGCAAGGCGGCAACACCTCGAACGTCGAAGGGGCGACGCCCTCCCCCGACCTCACCGATCATGAAGCGGCGCGCACGATCGTTTTGCAGACGCACCGCCTGAACCGGATCCTCGAGATCGATCCCGTCAACAACACGGCCGTCGTCGAAGCGGGCGTGATACTAGCCGATTTGCAACGGGCGGCTCGCGAGGCGGGTCGGATGTTTCCCCTGTCGCTTGCCGCCGAAGGGAGCGCCCGCATCGGAGGTGTTCTCGCGACGAACGCCGGAGGCGTGCACGTACTCCGCTACGGCTCGGTCCGCGCGCTTGTCCTCGGTCTGGAGGTCGTGCTCGCCGACGGGCGGATTCTCAACCTCATGCGCGCACTGCGAAAAGACAATTCGGGCTACGACCTTCGGGACCTCTTCCTCGGTTCCGAAGGCACGCTCGGCGTCATCACGAAGGCGATCCTCAAACTCGAACCCGCACCTCGGGCGCGCCGCACGCTCTGCCTTGCGCTCGGGTGCCTCGCCGACGTCGAAACACTCTTCACGCGCCTTGAAGCGCACTGCGGGCCTGCTCTCGAAGCGTTCGAGATCATCGGGCGTGCCCCCCTCGAAACGGTGCTCGCGGCCGAAGGCCGCACGGCGCCCTTCGAACTCACGGACTGGACGGTCCTAGCCGACATTTGCACCTACGGCGACACCCCGACCGAGCGGGACGACGCACGCGAAACGGCTCTCGAAGACCTCCTCATGGACCTCATGGCCTCGGGCACGGTAACGTCGGGAATCCTTTCCCAAAGCGAAGCGGACGCGCAAAGCCTCTGGGCGTTGCGCGAAGGGATTCCGGGCGCCGTCAAGCGTGCGGGAGGGAACGTCAAACACGACGTCTCCGTGCCGCGCTCGCGCCTTGTCGAAACGATCGAGCGCACGTGCGTGCTTTTGAGCGAACATTTTCCGAAATGCGCCCCGTCGATCTTCGGGCACTACGGCGACGGAAATTTGCATTTCAACGTAGGGGGTGTCGATTCGCCCGCGTACGCTTTCGAGCACGAAGCCGGGATTCGTCGCATCGTGCACGACGCGGTGCTTGCCGCAGGCGGCTCGATCGCCGCCGAGCACGGTGTGGGCGCGATGAAGGTGGCGGAGCTCGAGCGAACGAAGGACGCGGTGGAACTCGACCTCATGCGCGCGCTCAAGCGAACGCTCGACCCCGAAGGGATCCTCAATCCGGGATGCGTAGTACGGGTTGGCCCATGAGTTTTCAAGGATGCCGATACACTTCCTTTTCGCGCGACGCACCGCACGCCCAGAGGTTTAACGACTCTCCCCGAGCGCTTTTTCGCACGGGACGAGCCGAAGGTCGTTATAGTGTTCCGACGAAATTACAAGGAAGTTACATTTTCATAATTTCCTGCTCTCCGAGAGCCCCACTCACCGCTTTTTGCTCTGAGGTCACACATGCGCTTTGCCATCGGATTGACTCTCCTTTCCTCCTCGCTTCTCCTTTTGACGGGGTGTTCGAGCACGCTCACCGCGAACAATGCGGCTAAGACCGTTGCCGAACCCGCGAAGACCGCCAAGGCCGCGAAGGCCGCAGCCCACCCGAAGAAAAAAGAGGCGCCCGTTCCCGTGGCGATGCCCGCCTTCGACGCCCTCAAAGGGAAGGGGCTCTACTACTTCGACGACAACAAGGGATCGCGCTTTTACGTGACGGACACCATCGCCGAAAACGGCCTCTACGATGTCAAAGAGGAATTCAAGCGCGGCGAGCCGCACGGTTTTACGTGGGGTACCGGGGCAGCGGCGATCCTTCGCAAGGGAGTGGCCCTTGATCCGCAGGCCATCGAAGGCGTCTCGCTCGCGAAAGACCGTCACATCATCGTGCACCTTCGCAGCAACGACACGTCCCGGAAGAAGGGGAAAAAGCGCTCCGAGGATCCGAGCGGACTCGACCTTCACATGACGCTCGAAGCCTACGACATGTCGGATCTGCCGATCGGCCCCTACCTCGTGACGCGCACCAACCGTACGACCCCCGCGGGCTACTTGATCGGCTCGCGCCACACGTTCCCGAAGGGCTCGATCGGCTACCGCGCCACGCTCTGGGTGAATTCCGACGAAGTGATCGTCCCGACGAAGAACGCCTTTACGGGCTCGGGTTCGATCGAAGACTTCTCGAAACGCTTCACGAAAGAGATCCCCTACTGCCTGCGCTACATCCCCGGGAGAAACGCCACCCCGCTCGGGCTGAAGTTCGAAGAACCCATCGTGAAAAAGACCGACAAGGACTCGAAGGGACGTCTTGTCGAAGTCGCCCAAAAGGGGAGCGCCGAACTCTACCCCGTCCAAAAGGGCACGATCTTTTGCAACCGCGACGACGAACGGTCGCTCGCGACCGCCCGCTGGTCGCTGCGCTACGTGAACGGCTCGCGCGTTCTGGAATTCGACTTTCCCGATGACATCCGCGCCGAAGATTTCGGCGTGCCGCGCACGCACCGCGACGCGCTCAAGGTGGCTTTTGCCGAAGAGCGCGTGTTGGAAAACGGGAAGACCGTCCGCAAGCTTGTCCCCGCGCGCGTCTGGCGCGCCAACCGACGCATCACCGACTACCAGTGGCGCTTCAACGAAACGGCCGCCGAAGCCGTGCGCGAAGCGCTCGAAGCGACGAAAGAGGCGCGCCGCGAATGGGATGCCAAGCACGCAACGAAAAAGACGAAGAAGTAATCCCGAGACCGGCTCTTCACACCCTTCCTTAACTGGGAAGCAATGCGCTTGAAAAAGCCGCGCAAGCCCCGACGCGCCGGGGATGCGCGGCTTTTTCGTGCCCAGATTTTCAAAAATTTCGGAAGCACGCACGGACTCACAAACAAGAAAGCCCCGAACGACGCGGTCGCACGGGGCTTTTCTAACCGATCGCAGGGGTCGGACGTCCGACCCCCTCGACGGAAATTACCCCGCCGTGCCGTAAAGCCCCGCCGTTCACGGCGGGGATATAAGGCACCCG
>CAJLHF010000005.1 GCA_905206365.1 uncultured Sutterella sp. | reverse complement strand
TGTAACCTAACTGCAACGTAGTTCTCCTTTTGGATCACTGAGACTGGTCAACCGGCCTGATCGCTCAAGCCTCTGCCTTCAGGCAGGGGTGATTGACTTTTTTGTCTCCTCGAAGGTCGGTCAGGCTTTGCGAACGTCGACGAGCACGGTGTGCTGGGCGTTCCCCTTTGCCAGCGGGCTCGGACGCAGGGACGTGAGCGTATTGATGTTGCCGCCCGCGTCGACGCGACGGCCGTTCTTTTCGACGGGTCGGTACCAGGCACCCTGCGGAATCGAGCAGACGCCCGGCATGATGCGCGGCGTCACCTTGGCGCGCAGCTCGACCGTGCCGCGGTCGTTGAAGACTTCGACGGGGTCGTCGTTGGCGATGCCGCGCGTCTTCGCGTCGATCGGATTCATGAGCACGTGGTCGGGGAACTGTTCGCGCAACCACGGGAGGTTGTGGAACGTGCTGTGGATGCGCCCGTGACCGTGGTAGCCGTAGCACTGGAGCGGATACTTGGCGGCGAGCGGATCGCCCGGCATTTCCCACGTGCGAACGAATTTCGGCAGCGCCGAAATCACGTCGCCTTCGGGAAGAACCCAGGTCTTGGCGATGTCGGCCAAGCGTTCCGAATAGATTTCGATCTTCCCGGACGGGGTCTTGAGGGGATGCTTTGCGGGATCCTCGCGGAAATCGGAAAGCGCCACCATGTTTTTCCGAAGCCCGTAGACCTGCTTCGGACCCGTCGTCCAGAAGGTGTCGAAGTCGGGCAGCGTCGGGTACTTGCGACGCGTCTCCTCGTAGCACCAACGAATCCACCCCATCTGGTCGCGCCCTTCGGTGTAGGCGTCTTCAAGACCGAGCTCGCGCGCGATCCCGCGGCAGATTTCCCACGAAGGACGCTGTTCCCACTGGGGTTCCACGCACTTTTTCATGGGCAGAAGCGACGCAACGTCGCCGTTCGATCCGCCCGCGCTCGCGATGTCGTCCGCTTCGGGGCCGAGCGTGTCCGGAAGCAGAATGTCGGCGTAGCGGGCCGACGGGGTCATCATGTTGTCGCACACGACGATGAATTCGCACTTCGTTTCGTCGCGCAGGATTTCGTCCGTGCGGTTGCTGTCGGCGTGCTGGTTGATGAGGGTGTTGCCGCCCGAGTTGACGATCATCTTGATCGGGGTCGAGAGCTTGTCGACCCCGCGGATGCCGTCGTGAATCGCATCCATCTCGGCGCCGCGCAGAACGGCGTCCGTCCAGAGGAAGCACGGAATGGTCGCCTTCACGGGGTTCTTGCCCGTCGGGAGGTACTGAACGGGGAAGGGAGTGTTGCCTTCGTGTTGGCCCGTATTCGTCCCCTTGAGGCCGACGTTTCCGGTGAGAATCGGGAGCATCGCGATCGCGCGGGCGGTCTGCTCGCCGTTGGCCTGACGCTGCGGACCCCAACCCTGCGCGAAGAAGACGGGCTTCGTCGTCCCGATTTCACGCGCGAGCTCGACGATCGTCCCGACCGGAATTCCCGTGATGCGCGAGGCGCGTTCGGGGGTCTTGGGTTCGCCGTCCGCATCCCCCAGGATATAGGACTTGTAGTCGGACTTCGCCGGGGCGGACTTCGGGAGGGTCTTTTCGTCGTAACCGACGCAGTACTTGTCGAGGAACGCCTGATCGACCCAGTTGTTGCGGATGAGCTCGTACGCAATCGCTTCGACGAGCGCAGCGTCCGTGCCGGGGCGGATCGGGATCCAACGGTCGCCTTTGCCCGCCATCGTGTCGGTGTAGATCGGGTCGATCACGATCATCTTCGGGGCGTGCTTTTCAAGAGCGCACGTCAGCTGATAGGACTTCCCCGAGCCCGAGCCGCGCGTCACCGACGGGTTGTTCCCGAAGTAGACGCACAGTTCCGCGTTCGAAATTTCGCTCGTATCCGAGGCGGGGTTCGAGCCGTAGGTCATCGGGAAGGCGGCCGAAATCTGAGCGGTCGAGTAGGAGCCGTAGTACTTGAGGTAGCCGCCCGTGAGGTTCAAAAGACGCCACCAGGCGCTGCGGGAATTGACCATCGACTGCTGACCCGAGCAGTACTGCCAGTAGAGGGCTTCGTTTCCGTAGGTTTCAACGGTGTGCTTCAACTTTTCGGCGACGGTCTTGTAGGCCTCTTCCCAGGTGATGCGCTCGAACTTTCCTTCGCCGCGTTTGCCCACGCGTTTCATCGGGTACTTGAGGCGGTCGGGGGAATAGAGGCGCTGCCGCATGGAGCGACCCTTCAGGCAGGCACGCAGCTGACGGGGCGAGCACCCGTCTTCGATCGTGTTGTCGGTTTCGATGCGGATCACGCGCCCGTTTTTCGTGTAGGCGCGAAGCGGGCAGCGATGTCCGCAGTTGATGACGCACGCGGTCCAGGAATAGACCATATCGTCGGCCGCTTGCTCGAGGGCGGAGGCGAGCACCGTGGGTGCGAAGCCCGCCGAGAGTGCGATACCGGAAACCGTAGAGAGGCACAGGAAGCGTCGACGCGAAACGGGAGCGTCGAAAATATGACCCTGCATCGTGATTCTCCTTGGGGTGGGGTTTTCGTTTAGGTCGGATCGCGGGGTGACAATCCGTAAAAAGAATTATGCCTAAGGTGAAAGATGTTGGAGGACTGTAAACAACCGGCTTCCCCCGAATTGCGTGAAAATCCCAGGGCTTACGGAAGATTGAGAAAATTTCCGCGTTCGGGGAAACGACGGGTTCGGACAAGAATCCGAACGATTCGAGCGAGCACGAAGGCGAATGACGTGCGACGATGGGAAAACTCCCTTCGTCCGTTTTTCTTCTTTCGTCCTCTTTCGTCTTCGCGCCCATGCCCGAAAACCTGCCTTCCGGCTCCTCCGCTTCTTTCGCATCTTCGTCGTCGATCCCGACGACGCGCCGTCGCTTTCTCCGTTGGGGCGCGGGCCTCGCGGGGGCGGGCGTCGTCACGGCGGCGGGCGCCCGAGCGGTGCTCGAGCTTCCCGTCTTCGGCGGTTCGGCCTCGGACGACCGACTGCACCGCATGGCGGCTTCGCCCAACTTCGTCGACGGACACTTTCGCAATCTCGTTCCCGTCGAAGTGACGGCGGGAACGAAGTCGAAACCTCGGGCGATCGTCGACTTTCTCCTGCGCGACAAATCGTCGCTCGCACCCTCGGGCCCGCTTCCGGCAGACGACGTCGACTTTGCTGCGATTCCCGACGATTCGCTCGTCTGGTTCGGGCACTCGAGCTTCTTTCTGCGCAAGGCGGGCCTCACGATCGCGATCGACCCCGTTTTCGGCGACGCATCGCCCGTACCGGGGTTCGGGCGTCCCTTTCCGACGACGGCGCCCTTCGGCGTCGACAAGCTCCCCGCGCTTGATCTCGTCGTCATCACGCACGACCATTACGACCATTTGGAATACGACACGATCACGGCGCTTCGCGACCGCGTCGCGCGTTTCGTGTGTCCGCTCGGGGTCGGGATGCACTTGGAGCGCTGGGGCGTCGCGCCCGCGCGTATTCTGGAGGCGGACTGGTGGGAGTCGATCGGGGTCGAAGGCGTTTGCATGACGTTCACGCCCTCGCAGCACTTCTCGGGCCGAACGTTCGAGCGCGATACGACGCTCTGGGGCGGATGGATGTTCGAATTCGCCGATTACGTGCTGTACCTCTCCGGGGACGGCGGGTACGGGCCGCATTTCCGGGAAATTAAAAAGCGCTTTCCTTCGATCGATCTCGCATTGCTTGAAGACGGGCAATACAACACGGACTGGAAGGATATTCACCTTATGCCCGCCGACTGGCGTCGCGCACTCGAAGACCTCGCGCCCCGGGCGGTCTTTCCGACACACCACAGCAAGTACGCCCTTTCGACTCACGGGTGGAAGGAGCCCATCGAGCACGCCCAAGCTTCGGCCGCGGCCGTAGGAGTTCCTCTCGTGATGCCCCGAATCGGAGAAGTCGTGTCGCTCGCGCGAGGCTTTGCGGGGAAGGCCGTGCCGAGTTACGCTCTCGCTTCCGCCGATCCGTGGTGGCGCGATCTCTGAGAACGTCCGATACCCGAGGAACGAAAGAAAAGAAAGCGGGAACAACGGCGACGCATGCAAAACGGGCTCCGACGGTCGGTTGGCCGAGGGAATCCGTTGCGTTTTGACGTGACCAAGGAGGCTTCGGTCCTTCGATCGTGCACCTGCGGCATCTTCGGTGTTCGCCCCTCTTCGTCCGCACGGGGAACGGCTACGCGCCCGTCGCGGTCGATATTTTCGAGGAGGCACCGGGCGTGAGCCCGGCGCTGCGAACCGTGGAACTCGACTTCCGGGAGGACCTGCGTGCGGGCGAGCTCGACCTTGTTCTCTACCCGGGGCGTGCGGACGAAACATCCTCGGGCTACGACGCGCAGGCGCTCCCTATCGAAGAATTCATCGTCGCGGTGCGGTCCGAGCATCCGCTTCTCGAACGATACGCGGTATCGGGGACGTTCGGCATGTCGGCAACATCAAGTCGTCACCGACACGGGATCAACGCATACGTCACCGGATGTGGTCGAGAATCGACTTCGGCCGGTAGCCGAGACTTTGGCATGCGACGATCGCTTCGTCTTCCGTAAGGCGAAGCAACCGTGCGAGCTCTTCCGTGGGAAATCCCGTGCGGGAAACGCAGGCGATGTCCATGGTGGCGGCCGCGAGGTAGACGGCTTCGATCTTCGCTCCCACGTTGATGTGCGTGGCGCGAACGCGCATTTCGTCGATCTTCTCTTCGGTCCAGACGTCTCGGGAAATCTTCGTGAACACCTTTTCCGCGAGGTCCGTGAAGGTGTTGCGCGTCTTGGCGCGGTTCGAGACGTAGACAAGCTGGACGGGGGCGCGCGCGACGGTCGGCTGCGCGTAGCAGGTCCGGGCGCGGATGTCTTCCCGTGCGCAGAAAATGAGACCGCGTCGTTCGGGCACCCAGCGCCAAATGCCGTTCGCCTTCAGGACGTAAATCTCGGTATCCTGCCAGTCGAGGGCCGAAGGCGTCGTGCGACGGCCGTTTTTGCGGTTGATCCCGTCGGCGGCGAAGAGGATGTTCGAGAGGTCCTGATCCGACAGGGGCTCGTTGCTGAAGGAGCGTTCCGAGCGGCGCGCCTTGAGCGCCTGCATGAGGGAAACGGAAAGATCCTGCGGCTCGGGGAGCGGCCGGAAAATTTCGTCCGGATCGGGCTTCGTGCCGAAGCGTGCGCTCATTTCCTTCAGAAGGACGTCGAACTCTCCGCTGATTTCCTCGCGCAGCGACGAGATGGATTGGATGACTTTGTCAAACGGCATGATTTCTTGTTATGGGCGGCAAAGCCGCTGAAGTCGGTAAAATTCAAGCTTGAAGCATACGACAAGGAGACGAAGCGCGGAGCGGGAACTCGCACGCCTTCAAGAAAAAGAACATGGACGACGTGCGGTTGACGCGAACGGAAACACGCTCGGGCGATGCGGTCTTCACGCTGCGCGTGCCCGTGAGAAAAGCCGACTTGGTGGAGGCGCATCTGGCGTCGCTCTTGGGGCTCATGGGGCTTGATCGCGACCCCGGGAAGCCCGCGATCGACGAGCCGCCCGGCGTACTTTTGAAGCGCCTCAGGCAACAGTGCCGCATGACGCAAAAAGCGGTGGCGGACCTCGCGGGGGTCACGCAGTCGCGCATCTCCGACATGGAGTCGGGCACTCGCGCGATTCCGCCCGAGGCCGCGAAACGTCTCGCCGAACACTTCGGCGTGGCGATTTCCGCATTTTTGAAGTAACGGAAAAGATCCGCAGAAAAAAGAAGAGAGGACGCCGTGAAGGATCCTGTTTCGAATTCGTCGTCGCCCAATCCGTCCGTTTCGATTTCGACGGCCTCAAAGGCCTCCGCGGTCGTCCCTCTCGTGCGCCTGGTGGACGACGACGAGACGTACCTTCAAAGCACGACCTTTCTCCTGCGGATGTCGGGCTTCGAAGTGCTCGCGTACTCGAGTTCGAAAAGTTTTCTGGAGCTCGACGACCCGCAACGGCCGGGGTGCGTCGTGCTGGACCTTTGCATGCCCGGAATGAGCGGCTCGGAACTTCACGAGGCTCTCGTCGAAAAGGGCGCGCATCTGCCCGTCATCTTTCTTTCGGGGCACGGGGACGTCCCGACCGCCATGCGGGCGGTGAAGCGCGGTGCGGTCGACTTTCTCGTGAAACCCGCCGATCCGCGCGAACTCATCGAAGCGGTGCGGGGTGCGGTCGAGCGGAGTCTCGAAGCGCACGTCGCACGGCAGGCGGACGTCGAAGCCCGGGAACTCGTCGCGCGCCTGACCGCCAAAGAAGCGGCCGTCGCGGCGCTCGTTGCCGAGGGACTTCTCAACAAACAAATCGCCGATCGCCTCGGCGTTACGGTGGCCACGGTCAAAATGCATCGCGGCAACCTCACCCGCAAACTCGAATGCCGCTCGGCCGTGGCGGTGCGCGACGTGCTCGTGCGCGCGGGCGTCCTCGAAGCGGACGCGGCGCGACCGCGCTGAAAAAGAAAATCCCGAGAAAGCTCGGGATCAAGGTCGGAAGAGGGGCGGGCCGAGAAAAACCGAGGAAACGGTCCTCAGGCCCGGGCGCCCTCGTCCTCCGTGGTGGCCGCGCTTGAAACTTCGACGATCGGAATCCCGTTCAGGCGCGAGAGCGTGCGGCGCAATTCGGGCGGCCGCACGGCGTCTTCGATCGTCATCGCATCGAGCGATGCGAAAAACGCTTCCTGCGCGTCGTGCAGCGCCCGTCCGAGGGCGCAGCCCGCACGCAGCGTACAGGCGGGCTGCGAGCAGTCGATCAGGGGTTCCGTCCCTTCGAAAAGCCGAACGAGCCCGCCGATACGGCGCTTTTCCGCTCCTTCGGCGAGCTGAATTCCCCCTTTGCGACCGCGCACCGCCTCGACGAGCCCTTCGTGCGAGAGGCGGTTGACGATTTTGACGAGGAGATGCGGGCTCCACTCGAGCTTCTCGGAGAGCTCCTGAACGGTGACGAGACGGGCTCGGTTGACGTGAGCAAGGTACATGAGAATGCGAAGACTCATGTCCGTGAAGCGCGTGAGTTGCATGGTCGTCGGGGCCGGGGAGCCGGCCCGAAAAAGAAAAGGAAAGTCGACGCAAATCGACGGGAACCGTACCAAAGCGAAACGGCCCGCTTCGCTTTCCTTCGCGCGGGGCGCGAAGGAATCGGCAAAACGGGCCGGACTTCGGACGGATCGAAGCGAGGGGAGCGAATCCGATCGGTCAAACGGTCACGCGTTCGAACGACTTCGATTCGCCCCGTACCGGGAACTTATTCCCAGTCGCCCGTGCCGAACGCTTCGCTGTGGATGCGAGGCGCAATGATACCGATCGAGCGGAGCGCTTCGGCGATCGACTTCATGAAGGGGATCGGCCCGCAGAGGTAGAAGTCGGCATCGGGATTCTGGCAGAAGTTGCGCAGTTCGTCGACCGAGATGCGGCCTTCGGCGTTGTAGTCGACGCCGATGCGGTCCTTTTCCAGGGGCTTCGTGAAGAAGACCGCGCTCGCGGCGTTGGGCATGCCGGAGAGGGCGCGTTCGACTTCGGTGCGAAGCGGATAGGTTTCCGAGTTCTGCGTCGAGTAGATGAAGTGCACTTCGCGCAGGGGGTTTTCCGTCGAGAGCGTTTCGATCATCGGGACCATCGGGGTGATGCCGATGCCCGCGGCGATGAAGACCGCCGGGTGCTCGGCCTTCACGTCGATCGTGAAGTCGCCCGTCGGAGCGGAGACGTCGATCACGTCGCCCGTCTTGAGATACTTGTGGAGGTGGTTCGACATGCGGCCTTCGGGGGTCGTGTCGCCCGCGATGCGCTTGACGGTAATGCGGATGAAACCGGTGCCGCTCGCCTGCGAGATCGTGTACTGACGGGGCTGCACGAGACCGAGTTCCTTGACGAACGTACGAACCGAGACGTACTGGCCGGGGGCGTACGCGGGCAGGGGGCCGCCGTCCGCGGGTTCGAGGTAGAAGGAAACGACGTCGCGGCATTCTTCAACGCGGTTCGCAACGCGCATCGGACGCCAGGAGGACCAGCCGCCTTCGACGTTCGCCTGTTCGTCGTAGATCTTCTGTTCGGTGGCGATCAGGAGGTCCGCGAGCTGCTGATAGGCGGCCGTCCACGCATCGACGAGTTCGGGGGTGGCGGCCTCACCCAAGAGTTCGCCGAGGGAGGCGATCAGGTGACGGCCCACGATCGCGTACTGCTCGGGACGGATCCCGATCGTGCAGTGCTTCTGGGCGATGCGGCGCACGGCGCCCGCGAGCACGGACGGGTTTTCGATGTTCTTCGCGTAAGCGAGCACCGCGACGGCGAGCGACATCTGCTGTTCGCCCTTCATCTGGTGCGCCTGATTGAAGACGCTCTTCAGTTCGGGGTTGCCTTCAAGCATGCGACGATAGAAGTGCGTCGTGAGTTCGAGGCCGTGTTCTTCGAGGAAGGGAACCGAGGCCTTGATGAGAGCGATCTGATTGGCGGTAAGCATGTTGAATTCCTTCGCTTGCGGGCTTGCGGAGCGTCTGGCGCCGCCGAAACCCGGGAAATATCGGGCGGACTGAATCGGGGTCCGAATATTGATAGGAAGAATATTACCTTAAATCTGCATTTTGCGTGCAACTTTTTTTTGAGGGATCGCCTCGGGAATTGCAAACACCCTCCGGACGGGGGCGAAGCGCGCCTTCGGCCTCCTTTGCGTCTTGCGCGCTCGGGTGTCCTTCGTCCGCACGGGCCCTCAAAGCGGAACTCCCTCATATCGAGTGTAGTCCCGCGGGCCGAGCTACGCGAGGCAAACTAGAATGTCATACCTCTTCGGAATTTTTCCGCTTTTCTTCCTTTCCCTTTCTCCACGGAGATCCCCCATGACTCAAGCCGCCGAAACTCCCGATACCCCGACCTTGAAGAGCGCCGTTCTCGCGCGGTTCGTCGCCGAAACCCGGTACGAAGACCTCCCCGAAGACGTCGTCGCGAAGGCCGAACGACACATTCTCGATACGATCGGCGCGGGCGTGGCGGGCGCCGTCTCGAAAGAAGCGCACCTTCTGCGCGCGGCTCTCCTTGAAGCGGGCGAAGCCCCGAGCGGTCGTGCGACCCTATGGGGCGAAGGCGCCTCGATGACGCCCCTCAACGCGGCCCTCGTGAACGGCACGGCCGCGCATGCGTTCGAGCTCGACGACACGGGCGGATGCGATCATTCGGGTGCGGTGGTTCTGCCCGCAGCTGCGGCCGCGGTGGAACTTGCGGCCGCCGAAGGCCGTACGGTTACGGGCCGCGAATTCATCACGGCGGTCGTGCTCGGCTACGACGTCGCTCGTCGCGCTTTGGAAGCGTGCGGCGCCTACGAGGCGCACAACGGAGCGGGCTTCCATTCGACGGGCACGTGCGGTCCCTTCGGGGCGGCTGCGGCCGCGGGTCGCATTCTGGGGCTCGGAGAGCACGAGCTCGCGATGGCTCTGGGGCTTGCATCCTCCTATGCTTCGGGGCTCTGGGCGTGCGTGCACGACGGCGCGCAAAGCAAGCGCCTCCATGCGGGGCACGCCGCCTGGGGCGGGCTTTCCGCCGCAATTCTCGCGCGTCGGGGCTTTACGGGACCCTCGCAGGTTTTCGAAGATGTTTGGGGCGGTTTCGACAAGAGTTTTGCGCCTTCCTCGCGCGTTCCCGAAGCCTGGACGGCCGAACTCGGCGTCAATTGGAAGCTTCGCCGCGTCTCGATCAAGCCGCATGCCTCCTGCCGCTCGACCCATTCGAGCATCGACGCGCTCGACAACTTGATGGCGAAAGAGGGCTTCTCCGCGGACGAAGTCGCCGAAATCGAGGTCGTCATCAACCCCTTCGTTTTCGGCATGTGCGGTGCGCGGGACCTGCATCCCATGAATTCCGCGCAACTCTCGATTCCCTATGCGCTCGCCGCGGACCTTGTGTTCGGGAACGCGCAGCTTGCGTCCTACGCTCGGACCCGCCGCAACGATCCGCGCGTTGCCGTTGCGATGGCGAAGGTGCGCATGACGGTCGACGACACCCAGAAGGACGACGACGAACCGATCGTGCGCGTGACGCTCGCGGACGGGCGCGTGTTCGAAGAGCGCGTGCCGATGCCGCTCGGTTCCCCCGTCAATCCGGTGAGCGACGAGGCGCTCCTCAAAAAGTTCCGCTCCGTATCCGAGATGGTGCTCCCCGCCGAAACGGTCGAAACGCTGGCCGAGCGCCTCATGCACCTGCGTGAGGTCGAGGATGTGGCGCGCGATGTGATGGCGCTCCTCGCGGTCGAACCCGTCACGCACGCGACCTTCGACGTCTGACACGTTCGACGGTCGCAAGCTCTCGTCCGAAGTCCGAAGCCGGGAATCCCAAGGCCGGACTTCGGCGAAGCACGGTGCCCGGCGCCAACCGAAGGCGCCCTTCTCGGTCCGCATCCGCGATGCGCATCGAGGGAGGGCGCCTTTTTTCTGGGTCGTGTTTTTTCGTCTTCTCTCTGCCTTTCCCGTGCCGTTTTTCCGCTTCGCAACGCAAGGGTGTACCCCTCATTTTGTCGACAAAAATCGGCATAAGCGCTTCCTTTGAGCCCGCTCAAAAAATGTCCGACATTCCGTTGCCCGACGGCGCGTTTCGGGAATAAACGATCGGTAACGCGCCGTTACAATAATTGTCTTTGCCCTCGCCCGTCGCCTTCGGTCCGCCGGCGGGGGCTTTCTCTTAAGGTCCCGCGACGCCTTGCCGCTCTTTCGCGGAGACCCGTATCAACGCTTTGGAATTTTCAAGATGGAAATGGATCTCATGTTTTGGGTCCAGCTCGCGGTGGTGCTCCTCTGCGTGGCCGTGGGCGGTCGCCTCGGCGGCGTCGGGCTCGGTGCCGCGGGCGGTCTCGGTGTCTGCGTGCTCGTTCTCGGTCTCGGCGTTCAGCCCGGCTCGCCTCCCACCTCGGTGCTTCTCATCATTACGGCGGTGATCGCCGCGACGTCCGTGCTGCAGGGTTCGGGCGGCCTGGACCTTCTCGTGCGGCTTGCGGAAAAGATGCTGCGCAAGTACCCGAAGGCGATCACGATCGTCGGTCCCTTCGTCTGCTCGCTTTTCGTGATGCTCGTGGGGACGGCGTATGTGGCCTTTGCGGTGTATCCGGTCGTTGCCGAAGTGGCGGCCTCGGCCCGCGTTCGTCCCGAGCGCGCCGTGTCGGCCTCGGTGATTTCAGCCGGCATCGGCGTGATGGCTTCGCCCATGTCCGCCGCCATGGCCGCCATGGTGGGCATCATGTCGACGCAGGGCATCGCCTTCTGGCAGATTCTCGCCGTGACGGTGCCGACCTTCCTCTGCGCGACCTTCTGCGCGGCCCTTTCCGTCTTCTGGCGCGGCAAGGAATTGGAAGAAGACCCCGAATTCCAGCGCCGTCTGGCTTCGGGCGACTACCAGTGGCTTGCCGGTGGCGACCTCTCGCAGAAGTATGAAGAAAAGAAGGGTGCGAAGACCGCCGTCGTGATCTTCCTCCTCGGCATTCTCGTCTCGATTCTCGTGGGCTCCGTTCCCGGTCTTCGTCCCGAATGGGTCTCGGGTGACAAGGTGACGCAGCTCCCGATCCCGAACCTCATCCAGATGGTGATGCTCGCGACCGCCTTCGTGATCATCATGGTCTGCAAGGTGCCCTCGGAAAAGTTCGCCTCGGGTTCGGTCTTCCGTTCCGGTCTGATCGGCGTCGTGGGCGTCTTCGGCATTGCCTGGTGTACGGGTACGTTCTTCGACTCGCACACGCAGGTGCTCTCCGACGCCTTCTCCGGGATCGCCTCGTCGGCTCCGTTCCTCTTCTGCGTGGCCGCTTTCTGCGTTTCGACCGTCATTTTCTCGCCCACGGTCTCCACCACCATCATGATGCCGCTCGGCCTCAAGTTCGGCCTTCCGCCCGAATTCCTTATCGGTACCTGGGCGTGCTGCTACGGCGACTTCATGATCCCGGGGGGCGCTCAGATCGGTTGCACGGCTTTCGACCGCACCGGTACGACCCGCTTGGGTACCTTCGTCATCAACCACTCGTACCTGCGCCCGGGGCTCGTCTTCGTGGTGTCGGGTACCGTGATCGGTTGGGTCATCTCGAAGCTCGTTTTCTAAAAAAGCGAAAAACAGCGTTCGTTCGCGGCGTCGAGCGGAGGTTTCGGCCTCCGCCCGCGGACTTAGGACGCGGTATCCCCGAGGGGGTATCCGAAAACAACTCGACGCGGGGAGCGCTTCGGCGCTCCTCTTTTTTTTGCCTGATTAGCGGGCGAATCGAAGCGACGCTTCCGGCGACGGTCGCATTCCGAACGGATTGTTTAGAAAAACCGAACAATTGAATCCCGAGGGTTTTCCTTTACGAGATACGAGCAGGCCTTTTTCGGAAAACGAAAAAGAAGGTTTGCCGAAAGCGGGTTCGAACTGTAAAAATCCCCTGATATAGCCCAAAGTATGGGTTTAGATCAAAGGTAGTACGTCTTCTGCTCGGAAAAACCCTATGTTACAAATAGAAACACTTGACGCAAATGAAAAACGTACTTCGGATCACACACAAGGGATTCCCCTTGGTACACTACGTCCTGTTCGATGAAGACATTCTTTTCTCCTTTGGGGTGTCTTGTTTAGTCGAACAGTCGTCGGTCCCCGGTCGGATCGACGGCGGGAAGAGCGACATGTGGCTCTTTCTGGTGGTTGAAAAAAGCGGAATTTTTCCGGAGTCAAGCGGCTGGTCCCCGCTTCCGGAGTGAAGCCCCGACGTAGTGAGGACAAACGAAGTCGACGGTTTCGAGGTTTCCGCAGGGAATTCCTTCACGGGAATTTCCGAGCAGTCCTTGGTGATGAGATGTTTGGTCGCATCGCTTGAGTCCCGAAGACTGTTTCTCCTCTCTTGCGGCGGTTCGGTTTTCTCCTTTTTCCGAACCGCCGTTTCCTTTTTCAGGATTTCGAGAATCGCTCTCCGCGTTCCGCGCAGGCCTTCTTCGGCTCCTCTTCCGTTTCTCTCCGGGCTTTCCTCACGCTCTCTTCGCGCTCTCGGCTTGCAGGTCGGAGTTTCGCCGCGCTAGAGTGTTCGGGACCGCAATCCGCCTCAAATCGGCGCTCGTGCCGGCGCGGCCTCTCCGTTTTTCCCCGAGCCTTCCGACCCATGGACCCGTCTCTCCTTCGCGGGCTTCGCACCCGATTTTCCCGTATCGCCCGCATCCCGCTCCGCGCCCTCATGCCCGTCGCACTGCTCGTTGCAGTCGGTCTCGGAGGGTGCTCCGTCGTGCATGTGAACGGCTCGATGCGCACGACGGAACGAACGATCTGCGTGGTGGAGCCGGGGCTTGTCGAGCCCGAAGTACACGAGGTGCTCCTGGAGCTCTTGAAGAAAAAGCGCTTTGACGTGCGCACGCTCCCCCGCGACGCCGCTCCCGGCGCGTGCCGTCTCACGCTCGTTTATTCGTGGCGAAAGGAGCAGTACTACCTGCCCGCTCTCGTGAAGCAGTTCGCGATCAGTCTCGACCTCTATGTCGACGGAGAAAAGTACGCGAACGCGAGTTTCGATCCGCTTCGCAACCTCGTCTCGCCCCACGTCAAGTTCATACCGTTTTCCCGCTACCTCGCGCGGGTGCTCGATCGACTCTTCCCGGGTCGGCCCGTGATCGGGGCGTAATCGGGGCGTGGCTTGCGTGCCTGCCGCTAAGCAACTACCTTCGGAAGCGGCGGGTGCAACCTTAGCCGTCGGCAACCTACACGGACGACGCCTTGACGACGGCGCAGGTCTTTTCGCCGGTCTTCGTTTCAAGCGTGACTTCAAGCGTGTTGCGAGCGGAGACGGGCTCCGTTCTTGGGTTTTCCCTCGACAAGTCCGACTTTTCCGGGGAAGCGAAGCGGTCTCCGTGGAAAACCGTATCCGAAATGCAGAAAACCGCGGATAAACCGCGGTTTTCTGTGGAAGCTCTCTTCGATCGATTTAAGCGATCAAAGGAAACAATGGGTCGACACCGCACCCGAAGCCGTTCGCAAACCGTCGACCTCGGGTGAGGGGAGCGATCAGGCGAGGCCCGTGATCTTCCCGTCGACGACGTCGATCTGCATGGCGGCGGGGGCCTTCGGGAGACCGGGCATGCGCATGACGGCGCCCGTCGTCACGACGACGAAACCGGCACCGGCGTTGAGGATGAAGCGCTGCACGGGGACCGTGAAGCCCGTCGGAGCGCCGAGCGCCTTGCCGTCGGCCGTAAGCGAGAAGGGGGTCTTCGCGATGCAGACGGGGAGGTGGCCGAAGCCGAGCTCGACGATGCGCTTCAGGTCCTTCTTCGCGGCTTCGGAGAGTTCGATCCCTTCGCCGCCGTAGACCTTGCGGACGACCGCCGTCACCTTGTCAAGGAGCGGAGCGTCTTCTTCGTAGGCGAAGTGAAGTTCTCGGGGCTCGTCGGCCGCTTCGAGAACGGCGCGCGCAAGTTCCACAGCACCGTCGCCGCCGCGGGCGAACCCGTCGCACACCGCAAAGCGCACGCCGAGTTCGGTGCAGCGGTTGCGGATGATTTCGATTTCCTCATCCGTATCCGTGTGGAAGTGGTTGAGGGAGACGACGATTTCGGGCCCGAAATTCTTGAGGTTGCGCACGTGCGCGTCGAGGTTGCAAAGACCCTTGCGAAGCGCTTCGACGTCGGGCTTGCCGATTTCAGGGAGGGGCACGCCGCCGTGCCACTTGAGGGCCTTCGTGGACGTGACGAGCACCACGGCGGAGGGTTTGAGTCCCGCCATGCGGCACTTGATGTCGATGAACTTTTCGGCGCCGAGGTCCGAGCCGAAGCCCGCTTCCGTCACGGCGAAGTCGCCCAACTTCAAAGCGGCGCGCGTGGCGGCGAGGGAGTTGCAGCCGTGCGCGATGTTGGCAAAGGGGCCGCCGTGCACAAAAGCGAGGTTGCCCTCGATCGACTGCACGAGGTTGGGCTTCATCGCGTCCTTCAAGAGGGCGAGAAGCGCCCCCGTCGCGCCGAGGTCCTTGCAGGTGTAGGCCGTGCCGTCCTTGCGGATGCCGAGGACGATACGGTCGATGCGGGCGCGGAGGTCTTCCATTCCGTCCGCAAGGCACAGAACCGCCATCAATTCGGAAGCCGCCGTGATGTCGAAGCCCGCTTCCGTCGGGATGCCGTTCGCAGCGCCGCCGAGGCCGCTCACGATGTTGCGCAGCATACGGTCGTTCACGTCCATGACGCGGCGCCAGAAGATTTCGCGCAGCTCGACCTGGCCCTGATGACGGGCGTTGTCAAGAAGGGCGGCAAGCAGATTGTTCGCCGCGGTGATCGCATGGAGGTCGCCCGTGAAGTGGAGGTTGATCGCTTCCATCGGAAGGACCTGGCTGTAGCCGCCCCCGGCCGCACCGCCCTTCATCCCGAAGACGGGACCGAGCGAGGGTTCGCGAAGGGCGAGCACGGCGGACTTGCCGATTTTCTTGAGGCCCTGCGCGAGCGCGATCGAGGTGGTGGTTTTGCCGGAACCCGCAGGCATGCCCGAGGTGGCCGTAACGAGAATCAGGCGGCCGCGTTCCTTGCGGGCGGGGTCGAGGTCGACCTTGGCCTTGTCGCGGCCGTAGGGTTCGAATTCCGCGTCGGCAAGGCCCGCCGCGTGAGCAAGCTCGTCGATGGGGGTGAGTCGTGCAGCCTGGGCGATTTCGATGTCGCTGAGCATATCGGCAGTCTCCAAAAGTAGAAAATGGAAAAGGGCCGGGGCGCGCGACGGGACGTTAATGCAACGTCGGAGCTCGATCGACTTCGAAAGGAGCCTTCCGGGGCGGATCTCGACCGCGCACCGCACGACGTGCGGCGGGGAGAACCCGAAAGCAAACGCTCGACGAAGGAGAGGGGCGCGCGCACGAAGCACGTCGGACACCGCTTCGTGAAAAGCGGCCGAGCGCTTCGAAAGTGCCGAAAGTATGCCTCAAAACGACCCTTTCGGGGGGCGGGCAGCCCGTGAAAGTGGCTGAAGGACAAAAATCGATGCAAAAAAGCCGGCATCCCCCGTCGAGGGATGCCGGCTTTGAAGCCGAAACAGGAGCGGGCCCCCGATCCTCGGGCGCTCGCAATCCTTATCAGAGGGGGTCGCCCGAACGGAGGAGCAGGCGCGCGATTTCGGCCGCGTTGTGGAGATCGAGCTTCCGATAGGCGCTGCCGCGGTGGACCTGGACGGTCTTTTCGGAAATGCCGAATTCGGCCGCCACTTCCTTGTTGGAGTAGCCCTGCGCGACCATGCGGATCACTTCGCGTTCGCGCTGCGTGAGCTGCTCCAGACGCGCCTTGAAGTCGGCCACTTCGGCCTGATCGCGGCGGGCGGCCTTGTTGCGGGCGACCGCGGCGTCGATCACCTCGAGGAGACGGTCGTCCTTCACGGGCTTTTGCAGGAAGTCGACGGCGCCGTTTTTGAGCGTGTTGACCGCCATGTCGATGTCGCCGTGGCCCGAAACGAAGATGATCGGGAGGTCGCAACCGAGTTCCTTCAGGCGGTTTTGAAGTTCAAGCCCCGACATGTTGGGCATGCGCACGTCCAGCAAAATGGCGCCGTAGCGGCGGAAGTCGCTCGAAGCGAGAAAACTTCCCGCATCGGCGTAGGTGACGACGTCGTAGGATTCTCCGCTCAGCAAAAACGCCCAGGAGCGACGCACGGCGTCGTCGTCGTCGATGACGCGGATGAGGGGCTTGTACTCGAAATTTCCGGACAGATTGGTGAAATTCATTGTTGGTGCAATCCGAAAGAAGATTGGGCAAACGACTCGGCCCTCGCATCGGTTCGAAGGCGATCGAAGCGGAGGGAGCACGATCGGCCGCGCGTGCGACGGAAACCTCGGGGGCGGGACGTCGTACGGCACGCGTCGACGGACGGGGCGGTCGTCTCGTTAGTGTAGCCTGAACGGAAGGACATGCGCGTCGAGTTTTTTCGAGGTCATTCTCGGATGCGGGCGGTTCGCTTCTCTCCCCGGAACTTACGCTTCCCGGGAGAGCGCTCTGCGGCGCGAAGTCTTCCGATTCCCACTATACAGGCTCGAAGACGGTTTGCGCGTTGCCTTGCTTGCGCATTCCGTTCTGTTTGTGGCGGGCGGTCGTGCATTCCCCGTCGGCTTGCCCTATAGTTTCCCGTATCGGCGGCCTCGGACCCTCGATGCGGCCGTCCACATTCAGTGAGGAACCGGACAATGATTCACGCCTTCCGACCGACGGTCGGTCTTCTCTCGGCAAGTATTTTGCTTGCGGGTTGCTCGAGCTTCTCGGGCGATCGCCCCGAAACGGCCCCCGAGCAGGACGAAACGGCGCAGTTCGCGCCCGTCGACTATATGTCGGTGTGTCTTCTTGAAAACAACTCCGTGAAGAGCCCGCAACTCGTCGACGCGATGGAAAAGGGCTTTCGCGCCGCGGGCGCCGACGTGAAGCGCCTCCCCGCGGGAAGCGGCGCCGACGCCTGCCCGTTCGTTCTCACTTACGAAGTCGAGTCGACCGAGGGCGTCATCCGCACGGTCGTCTACCACACGTTCGAGCACGGCATTCCCAGAAACGACGCGCGCGGTCGCGCGCCGGAAGGCCGGGGGCTCACGGTCGACATGGTGGCTCTGCACTCGCGGGAACTTCTTCGCAATCTTGAAAAGATCCGCGCGCAGAAGGCGGCCGAAGCGCAGTCCTTCCGCAAGGACCCCGCCTTCGGCGAGAAGGCGGAAAACGACGCCGAATAACACGCCGCTCCGAAGAACTTCGAGCTTTCGTTTGTTTTCTTCCTGCACGGACGGGCATCGGGCGTATCATTCGAGGTGCGTTGAGGGTACCGGGCCCGTGCGGTCCGGTTGAGAAATACTTCCAGCACCAGATCGGGTTGAGACCTGCGGCGGGAAACGCATGAAAGTCTTGGGGCCTCTCTTTGAGCCGAAGAGAGTCGGCGAGTGGCCTCGAAGCCGACGGCTTGGGAAGCATCGCCCCACCGTCCCGCAAAGGGCGGTGGGGCGGTGCGTGTCTGCATGTCGACAAACGGAAACGAGGACTCCGAATTCGGAGTGCCGTCATCCGTTTTTCCTTCGTCCCTTTTCTCCCGTTCCGATCAAGGATCCTCCGCGCACGTTTTCCATTCGTCGCCACAGGAGGCTCCTCATGACGAACTCGACCGAAAAGTCCCTTGCCGCTTCGACGGCTTCGATCGCTCCGGAAGCGTCGATTATTCCGATCGCCGCGCGCGAGCGGTCCGCAGACAACGCCGACACCCTCGAAACGCCCGACGCCGCCGACGAACGCACCCGTCTCTTTGCGGGTCGTCTTCCCGGTCTTCGCGTCTATCGCCCGTCCCGTTTCGGCGAGCCCGTCCCGTTTCGTCGCATCGAATTGGAGCCGACGCCCGAGTGCTTCGGCGGCGGTCGTCAGCCCGCTCTGTGGCTTGCCGACGTGACGGGCCCCTTCGGGGAAGGTGACGGGAAGGGTGCGCCTCGCCTTCGCGCCCGACCCGAGCCCGGTGCGCCCACGCAGTTGCAGAGCGCCCGCGAAGGGCGCGTGACCCCGGAAATGGCCTTTGCGGCCGAGCGCGAAAATCTCGGGCGCGAAGCGTTTCTCGAAGAGCTGAGCCGTTGCGGGAACCCCCGCGCCGAGGCGCTTTACGAAAAGCTCCTCGCCGCTCCCGCCTTCACGCCCGAACTCGTTCGCGACGAAGTCGCCCGACGCCGTGCCGTGATTCCCCTCAACGTCCGCCACCCCGAAGCCGAACCGATGGTGATCGGGAGGGCCTTTTCGACGAAAGTGAACGCCAACATCGGTACGAGCGCCTCGTCGAAGTCGGGCCGGGAAGAGCACGGAAAACTGCGCGAAGCGCTCTTTTGCGGGGCGGACACGGTGATGGACCTCTCGACGGGGCCCGAAATCCGCACGACCCGCGAAATGCTCCTGCGCGCCTCGCCCGTGCCGCTCGGGACCGTGCCGATTTACGAAGCGCTCGAGCGTGCGGGCGGAGACCCCGGGCGCCTCTCCTGGGAAATCTTCCGCGAGGTCCTTGTCGAGCAGGCCGAGTCGGGAGTCGACTACATGACGATTCACGCGGGCGTACTCAAAGCGCACGTCGAACTCACCCGCAACCGTCTCACGGGCATCGTCTCGCGCGGAGGCGGCATTCTCGCGCGCTGGATGAAGGAACACGGGCGGGAGAACTTCCTCTACGAACACTTCGAGGAGATTCTCGATACGGCCGCCCGCTACGACATCACGCTTTCGCTCGGGGACGGACTGCGCTCGGGGTCGATTGCGGACGGAAACGACGCCGCACAGTTTGCGGAACTCCGCACGCTCGGACGCTTGAACGAAGCCGCGGGCCGTCGGGGCGTGCAGGTGATGATCGAAGGACCGGGACACGTTCCGCTCTCGGGCGTCGTTGAAAATCAGCGCCTCGAAGACGATTGTTGTTCCGAAGCGCCTTTCTACACGCTCGGGCCCCTCGTGACCGACATCGGCGCGGGGTACGATCACGTGACGGCCGCGATCGGCGCGACGACGATCGGCGCCGCGGGAACGGCCATGCTCTGCTACGTGACGCCCAAAGAACATCTGGGTCTTCCCGATGCGAACGACGTGCGCGAAGGAATGGCGGTCTTTCGCATTGCGGCCCACGCGGCCGACATTGCGAAGGGCATCTCCGGGGCGCTCCTTCGCGACGCGGCGATGAGCGCCGCGCGCTTCGAATTCCGCTGGGACGATCAGTTTCTTCTTTCGATCGACCCGGAGCGCGCACGGCGCTTTCACGGCGAACACCTCAAGGGGCGCGGCGCCCGCACCGCGCACTTCTGTTCGATGTGCGGTCCCTCCTACTGCCCGATGAAGCTCGCGCGCGACCTCTTCGACTGATCGACGGCGCGGTGCGACGCGTTCGCCGGAAAAGACGAAGGCCCGGTTCGATGTTTCGAACCGGGCCTTCGTCCCAAGGAACCAATGCCGTTGCTTATTCAAGCCCCTTGTAGAGTCGTTAAGCCGTCAGGCCGCTTCGTCGCGCAGGGACTTTCGAAGCGCCCAGGCCGCGGCCTGGCCCGATACGAATCGGTTCTCGGCCGCGGCGTCGGGGTAGCCCGCGCGGATCGCACGCTTGCAGCGGTCGATGAGGGCGACGGATTCGCTCCCCTTCACGCGCTCCAAGTGCGCCCGCATGGCGGGCGCCTCGGGATTGTCGGCCTTCGTCATCGCGCACACGGCGAGAACGAACGCTTCGGAAACCAGGATGTGTTCGAGCTGACCGCACGCTTCGAGCCCCTCGAAGACGAGTCGCGCCGTCACGGGGTGAACGCCGAGTCGCTCGAGGCTCTTGGCGGACTTCGGCAGATTGGCGCGCGACACGAGTTCGATGTCTTCGGCAAGGCCGAAAAGCGACCGGCCGAAGACGTTCGTGATCGCCCGATCGAAGGGATGTGCGTGAAGCGGCGGGAAAGGATGGGAAGCGGACTGTTGCATGGCGAATTACCCGAAGAAAAAGGCGTGCGTACGGTCCGATCGACCTTTTCGGGTCGAGGCCGCGAAACAAAGGGAACGCTTTCGGGCGGGGAAAAGGCGACGCACGTGGAAGAAAAAACGTTTGTTCGAAGACCAGTATGCGGACCGAAAGCGCCCCGCGCGAGAGGCGCGAAGAGAAAATTCGACGGGGTTTTGACTCGCTTCGGGGGTGGGTGATTTTTCGGAAATTTTTGATCCACCCCGCATCGGCGTACACACCCGCGACGACGGGCGTCGGAGGGTTCGGGGCGGGAAGGAAGTGAAGAAGCGGGTAAAAACCCTTGTTTCGAGGTAATACCTCAAGAAACCGAAACGACTTTGTACCTTTTCGTCGTCGGCCCGCCCCGCACTCCCCGCAATCGGGCGTACACTTCGACTTACGCCGCCCCGCGGGGGTCGGCCGCCAGGTTCATCCATAAGAAAAACGCCGAGTCGTCTGCCGGATCCTCTCCGGACTTTCAAGTGACGCGTTCGGCCGAACTCTGCGCTCCGAAGAGGGGGTTTCGCCCCCCGTTGAAATCCATTCTCAGAAAACGAATCTCTTGGAGATGCACATCATGACGTTCACCAAATTCTTCGCCTCCGCGGCCGTGGCCGCCGGTTTTGCCCTGACGCTCGCCGGTTGCGGCGACAAGGCTCCCGCCGAAGCCCCGAAGGCGGCCGACGGTACGACCACCCTTTCGATCGGCGTTTCGCCCGTGCCGCACGCCGACATCATCCGCTTCGTGGAACCCGCGCTGAAGGCTCAGGGGGTCAAGCTCAAGATCGTCGAATTCAGCGACTACGTCCAGCCGAACCTTTCCTTGAACGACAAGGAGCTCGACGCGAACTTCTTCCAGCACAAGCCCTACCTCGACGACTTCTCGGCGCAGCGCGGTCTGAAGCTCGCCTCGCTCGTGGCCGTTCACATCGAACCGATGGGCGTCTATTCGAAGAGCGTGAAGGCTGTGGCCGACACGCCCGACGGTGCCAAGGTTGCGATCCCGAACGACCCGACGAACGGCGGGCGCGCTCTGAAGGTGCTTGAAACGGCGGGCCTCATCAAACTCAAGGACGGCGTCGGGGTGCTTGCCACCGTCGCGGACGTCGTTTCGAATCCGAAGAACCTGAAGTTCGTCGAAATCGAAGCCGCGCAGCTTCCCCGTTCGCTCGACGACGTGGCGCTTGCGGTCATCAACTCCAACTTCGCCCTCGGCGCGAACCTCAACCCCGTGAAGGACGCGATCGCCATCGAAGCGAAGGATTCGCCCTACGCCAACATCGTGGCCGTGCGTGCGGGCGACGAAAACCGCCCCGAAATCGCGAAGCTGAAGGCCGCTCTCACGACGCCCGACGTGAAGAAGTTCCTCGAAGAGAAGTATCAGGGCGCGGTGGTGCCGGCGTTCTGATCCCGGACGTCGTCCGAACCTCGTAAATCGAAAAAAGCCGCTCGAAGCGCATTCGAGCGGCTTTTTTTCTCTCAAACGAACAAGCCCCGGTCGAGCCGGGGCTTCGGGTGCTTCGAACGCACCGAGCGTATCGGGAGCTGCGGGAACGGCCGGAGCTCCCCCGAATCTTTCTCAGAACGTCACCGTATCCGGGTGAAGTCCCGAGAACGCCGTTTGCGGCATCGTGTCGAGGGCCTTCATTTCTTCGGGCGTGAGTTCGAAGTGCCAGATGCGGAGATTTTCCTGCTGGTGACGCAATTCGGTCGCCTTCGGGATCGGGCAGAGGCCGTGTTGGAGACTCCAGCGCAGAGCCACCTGCGCGGGCGTGACGCCGTGGGCCTGCGCAATTTCGATCATGAGGGGATGACGCAGGAGCGTGCCGCGTCCGAGCGGGCTCCAGCTCTGCACGGGGATGCGGTTCGCAAGCGAAAAACCCACGGCACGGAACTGCGTGTAGCCCGGGTGGCTTTCCAACTGATTGACCATCGGCGCGACGCTCGCACGCGTCAAAAGCGGCACGAGGTGGTGCGGAAGGAAGTTCGCAAGGCCGATTGCCCGAGCACGCTTTTGCGCGTAGATCGTTTCGAGCGCGCGCCACGCGCCGAAATTCTGCGCCTGCCACACGACGGCTTCTCCCTGGGAGGCGGGCCAGTGAATGAGCAGAAGGTCGACGTACTCCATCTGGAGCTGTTCCAGAATCTGCTCGAACCCCTCGATCGCGCACTC
Organism: uncultured Sutterella sp.; assembly: GCA_905206365.1. Classification (GTDB taxonomy): domain Bacteria; phylum Pseudomonadota; class Gammaproteobacteria; order Burkholderiales; family Burkholderiaceae_F; genus Sutterella. The sequence goes on along the minus strand of CAJLHF010000005.1, from coordinate 66,673 downwards.
GTAGGAGCGGTGCGAGGTCCAGAGTTTCATCGTGATGAAGAATTCCGAGCGCGGCACGCCCGAATCGCGAATCGCCTCGCCGAGGAGCTGTGCGTTGTTGTAAATCTGAGCCGTGTCGAAGTGACGGTACCCGATTTGGATCGCCGTCTGAACGCTCGAGGTGAAGTGTTCGTTGAGCGGAATCTGCCAGGTGCCGAAACCGATGATCGGCATCTGAACGCCGTTGGCGAGTTCAAGCGTGTGATTCTGAAAATTGAGCATGAGGCGGTCCCGAGGTCAAGTGTCTGCGTGAAGGAATGAGGCCGACGACACCTGAGAAGGCGATCGACGGTAAGGACGCCTATGGTACCGTGCCCGGCTTCGGAAAACCTTGCGCGAAATCAAAGAAGCGTCACCGCATCGCCCCGACGCGCTTCCCGCTCCCGGTTCAAATCCGAGACTCCCCGACAATGCCGCCGAAACCTGCGTTGCTTCAAGGTACTGGGAGGGGTTTACGGATTTGAGCGAGCGCTGTTCGGGCTACAATTCGAGGACCTCTTTTTGTTTCTTTCGGGCCTGCGGGCCCGTTTTGCGCCGCGCGACGTTTTCAGCGCGCGCAGACCCGCCCGCCGAAACGATTCCCAAAGCTCCGATTCTATGGACAACTCTCTCATCACCGCGTTTCTTCTCGGTGCCTGCGTCGTCGGTTGCGGCGCGGGCGTGGTCTGGCAGGTTTTGCGCCGCAAACCCGCGGCCGCCCGTCGCATTGAACGTGTGGGTGCGCGCCCGAAGTCCGTGCGCGTTCCCGAGGCGCCGAAGCCCGAACCCGAAGCCGCGCGCCCGACGGTCGGGGTGCTGCGTCCCGACATGCTCGCCTTCACGACGGTGGCGGGCGACGTCACGTCGGCGGAACTCTTCGTGCAGCGCGCGCTCGAAATCGAGTTGCCCGGCTACCGCGAAGTGGCGTTGCAGCCCCATGAGAAAAAGGAATTCGACGGGATCTTCGCGCACAACGCGGTGCTCGCCTGGGAGCCCGAGGACGAATTCGCCGCCGACACCTATGCGGTGAGCTTTTCGCCCGTCATTGAAAACGCGCTTGCCGCGGGGTTCGAGCCGCGCGTGAACGCCACCTCGAACGACCTTTCCGTCATCGCCCTGCGCGAGGGAGCGGAAATGGGCGAACCCATGAGCGCTCCCGACTACAGTTGGGGCGGGCCGCAGGCCGTGCACCGTCTCTTCAACCTTCTTGACCCCGCCGAACAAAAGCACGAGCTCGAAGGGGAGCTGCGCAAAGAACTCGACGTGATCGAAGAGCGCCTCCGAAAGTTGAAGCTCTTCATTCCCGCCGTGCGCGGTCACGAGTGGAAGCATCGCTGGGACGAACTTTTCGACCTCTCGCGCGACGTGCGTCGTCTGGGGCTCGAAGAGGGTCGTGCGCAGGAGCGCACCGAACGCGCCGACCGGCTTGCGGCCGCGATGCGCGCCGTCAACGCCCGCATCGACACGGCGCTCAAGACCTACGTCAATACGATCCGCACCGCGGACGAAGCGGACCACGCCCTCACGGAAAGCATCGCGCTCATGGACGAGCGTGAAGTCGCGGTTCTCTTCCTGCGTGCGATCGCGCTCATGCGCGTTATCGCGAGCGACGACTACATCCACGGAATGCGGTGCTCCTCGCGCATCGCCCTCAACGTGCAGGAATTCCCGAGCGTGCATCCGCTTCTTGACAAGAGCCGCAATATTGCCCTCCAAGCCCTCGAAGTCGAATCGCGCGGCATGAACGAAGCGCAGATGACGTTGGTCGCCTCCGTCAAGAAGGATGCGGATCGCCTCGCGGACGAGCACGACGCCGTCGTCGCTCGTCTTGAAAAGGACGTCGCGCGCCTTCAGAAGGCGATCGACCGCCACCTGATTCTCCAGGGAAAGCGCCGTCGCTACGCCGTGCGCATGACCCCCGACAACCGCGTCGACGCGCTCCTCGTTCTGGAGCGCTGAGCCGCCCCCGAACTTCGGCGGGCACGCCCCGACGGAGCCCTCACTCGGACCGCCCCGCACGATCGCTTCGTCGGGGCGGTTTGCATCGGTGCATCCCGGAGGGCGCCTTTTCGCCGTCGCGTCCGCGCGAAAGAAAAGCCGCCCCGACCGGCGGTCGAAGCGGCTTTTTTCGCTTTTTTGAGGCTTTCGGGGTCGGAACAATCTCCTGCGGCTCAGTGCGGAACCTCTTCGCCCGCCGTGCTCGAAGCGGGCTTTTCGCCTCCCGGCAGTACCGCCGACTTCGTCGTCGCCCAGAGCACAAGGCACAGAACGGCCGACACCGCCACGAACGCCGCCCCCGAGGGCGCAACGGGTTCGAACCCCCAACGGGCGGAAATGAGGCTTCCCGTAAAGGCTCCGGTGCCGATCCCGATGTTGAAGATCCCCGAGTAGAGCGACACCGCGATGTCGGCGGCGTCCGAAGCCACGTTGAGCACCACCGTCTGGAAGGCCATGCAGACGGTCGTCATGGCCGCGCCCCAGAACAGGGTGAGGATGAGAAGTTCCGAATATCCGAGGTGTGCCGCGGTGTTGAATAGCGCAAGCACCGCGGCGATCACCACGAGCGGCACGGTGAGCGTTGCGGACGTGAAGCGGTCCACGGTCTTTGTTGAAACGACCGTCCCGAGAATGCCCGCGAGGCCGAAAACGAGGAGCACCGTGACGACGTCCGATTCCCCGTAACCCGCCTGCTGCAGCACGGGACTCACGTAGGAGTAGGCCGTGAACTGCCCGAGAACGGTGACGGCCGTAAGGAAATAGAGCTGTAAAAGCGCGGGACGCTTCAGAAGTCCCGGCAAAGCCGCCAACGACCCCGCCTTGTTGCTCGGACATTCGGGCAACACCGCCCAAATGAGAACGAGGCACGCAAAGGCCGCGGCGCCGATCACGCAGAACGCTTCCTGCCACCCGAAGAAGTGCCCGAGCTGGGTGCCGATCGGAACCCCCAGAACGGTCGCGACGATCGTTCCGCCCATCACGGCCGCAAGCCCCACGGCGCGCTTTCCGCGCGGGGCCATGCGGGCGGCAAGCGGCGTCATGATCGACCAGAAAACGGAGTGCGTGAACGCAACCCCGATGCGGGCCGCGAGGAGCGACTCGAACGTGTTCGTCCACAGCACGACCACGTGGCAAAGCGCAAAGACCGCGATGAGACCGAGAAGAAGTTTGCGGCGTTCGATTTTCGCGGTGAGGAGCGTCAAAGGAAGCGACATGATCGCCACCACCCAGGCGTAGCCCGTGATGATGAGGCCCGTATCGGAGACGGTTTCGCCGAGCCCCGCGGCCATGTCGGGCAAAAGCCCCACGGGGAGAAATTCGGAGGTGTTGAAGGTGAAGGCGGCGAAGGCGAGGCCGAGAACGGGAAGCCACGCCCGGAGACCTTCCCGAGGGAGCGTGCGGTCGGTCATGGGGAAAACGAGGGAAAGAAGGGAATTAGGGAAAACGTTAAGGGGGTGAAATTCTAGCGCTCTCCGCTGAAAAACGGGGGACGCGAAGAAAACGCACGTTCGGGGGAAACGAACGTGCACGGCCGGTATGTCGGCGAAGACTCTGAAAGCCGAAAACCGAAACGCCCGCGCTTTCGGGCGGGCGTTTCGGGGGCTTCGGGCTTTGCGCCCGGACCGTCGGGCTCTTCCGGCTCCCCGGGGCGGCCGGTTTTGCCCCGGGTGCCGTTCGCGACGATCGTTATCGGAGGCCCATGGCGTCGCGCATCGTGAAGAAGAGGTCGGTCTGGTCGGTGAGACCCGTCACGTTGGCGGCGTGCGGACCGTAGGCCGCCACGCGCAGCTGCGTGCCCGTGTGACCCTGGTCGCCTTCGATTTCGCTGTTGCCGTAGGAGACCGTCATCGGGGCGCCGTCGGCGGTCATCACCGAAGCGGTGAGGCCCGGGGCCTTCGTGTCCTGATAGACGATCTGGCAGGAGTGAGCGTGGTCGGCCGTCACGATCACAAGCGTATTGCCGTCCTTCTTCGCGAAGTCGAGCGCGACCTTCACGGCTTCGTCGAGGTCGACCGTTTCGCCGAACTGGCCGCAGGGATTGGCCTTGTGGTCTTCCTTGTCGATCGACGCGCCTTCGACCTGGAGGAAGAAGCCGTTCGGATTCGTCTTCAAGAGTTCGATCGCCTTTTCGGTCATCTGAGCGAGCGTCGGATGGTCGGCCGTGCGCTTCGGATTCTTTTCGCAGACGATCGCGGGTTTGTCGAGGTTGCCGTGGTAGGTGGCCTTCGGACCGTTGAGGCGCACGGGCATGTTGCCTTCGGCAAAAAGCCCGAGAACGGGCTTCGTCGAATCGGCGGCCGTGAGGGCCTGCATTTCGGCCGTGTTCGTGACGATTTGATAACCCGCTTCGCGCGCGGCGTCAAGGAGCACCTTGCCCTTGAATTCGCCGCCCTTGGCGACTTCCTTGAAGCTCTTCATGCCGCCGCCGAGCGTCACGTCGGCGCGCATCTTGATGAACTGTTCCGTAATGGAGCCGATGCCGCCGTTTTCGGCGGCTTCCTTCGGGCACTTTTCGCTCGTCGCGTTCGGGCCGTAGCACTTGCGGTGCGTGACGTGCGCGACGACGGCGGCGGGCGTGGCGTCCTGAAGCTCGGCGGTGGAGACGTTGCCCGTCGCTTTGCCGGCCTTCTTCGCGAGTTCGAGAATCGACACGTGGGGCTTGCCGTTCACGTCGACGCCGATCGCGCCGTTGTAGCTCTTGACCCCCGTGTTCCAGGCGGTCGCCGAAGCCGCCGAGTCCGTCACGTAGCGGGGCTTCTTCGTCTTCGGGTCGAGCGAGTAGTGCGTGTACTGGCCCGTGAGGGGCAGAGCGTCGAGGCCGGGGAAGAATCCGCCCGCACCGTGCGCGAAGTTGCGCGCGGCGGTGATTTCGCTGTCGCCCATCCCGTCGCCGATCAGAATGATGACGTTCTTCGCGATCTTGTTCGAGAGGGATTGACGGACGAGTTCGGTCTGGTCGCCCTGCAGGCGGCGCGCACCGCCCCAGGCGGTGATGTCGCCCTTGGCGGCGCGTTCGATCGTCGGGAAGGTGTCGGCGGCGTTGGCCGTGCCGAAGGCGGCGAAAGCGGAGGCGGCCGCGAGAGCAACGGCGGCGAACTTGAAAGTACGGATCATGGCAATATCATCCTGTATGCAATGTGGCCGGGACGGCGGAATCGTGTTCCGCATCGTCCCGAACGACCTCGGGCGCGCTGAAGTCGACGACGCACGAGACGCGCCCGATTCGATGGTGTTGACGACGGCGTCAGGCCTTGAGAATTCGTGCGACGTCCGCGGCGAGCGCGGCTTCGCCCGAGTTCGAGAGAAGCGCCCAGACGCGCATCGCGGAGAGATTCGCAAACACGTAGTTGCGGAAGCTGTTGAAGTCCTTGTCGCTCGTCAACCCGTAGGTCGACGCGGCGAGCTTCTTCAGGGCGGGGAGGCTCCACTGACAGGCGGGACCCGAAAGAACGAAGTCGTGGTCCGCAAGGTGCACGACGAAGCCTTCGCTGCGACGCGGAAGGGGCAGGGTCTTCCCGTCCGCGGCGAGGAACCCGCGTTCGACGGGGTCGACCCCCGCGATGAGGGCGGCCGCGCGGATCCAACCGACGACAAGCGCTTCGCCCGCGGGCGTTCCGGGGTGGTCGTGCGCCGCGGCCTGTGCCGCGACGACGCGGGCCGGAAGTCCCCGCTTCATCGATTCCGCAAGACTCAGCACGTGGTGTTCGCCCGTCTTCGCCAAGGGCTTTTCAACGCGCGAGGAACCGTCCGGCTGCCACGCAAAGACCCAGGGCTTGTGAAGGTCGTGAAGGAGTTCTCCGCCCACGGCGGCGTCGTAATCGAGGTCGCAGTCGAAGACGGAATCGTAGTTTTCAAGAAGGCGCACGGCCGAAAGGACGTTGAGCGCGCAGTGGGTCGCAAGGCCTCCGGGATAGGCGTGGTGGCTCGCGTACCCCGAACCCGGAGCGCTCCAGAAGGGCTGCTCCGCACGGCCCTTTTGCGTGACGGTCGGAAAGAGTTCGGCGCGATCCGCATCGATCAGGCCCTCGGCCTTGAGGGCCGCGAGCACCTTGTTCTCGTCCGTGTCGGCCACGGTCGGGACGGGGTCGTTCAGGATCGCAAGGACGGTGTTGCGCACGGCTTCGTCCCGAAGGTGTTCCGCCGCGTCGACGAGCACGCGGAAAGCGGCCGAGACGAGACGACTTTCGCGCGCCATGTCGACGGGACTCATGGCGAGCATCTCGGCGACGGTGCGTTGCGTGAGGGGGTGTTCGAACGAGGATTTCGTCGCCTCGGTCACCGCCGCGGCGGCGGGCGACGAAAGAAGAGCGCCGAAGGGCGCGGCGGCGGCTGCAAGCGCGGCCGAAGAGGAGCCGAGCAAACGGCGTCGGGAAATCGAAACGGACATGAAGATCATCCGGAGAGCTGGCGAAAGTGCCGAATGAAATTCTGCCGACGTGATGTGAAAAACCCGTTTCCGTCCCGTGAAGGCTCGGTAACGGGCTCGTGAGGAGTTCGTGACGCGCGAGTGACGAAAGAATGACGGAAAAGTAAACAAAACCCCGGTCCGAAACGCTTGAGAGTCTTCGAACCGGGGGCGATGCGGTCGGTTGAAATTCCGCACGGGCCGTCAGCGGGGCGCGGCATTCTCCGCGCCGTACCCGAAGACGATCGTCCCCTGCGCGTGCGGGTGTTCGACGTAAGGACCGCGAAGCGCATCCGACGTTTCGGCGTCTTCGGTTCGTTCCATGCGAATCCAAGCGAACTTCACGGCCAATTCACCGTCTTTTTCCGGCGGAATCGTAAGAACGAGGTCCATCGTCATGCCGGGCGTCGTGGGCGCCTTGAATTTGAGGTTGCGTACCGAGCGGGCGGAAAGCGTCGCCCCGTCCGCCGCACGCGCTTTGAGCGCGCGTTCGACCAAAACGAGCTGCGCCACGCCCGGGAGAATCGGCACCCCCTCGAAATGTCCTTCGAACCACGCGAAGGTATCGGTCAAACGCGTTCGAAGCCGAACGGTGCGAACACCCGAAAGGGAATCGCACGCATCCGACACCGTCACCCATTCGGGTTCCCGAGCGTCGAAGCACCGGGCGGCGGAGCGCGCCGTGCACTTCCCCTGGGCGTTGACGGGCATCGCGTCGACGAAGCGCCAGCGTTTCGGGGTTTGAAGGGGCGTGACGCGACCCGCCAAGCGCGCCTTGAGAAGCGCCGTGAGGCGGGACTTCCCTTCGGCAAGGATCACGTCCCGCGCTTCGGGCGTCAATTCGACGAGGGCGGCGAGCGATTCGCGCCGCCGCGCGGCGCTAGCGGGGTCCGACAGCACCCGAACCGAGCGTGCGAGGCCCGTTGCGAGAATCTCCGCCTCGATGTCGGCGGGCGAGACGCGCATGCCTTCGATCTTGAGAATGCGGTCGGTGCGACCGAGCAACCGAAAGCGCGAGATGTCTCCGTTTTCGGTCTTTTCCGTTCGCAGTTCGATCCGATCCGCTCCGGTTTCGCCTTCGGGCGATCGGATTTGAGGACCCGAAACCCGCACGCGACCCGTGCCCTCCGTGCGAATCGCACCCGTTTCTTCGTCTTCCACCGAAACCGAGACGCCCGGCATGGGGCGCCAGTCGGGGGTCACGACCGTTCCGTCCGCGGAGAGTTCGCGCATGCGCCGCGCGATCCCGCCCGTTTCGGTCGAGCCGAGGACTTCGAGCGGGAAGCGCCCGAAGACGTTGCGGGAAAGGAGCGCCCCGGCTTCGTCCAGGGGGCCCGCCGAGGAAACGACCGCAAGGGGCTGTCGCACGGGGTTTTCGCCTTCGAATAGCGGAGCGAAGAGCGACGCGTCGAGGCGCTTCAAGTGTGCGGGCGAGGTGACGAGCACCGTCTCAAGACCGATCTCCTGCGCGCGTCGGAAGGTTCGCGCAAGCGCTTCGGGGTAGTGCAGACGCGCCGAGGTGAGAAGGACCGGCGTCTCCCGCAGGGGCCGGTCGCCGATTTCGGGACGTTCGGTCGCCTCTCTCACGAGGGAGAGGAGGGGCCACAGCAGTCGAAAGAGAATCCCGTAGATGTGCTGATGCGTGACGGTGGCAAGTACCGCAAGGGAACGCCCTTCGTTAAGCGCCTGCGCCACCGCGGGCAACGCCCGAAGCGCCCGATCCACCCCTTCGACCTCCCGAAAGAGTTGTTCCAGGCGCTTCGCGACCCGTTTCGCATCTCCCGTGCTCCCGCTCGTAAAAAGCGAGGCGAGATCGCGCTTTTCGGGTAAAACCGGAAGCGCGGGGAGCACCGCGCAAGTCGACGAACTCCGTGCGTTCGCCGCGGGCTCCGTAAAGGCAACGAGATCCCGAGCCTCGTCGAGCGGCTCGCGCTCGTGCCAGGCACGTGCCGCATCGAGCGCGAGACCGTCGCCCGCTTCAAGGAGCCCCCCGGCGCGCAGGCGCTTCAAGGTTTCGGGCAGAGCGTCGCTTCCGAGCATCGTTTCAACGCCCGCGCCCCACGCCCCGAAAAGGAGCGCCGCCCCTTCGAGGGTGTCGTCCGTGAGGACGAAGAGTCGCCGGGGACGGTCGGCCGAAGGAGATTCACCGAAGTTCGCCCGCGCAAACGTCGCGCGCCAGGCCGCCGCACGTCGCAAAAACGCTTCGGCCGTTACGGGCTCGAGGCCCTTTTCCGTATCGCGCAAAGCTACGAGTCTGCGGGCGAATCGGGGGTCGTCGGGCTCGAGCGCGAAAAGGCGCGCGAGAAGCGACGAGGACGCAAACGCGTCGGAAGCGGGAACAAACGAAGCGGGGGAGGAGGACGCGGACGGCGAAGAGGACGGCATGGGCGAAACGAAGCGGTCGGGATCAAACCGAAAAGTATAACCGTCGGGGGAACGCCTTTTCAGAGCCTTCGGGCGGCTTGCGGGAGGCCTGCAAGAGACGGGAGGGCGGAAAGCGTGCGGTGCCTCAGGATGCTTTCCTTCGCCGCATCACGATCGTTCGGGCGACGAATTCCCCGGCAAAAAGAAGCCCCATCGCCGCGTAACTCAGGCACCCGTTCCAGAGGGCCCAGAGGTCGGGGTCGCCGAGGATCACGGTCGCCAGGGCCGTCCCGCCGTTCGCCGTGAAAAAGACGCACCACACGCAGGTCACCCCGCGGCACCAACGCACGCCCTGCGCGGGGAGCTCGGGCTCTTTGAGTCGCGCCAGACGTTCGATCACGGGCACGCGCCCCGCGGCGAGGCTCGAGGCAAAGAGCACCAACAAAAACCCGTTCATGAAGACGGGATAGAGAAGCAACGCTTCGGAAGAATCAAAGAGAAACGCGCAAAGCGCGAGAATCCCCGTCGCGGCGGCCGTCGCCGAAGTTCCGCGGCGCTTCGCGGGGTCGCGCTCGACGACAAGTCTCAGGAGGGCGAGTGCGAAAAGGCCCGCCGCCACGACGTCCGCTCCCCAATGACGAAGGCCCCACCAGACCCAGAGCGGATAGGCGAGGCCGAGCAAAACGAGAAGCGCGCGGGCGGGCATGCAAAAGGAGACACGGGAAGCGCGAAAGAGCGGCCGCGCCTTGGCGTCAGTCTTCTTCGGGGCGATCCAAAACGCGCGCGATCACGGTCACGACGTCGCCGAGCGTGCGCACGGTCTTGAAGTCCTGGGGCGTGACGCGACGGTTGCCGAGGTGGGGCTTCAGCTGCACGATCATGTCGACCGCATCGATCGAATCGATGTCGAAGTCTTCGTAGAGACGGGCGTCGAGGGCGATTTTTTCGGCCGGAATTTCGAAGTCGTTGACGAGAATTTCGCTCAGGATTTCGTAAATGCGCTGTTCGCTCGGGGAAAGTTCGGTCATGGTGTCGAAGTGTCGGGTCAGTTGCGATGGGCGGCCACGTAGTCGGCCAGGGTCTTGACGGAGTGGAAGACCTCGCGGGCTTCGGCGCTTTCGGCGCTGAGCGTGATGCCGTAGGTCTTCTTCAGGGCGAGCCCGAGTTCGAGCGCGTCGATGCTGTCAAGGCCGAGGCCTTCGCCGAAAAGGGGTGCGTTCTCGTCGATATCCTCGACGGTCGTATCTTCGAGATTGAGGCTCGAGATGACGAGCGCTTTGATGTCGTTGATGAGGGTCGAATCCATATTTTTTTCGGACTTCCGCCCGCACGGGGGCGCGCTGCGGCCGTTCCGACTCCGTGGGTTAAGTGGACGCAAAGACGTTGTGTGCGACGGTTCCTCACGCATCTTCCCGAAGCGCTTCGCTTCGTCGGCCGTCTTCCGCTCCGGGCGGATCGACGTCGAAGAGGCGACGCGCCAGTTCGGCCGTGAGGCGTCGCGCGGCTTTCGGCGGCCTTGAATTATATAGATTCAGATAGTCGTCAACGGGAAGGTCTTCGAGAACTTCGAAGGTGAGCGTCATCGGTTCGGGGGGCAGTTTCCACCAGGCGCGGTCTTTCGTGAGCCAGCGCGGGCGCGCCGTGATGCGCACGGGCGTAATCGGTCGGCGGGCTTCAAGGGCGAGCACCACGGCCCCGCGGTGCATGCGCGGATATTCGCCGGGCGGGAGATCCACGGGCGTGCGGGTCCCCTCGGGAAAAATGACGAAGGTCGTCCCCGCGTCGAGTTCGGCAAGCAGGGGTTGCAACGCGTCGGGTCCCGCGTCGTTAGGGACGTAACCCGCCGCGCGAATCGGCGCGCGCGTGAAGAGGTTCTTTGCGAGCGACGCCTTCACGATCGTCGTCGCATTGCGGAGTTTGCTCATGAGGCACACGACGTCGATCAGGGACGGGTGGTTCGCAAGCAAAACAAGTCCGGGGCGCTCCAGGCGCTCCGCGTTTTTCACTTCGACCCGCACGAGGCCGAGTGCTCGAATGACCGCAACGAAAATCGCAAACCACGCGCGCACGATCCGCCGCGCGCGAAGCGTGCGACTCCTCGGGTCTTTCGGACCGAAGAGGTATCCCGGAGCGGCGACAAGCGGAAAAACGAGTCCTCCGAGCCCGAAAAGCACGAAGGCCGAAGCCGTGCCGAGAAGCCGAAAAAGGTCCGCCAAGGGGCGTAGCACCCTCCGTTTTTGAGAAAGCGAGCGCCGCGCTTCGGTCGCGGGGCCGGTTGCTTTGTCGGTTTCGTTGCCGATTGTTCGGTCGGCAGCGTCACCGGCGGGTTCCGGGGCCGTCATCGGTCGCAGGCGCTCTCGGGCGCGCCGGTTGGTGCCGCTTCGACGGAATCGACGAAAGCCTTCGTTTTCGTCCACACGTGCGCGACCCGCCGGTCGACGCGCGTCAAAAGCGGTGCATCCTCTTCGCGAAGCCACGCAAAGACTTCCCGAAGGGCGGAAAGCGCCCCCGCAGGATCTTCAAGCCTCGCGTCGACCGACTCTTCTTCGGTCTTCGGACGAGTGAAAAGCGCCAGGAGCGGCTCGCCCTCGGGCGCTCCCGCGTCGCAAAGCGTTCGGGCGGCTTCGGGTTCGGCGCGCCCGAGGAGCATCACGCCCGCAAATGCCGGTGCGGCCTTCTCACCGAAAACGCTCTCGGGTGCTTCGTCCGCAACGAGAAGCAGTACGCGCGGGTATTCGCTCAAAAGGCCGACCGCCGCTTCAAAGCCCGCTTCCGCCGTGAAAAGGCCTCCCGCGACGGCGGTTTCCGCCCCCGTGTGTCCCGCGGCGATCGAAAGAAGCGCTTCGATTCCGTTGTGCACGCTCGTCGCAAAGTGCGCGGGCGAAACGCCGTCTCCCGCACGAATGTTGCGAAGCTCCTCGACGGCACGCGCGATGTCGGCGCGCCGCGACGCAAAAACCCAGGCGGTGTCGCTCGCACGCGCCGCGCATTCGACGGGGTCTTCCGTCTCGTTGTCGGCGGGGACCGCCAGGGCGGCCGCGGCCGCAAGGCGTCCGAGGGGCGAGAGGCGCCGCCGCAACATCGGGGGAACGGTCGAGGCGGGAAGGGCGCCCTCGTCGGAAACGAAGAGTCGCAGGGCGAGAAGTCGTGCGCAGGTACGCATGGCGTGGAAAACCGGATGAAGGAAAAGAGGCGAATCGAAGAAGCGAAAAGGCATTTTAGCCGAGACGATTCGCAAAGCTCGTATTCTCCGAAGCGTTGCGCGCGAAGGATCGACGGGAGTCCGAGCGGTGTTGACGGGAAAACTCGTTCGTCTCCCCGCGGCGAATCGTTACCGCCGGCGAATGGCGTCGAGGTCGCTGTACACCGTTACTTTTGCCACTCCGAGACGCTCCGCCGTGCGCTCGATGGCTCCTTTCACGAGAAAGACGTTCTTTCCTTCGAGAAACTCCAATACCTGCAGACGCTTTTCTTTCGTGAGCGGACCCGACGCGCACGCTTCGGCGACCGCCGCGTCGATGAGGCCGCACACGATTTCGAGCACCGTGGGCGTGGGTTCGGCGGACGTTTCCGGGTCGAGGGCCGCAAGCGACTCGGATCCCGCATTCGCACGCTTGCTCGACGGTGCCCGGTTCGGGCAGGAAGCTTCCGGGGGCAATTCCTCGACGAATCCCGGAAGAAGTCTTCGCGCGAAATCGAGTTGTGCCCGTACCGCCGTCACGTCCGCGTTGATGCAGAGCGCTCCGACGAGTTTTCCCGTTTCGTCGCGGATGAGAAGCGACGAGGAACGTACGAGCCGTCCCTCGCATCTGTAGTAGTGATTGGCGAATACGTCGTCCGTTTCGTTCGATCGCATCGCCTTGTCGACGAGGTGCTTGAAGGTGTCGCCGATTCGTCGCCCCGTCACGCCGTTGTTTTCGATGTGAATCACCGAGTGTGCGGGCGTCGTGAGATCGTGGAGCACCACTTCGCAGTCGGGTCCGAACGTACGGGCGATGAGGCGGGCGACGCGGACGTAGGGCAAAAAACGCGGATCGGTCATGCGGAAGAAAAACCGGCGAAGGTTGTGAAAAAGGGGAGAAGAGAACGTCTCGAGCGTAGAAGATTTTCTTGACGCGGGGGCGCATTTCCCTATAATGAATCGACCGTTGCGCGACTCGATCCTGCAACGACGATCGAAGCGCCCGGCGCAAACGATTCGAACCGCTCGAAAGGCGAAATCGCGGAGCGGCGGTGCCGACCCGAGGGGGCGCCCGAAAAGCTCCCGAAGAGACGCGAACGACGAGACGAAGTCGTCCCGACGACGGAAAGTATAGAACTTTTTCTATGTCCGATCGAGTCGTCCGATTTCCTCGAAGCGCATGCAAGGCGCGGAAAAGCCGCTTGAAAACGTGCGTGACGGGCGGGAAGCGGCCGGGGCGCATTCGAACATCAAATTTCAAAGGACTCCTTGCATGGACGAACTCATCTACGGCGTCTGGAACGGTCGCGTGCACGACTACCGACGCGACTTCGGTCATCCGACGTCCGACGACGTGCCCGTGGGGGCGCTCCAAAGTTTCAATCCCGGAAACCCCGTGACTGGTTTCGCGGGTCCTCAGGGCTTTCTCGTTTTCGACCTGCGCGTGACGCTCGCCGAAGTCCTCTACAGCTACTACCGAAAAGCGCGCCGCCTCTCGTGCGGGCGCTGCACGCCCTGCCGCGCGGGTACGGTGCTCATTGCCGAAGCGCTTGAGAAGGCCTGCAACGGCGAAGGCGAATCGGTCGACTGGGCGTACGTGCGCGAGGTGGCCGCTCTGATGGCGGAATCGAGCTTGTGCGGGATCGGTCTGACGACCCCCGCGCCGATTCTCGGAGCGATCGACCACTTTCTCGACGACCTGCGGCACGCACCCGCGGTTCCCCGCGGCACGCGCGACCATTACGAGGTCGCCACCGCGCCCTGCATCGAGGCGTGCCCCGCGCACGTCGAAGTGCCCCGTTACATCGACTACATCCGCGACGGCCATCCGGAGCTCGCGACCGCGGTTCTTCTCGAACACTATCCCCTCGTCGGCTCCTGCGGGCGAGTGTGCGTTCGCCCCTGCGAAAAGGCCTGCGTGCGCGGTCGGGTCGACGCGCCCGTGGCGATCAAGGATTTGAAGCGTTTCGCCTCGGATCACGCCGGGGAAGCGGTCGTCGACTTCTTTGAAAAAGCGCCCTCGCGCGATCTGCCGAGCCCCCTTGCGCCTTCGGTTGCCGTTGTCGGGGCGGGCCCCGCGGGGCTCAACTGCGCCTACCATCTTCTGCGTCGCGGCGTTCGCGTCGACGTCTTCGAAAAGGAAGACCACGCGGGCGGCATGGCGCGTCTCGGCATTCCCGCCTATCGCCTTCCCAACCGCTTTCTCGAAACGGAAACGGACGCCGTCGCGCGTATCGGCGGGCGCGTGCATTACGGGATGGCCCTCGGGCGCGATTTCTCGATCGGAGACCTCTTCCGACGCGGTTACCGCGCCGTCTTTTTGGGGCTCGGCTGCCCCGAAGGGCAGTACCTCGGTCTCGAAGGCGAAGCGACCGACGCGAAGGGCTACCTGAAGGGCCTCGACTTCCTGCTCGATCTGGAGCGCGCCCAGGACGAAGGCCGCTCCATGCCCCTCAAAGGCGACGTGGTCGTCGTCGGTTGCGGCAACGTCGCGATGGACTGCTGTCGCTCGGCGCGCCGTCTTCTCGAAGGGACGGGCGCTCGGGTGGTCGTCTCCTACCGTCGCACGCGCGAAAGCGCTCCCGCGGACCCCGAGGAAATCGAAGCGGCGCTCGAGGAGGGGATCGACTTCGAATTCCTCACGGCCCCCGTCGAAGTGCTGGTCGAAGCGGGCGAAGTGGTCGGGCTCAAGCTTGTTCGGATGACGGAAGGCGAACCCGACGCAAGCGGTCGGCGCTCGGTGCGTCCGATTCCGGGGAGCGAATTCGTCATCCCCTGCTCGACCGTCGTGGCGGCGATCGGGCAGAAAACCGATCCGTCCGTCTTCACGCCCGAAGACGGAATTCGCTTCACGCGCCGCGGCACGATCGAAGTGGACGCGTCGCTCGCCACCTCGCGCGACGGCGTCTTCGCCGGGGGCGATGCGGCGATCGGTCCGACGAGTCTTATTCGCGGGCTCGAAGAAGGGGAAACGGCCGCCGCTTCCATTCACGAGTATCTCCTTACGGGCGTTCCCGGGTTTCTCGCGCGCCGTCGCATGAGCGAAATGCTGCGTGAAGGAAAGCTTCTCGATGCCGAGCCGCCCGAACCCGCGCCCGCGACGCAGCCTCGCGCCGAAATCCGACATCTCGACGCCTCGGAGCGCGTCAAGGGCTGGGACGAGGTCGAGCTCGGGCTCGATCCCGACGAAGCGCTCGAAGAAGCGAAGCGTTGCATGCGTTGCTATCGGCTCTTCTCGCTCACGACCCTGCGCCCGATTCCGGGCAAGAGCGCGCTCGAAGAACACTGACCGGCACCGACCCCAGGGAGAACTTCATGCAGATTTATTTGAACGGCCGCCCCGCGGCCTGTCGCGAAGGCGAAACCGTGCTCGAAGTGGCCCGGCGCGAGGGCGTGCGGATTCCGACCCTGTGCGAATTCGCCGCGCTCAATCACCGCCCGGGGACGTGCCGCATGTGCCTCGTGGACGTTACGACCGCAAGCGGTCGCACGACGCTTGCGACCGCCTGCACGAGCGCGGTCACGGACGGGATGCGCGTCGACACGCGTTCCGAACGCGTGCGCCGCGCGCGTCGCCTTCAGGCCGAACTTCTTTTTGCCGACCACTGCGAGCGCTGCTCGGGCTGTGCGCGCCACGGGCGGTGCGAACTCCAGCGCGTTGCCGAAGAAACGGGGCTCGACCTCTCGCGCCTCTCGGGGCGCCTCACCGACCGCACGACGGTCGACCGCTCGGCTCCCGCTCTCGTCTTTACGGCCGACAAGTGCATTCGCTGTCTTCGTTGCGTCGAAGTCTGCCGGCAGGTGCAGGGCGTTTCCGCCATCACGTTCGAAGGAACGGGGTGCGCGTCGAGCATCGGCTTTGACGGCGGTCTCTGGGGCGACTCCGATCGGTGCGTGCAGTGCGGACAGTGTTCCCTCGTCTGTCCGACGGGCGCCATTGCCGTCAAGGACGAAACGGACCGCTTCCTCGACTACCTCGCCGACCCCGACGTCGTGACGGTCGTGCAGATCGCGCCCGCCGTGCGCATGGCGTTTGCCGAAGCCGCCGGGGCCCCTGCCGGACGCAACCTCGAAGGGGAAATCGTTGCGGGTCTCAAAAAGCTCGGCGCCGATTTCGTGTGCGACACGCGGTGGTCGGCGGACGTGACGATTCTCGAAGAGGGCACGGAACTTCTTCACCGTCTCGAGCGCTCCGAGGGACGCGTCGACACGATGTTCACATCCTGCTGCCCGGGCTGGATCAATCACGTCGAAAAGAGTCATCCCGACCTTTTCCCCCACGTCTCCTCCACCCGCTCGCCTCAGGCGATTTTCGGCGCGCTCGCGAAAACCTATCTGCCCCGCGTCAAAGCGATCGACCCCGCCGCGATTCGCGTCGTTTCGATCATGCCCTGCACGGCCAAAAAGGACGAAGCCGCCCGCCCGCAGCTCGCGCGCGAGGGCGTGCCCGACGTCGACCTCGTCCTGACCGTGCGCGAATTGGAGCGACTCTTTCACACTCAGGGGATCGATCCCCTCGGGATCGACCCCGCACCCTTCGACTCCCCCTTCATGACGGAGGCCTCGGGTGCGGCGCAGCTCTTTGCGACGACGGGGGGCGTGATGGAAGCGGCTTTGCGTACGGTGTGCGCTCTCGCGAGCTCGCCCCGCGCTTTTCCCCTGCGGTTCGAGCCCGTGCGCGGGCTCGAGGGCGTGAAGGAAGCGCGCGTTGACACGAAACGCTTCGGAGAACTCCGCGTTGCGGTCGTACACGGGCTCAAGAACCTCGTCCCGGTGCTCGAGTGCGTTCGCGAGGGGCGCTCGCCCTGGCACTTCGTCGAAGTGATGGCGTGCCCCGGGGGCTGCATCGGCGGGGGCGGCACCGCGCGCGGTGAAAGTTGGAAGCGTACCCTTCCCGTTCGTCAGCGCATGGTCTACGACGAAGACGAGCGTCTCCCCGTGAAGCGTTCGGACGAAAACCCGGACGTCGCGGCCCTCTACCGCGACTACCTCGGTCGGGCGGGAAGCGACCTCGCGCACGAACTTCTTCATACCGACTACGAAAACCGACGGAGCGCTCCGAAACCCTTGCGCTTCAAAGAGCTGGAAACGAAAATCAGGCTTACCGACAAGCGCTGAAAGCATTCGCAAAGCGCTCCGAACATCCACCCATTCCCGCGCCGCTCGCCCGACGACGGACGAGCGGCGCCGATTCAGTGAGGCAACTCCATGGATACCATGAAAAAACCCGTTCGCGTGGCCGTCACGGGCCCGGCCGGTCAGATCGGCTACTCGCTTCTTTTCCGCATTGCTTCGGGGGCCATGCTCGGGGCCGACCAGCCCGTGGAGTTGCGGCTTCTCGAGCGCGCCGAGTCCGCGTCGAGCGCTCGACTCACCGGCACCATGATGGAACTCGAAGACTGCGCGTTCCCGCTTCTTGAGGGGCTTTCCGCCTTTCGCGATCCCGTCGAGGCGTTCCGCGACGCGGACTACGCTCTTCTTGTCGGGGCGCGTCCGCGTGCTCCGGGGATGGAGCGCGCCGATTTGCTCGAAGCCAACGCCCGCATTTTCGTCGAGCAGGGGCGCGCGCTCAACGCCTCGGCCTCGCGCGACGTGAAGGTGCTCGTCGTCGGCAATCCCTGCAACACGAATGCGATGATCGCGATGAAAAACGCGCCCGAGCTCGCTGCGCGCAATTTCTCCGCTCTCATGCGGCTCGATCAGAATCGCGCCGAAGCGCAACTCGCGAAAAAACTCGGCTGCCGCGTGGCCGACATCGACCGCGTCGCCGTCTGGGGGAACCACAGCCCGACCATGGCGGCCGACGTCTCGTTCGCGACCGTCAAGGGCGAACCGGTGGCCGGCAAGCTCGACGCCGCGTGGCTTCACGACGAATTCGAACCCGTCGTTGCCAAGCGGGGCGGTGCGATTCTCGCCGCGCGCGGCGCGAGTTCCGCGGCATCGGCCGCTTCCGCCGCGATCGACCACATGCGCGACTGGGCGCTCGGCTCGGGCGAGCGGTGGGTGACGATGGCCGTTCCCTCCGAAGGAGAGTACGGCGTTCCCGAAGGGATGGTTTTCGGTTTCCCCTGCCGCACGGAAGGCGGTGTCGCGCGTCCCGTTGCGGACCTGGCGATTTCCGAAGCACTTCGCGCCCGGATCGAGCGCAACGTCGCCGAGCTCGCCCTTGAGGCCGAAGCCGTGAAGGCGTTCCTTCCCAAGCACTGAGCGACCTTTTCGGAGGGCGCCCGTGGCCGAATCGACCGTACGCATTCTCCAAACGCTCGCCCGTTCGTCGAGCATCACCCGCGCGGCGCGGGAATTGGGGGTCACGCAATCGGGGCTCTCGCAGGCGCTTGCCCGGATCGAGCGCGCCTGGGGGTTCGAAGTGCTCGAGCGCTCGTCGCGGCCTTTGCGTTTGACGGCGCAGGCGAGCGCATTCTTCGGGCCGAAACGCGCATCGAATGCGAGCGCGACCTGTGTCGGCGCGAGCTTGCGGATCTCGCTTCGGGCGTACGCGGGACGTTGCGGCTCGGGGTTTCCGAATTCCGAGAAACGATCCTTCTTGCGGACGTGCTTCCCGTCTTTCGACGCGCGTATCCCGACGTCGAGCTCGAACTTGTCGAAGGGACGACGGCCGAACTCGAGCGCGCGGCGCGCGAGGGACGTACCGATCTTTCCATCCTCGTCGAACCTTCGGATCCTTCGGATTTGAAGCTGACGCCCCTCTTTTGCGAGCGTTTCGTGGTCGCCGTGGACCCGGAGAACCCGGTGCTCGACGGATGGATTCCCGAGCGGGACGCCGACGGACGGCCGCGCTTCCCGTTCTCGCGTTTGGACGGGCGCCCCTTCATCCGAATGAAACCCGGACAGCACCTCCACGACGTTGCTCTCGAACTTCAACGGCGTACGGGCGCCGTGCCTCGCGTGGTTCTTGAAAGCGAGTCGCTTGCCGCGGCTCTCGCGCTCGCGGCCGCGGGTCTCGGCGCGACGCTCGTCCCCGACACGCTTGCGCGCCGTACGAGCGCCGAGGTGCGGTTTTTCGCGCTCGATCCGGAAATGCCCGAGCGTGTCGTTTATGCGGCGTCCCGCATGAGCCGTTACGTTTCGAGGGCGGCCGAGGCCTTCCTCGCGGTGATGCGAAATCATGCCGAGCCGTTCTCGGCGGACAACGAAACGGCCGCCCGACAAACCTGCCGGGCGGCCTCGAAAAAGAGCTCGGGTTCTCAATCGAAATAATCGACCTTCGCCGAGATTTCATCCACGATCGGTTGCTTGCGTTCGGCAAACGTCCGCTTGTTTTCCTCGAAGAGATTGCCGCCCTTCGTGTCGATCGAGACGATGAGCGGGCCGAACTCCCTGACGCGCATGACCCACATGGCTTCGGGCATGCCGAGTTCGGGCCAGTGCAAAGCCGTCACTTCTTCGACCTTCGAGGCGGCGAGTACCGCGCAACCGCCGGGGAAAACGCAATGAAGCGCCTTGTGCGTTCGACACCCTTCGACCGTGCCCGCACCCATGCCGCCCTTGCCGACGATCACCTTCACGCCCGTTTCGGCGATGAATTCGCGCTCGAACTTTTCCATGCGCATCGAAGTGGTCGGGCCGATCGAAACGACCTTGTAGCCGCTGCCCGAGTGTTCCTTGTCCGAGCAGGGCACCATGATGGGGCCCGCGTGGAAAATGGCGAGACCGTCGAGATCGACGGGAAGCTTGCGTCCCTGCTTCACGAGGCGCATGTGCGCGTCGTCGCGCGCCGTAACGAGCGTGCCCGAGAGGTAGATCACGTCGCCGATGCGAAGGTCTTCGATGTCTTCGGCCCGCACGGGGGTCGTCAAAACTTTTTTCAGCATAGGGCCCCCTTGTGCGTCAGGACCTCGAAGGAGAGGTCGCTCTTGAAACGAATGGCCGCGCGGCGATGCGCCCAGCAACCCGTCTGTACCGAAACCGCCAGGCACGACGGATGGCGGGCTGCGACTTCGACGTTGACGCCCATCACGGTTTTGCGGCCCGTGAGTCCGCCCGGACCGATGTCGAGTCGATCGAGGCCGTCGGCGAGCATCCGTTCGAATTCGGCTCCGCGCGCGTTGTCGATGTGCGAGTCCGCCGGACGCATGAGCGCTCGTTTGGCGAGCGTGGCGGCAACGTCGACCGAACCCGCGATGCCGATCCCGACCAAAAGCGGCGGACACGCATTCACGCCCCGTTCGCAGATCGTATCGAAGACGAACTGCACGATCGCCTCGTAGCCCTCAACGGGCATCAAAACTTTCGCCGCGCCGGGCAGCGAGCATCCGCCCCCGGCCATATAACCGTAAATCGTGCATTCGTCCGAATCGGGGACCAGTTCGAGGTCGATCCAGGGAATGCGGACTCCCGTGTTGTCGCCCGTATTTTTCTCGTCGAAAATCTGCACGGCGTTGTGGCGCAAAGGGGCGCTTGTCGTCGCACGGCGCACCGCTTCGCGCAAACATGCTTCGAGTCCGTTCCTAACGGGAAAGTCCGCGCCGAGACGCACGTAGTATTGAATGACGCCCGTATCCTGGCAACAGGGCACGTCGCGCTCGGCGGCCATGGCCAGGTCCGTGAACATTGCGTCGTAGACGAGGCGGGCGATGTCGGAGGTTTGTTCCTCGCGAAGCCGCGCGAGTTTTTCCATGACGTCGTCGGGCAAGTGTTTGCCGAAGTACGTCGTAAATTGCGCCATCACATCGGTGAAGCGCTTCTCTTCCGGGGTGAATGTCATGGGGTATTTCCGGCCGTGCGGCGGGTGTTGCCCCGGCCGCGTTCGTGAATGGAAAAGGCGCTCGAGACGCTGAGAAAGGCCTCGGTACGTCGGTGGAAAGCGTACCGAGCCCGAGTATGCGGGAAAAGGTCGGAGAGCTTCTGTTTGCGAGAAGTTCGAGCTTATGGGAGCCCGATACGGTTTTTGGAAAAACCGCGCGTCGCCCTCGCAACGTGCGAAGATAAGGCATCGGCTTTTTCTCGCGCTTCTCCGCAGCGCCCCCCTTCGCAATGAAATTCACCCTGACGCTCATCGGCCTTTTGCTTTTTTTCGGGTTCGCCTACCTGCAGGCGAAGGCTCGGCGTGGCCGGGCGTCAAGGACTCCGCAAGCGATTCCGGGCTTGCGGGACGACCGAAAGAGAAAACCCATGTGGATGCCCGCCCTTTTTTACGTTGCTTCGTGTCTGTTTGTTCTTCTCGGCCTCTACGGTCTTCTTTACGGGGCGCAGCTCGTGAAGACGGACCTCACGCTCGCGCGCTCGGGACTCACCGCCGAAGCCGAAATCGTTCGCGTCGACGTCGAGGAGAGGCGCTATCGACATGACGACCGGGAGATGACGCGACTTGTGTACTACGAAGTCGTTCGTTACGAACCCGAGCCGGGCCGCACCGTCGAGGCGCGCTTTCTGACGTCGCGCGAAGAGGGTGACGTCCGAAAGCCGGGCGAGACGGTTCTCGTACGGTTCGATCCCGCGAAGCCCGGTCTCGTCGTCGAGGCGGGCAGCCGGCGCGACCTCGTCGCGGGGATTTTGACGACCGTCTTTTCCGCGTGCGTGGTCTTCGCGGCGCTCTTTTTCGCAATGAAGGGAAGCACGATGTTGCGCTCGGAAGGTCGGGCGGGCTTTTGGGTGTGGCTCGCCCTCACGGTATTGGTGTCGCTCGTTCTCGCGCGCGGCGCCATCATGGCGTCCGACCGCGTCGCACGGCTCTTTTCGGGAGATGCTTCGACAACCGCTCTCGAAGGGGGCGAACGGGACGTGACGTTGAAGTAAACGGTCCGATTCGAAGCCGGAAAAGCGCAAACGAGTGCGTTCGCTTTCGGCGAACGGGGCGAAAAAACTTCCGCGGGGTGCGGTGCGGTCGCATCGTATGATCGTTGAAGCCGGACTGTGAAAACATCCGGCCGAACGACTACACCAAAGGAGACGTTTCATGACCGCATTGACCCGTCGCAATCTCTTGCGCGCCGGCGTCGCAACCGGGGCGGCTGCCGCCGCTTCGCTGTTGCATGCCGCCCCCGCCCGAATTTACACGCCCGGCACCTATACGGCGAAAGCAACCGGTATCGCCGGTGACGTAACCGTCACGATGACGTTCGATGCGAATCGCATCACCGACGTCGTGATCGACGCTTCGGGCGAGACGCCCGCGATCGGGCAGGCCGCCGCAAACAAACTCAAGGCTCTGCTCATGGAAAAGCAAACCGCATCGATCGATGCGGTCTCCGGGGCTACCGTCACGTCGGACGCCGTTTCTCGTGCGGCTGCGAAGTGCATCGAGCAGGCCAAGGGAGAAATTCCCGTCGAGGTCGTGAAGCACGAGACGAAGCCCGCCGAGGAGGATCCGACCGACTGGCTCGGCAAACCTCCCGTCATCGACGAAAAAGACATTGCCCTTACGATCGATGCCGAAGTGCTCGTCGTCGGTTGCGGTACGAGCGGTATGTTTGCCGTGGCGTCGGCCGCCGAGCAGGGTGCGCGCGTGATCGGCATCGACCGATTCGCCGTCGGCACGGGCGTGCGCGAAGGCTTTGCGGCAATCGATTCGCGTTACCAGAAAAAGTGGGGGACGAAGATCGACAAGTTCGACTTCATCGCCTATGCGACGAAGACTGCGGGCGGACACGTCGATCAGCGGCTCCTCAAGACCTTTGTCGACCGTTCGGGCGAGGTCATGAACTGGTACGGCGACCGTCTGGCCGAGCGCGGCGTCGAACTTTGGCACGAGACGGTCGATTCGCCCGCCGAGTCGCGGTATCCGGCCTGGCCGTCGTGCCATACGCCCAAATGGCCCTTGGCGCGCTGGGAAGCCGAAAAGGGCGGCAAGCGTCTGAACGGCAATGCCGTGCTCTACGACTACGCCGTCAAGCACGGTGCGGAGTTTCATTACAATACCAAGATGCTCAAGCTCGAACGCGTCGACGGACGCGTGACGGGGTGCATCGCGCAAAATGCCGACGGCAAGCTCGTTCGGTATCGTGCCTCGAAAGGAACCGTGATCGCTACGGGCGGCTATTGTCGCAACTATGCGATGCTCGAAGCGCTTCAGCCCTGGAACCTTCGAATCCTGGGAGGAAACAAATCGATGCCGGGGGCGCTCGGCGACGGGATCCGCGCCTGCCTCTGGGTGGGTGCCAAGATGGACGAGACGCACTCGATGGCGCAGTTCGACCGCAGCGCGTTGCGTCCGGAGCAGGAGCCCGGCATCGAGGCGATGAAAAAGACCGACATGGGTACCTTCTGGCCGGGCAGTCAGCCCTGGCTCAAGGTCAATGCCGACGGGGAACGCTTCTTCAACGAGTCGGGTACCTACGAAGGAATTCTTCACGCGGACGAATATCAAAAGGGGCATTGCCACTACTCGATTTTCGACGCAACCTGGACCGATTTCGTTCAGAAGACGTGTATGGCGGGTTGCGCTCGTCTCCACCCGCACCCGAACGGAGCCCGACCGATTTTCGAGTGGCAGTTCATCGAATCGACGGTTTTGCCGCAGCTGATCGAGCAAGGTTTTGTTCAGAAAGCCGACACGATCGAGGAGCTTGCTCGCAAGTTGCATCTGCCCCCCGAGAAGCTTGCCGCCACCGTGAAGCGCTACAACGAATTGGCGCACAAGGGCGTCGACGAAGACTTCGGTAAGGAAGCATTCCGTCTTGCGCCTCTTGAAAAGGCACCGTACTACGGGGTGAAGAATGCGGGTTACTCGCTTTGCACGCTCGACGGTATCCAGATCGATACGCACATGCAGGCGATCGATACCGAGGGCAATTCCATCCCGGGGCTCTACGTGATCGGTCAGGACAGCGGATCGTTCTTTGCGAACACGTATCCGAATCTGATCGGCGGCTTCTGCGCGGGTCGCGCGGCGACCTGGGGGTGGCTCGTCGGCCGGGAGTTGGCTTCGGCGTGATTCTTAATGCGAAGCACGTAGTTCGTGCTTCGCCGAGCCGATCGCACACGGGCGCTTCGCGCAGGCGGAGCGCCCGTCTTCGTACCGTGTCGTCCAAGAGAACAGATCACGCACCGCGCAAGCGCGCGGAAAAGCGATAATTTTCGATCATCCGGCTCCGCTCCCCCGTAGGTAGACATCGACTTCAGTCAAATTCAGCTTGATTATGAAAATCCGTCAAATCAAGGCGTTTCTCGCCGTTGTACACACCGGAAGCGTGCGTGCGGCAGCCGCCCGTCTCTCGCTGACGCAATCGACGGTCGCCAAAGCGATCTCCGGGCTCGAGGCCGATTTGGGAGCCGAGCTTTTCGACCGCGGTTCGAACGGGTTGCGCTTGAATCGGGCGGGCTTGGAGCTTCTCCCCTATGCGGAAACGATCGCCACGAATTCGGATCGGGCGACCGCGGCGGTGGAGGCGATTGTGGCGGGCACGCGACCCACGTTGCGTCTTGCAGTGACGCCCGTACTGCAACCCGAGGTGCTTGCCGAAGCGGTCGGGCGCTTCCGGTCGAGATTCCCAGACGTGAAAATCGTGTTTTCGAGCGGTTTTCTCTCGGACTGTCTGCCGCTCATCTTGACCGATCGGGTGGATCTGTCGCTTCTTCTCGTAGGGCGTTATCGGCATCAGGAGCTCGGACGTCTCGTCGAAGAGCGGCTCTTTGAGGTCGATCAGGGTGTGGTCGCGCACCCGTCGCATCCGATTTTCGAACCCGGTGCCGACTTGCGTCGCCTTTTTGCCGAAAGCGAGTGGTTGTCCACGGCTCAGGACGAGGACTTTCTGACGAGCGAGCTCGTGAAATTCGGTGCGGGCATGCCGAAAAGTTTGACGATTTGCGACTTTTACGGGATCGACGCTCTCAAGGGGAGACGGCGGGCGTTGAGCCTGTCGCCTTTAAGTACGGCGGAGGATCCGCGTTATGAGGGGCGTCTGCGGGCACTGCCCAAGGAAGCGTTCCCGCTCGCTCCGTTGAGCGTGTCTTTTTTCCGGCGCAAAGGCATGGAACTTTCGCCGCACGCGGAGTACATGCGCTTTTCGCTCCGAGAAGCGTTCGAACAGTGGTTGCACGAAAAGCCCAGACAGTTTGTCCGGTGACGAAAGGCAAAACGAAAAAGCCCGAAGCTTAATATTGCTTCGGGCTTTTTCAAGGTCTTTAAAGTAAGTTGACGCTTACTTCACGAGACCGAACGGCCACTGGCTCGTCCCGTAAAAGTTGTAAACGTGCTTGTAACCCGATTCAACGAGAATCTTCGAGGCCTTTTCGGCACGAACACCCGACTTGCACTGCACGAGCACCTTTTGATTGAGGTCGGGGGCGGCTTCGAGCTTGACGCCGGGCTTCAGGGTCGAGAGCGGAACGTTCACGGCACCCTTGACGTGGCCTTCGGCGTATTCGTTGGGTTCGCGCACGTCGATCACAACCACGCCGCCTTCTTCCATCATCTTCTTCGCGACGTCGGGCGTGATCTTCTGGTAGGCGGGATTTTCGTAGGTGAGCGGCGTGGCGGGCTGCGGGTTGACGGGCTCCTGAGCGTAGACCGAGCTGCAGAGCATGGCAACGGCCGAGAAAGCCGCGGCGGCGATACGAAGATTCATAGTCGTTTCGGCGCTCCGAAGAGGCGCACGAGAGTGCGCGGAAAGCGCCGCCTCCTTTCAAGTGGTTGGGGTGAGTTCGGTAACTTCCGTCTTCCAAGTTTGTTCCTTGGCGGAAACTCGGAAAAGACGCGGCGCAGGCAGTCGCCCTGCGCGCGTGACCGAGCGGTTACCTTACCGCGTCGTGCGCGAGCGCGGGGTCGGGAAAAACACCAGTCGGACAATGATGCGTCGAACGGTTCGTTCGAAGACGTCGAACTCGGGGTGAGGTTCGGGATACATGCCGACGCCCTTTCCAATGCCACGCCATCATGCGTTTCAGCTCAACGGACGGTGAGCAAGCTTGAGTGAGGAAGGAATTGTGCTGGTTTTCTTGGAAAAACTTGAGCCTCGATCCGAGGGGATCAGGCTCGCCGTCAGGATGGTTGCCGACACTCCCGGAAAAGAATTTCCACGTGTCTAATAATAGGGGGTACGATCGAAGACGTCACGGAGGCGACGTATCGGCAATAGAAAGCACCTATGGCTGAAGAAATTATGGAAGGGAGGTCGGCATTTCGTTCGGCCGGTCCCGCTGTTGAGCTCCGCCGGTGAAGCCGCTAAAGTAAATATGTGTGAATACTCACTCAAAAAGGAGGGCCTATGATCTCGAATCGACGACGACTTCTCACCGCTGCGGTGGCCGCCGTGGTCCTCTCAACCCAGGTTGCCCGGGCTACCGAGACGGTCATCGGGACCATTCTCGAAGAGGTATCTCGAGAGCAGCTGCAGCGCTTTGCCGACGAGTACCGACGCGACTGGAAACGGGATCCCGACGGGACGTACGAGTACCGCGGTCGTCGGTACGATGAAAAGGAGTGGGACGCGTACTGGCGGAAGCGCTATCGCGAAGAAAGGCGCAACGAACGAAAGGATCGTAAAGATCGCGATGATCGCCGCGATCGAGATCGCGACCGAGATCGGAACGATTGGAACGACGATGAGGTTCGGCGCCGCGACGAAGAAGTGCGCCGTCGCGATGAAGAGATTCGACGCCGCGACGCGGAGCGCGCTCGACGCGAGCGTGAAGCGGAGGCTCGTCGGCAGCGCGAAGACGAGCGTCGACGCAGGGCCGATGAAGAGCGCGTGCGTCGCATGGACGAAGAAGTCCGACGTCGAGACGAAGAGATCCGGCGTCGCGATGCACTGCAACGCTTGATGGACGCCGCTCAGCGCTGAAAAAAAAGAAACGCCCCGGGAACCTTCCCGGGGCCGCTCGTCTTAAGGAACGATGAGCGTCTTGCGCTCGAACGCCCACGGGTCGAGCACCGTACTCACTTCATCGGCAAAGCGACGCGTGGCGCGACGTTCGAGGTCGAACGGTTCCCAGCCCGGGTCGCCCGTCTTCGCAAAGCGCACCCAAGCCCCGTGCATGGCGTCGGCCAACGCTTGCGGCGCGTCGGCGCCGTTGATCACAACGGCAGTTGGGGCGGCGATGGTGTCGAAGACGAAAGACACGTCGCTCGAATGAGCGGCACCGCGCTTCTGCCCGGTCTTCCCCGTCACGGGGCTTTCCCATTCGAACGAGTAAGCCCAAACAGGGGCTAGCGATTCAAGCAGTCGGTTGCAGGGCATGCGGAAAATAAGGTCGCCCTGCATGCGCGTGAAGACTTCGCCCGTCGTGCGGCCGTGGCCCGCGGCGCGGTAGTCTTCGGCGATGCTCGAAGGAAGGCCGAGGCTTGCCGTAAGCATCTTCACGGCGTCGTAGCCGATGCGGTCGATCGCACCGTTCGGAACAACGTAATTGCGCCACTCTTCCTTCGTACAACCCGAGATCACGCGAATTCCCGTAGCCGCTCCCGCACGAATCGCGTCGACGGGGCGATCTTGCAGGATGTCGTGCTCGACGTAAGGCTTGAAGAGCGCCGTGTTGCCCTGAGCGAAAAGCGACCAGTCGGGGTCCTTCGAGAGTTGACCGACCAACTTCTTGAAGGCGACGAGCTCGTCGTTGGTAAGCGACGCAAAGCCTGCTCGAGTGGGCGGCACGCCGAGGAAGTCGGCAAGGCGCTTCGCAGCCTTGCGTGCATCGGCTTCGTTGCGCCACTGGGCGACGGCCGACGGACTCTGAATGATCGCCTGAGAGAAAAGCCCTTTCGTTTTGGGCGAGGCGATGAGACTCGTCGTGTGCGTGCCGCCCGCGGACTGGCCGAAGACCGTGACGCGGTTGGGGTCGCCGCCGAAAAGAGCGATGTTGTCGTGCACCCACTTGAGGCCGAGAATCATGTCGGAGAGACCGCAGTTCGCATCCCCGTCTTCGAGCTTCAAAAAGCCGTCGACGTTGACGCGATAGTTGAGCGTCACGAGTACGACGCCGTCTTCGGCAAAACGCGTGCCGTCAAAGCGGGGATCGTTGTTGTCGCAGTTCGTGGAGCCGCCCCCGGGGATCCACACCATGACGGGAAGATTCTTGCCGTCTGCGGGAGCCCAGAGATTGAGTACGAGCGCGTCGCCCCCTCCGATCATCCCGGGACCGTTGCGATCGGGTTGCAGGGGAATCGCTCCCGGCTTCGTGCAGTCGCGCACGCCCGTCCAGGGTTCGGGCGGAACCGAGTGGCGGAAGCGACGTTCGGGCGTGTAGGGGTTCGCACCGAAGGGGACGTTTCGGAAGACGCGAATGCCGTTGTGAACGCTCCCCCGGATTTTCCCGGCGGGCAATGCAACGACGTCGTTCACGGCACCGGGCCCCTCCAGAGGGGCCGTCGCCGCGGCGCATCCCGCAAGCGTCGTCGCCAGCAGGGCACCCGAAGTGCAAAGCAGATTTCGGCGGGTGATCATGGATTTCCTCCCTTGAGAAGCTGTTTGGAAGGAAGTATCGCCCGCGGAGTTACGCGCGTAAGAGAGAGGGTGGGGAAGGTTGTACTGTTCGGCGAGAGCTGCGGATACAACAAACCCCGATCGGCTATCCGGTCGGGGCAAGGCGCATGACATGGCGGAGATGGTGAGATTCGAACTCACGAGCCCGTTAGGACCGCCGGTTTTCAAGAACCGCTCTGCCACTTCTCCTCGCCTGCGTCCGCTGATTGTACTGAAGGGAAACCGTTTTTTTTTAAATGGCCCACTGAGCGTTCCGGGGGCGGTTCCCACGAATATATTAGACTAAAGTACAAAAAGTGAAGAAAAGAAAAGGAAAGGCACCCTGCGGTGCCTTTCCATCCCCGGATGTGTACTCGAAATGGAGCAAACAGTGGCCGGAGCCAAGCTTAACTTTAAGGGATTTCAGCTCGCCCGGAGGCGATTTCCCCATCAGAACTTGATCTATCATTGACGCAACGAATCTTAGGAAAACTTCGAAAAAAAGCAAGAAGCAATACAACCGAACGGTTTTCGAAGTTGTGAAGAGTCGAAAGCTGTTTAAAGATCTGTAAATGCGAAAATAATCGGGCTGTGTCAATGATGATCAATTCTGGTGGTAACTGAAACCCGATGAAGCGAAAGCTTCTCAATTGCCTGGTCGGTGTGTCAATGATATATCAATTCTGGGGCACGCTGTTGAGCAGGTAGCTACGCAAACATGAGGGGACTTCCAAAAAATCGAGAACCTCAATCGAATTCTCGAACAGATACGGTTTGCACGACAGCGCGACCAGCACCAAGAGCCTCGGCATCCGAATGATGCCAAGGCTTTTTCTTGTTGAGAAACTGGTTATTACGAAGGGTTGGTGGCGCGATCTCGAACGCACCGGTCGTCCCCACGATAGTGGGGGTGTCCTCGTTTTGCGCACGTCCCTCCTCGTCGAGAGGCCTCTCGATGAGTTCTTCGACGTCGCAGTAAGCCGATTTCTCCGCAGTGGCGGAGGTGTAAGCTAGGGCCTAGGTTGCCTGCAAGTTCGCAGGCAACCCTCGGCTAACTCCGGAGTCAGCTCGACTCTCGGAGGCTGTTTCCTTCTGAAGAAGTGCAAAAAAAAATCCCGAGGGTCATCACGACACTCGGGATTTTTTGTTTTGGCGGAGGCGATGAGATTCGAACTCATGAACCCTTGCGAGTTGCCGGTTTTCAAGACCGGTGCATTCAACCGCTCTGCCACGCCTCCAAAAAGATCGTTGGATTGTACTGAAGAGGAGCGAATTTTTCAAATCCGCATATCGCGGATGAGGAACGGGCCTCAGGGCGCAACTTCTTGAGGCTCGCCGTGCTGCGGACGCCGCGCGGCAAGCTTCGGATAGACGAGCAGGCACCCGATGAAGAAGGGAAGGCCGACGATCAACGCCAGGCGCTGCTCGGGGTCGAAGGCAAGGCCGACGCAAGCGATGCAGCAAAGTACGATGGCGGCGATCGGCACGAACGGGAACCAGGGCGCGCGGTAGGGAAGCTCGTCGAGCGACCGGCCTTCTTCGAGCCAGCGCTTGCGAAAGTTGATGTGCGCGAGGCTGATCGACATCCAGACGACCACGACCGAGAAGCCGCAGAGGGCCGTAAGAAAAACGAAGACCGTATCGGCCGCCACGACAGAAGTGACGAGTGTGGCCCAACCGCCCAACATTGAAACGACGAGCGCCGTGACGGGCAGACCGTTTTTGCTTTGCTTCGCGAGGGCTTTGGGAAGCATGCCGTCCTTAGAGAGCGACCAGAGCATGCGACCGCTCGCAAAGAGGTTGGCGTTGGCGGCGGAAACGACGGCCGTGAGAATCACGAAATTGAAGATGCTCGCGGCGTAGGGGATGCCGAGGCGCTCGAAAATCGTCACGAAGGGACTCTTCAGGATCGTCGCTTCTTCGGGCGGAAGAAGCGCTGCGAGAATGACGATCGTACCGATGAAAAAGACGACGAGGCGCACCACCGTCGTGCGAATCGCCATCGGGATGACGCGTTGCGGGTTTTCCGTTTCACCCGCCGCGACGCCGATGAGTTCCGTTCCCGAGAAGGCGAAGAAGACGGCCACCATGGTCGTTACCATCGGGAGGATGCCGTTCGGGAAGGGACCCGCTTCGGTGAGGTTCTTGAAGTAGGGGGCGGGCGAGCCGTCGGCAAGCGGAATGACGCCGAAGACGGCGAGGCCGCCCAAGATGATGAAGACTTGAATCGTCACCACCTTGATGAGCGAGAAGACGAATTCGCCTTCCGCAAAAAGCCGGCTCGTAAAGACGTTCATGCCGAGAACGAGCACGCAAAAGACGAGGCACCAGAACCAGACCGGCGTGTCGGGAAACCAATACTGCATGGAGAGGCCCGCGCCGAGAAGGGACGTCCCGACGCAGACCGTGCAGGTGAGCCAGTAGAGCCACGCGACGGTAAAGCCCACGCGCGGGGAAATGTACTTCGAGGTGTAGAGGTGGAAGCTTCCGGTGTGGGGCATCGCCACGCACAGTTCGCCGAGCGAAAGCATGACGAAATAAACGAGCGTGGCACCGACGAGGTAGGCGAGAACGGTGCCGAGCGCACCGACTTCGCCGATCACAAAGCCCGTGTTGAAAAAAAGACCCGTTCCGATCACGCCGCCCAGGGAGAGCATGATCAGATGTCGGGCCTTCATCGTGCGTTCGAAGGAGGTGTCGTCCACGGCGTGGGACGTATGCGGCGTTGTATCGGCGGACATGAGTAGGGGGATTCGGTTTTTTGTAAGGCAGGAAAGGCGGACGACGACTCCGGTTCGGGAGGGTGAAGACGTCAACCGTTGAAAAAGGCACGACATTGTACCTAAGCTCAAGGCCCTACGCAAAAAATCTCATGCCGTTGACCGCGGCGTGCAAACAAACGAAAACCCCGACCGGGGGACGGTCGGGGCGAAGACTTCGGGTGCTAGCGCATCAGCGCGGGGCTTTGAGACCCCAGGGTTCGATGTCGTGGCACGTCTGGCACGTGGTCGTGCTCGGCTTGTGTTCCTTGTGGCAGTTGACGCACTGGTCGTCGCGGCCGAAATGGAAGTTGTCGTGCGGATTGACGGGGGCGATGCTCGTCTTCGTTTCACCCGTCACCGGATTCGTAAAGCTCGTCGTGAAATTGAAGTGTTCCGTCGCTTTGACGATGTCGTCGGACTTGTGACACGTAAGGCAGGTCGAGCGGTCGGGCGCCGTAAAGCCCTTCGCGTGACAGGTGGAGCACTCAAATCCCTTGTGCTTCAGGTCGACGGCCGAGGCCTGAAAGGTCGGGGTGAGAAGGAGAGCGGCGAAGGCCGCGGTAAGGAGGTGCTTTTTCATGGATGACATCCTTGTCAGAGGCTCTTCTTGGCGGATTTGACGGCGCTTTCGGCGGCAAGCATGCCCGTCACCGAGCAGTCGGGCATCGAGCAGGCCGTGAGTCGCTCGGCACCGTGAATGCCGCCCGCGGCTTCGCCGACCACCCAAAGTCCCGGAAGGGGCGTGCCGTCGGAGAGTTTGAGAGCGCGCGCTTCGGTGTCGGTGAGGATACCGCCCGGGCAATAATCCCAACGCGCGGTCATCGGAATGCCGTAGAAGGGACCGGTCTTCCCGATCGGTCGGACTTTGCGGCCGGAGCGTTCGAGGTCCTTGCCGAAAGCGGAGTCGCGACCGGCGGCGATGTCGGCGTTGTACGCGTCGATCGTTGCTTGGAGCGCCTTCGGGTCCGCATCGAAGTGACGGGCGAGCGCTTCGAGCGTGTCGAATTTGAACATCGTGCCGTTGCGGCCGTTGAGCCCCGCGAGGCTCTTTGCGGCGCGACCGAGATTGTGGAAGAGCTCGAGCGCGGCGTCGTCGTAGACGATGAAGGGCATCTTGCCCGAGGACTGACGAACGCGCATGCTCGCGAGCGCAATCGGGTTGCGGCCGAGCGACTCGGCGCAGTAGCGCTTCCCGGTTTTCGCGTCGATCGCGACGCCCCAGATGAAGTCTTCGGTCGGCAAAGCAAAGCTGAAGCGGTAGAGACCGAGCTGCACGGGGCGGGCGCCCGCACGGATCATGCTCTTCAGAGCGCCCGCCGTGGCACCTTCGGAGCAGGAGTTCGACGTGTGCTCGAGGTAGGGCACTTCGTCCTTCATGAATTCCTTGTCGCGCGCGTAGCCGCCCGTCGCCATGATGACGCCCTGACGGGCGCCGAAACGCTTGGCGGCGCCCGACTTGTTGTCGCGGTCGTCGTTCGCAAGCGACGCGTCGAAGAGGTAGTGGGTGCGCACGGCAACGCCCGTCACGCCGGTGTCGTCCATAATCAGCTCGTCGAGCTTCGTCGAAGGCATGACGGTGAGGTTCGGGTAGCGTTCGAACGACGCCCAGAGGCTGCGCAAAATGCCGGCACCGCCCCCTTCGGCGATGAGGCAGCGCTTGGCCGAGTGGCCGCCGAGCTTAAGAAGATTCTTCCACTTCACGCCGTGCTCGGCCATGATCTTCTGAGCGCGAGCGGTGTTGCGCGCCACGTTGAGGGCGCGTTCGCGGTCGGCGAGACCTCCCGCCACTTTCGCCATATCGGCGACCATGGCTTCGGGCGTGTCTTCGATACCTTCGGCTTTCTGACGGTCGCTGCCGACGCAGGAGAAGTCGAGCGCGCTGTAGCGCGACGTGCCGCCGAGGCGGTTCAGCTTTTCGATGAGAAGCGTCTTGGCGCCCGAACGGGCGGCCACAAGCGCGGCCATCGTGCCGCTGATGCCCGAACCGACGACGATGATGTCGTAAACGGCGTCAAACGCGGGAGTCGCGCTTTCGGCAGCCTGAGCGGCCGGAACGAGAAGAGAGCCGGAGCCGGCAAGGCCGAGGCCCGCGGCGGCCCGGCCGAGGAAGGATCGACGGGAGGTTTGCATGGGATTTCTCCGAATGGAAAAACCCTACGGTAATCCCGGTTTGTTGCAAAAAGATTGCAACGCGCGTTTCGGGAGCCTCAGTCGTCGTCGCCGTAATCGTCGTCGTAGTTGGAGAGGTCGCCGAGCAGGTACCCGACCGACGAGTACGACGAAAGCACGCGAGGCGACAGGCCGAGACCCGCAATTTTTTTTCGAAGTCGTGCGATCGCCACGCGAAGGTGTGAAGTGTCCGCGTACGGATCGTCGGGCCATCCTGCTCGCAGGAGTTCCTCGTACCGTACGACGCTTCCCGGGCGCGACGCGAGCGGCGTGAGGAGTCGCAACTCGCGTCCGGTCAGAGCGGCCGAGTTGCCGCGCCACTCGATGCGACACCGTTCGGCGTCGAGCAGAAAGTCGCCCGTGGAAATGCGGCTGTCCTCGCTTCGATCGGCACCGTGTCCGCTGCGGCGCAAAAGCGCCCGAATGCGCAGTTCCAGTTCCGGAAGCGAAAAGGGTTTGACGAGGTAGTCGTCGGCCCCGGTCGTGAAGGTGCGCCTTTTGTCGTCGAAAAGATCGCGCGCCGTCAGGATGATCACCGGTACGTCGGTTGTTTCGCGCAGACGCGCGAGCGCTTCGTGTCCGTCCATCTCGGGCATCATCAGGTCGAGGAGCACGAGGTCGGGTTTCACGGGGAGGACTCGGAAAAGCTCGAGGGCGGCCTTGCCGTCGCAGGCTTCGCGCACGGCAAAGCCTGCGGCCCTGAGATGCTCGGCAACCAGTTCGCGAATGCGCGGTTCGTCGTCGGCCACGAGGATGAGGGGTTTGTTCATAGAAACATCTCGGGAAACCCCCGTCTTCGGACGGGGGAGGAATGAGGTGCGGGACGAAGCCGCGCCTGCCCGTATCCGTCGTTGTAAGAAAGCAGTGCCTCACCCGGCCCGATCGGTCGTCAAGCCTCGGGTTGCGGCAGTCGAAGCGTAAAGCGCGTGACGCCCCCGGCGCAAGAGGCTTCGAGCGTGCCGCCGTGCGCGGTGCAAACGGCGCGACAAATCACAAGGCCCAGGCCGGTACCGCCCGTGCGTCGTCGCGTACCTTGAGAGACCTGATAGAAGCGGTCGAAAATGCGCTCGAGGTCTTCGGGTGCGATGCCGATACCCCGGTCGCAAACATCGATGACGATGCAATTCGCCTCGCGTCGAGCCGCCACCTCAACGACGGGTTTTTCGTCGGGGCGCGCGTAACGGCACGCATTCGTAAAGAGATTGACAAACACATCGGTCAGAGCACTCGCGTCCGCAAAGATGCACTCCGCCTCCTCGTCGACGGAAACCGAAAAGTCGAAGTCGTATCTCGCGCGTACGAGCCGTCGGGCTTTGCGCAGAATGGGACCGAGCTGAACGACGCTCGGGTATACGGTAAAGGTGCCTCCGTCGATGCGTGCGACGGAGAGCCAGTCGTGGACGATGTGGCGCAAATGGTCGAGGTCTCGATCGAGCGCGCGCAACCCTTCGTGGGGGCCGAGCATGCTTTCGAGCCGCTCGACTTGCAGCCGGCACGCGGTGACGGGGGTTTTGAGTTCGTGCGCCACGATCCCGAGGAGATCGTCCTTCATGCGCTTCAAAGCTTCGCGATCGGTGACCGATTCGACGAGCAGAGCGTAGCCCGCAGCGAGCGTCGAGCGTCGCGCGGAGAAGGGGAAGACGTGAAGCGCAAAGGTTTCGAGCCGGCCGTCTTCGACGCGCACGTCGACCGTCGTCGTGTCGGCCGTCTCGGGCGAAGTCCAGTGAGCGCGTGCTTTGGCAACGAGGAGTTCGACCACACGGTCGGTCAGAGACGTTGCCGCACGGTTTCGCAGGTGCGGGCTCCAGTCGGCATCGAGAAGCAGGAAAGGCAGGGCGATGCCGTCGAAGACCGATCGGAAAAGCAGCTCTTCGGCCTCAAGTTCGCGCGCGCGTTGCTCGGCGGTTGCGGAAAGTTCCGCATTTCGCGCGTCAAGAGCGCGGCGCACCTCGCGATAGACGCGTTGCACGCGGCGCAACTCGTCGGGGCCGCGTCGAATGGTCGTGCGTTCCGTCCCGAAGCCTTGCGCGTCGAGATCCTCTTCCAGTTGGCGGAATGCCCGACGCAGCGGTCGGCCGGCGGCCCAGCCCGCAAAGAGCGTGAGAAGCAGTACGGCGCTTGCCAAAAGAGCGGTCCGTCGCTCGATGCGGCGCCGTTCCGCAGAGCGCAGGCTCTCGGGCTTCGATACGACGATCGACCATCCGGAGACGGCGTCGGGGAGACGGGCTACGGTGACGAAGCGTTGTGCCGAGCCCAAACCGATCAGACTGCGATCGGCGGGCATTTCGGGCCAGGTCCGAACGTGCGGTGCGGACGAAGCGGGCCAAACAATTTGGCGCTCGGGCGTAAGCACCGTGAGCAGCAGCCCGCGCGAGGAAAGCGTGCTTTCGATTTCGCGCAAAAGCGCATCGAGTTCGACGGCTCCCGACAACAGCAACTCGGGTGATCCCGGAACGTCCGCCGCAAAGGTGAGGATGGGCGGGGCTTCGCGGTTTTGAGAACTTTTGAGAACGGGTGAAAATGCGACTCCCTCCAGTCCCCGGCGCTTTGCGGCGACGTGCCATCGCGTCGAATGGTCGGTTCCGACAAGCGCTCGGCCGTCCGGGTCGTGCGGCGGGTAAAAGGCCGCAACGCGAGCGTCGTCGGCTTCGATGCGGTCGACGTGCAGATTGTCGAGCGTCGGGAAACCTTCGACGACGTCGCGAAGCAGACGTTCGAGCTTTTCGGACGACGCGGGCGTCGGTTCGGTGCGTGTCGCTTCGCCGACCGAGCGGGCCGCGTAGCGCGCAAGCTGTGCGAGCGTTTCGAGCCGCTCTTCGACGAGACGCGCCGCCTCGTGCGCCGCGCGGGACTGCTCGGCATCGCTTTCAAGAATGCGACGGTCGACGTCCCCGCGCTGAAGCACGCTCCAGGCTAAAAAAGGAACGATCGCCGTCGCGGTCAGTGCGAGTGCGATGTACGAACGAAAGCGCATCGACTTACTTCAGATGCCGCAACATCTGCGCGGCCGAGGGTTCGATCCCGCCCGAGGCCGGATCCTTCATGAGTTCGGCCAAACGGTCGGCGGCGTCGGGCGTAACGAGGAGCGAGTGGACTTCGCGGTCGCGCGAGGCGATGAGCTCGATGCGACGAAGGAGTTCGGTTTCAAGATCGGTGCCGTCGCGCTCGCAGGCGGCACGCGCACGCTCGAGCGTTTCGGCGGGAACGGAAAGAGTAAGGACGGTATCGGACATGATGATCGTATCCTCCGGAGAGGCTGGGGGAAAAGGTGCGAAGGAGCGTCGGCGACTCTCGGGTCAGGCGCCCTTCGTCGCATCCGAGCCGAGACGCGACTCGGATTGCGGTTTCCCGGCGCTTTTCGGTTGCGGGAGCTGCGCGAGTACGACGGCGCCCGCCATCAGAGCGCAACCGAGGAGTTCGCGTCCCGAAAGTACTTCGCCGAGAATCGCCCACCCGGCGAGCACGGACACGACGCTTTCAAGACTCATGATAAGGGAGGCGACGGTGTCGTTCATGCCGCGTTGCCCGACAATCTGGAGGGTATACGCAAGGCCGTTGCTCATGATGCCCGCCCAGAGAATCGGAACAAGGGCTCCCCGGAGACCTTCGACGGTCGGCGTTTCGAAAAGGAACATCATCAGACCGGCGATGACCGACCCGAAAGCAAACTGCGTGACGGCAAGCTCCACCCCGTCGACGCGCGTCACGAAGTGCGAGATGACAAGGATGTGCAGCGAAAAAACAAAGGCGCAGAGGAAGATGAAAAAGTCCCCGAGCTCGATCGAAAAGCCCTCGGGCGGGACGCACAGGTACCACAGACCGACGAGCGAAAGCGCGACCGCGACGAGGACGAGCTTGGAGACGCGCTTTCCGAGAAAGAACCCGAGAATGGGCACGATCACGATGTAGAGCGCCGTGATGAAACCCGCTTTGCCGACTTCGGTGTCGTGGACGAGTCCGAACTGCTGGAGAGATTCGCCCGCAAAAAGGCACAGGCCGCAGAGAAAGCCCCCGAGCAGGAGTCGGTTGCGGTACGCGGGACTCGTGCGCTCGGCGTACGTGTCGGGGCGGTTGCGGGAGAGACGACGGCGGGCGAGAAACACCCAGGGAAGGAGAACGAGCGTACCGAGCGCCATGCGGGACGCGGTGAAGGTGAAAGGACCGACGTGGTCCATCCCGACCGACTGGGCGACGAAAGAGAGCCCCCAAATGGTGGCGGTGAGAAGGAGAAGAAGCGATTGGCGCAGTTCGAACAGCATGAAAATCTCCGACGGGATCCCGCCATTGTGCCTGCGATCCGGGCGTCTCGGGTCCCGTCAAGCTAAGGAAAACACCCGAGTTGCTGGAAAAAGGGCGAAAAATCGGAGGCGCGCCGGGCGCTATGATGAGGAAAAACGCCCGTTTCTCATCCGCTTTTCAAGCCTTCGAGGTAGCCCGATGCGCCCGACCCCGCCTGCCGTTTCCGAACTCCCCGAACTTCCCGAGCATTGCGAGGTCTACGACCGACTCGGCCTCACGCGCGAGAAGCTCGAATACATGCTCGAACACGGTGCGGGAGAGCGCATGCCCGACGGCGTGCGGGAGGTGCGGCTTTTTCTCGCGGACGTGGCGGACGCGTTCTCGACGACCGTGCCCGTGCCGCTTCCGTACGTCGATCTGAACGAAGACATCGTCGAGTATGTCGAAGACGAGGTGTCGGGGTTGCCCGAGACGGAACCCGTGCGGATCGTTTTGCTCCTGCCGCCCGAAGCCGTGAACCCGGGGGACGAAGCACTCCTTCAGGCGTTGGCGGGTCGGTACTTCAGGGAGCGCATCGCGCGGCGGGCTCGAGAAGCCCGCGAGGCGCTCCGAAGCGTGGGGTCGGCGTGCTTCTGGGGGTTCGTCTTCATGCTCGGGTGCCAGATCGTCCGGTGGCTTGCCGACTTTCCCGACTACCCGACGGTCACTTCGACGATTTCCGAAGGGATGCTCGTGCTCGGCTGGGTGGCGCTTTGGAATCCGTACGACCGACTGCTCTTTTCCTGGTGGCCCGCCGTGAAGCGGCTGCGGCTCGTGCGTCGGATCGCGCGGGCGGAAATCGTATTGAGGGCGGCCCCGTTCGATCTTTCCGCCCTCAAAAGGTGACCCGGCGGGAGAGCGAGAACACCTTGCCGGGTCCGTGCTCGGGCGTCCGTCCGATCTCCGTCGGGCTTGCGTCCGACGTCTCTCAGGCGTCCGCCTTGAGTACGATCGCAAGTCCCGCCAGAATGCCCGCCAGCGCGAGGACGCCCGTGAGACTCACGGCTTCGCCCGCCACCGTAACGGCAAGAAGAAAAGCGGTCACGGGTTCGACGAGCGAGAGCGCGACGCCCGTTGACGCGCGGATGCCTTTGAGACCCGTCGTAAAGAGGAGGTAGGCGCCGCCCGTCGTCACGAGACCGAGGTAGGCGACCACACGCAGGTCGGCGGGAAGCATGTCGGGCAGGCCCGAGATGAGAAATGCGGCGGGAAGCGCCACGAGCATCGCAAAGAGAAACGTCGCGCTTGTTGCGCGCAACGGCGTCGTGCGTCGCACGAGCGACTTCGAAAGAAGCGTGTAGGAGGCGTACATGAAGCCCGCGAGAAGGCAAAGTCCGAGCGCCCCGAGATCGAGCTCCGTGCCGCTCGTCCCCGAGAGCGCGAGAAGCGTCCCCGAGGCGACGGCTACGACCGTCCCCGCACACCACAAGAGGGGCGGACGCTTTTTGAATACGACGGTCTCCAGCAGTCCCGCCCAAACGGGGGCGCTCCCGATCACGGCCGCGGTGCCGACGGCAATACCCGCGGCTTTGACGCCCGCAAAGAAGGCGAGGTTGTAAAACCCCATGGCAAGCCCCGCAAAGAGCGCGAGACCGAAAGGAAAGCGCTCGGCCGGCACGCGGTCGTCTCGCGTGCGGCCCGCAGAGAGAAGCAGAAGCCCGAAAAAGACCGAAGCGAAAATGAGACGCAATGCTCCCACCCAGGCGGGGGCCAGCCCTCCGACGATGAAGGTCTGAGCCGTTCCGACGGTGCCCCAGAGCGCGGCCGCCGCGGCAACGAGCAAAGCGCCCGCAACGGGCGAGGGCGTGCGCGGTTGCGACGAAAGAAGCGAACGGTTGCAGGGGGCGGAACTCGCGGAATCGGCCATGGGCGTTTCTCCAGGAAAAGACGGGCGCGATTTCGTCGCGTCTTCGGGGCGGCTTGAGAACCGGGCGGGCGAAATGCGCACGAAATGCGCATGCTACGGGTGAATAAAAAGCCTCGAGCCGCACCCTCTCCCTCAAGAGGTGTTGCTCGAGGCTTCGATCCCTTCACGGATGGCGACGAAAGCGTCCGTGAGGTGCGCTTTCGTCTGCGTGAAACGAACTATAGCATAAAATTCTCTTCGTGTGAAGATATTTCATGTGAAGAGAATTTCTCGGAACGAAGGGTGCCGCCGGTCGTTCCCGGAAAAGCCTGAGCGACGGGGAAAGAGCCGAAAAAATGACGAAAAAACCGATCGGACGGACGTAAAGTGTCGAAAAAGTTACAGTTTGATTCGAATTAAGAAATCTTCAGATCAAGATAAAAAGTAGGACGTCTTACGGGGTTTCCCGACGCGCGGTGCCCTGAAAATCTATAGCATCTCGCGTTTTCCCAACGACGGAGCGGCCTCACGGCCGCCGATGAGACAAACATGCTGGAAGTGATCCTTTCCCTTGTGGCTCTTCTTGTGGCCGGCTGGGCCATTGCGAAGAACTACGACGCCAAGGTGGTGCTCTTTGCCACGGGCCTCGTTCTCCTTTTCGCCGCGCTCGCGCTCGGCCATCCGGTGCTCGCCGAAAAGGCGAGTTCGGGTCTGGCGTGGGTCGACCCCTTCAAGGTCGTGAAGGACCTTTTCGTGAAGCAGTACTCGAACGCGGGTCTCATCATCCTCACGCTCTTCGGCTTCGCGGCCTACATGTCGCACATCGGCGCGAACGACAAAGTGATCGAAGTGCTCTCGCGCCCGCTCGCGGCCGTGCGTTCTCCCTACGTGCTCGTTCCGCTCGTCTTCTGGATCGGCACGATTCTCTCGATCATCATTCCGAGCGCCTCGTCCCTCGCAGTCATCCTCATGGCGACTCTCTACCCCGTTTTGCGCGCGGCGAAGATGAGTCCGATGACCGCCGCGGGCGTCATCGCCACGACCGCCACGATCGTTCCGACGCCGCTCGGGGGCGACAACGTGGTGGCCGCGCGCGTGCTCGGGTTCGAACACGTCGTCGACTACGTCTTCTACCACCACGCGCCGATCACGATTCCCGCGATCGTCGTGATGGGCATCGTCCACTACTTCTGGCAGAAGTACATGGACAAGCGCGATGCCGGTCGTCAGACGGCCGAAATCGACGAGTCGAAGCTCGCGACGAAGGCCGCGGATGCTCCCGCGTACTACGCGATCTTCCCGATTCTCCCCCTCATTCTCACGATCTTCTTCTGGGCGGCGTTCAAGTCCGTGAAGGTGGGTCTCGTCGAAATCACGATCTTCTCCTTCGCGCTTGCCTTTGTGACGGAAATGATCCGCAAGCGCGACGCCAAAGCGACGCTCAAGGACGCGAACCTCTTTTTCCGCGGCATGGGCGACGGCTTCTCCCGCGTCGTGGTGCTCATCGTCGCCGCGTCGACCATGGTGGCGGGGCTCTCTGCGATCGGCGTCATCGACATGATTTCGCACTCGCTCTCCGACGTTGAAAATGCGGGTACGGGTCTCATGTTCGCCTTCTCGGGCATCACCGCCCTCATCACCTTCATTTCGGGTTCGGGCAACGCCGTCTTCTACAGCTTCATCGAGCTCATCCCGCAGATCGCCGAAAAGGCTGGGGTCGACCCGATCATGGTGGCTCTGCCCATGCAGTGCACCTCGAACCTCATTCGCGCGGTTTCGCCCGTGGCGGCCGTGACGATCATCGTGGCGGCCACCGTGAAGGCGAACCCCCTGGAGGTCGTGAAGCGCACGAGCGTGCCGCTCCTTTCGGGCTTTGTGGCCGTACTCGTCTTCTCGCTCGTTCGTTACGCGTAAAGCGCGGGCGCTCCGGCGCCCCCAAAACCGGGACCCCAGCGTCCCGGTTTTGTTTTCCGACCGAATTCTCCCGATTTTTCGTATTCTCACTTGACCGCGGCGCGTTTCACGTCGGCCGCATCACCCCATCGGAGGCTTACATGTCGTTCCAGGAACCCGTCAACGCTACGGATATTTGCGCGCTTCGCCGCGACGTTCACCGCTGGCCCGAACCCGGTTGGGCCGAGTTCGTTTCTTCGGCCCGCGTGATCGAACATCTCGAAAAGGCGGGGCTCAAGGTCCTGTGCGGTCGCGAAGTGATCAACGACGCGTTCATCCGCGGCGCCAACCGCAAGCAGATCGAAGCGGGCCTTGCGGCCGCGCGCGAAAAGGGCGTCTCGGAAGCGATCCTCAAGCGCCTCGACGGCGTGACGGGCGTCGCGGGCATTCTCGAAACGGGCCGTCCGGGTCCGGTCGTGGCGCTTCGCTTCGAACTCGACTGCGTGCCCGTGACGGAAACCGCCGCTCCCGAACACACCCCGAACCGCGAAGGGTTCGCCTCGCAGAACCCCGGCTACATGCACGCCTGCGGTCACGACGGCCACCAGGCGGTCGGCATGGCGCTCGCCGACTGGCTCGCCGCCAATCGCGACAACCTCTCGGGCACCGTGAAGCTCCTCTTCCAGCCCGCGGAAGAAGGCGTGCGCGGCGCGCGTCCGATGGCCGAAAGCGGCATCGTCGACGACGTCGACTTCCTCTACTGCATGCACGTCGGTTGCGACATTCCGGGGGGCGAAGTGGTGGTTGCTCCCGAAAAGTTCCTCTGCACGACGAAGGTGGACTTCCGCTTCCGGGGGACGCCGTCGCACGCCGGGATGCAGCCCGAAGTGGGCCGCAACGCCCTGATGGCCGCCTCCACCGCGGCGCTTGCGCTCATGGCCCTTCCCCGCCACGGCGAAGGCATGACGCGCGTCAACGTCGGTTACCTCCGCGCGGGCGAAGGGCGCAACGTCATCGCCTCGACCGCCGAAATGCAGGTCGAAGTGCGCGGCGAAAACGAAAAGATCAATACGACGATGTTCGAAGAAGCGCTCGCCCGCGTCGAAGGCGCGGCGGCCATGTACGGCTGTACCGTCACGCACGAAGTGATGGGCGAAGCGGTCGACTTCGTGCCCGACGCCCGTGCGCGCGACTTCGCGGCGGAAGCGGCCGCCAAGGCCCCCTACGTCGAAAAGGTCGTCGAAACGATGAACTTCAACGGCTCGGACGACGCGACGGTTCTCATCAAGCGCGTTCAGAAAAAGGGCGGCGAAGGCGCCTACATCGTCGTGGGCTCGAAGCTTGACGCCGGTCACCACCAGGCGGCTTTCGACTTCGAAGAAAAGCGCCTCGAAACGATCTTCGCGATCTACCGCAACCTCCTCGTCCGTCACAACGGCGGTTGCTGATTTTCGAGATGCAGGTGCAACCCGACACCAACGTGCGCGACCTCCGGGACTTCGTCGATTCGCTCGAAGAAGAGTGGCTCGCCGAGGTGCCCGACCTTCATACGGACGGGATCCCGGTCGTCGCGCGTCTCGTGCGGATGAGTTACTACATCGCGCGTCGCGTCGACGAGAATCTCGCGCGCTTCGGTCTGAACCGGGGCGAATTCGAAGTGCTCGCCGTCCTGACGCGCAATCCCGGCCGTACGATCACGCCGAAAATCCTTCAGGAGAAAATCCTCATCTCTTCGGGAGGACTTTCGAACCGCATCAAAAAGCTCGAGGAAAAGGGGTGGCTCGTGCGCCGCACCGATCCCGAGGACCGACGCGGCGTGATCCTCGAAGCGACCGAGGCGGGGCGGGAGCTGACGCTTCGCGCCGTCACGTCGCACGTCGAGGTGGAGCGCCAGATCGTGGGCGGAATCTCTCCCGAACACCGCGCAACGCTCGCGCGGCTTTTGAAGGAGCTGATTCTCACCCAGGTCGGAGAACTCAACCGCGACGGTCTGCAATAATCCTCACCATTGGAGAGCGCCCCGGTTTCAAATGCTTCGAATGTTCGACCCCGGGCGCTCGATTGCGCGACGCGCGTTGCAAATACGAGCCGCAACCCCGAACGACGGGTTTGCGAACGTTGAATTGACTTAACGAGGTTAACCGATGAGCCGCAAGGTCCTTTTGATGATTCTCGACGGTTGGGGACGGGGCGACGGCTCCGCCGCCGACGTGATTTCCGCCGTTCGTCCGCCGTTTCTGACGGCACTTGCCGACCGGTGGCCGCATGCCGAACTGCGTACCGACGGGCTCGCCGTGGGGCTTCCCGAAGGGCAGATGGGGAATTCCGAAGTCGGACACCTCAATATCGGCGCGGGCCGCGTGGTCTTTCAGGACCTCGTGAAGATCAACCGCGCGTGCCGTGCCGAGGCGGATTCGCCCGAGGCGCTCGCCGCGAACCCCGAAGTGCGCGCGCTCTTCGGCTACGTGAAGTCGACCGGGGCGGCCCTTCACCTGATGGGGCTTTTCTCCGACGGGGGCGTGCACGCGTCGAACGAACATCTGGAAAGCTTCATGAAGCTCGCTCTCGAAGAGGGAGTGTCCGAACGCACGTTCGTTCACGCCTTCACCGACGGACGCGACACCGACCCGAAGAGCGGCCTCGGTTTCCTGAAGGACGTGACGGCGAAGTGCGCCTCGGGTGAGTTGGGCGGCCGCGTGGCGAGTCTCGTCGGTCGCTACTACGCGATGGACCGCGACAAGCGCTGGGAGCGCGTGCGCGCGGCCTACGATCTTCTTACGAAGGGCGAGGGCGAAGCGTCGCGCGACCTCGTCGCGTCCCTGGAAGCTTCCTATGCCGCGGGCGTGACGGACGAATTCGTAAAGCCCGTCGTGCTCGTTGACGAGGAGGGCGCGCCCGTCGGTCGG
Organism: uncultured Sutterella sp.; assembly: GCA_905206365.1. Lineage (GTDB taxonomy): Bacteria > Pseudomonadota > Gammaproteobacteria > Burkholderiales > Burkholderiaceae_F > Sutterella. The sequence continues at coordinate 22,498 of CAJLHF010000005.1, read as the reverse complement.
GTTCGAGCGAACGATGCCGTCCTTTTCCTCAACTTCCGCAACGACCGCGCGAAAGAGTTGACGAGCGTCCTTACGCAGGAAGCCGTTGAGGGGATGGAACCCGTGCCCCTTTACTTTGCGACGATGACTCCGTACGACGCGAAGTTCAAGGGCCTGCACGTCCTTTTCCCGAAGGAAAACGTCGTCAACACGATCGGCGAATGGGTCGCCTCGCGCGGCTTGAAGCAGCTCCGGATCGCGGAAACCGAAAAGTACGCGCACGTCACCTTCTTCTTGAACGGCGGCCGCGAAGAGACGTTTGAGGGCGAAGACCGCATTCTCGTTCCGAGTCCGAAGGTCGCGACCTACGACCTGAAGCCCGAAATGAGCGCGCCGGAAGTGGCCGAAAAGCTCGCGGCGGCGCTCGCAACCGGAACGTACGACTTCGTGGCGCTCAACTTCGCCAACGGCGACATGGTCGGACACACGGGCGTCTATCCCGCGATCGAAGCCGCGGTGCGCGCTGTCGACCGGGCGGCGAAAACCGTCGTCGAAGCGGCGGTGGCGGCGGGCTATGAGGTCGTGCAGATCGCCGACCACGGCAACGCCGACAACGCCGTGAACCCCGACGGCTCTCCCAACACGGCGCACTCGACGAACCCCGTTCCGATCGTGGTCGTCTCGGACCGCGTCGCGTCGGTCGAGTCGGGCGTGCTCGCGGACGTCGCTCCCACGGTGCTCGCCCTCATGGGGGTGGAGCCGCCCGCGGAGATGACGGGACGCGTGCTCGTACACCTCAAGTGAGCAATCACTTTCTTCGGTTTCTTTATTTACCCTTCAACCCCAAGTCGCCCCGAGTCGATCGATGAGACCGAAGGCGCACGCGCGGTCCCGCTCCCTCTTTTTCGGGGACCGCGCGTTTCCGCCCGATCGAACCGATCGCCCGGTTTTCCCCCGGGGCGATGCGCCCCCCGCACGGATGACGCAACATTTTCCCGTTGTTTTTTTCTCGGAGATTCCTCGTGAAATACTTTGACTTCGAAATCTGCGGCCTCAAGCGCAAACTTCCCTACGTGCGCGTGGCCGACAACCTCGCGCTCGCGAGCTTCGTGTGCCTTTCGGACACGGAACTCGTTCAGGCGGTCGCTCCCGAACTCGTGAAGCGCCTCCCGGAAGTGGACGTTCTCATGACCGCCGAAGCGAAGGGCATCTGCCTCACGTACGAAATGAGCCGCATCATGGGGATGAAGGAATTCGTCGTCGCCCGAAAGAGCAAGAAGCCCTACATGCAGAACGCCATCTGCTTCTCCGCGCGCTCCGTGACGACGCAGAAGGAACAGACCCTGTGGCTCGACGGCGTCGAAGCCGAGAAGATCCGCGGGAAGCGCGTCGCCCTCATCGACGACGTGATCGCCACGGGCGAGTCGCTTGCCGCCATTGAAAACCTCGCTCTCGCGGCGGGTGCGAACGTGGTCGCCCGAGCGGCGATCCTCGCCGAACTCGAAGCGGTCGACCGCAAGGACATCATCTACCTCAAGGAACACTACGTCTTCCGCCCGAACGAAGACGGAACGTTCACGCCGATCAAGAGCCTCAAAGAGGTGGAATAAGGCCGAATAAGGTTCGATGACGGAGGAAGGGAGAACGAAACGCCGTTCGCTCGAATCCCCGAAACCCGAATCTCGAAATCCGGAGCCGCCGACCGCCTTTCGCTCCGCACCCCGCAACGCACCGGGGGCGCACGCGAAGGGCGGTCGATTTTTTTGAGCGTCCCGCAAGATAGAAGGAAAGGAGCGGTCGTGTTCGTATGCGACAGGATCTGACGCATACCCGTGCGAAACTCTCTCTCAAGGACGCGGCACCCGAACCGCGGAGGTCTTCCCCCGGCGGGGACGGCCTTCCGAGGTTACGTTCTTGGGGGTCGGCGGGATTCGATAAAGGGAAACGCCCGGGGAGTCGGCGTTCGAATCGCACCGGCCGCAAACGAAAAGGCGAAGTCCGACGGACTTCGCCCTTTTTCGTTCGGTCTCACGAGCGCGCGGCTCGACGCGAATGCTTATTTGACGGTTTCGACGAGCGTCGCCTTGAAGCCGAGGCCGTTCACGGTCGCGATGAGGAGTTCGTCCGTGACGAAGTCTTCCGCTTCGACGCGGGCGATTTTCTTTTCCAGGTCGGCCTTGACGGATTCGACACCCGGGACCGCCCCGAGACCCTTTTCGACGTTCGCGGTGCAGTGGCCGCAGTGCATGCCTTCGATGTGAACGATTTTTTCCATGACGATTTTTTCCTTGGTGTGAGTGCCGGCCGCAGCCGACGGGGTGGTGAGTTCGAGGGATTCGAGCGTAAGCCGCGCGGCCTCGGCCGCCTTCGGGCGGAAGCGCCGCAGGCGAAGCGCGTTGGTGACGACGCAAAAAGACGAGAGACTCATGGCGGCCGCAGCCATCATCGGGTTGAGACCGAGCCCCTGCGCGGCAAAGAGCCCCGCCGCAACGGGAATGCCGATCGCATTGTAGATGAAGGCCCAGAAGAGGTTTTGGCGGATGTTTTTAAGGGTCGAGCGGGAAAGCTCCACGGCGGCGACGACGTCAAGGAGCGAATCGCGCATTAAAACGACGTCCGCACACTCGAGAGCCACGTCCGTCCCGCGCCCGACCGCAGCCCCCGCATCCGCGGCGGCAAGAGCCGGAGCGTCGTTGATGCCGTCCCCGACCATGAGAACCTTGTGGCCCGCCGCGCGCAGGTCTGCAACCGTACGGGCTTTGCCGTCGGGCAAAACGCCCGCGACGACCCGATCGATCCCGACTTTGCGGGCGACGGCTTTCGCGGTCACGGCATTGTCACCCGTCAACATCACGACCGTAAGACCGAGTCCGCGAAGCGCCTCCACCGCGGCGGCGGAGTCGGGCTTTACGGCGTCCGCGACGCGAATGAGACCGAGAAGGCTCGCGACGGCCCCTTCGGGAGCGCGACCTTCGTCGGTCAAGGGGGCCGAGCTCGAACCCGTCCAGAGGGGCGTTTCGCCCGATCGGGCGGCGTCTTCCGCCTCAAGACGCAGGGCTTCGGGAAGCGTTCCCACGACGCGCTCCGCAAAGTCCGCGTTCCCGACGAAATAGGTCTTGCGTCCGATTTTCCCCGAGATGCCGAGTCCCGCATACTGTCGGAAGTCGACGGCGGGCTGCAGGGGGAGGTTCGCTTCGCGCGCGGCGGCGAGAATCGCGGCGCCGAGCGGGTGTTCCGAGCCCGCCTCAAGCGACGCGGCCGTCATCAAAAGGGCCGATTCGAGCCCCGGGATCGCGGCCTTCGTGCCGGTGACGGAGGGTTTTCCTTCGGTAACGGTTCCCGTCTTGTCGAGAACGACGTGCGTGACGCTCTGAAGGGTTTCGAGGGCCGTCGCGTTTTTGAAAAGAATCCCGCGCAGCGCCCCCTGCCCCGTACTGACCATGACGGCCGTGGGGGTGGCGAGCCCGAGCGCACAGGGACAGGAGATGACGAGTACCGACACGGCGTGCGTGAAGGCGGTCTCGAAACTCGCCCCGAGCGCCAACCAAACAAGGGCGGTCGCAAGCGCGATGAGGATAACGACGGGAACGAAAACGCCCGAAATCCGGTCCGCAAGTCGTGCGACGGGGGCCTTGGAAGAGGTCGCTTCGTCGACGAGCCGGATGATGCGCGCAAGCGCCGTGTCTTCGCCCACGCCCGTCGCGCGCACGGTCACGAACCCCGCGACGAGGTGCGTCGCCCCCGTCACGGCGTCTCCCGCGCGTTTCGTCACGGGGAGGCTTTCGCCCGTCATGGCGGATTCGTCGACGGAGCCCGTCCCTTCGAGCACGACGCCGTCGACGGGAATCGTCATCCCGGTTTTGACGACGACCGTTTCGCCCGCGAGTACGTCTTCGCGCGGTACCGTCACTTCACGCCCGTCGCGCACCACGATTGCTTCGCGGGGCGCGAGGTTGACGAGCTTTTCGACGGCTTCGGAGGTCTTCCCCTTGGCACGCGCCTCGAGGGCTTTGCCGATCGTAATGAGGGTGAGAATCATCGCACCCCCTTCGAAATAGAGGTTGTGGGCGAGATGCGCCGCGCGCTCGGCGTCCCCCGCCCCGAGCGCAACGCTCATTGCAACGAGCGCCCAGAAGCCGTAAAGGTACGAGGCGCCCGATCCCACCGCAACGAGCGAATCCATGTTGGGCGCACGCTCAAAGAGCGCCTTGAATCCCCGGAAGAAAAACGCGCGGTTGAGGTACGCGGGCCCGAGCGACAAAAACATCTGAAGCTGCGCGTTCGCGAGCGCCCCTTCGGGGGCCGAGAGCCAGGAGGGTAAGGGAATTCCCGCCATCGGCCCCATGGAGAGCGTCATGAGGGGAATCAAAAAGAGAAGCGACCCCGCGAGCCGAACGGTCATTTCGCGCTTGACGCGCAGGGCTTCGCGCGCGGCGGGCGAAGCGTCCGACCCCGAAGAGGTCCGAACCGCGCTTTTCGCGCTTCCTTTTCCGCTCGTTCCGCCCGCCGGCATCGCGTCGTAGCCCGCACGGCGCACGGCTTCGACAATGGCTTCGGCGCTTTCGGCGGGTGCCGTCACGGAGAGGGTGTTCTTCAGAAGGTTCACCGCAACGTCGCTCGTTTCGGGGAGCGCCTCGACGGCGCGCTCGACGCGGGCGGAACACGCCGAGCAGCTCATCCCGGTCACGTCAAAGCGCAGGTGCGCCAATGCGGGATGAGCGCCGTCGGCGGTAGAAGCGGATTCGGTCGGTTGGGTCATGGCAAGAAGTGCAAACGAGACTCAATTGAGATTCGAAAATTTATACGCTCGATCGGACCGAAGTGCAATACGCCGTTCGAGGGTGGGTTTCGGACGGCGTTGTTGCAGGAAGGGCGGTCAGAAGGCGAGCGTCTCGCCGTCCTCGGGTATCTCGACGCGATCCAGAAGACCGCGGGCGGCGAGGCGTTCGCGCATCTCGGGGCGCGTGATCTCGGCGTGTGAAACGGTGTCCATGTGGCTCACGATGACGGCGGCATCGGGAGCCGTGCGGCATACGGCGGACACGTCCGCGTCGTCCATGATGAGCCGGCCCTGATCGACAAGTTCCGCCGCGCAGGCGTTGAGCACGATCACATCGGGTGTTTCACGTCGGATCGTGGTATCGACGGCGTCATACCAAATCGTGTCGCCGGCGAGATAGAGCTTCTTCTCCAAGGGGTGCGCAAACACGACGCCGCAGGCCGGACCGCAGGGGATTTTAGTCCCGTGTCGACCGGGCGTTTTTCGAAGGGTGACACCTTCGAAAAGCGTGGTTTCACCCAGCACCGTCACGGTCTTGAAGCCGGAACGTCGGAAGCACTCGGCGTCCTCTTCGTTCTGAACGAATACGGGGGTGTCTTTGCAAAGCGGAGCTCCCACCGTGCCGTCGGCGGCCATATCGATATGGTCGGGATGCACGTGCGTTACGATGTACGCGTCGATCCCGTCGAGCACCGCTTCGAGCGGCATCGGCAGATCGCAAAGCGGCATCGGTAGCTTGGCCTTTTCTTCGCTGAGAAAGCGATAGCGCTCGTCGTGGAGGGGAGCCATGGCACCCTTCGGAGCGAGCCAGGGGTCGATGAGAAAGTGCTTGCCGCCGAACGTGATGCGAAGGGCGGCATTGCGAATCTGTTGGATTTTCATAATTTTTCCCGGGTGCGTGAGACGCGGAGCCAACTCGGAGGAAAATGAGAACGGCTCGACCTGAGGAAAAAGTGTACGGACGAGGGCGGCGTCGCGAAAGAGACGATTCCAAGAGATGAGCCCCACGAACTTGAATTTTTCAAGCAGTGACCGGAACGGAGTGTTGCGAGATTGAACGAGAGCAAGAGACAGATCGATAGGATCGATCGACGAATCGTTGAAGCGCTGATCGAAAACGCCCGCATGTCCATGCGTGAAATCGGCGAACGCGTGCATTTGAGCGGACAGGCTGTCAGGAATCGCATCGATCGGCTCGAAGAGGCGGGCGTTCTTCGCCGTTATACGCTCAACGTGGACTGTCCCGTCTTCGGGTATGCCGTGCACGCGCTTCTTAAGGTGCATGGCCCGCGCAACGACTTGCCCGCGGTGCGGGCCGAGGCGTACCGTGACCGTACGAGTCGGCGCGTGCTCCATTGCTATCGAACGACGGGCGTCGACGCTTATTGGTTCGACATGGTTTTCGTCGACATGCGCGCTCTCGATGCATTCCTCGCCGCACTCAAGCCGATCTGCTCGGTCGAGGTGCAAATCGTCCTCGGTGAGGAACTCCCGGGCGATTGAGTCGGGGAGTTCGCTCCGCACGTACACGCTCGAGCACGTCAGTGAAGCGCCTCCGCAAAGGACGCGGGCACCTCGAATCGGAGCCGCTCGCCCGTGCGCGGGTCCTCAAAGGACAAGAGTCGTGCATGGAGACAGAGGGGCGTCTCGGGCGTCTCGGCCGCGAGTCCCGCGGGACCGTAATACGGGTCGCCGAGAATGGGCGTGCCGAGCCCCAGGGGGTGCGCGGCGTGAAGTCGCAGCTGATGCGTGCGTCCCGTCACGGGTTCGAGAGCGACGTGCGTGCGCTCTCGACCGCGCGCGAGCACCGCGTAGCGCGTGACGGACGCGCGTCCGCCTTCCGCCGCACACTGGCGCAGCCGATCGAGCGGATGGGTGGTGAGGGGGAAGGCGATTTCGCCCGAGTCCGCCGCCTTGGGATCGAGCACCCCATCGAGAATCGCTTCGTAGCGTTTTTCGACGCGCCCTTCGCGGAACGCCGCCATCAGAGCGCGCGTTGCATTCGGGTTTTTCGAGTAGACAAGAAGGCCCGACGTGTCCATGTCGAGGCGATGAACGGGGGTGAGGGAGACGGAGTCCGTCCCGGTACCCTGCGCCTCGCCGATCATCCGTGCGGTGAGGGTCATCGCGTCGTCGAGCCCGAGCGTCCCCGGGACCGAGAGGAGGCCCGAAGGCTTCACGATCACGACCCAGTCGTCCGTTTGCGCCACGATCTCGGGGCGCTTCGCGAGCACCCGCGGGTCGGTAAGGCGCGGGTCGGCCGCGGCGGGCGTATCGGCGAGAAGCCTTTCGACGAGGGGCTTTACGGTCGTGCGGGGTGCGAGCCACATCAAGGGGTGCTTCACGTCGAAGACGGGGGAAGGTCCCTCCCACCATTCGCCGTAAAGCCGCAGGCGCCCCGCGCCAGCCGCGTGGGCGGCGTTGAGAATCCGGGGCGCGGGAGCCCGAGGGGCGTCGAGGAGCGCGCGCATCCAGTGCGCGCGCGTGAGGTTGAGGCCCGCACCGCCTCCGCGGGCGATTTTGAGGGGCTTGGCGGCGAAGAGCGCTTCGGCGAAATCGAAAAGCCGGAAGGATTCGCCCCGCGCGTCGACGAGCTCGGTCGTCTTGGCCGCAAACTCGAAAGCGGATGCTTCGACTGTTCCTGCAAGGCGCTCGGCAAGCGGCAGCGCGCACCCCGGATCCCGTTCGGGTTCGCGAAAAGGTTCGTGCGCGAGGATGATCTCGACTCCTCGGGGACCGACGAAAAGCCCCGCCCCCGTGCGACCGCAGAGGTGCGCGGTTTCGTAGGGGAAAAGGGTTCCGCTTCGTACCGCGTCCCTCAGACGCACGAGCGCCGGGTGCGGGGCGCCGTACCAGAGGTTCGGAAGAAGGTCGGGGAGCGGACCGAGCGCTTCGAGGTCGCGCTCGCCCAAGAGGCGGCGAATGAGCATGGAGAATCGACGGAACGGACGGAAAGGGCAGGACCGATTGAGCGGCCCGAAAACGAAGAAGGCCCCCATTGTAGCGGGCTGCCGTTCTCAACCGACGTCGAAGTTCCCGAGCAGAGCGGTCGCTTCGCGCGATTCGACCGAACGAACCGGCGCCCTCCGAAGGGCAACGTTGCATTGTCGGTGCGTGCGAACGGACGGTCGTTGCAAACGGAAACAGAGGTTTGCACGACTTTGCCGCGTCCGGGAGACCGGATGCGGCTCCCGGCTCTCTGTTGACGCTATTCTGGGATCGGATCGAAGAAGAGAAGGAGGCGACCGTGACCGAACAAGAGAGAAAACAAGGCGCCCGCGCGGCGGCGGACTCGACCCTGCGTTCGGGGGCTTTCCGGGGCGTTCTTCTCGGTCTTTGCGGAGCGGCGCTTCTTGGGGGTTGCGCCGTGACGAGCGAGCCCGAGGCCGGCGCCTACGGGACGCTGCACACGGGACTCGAGTCGAAGAAGGACGGCGTCGACTTTCACGCGGCGCCCTCGGGCAAATCCTGGGCGGGACTCGAAGGCGGCTGGACCTTCGAGAACGACCTTGCGGTCGGGGTCGCGCTCGAAGGGACTTTGAATCGTTCGAGCAAAACCTTCGGCAAAAACGACGTGCCCTTCGATCGACAGGCAAATCTCTCCTTCGCGCGCGGCGAGGAGCGCCTTGTCGTCGGGCGCTCGAAGATGATGGGCCGCAAGCTTTCGATGACCTCGTCGATCTCGAAATCCCTCGGAAGCCTCGCGGACGACTACCCGATCGAACCCATGGAGCTGAGGCCCGCAATATCGGAAACGCTCGCTTCGAGCGTCTACTGGCAGGGCGAGGCGGCGGGACTTCCCGTGCGCGCTCAGTACGGCACCTTTGACGCGGGCCGGTACGGGGCGCTCGAAGCGGGCTGGGAGGCCGAGGACCTTCAGGGTGCGCTTCTCTACGAAAACACCCGTGCGATCGACGTCGCCTTCGAGCCGATCGAGTCGCTTTCCGCGATCGCGAGGCTCGACGACCCCGTCGGCTGGAGTGCGATCGAAGTCTGGGGAACGCGAACCGAGGGGGAGCTCTTCGGCACGCGCATGACGCGGGCCTTTGAGAACGAAGCGGGTGCGCTTCGCTTCTCCTGCGCACTGGGGCGGCAGAGCAACGCCGATCTCGCGAGCACGCTTTTTGACGAGGAGCTTCTTGTCGGAGAAGCGCCCGAACTGTGGACGCTCGAAGGTCTTCTGAGGCTCAATGCCTCGGATACGCTCAACGCGACGTTGCAGACGGGGACGGGCGTGCTTGCCGAGACGCCCGCGGAAGGGGCGGTCACGGTTGCCGAAACGTTTTCGACCGCTCCGGTCGCGTGGTTGACGGGGCTCGGCTTCGAGCGGCGCTACGCCTCGGACGCCGCCTGGTCGGTGTCGGCCTCTCTTTTGCGCGCCGAGGCTCCGGACGAACTTCCCTACACGGAATGGGGAGCTCGGACGCTCTGGGAGATTCCGCTCGCGGGGGTCTTTTCGACCTACGTCGGCGCCGGGCTCGGTCAAGGAGGTTTTGCCGATGCGAGGGAAGGCTGGGCCGAATGGTTCGTAGGCGTGGGGGCGAGTTTCTGAGATCCGAACGCTCGCACTCGAAGGCGCGGGCGACGGACGCCCGCAAGGTCGTTTCAAAGCCGATGGCCCCGATTCCGAGGTCCTTTGCACTGCCCGTCGAGCTCGTTCGAGCCGGTTCGGTCTCGGTCGACGTCCGAGGACGACGTACGGAATGCGGGCACGGTGTCGGAGAGATCGGGGAGCCCGAGCCGCGCGACGACTTCGATTTCCCGGGGCGTCACGCCGTCAAGGCGCCGTGAGGTCCCCTCGCGGATTTCGCCGCAACGGCATTTCCGACGGGCATGGACCGAGAGCCGGTACGAAAAAATCAGCTGCGGGGCTTCAGGAGGTCCGTGATCGTAATCGGCAGAACGGGCGAAGTGCGTCGCTTGAGCTCCTCTTGGATGAGGCGTGAGGCGAGACTTTGCAACGTGTCCTGAAGGCCCGTTTTCGGGTCTTTCACAAGGAGCGCGAGCGCGGGTTTCGAGCACTTCCGGAGTACGAGGGTCGAGAGCGTGCGCTGCGCGGCCGATTCCACCGCCTTCGTCTTCTCGGCGGGGATCGCCTGAACGGCGCGTGCGGCCGAGGTTTTGCCGAGCGCCACGTACGCCCACTGAACGAGCACCTTTTGGTCGTCGGCCGTCATGTTGGCGTCAAGGCACTCGGCCAGGGCGTCGCTCTGAGGCGAGGCATGGGCTGCGGGTAGAATGAGTGCCGAAAAGAGGCCGGCGAAAACGACCGAGAGAAAAGAGCGGCGCATGGTATTCCCCGCAGAAAAGTGTTTTCAAGGGCTGATATTGTAGCGTGACGGTTGCGACGGATGCGAACGCCGCGAGCGGAGCAAAAATAGGGTTGCCGAGATGTCCGACGCCGCAAACGCATCCGCTCGAGGAACCCCGCGCTTTTTCCACGGAGACTCATCTTCCATGTATGCCTACGTTGTCCGCGACTATACGCTCGGCGACATCGAACGCTTCGTCGCCCTCTCGATTCGTCGGGGGAGTACGCTCGCTTCGATCGAGAAAAACGACCCGACGCTTGCCGATTTGAAGTGTGTGGCGGGGGCGGCGCTTCTTTTCTGGCCGGCAAAACCGGAGGGCGACCTCCTTTCCGACGCCGAGGTCGAGCGCGCGACCGCGCGCTTTTTGGCGGAAGCGGGCGACTGGTTGAAGGCGACCCCGAGCGACGTCCGTGCGCTTTTCGAGCGGTTTTCGCTTGCGGAGCGCTCGAGCCCCGCAGGTGACGCTCCCGGACTTTACCGGTCGCTTCTCGAACCGATGCCGGGCGTGACCGCCTCGCGCCTTCTCGACGAATTGGAAAGCGCCCGCACGATCCTCGCCGAACGTCGCGCGCGTCGGATCGAAGCGCTTCGGGAAAAGAATCGAAGCGTGAATTCGGGGGCGCCTGCAATCGATCCGGAAGCGGACGTTCGCTTCATGCGGGAGGCGCTCGAGGAGGCGGAAAAAGCGGCACAAGCGGGCGAAGTGCCCGTCGGAGCCGTGCTCGTCAAGGAGGGGCGCGTGGTTGCGCGAAGCGGCAACCGCACGATCCGCGATCGGGATCCGACCGCGCACGCCGAAGTGCTCGTGTTGCGTGAAGGTGCGCGGCTGCTTGAAAACCACCGCCTCGAAGGGTTGTCGCTGTACGTTACGCTCGAACCCTGCCCGATGTGTGCGGGGGCGATTGCGGAAGCGCGCCTCGAACGGCTCGTTTTCGGTGCGGACGACCCGAAAAAGGGCGCTGCGGGCGGAGCCTTTTCGCTCTTTGACGTCCCCGGTGTAAACCACCGCCCGTGGGTGACGACGGGGGTGTTGAAAGCCGAGTCGGAGCGGATGCTGAAGGACTTTTTCGAAGCGCGCCGAAGCGAAAAGCGTGCGGCGTCGGCAGATTCCGCGGATCGGTCCCGTTGCTTCCGTTCTTCTCCGGCCGCTCGAAACCCCGACGCCGAGGGGGCCGACCGATGAGCGGGGCTCCCTTGAATTCCCTGAAAGAAAGCTCCCGCGCTTTCCCGCGCATTCGCGTCACGGCCCCTTCGCGTCAAATGATCCGCGCGGACGGCTCGATCGACGAGGTGCGTCGCGCGACGTGTCTGGCAAACCTCAAGGAGCTCCTCCCCGACGGGGACGTTCGTCTTCCCGAGGCGACCCGGGGGAACGTCGCGCGCTTTGCGGGGACGGACGAGGCGCGTCTTCGCGACTTCACGGAAGCGATGACCGACGCCGACACGGACCTCGTCCTCGCGCTTCGCGGCGGGTACGGCGCTTCGCGTCTACTGCGCGAAATCGACTGGAAGGTGCTCGAACGGAGTCGGGCCCCCTTCATGGGGTATTCGGATGCGACGGCTCTTCAAATCGCGCTCTATACGAAGACGCGCCGTCCGTCCTGGCACGGACCCACGTTCTCGTCCTTCGATCGACCGAGCGTCCTCACGGTCGAGGGGTTTCTGAAAGCGACGGCAACGCTTGAAGGGAAGGAAAAAGGAAAAGAATTCGAGGTCGGATTTTCGGCCCGTATCGCGGGCAAAAGTCGGGTGTCCGCCGAGCGCACCGCTCTTGAGGGGCTCCTCTGGGGCGGGAATCTCGCCATGACGACGGCGCTTGTCGGTACGCCGTGGCTCGACCCCGAAGCCTTTCGCGGCGGGATCCTTTTTCTCGAAGAAGTGGGCGAGAGCGCCTATCGGATCGAACGGATGCTTCTGACGCTCCGGGACGCGGGGATTTTGGAGACGCAGCGCGCGATACTTTTCGGAAGCATCACCGGGGCGGATCGCGCCGTGGCGTTCCCCGGGGACTTCCGGCTTGCGGACGCGCTCGACTTCATCACGTCGGATCCGACGATGCCGCCCGTGCTGACGGGCTTTCCGATGGGACACGGCCCCGACAAACACGCGCTCCCCGTGGGGTGTCGCGTGCGGTTGGAGCTTGAGGCCGAAGAAAAAAACGAAGCGCGGGAAGCGGGCGAACGTCGGGCGCTGTTGCGGGCCCCGGAGGTTCCCGGACGAATTTGACGGGGCGCCGCGGCGTCGGTCGCCTCTTTCCGGGACGATCGCGATACCATCCGGGCTTCGGATGGTCGTGCGAGCGCCCCGGCCGTTGCCGCCCCGGCGCAATTCCTGTACCTTGTCCTTTTTCCGACGCGTGGCGCTCGGCAACCGACGCAACCCGCGCCCCCGCAGTTTTTCCCGATCCGCGATCATGTACGACGACAAAACCGACGTCTTGCCCGAGCGACGCACGAGCAGGCGCCGGAAAACCAAGCAGTTTCTGAAGGCCTTCTTCCTCGCGCCCGCCGCGCGTCCCATTACGGCGCGCACCCTCGTGAAGCTCATTCTTGCTTCGCTGAAGCTCCACCCCGTGGCGCTTGCGGCGCAGTTCGCGGGGATCATCGCTTTTGCGGTGATGTTTCAACAAAGCGACGTGAACGCCGTCTTTCTTACCGTCTGGTGCGTGTTCGGTCTCGCGCACTTTTATTTTTCGCTTCATTTCGTGCGGCTTTTCTGGCGCGATCGGGATCGCGTCGCACGCGTGCGGGTGTGGATTCGACGCTGGATGGTGCTTGCGGTCTCGGCGGGCGTCATCTGGGGCGTGGCGGGCGCGGCCTTCATCGTACCCGTCGAAGGGATCGAGCAGGTCGTGACCGTGGCCGTGATCGTGGCGGTGACGTTCGCGAGTTGGCCCGTGTATTCGTGCTGGATGCCGTCCCTTACGGCCTTCACGCTCTTGTCGCTCACGCCCCTCACGATTTCCGTCGCGGCGCAGTACGGCGTCAGCCAAACCGCCATGGCGCTCGTCATCCTTGCCGTGACGGGGTTCATTCTCTATTCGGGTCGGAAATTGAACGAGATGGTGCTCTCGGCGATCCTCACCGACGCCGAAAACAGACGGCTCGTCGAGCGCCTCAAAACCGAAATCAACCGCGCCGAAAGCGCCCGCCGCGCCACCGAAGCGGTGAGCGAGCAACGCGCGCGGTTTTTCGCAGCCGCAAACCACGATTTGCGTCAGCCCCTCCAGGCGATGGGGATCTGTCTCGACATTCTGAAGCGCCGCGCGACGCCCGAAACGGCCCCCGTCATCGCGCATCTGACGAGCACTTCGAACTCGATTTCGACGCTCGTCGAACAGGTGCTCGAAGTGACGCGCATGGAATTCGGGAAACTGGAACTCCACGTCGAGCAGGTGGACCTCACGGCGCTGCTCGAAGAATTCGAGCAGGAATTCGGTCCCGTCGCGCGCGAAAAGGGGATCCGTTTCCGCATTCGCCCGATTCCCGTAACGGTTGCGACGGACCCGCAGCTTTTGCGCCGGGCGTTGCGGAACCTCGTCTCGAACGCCATTCGTTATACGGATGAAACGCGCCCCAATGCGGAGGTGGTTTTGGCACTGCGTCGTCGCGGTGCGAGCCGAGTCGAAATCGGGGTCTACGATGCGGGTCCGGGACTCTCGCGCGAAGACAAAGCGCGCATTTTCGACACCTTCTACCGCGGCTCGGCCGGGAAGGCCCGCCCCGGGACGGGCTTCGGTCTCGGGCTCTCGATCGTAAAGGGGATCTGCCGCGAGCTCGGCATCGGTCTTTCCGTGGGCTCGCACCTCGGGCGCGGGAGCGTCTTTCGTCTGTGCCTTGAAGTGAGCGAAGCCGAACAGGTGCGGCTCTGTTCGCCGAAGGCCGTTCGGGCGTCGGCGCTCGGGCGCTTGTCGGGCAAAATCGCGCTCGTCGAAGACAACGCCTTCGTGCGCGAAGCGCTCGGTTCGACCCTGGAGAGTTTGGGGGCCGAGGTGCTTGCTTACGAACTTCCCGACGAGGATGCGTGCCGGAAATTGGCGTCCGTCGAGAACCTGCGGCTGCTCACGGACTACAACCTCGGCGACGACCGCCCGACGGGACTCGACATCGCGGGGCGGATCGAGAAACTCAGAGGCTCGCGCCTTCCGGCGGTGGTGCTCACGGCCGCGGCGCGCGACTTGATCGAAGCGCGCTTCGAGCGACCCGAGCCCGGCGAAACGATGCCCGCGACGCTCCCGCGGATCCTTCAAAAACCCGCCTCGGTCGAGGCGATCGTCGACGCGTTGAATGCGGTTTCGGCTGCTTCGACGGATTCGAATGTTCCGACCGATGCGACCGAAACACCCGAGCCCGCCGCAAGTGCTCCGACGCCTTCGAGCAACCTGCGGTCGTAACTCCGACATCGGGCGACGCTTTGCGCGCTTGTGCTTTTTTCCCGTTTTCCACGAACCGAAGATATTCACTCCCATGTTTTCCGACACGACGTCCTTTGCCGACGAATTCGCCCTCGAAGAAGCCGCCCGCATCCGCATGATGCTCGGTACCGCGCGCCTGGAAGCTTTGCCGCCCGACGAAGAAGCGGCGCTGCGTTCGCGCCTTCCTTTGTGGCTCGAGCTTCTCGATCGGGGACTCGGCGCCAAGGTTCCGGCGCTCACCGACGAAGCGCTCGACGCGATGCGCGGGCTGCTCGAAGAGCTCCACCGACCGCTCGCGCTTGAGGGGGGTGAGGTGCCGTTCGACGAAAAGAAGCATCTCCCGTGGCTCAAAGAGTTCGTGCTCGAAGCGAAACTTTTCCCGGAAGCGAAGGAGTTGCGCCGCGCCCGCGAAGCGGTGGAGGCGCACTACAACGACGGGGAGCCTTTTACGGTGTTGCGATGGCTTGCGATGGTGGCGGACGCTTACGACGAGGCCGCGCGCCGCGAGAGCCGCGAGCAAAGCGACCGGGACGATAATGAGTGACCGATGAGTGACGCGACCGGGCGGATGCCGAATTCCTGCGACGCATAAAAAAAGCCTTGATCCGTCCCGCCGCGCGAGCAATGCTCAACCCCTCACTTTCCCTGCAAGGAGCCGCCCCGTGTCCCATCTTTTCACGCTTTTTCTCGTCACGAGCCTCGCGAACATTCTCACGCCCGGGCTCGGCGTCGTCATGATCGTCACGTTCGCAGCCGCCTGGGGCTGGCGTCGGACGCTCTGGGGTTGTGCCGGGACGGCGGTCGGCATTGCGATCCTCTTTGCGGTCGCGATGTCGGGGGTCGGGGTGGTGTTGGCGACAAGCCCCCTGCTTTTTGCCGCCGTGAAGCTCGCGGGTGCGGGCTTTCTCGTGTGGCTCGGGTTCAAAACATTGCGGCGCAAGGCCCCCGCGGTGATCGATCCCGACAAAGCCCGAGAGGCCCGGGAACCCGCCGAAACGCGCTTTTCGCTCTTTTGGAAGTGCGTTGTCCTGCAACTCACGAATCCCCAGCCCGTTGTCTTCGCGGTTTCGGTGTTGCCGCAGTTCGTCGACGCGAAGCTCCCCTACGTGCCGCAGGCGGTGCTCCTTACGTCCACTTACGCGCTCCTCGTCTTCGTCTGCATGGTGGGCTACGCGCTTCTCGCGGGTCGGGCGCGCGACTTTCTCCTGCGGGGCCGCGGCCCGCTGCTCATGTACCGCGCAAGCGGTACGGTTTTTCTGCTGATCGCCCTCATCGTTGCGGGGACGACGATTGCGGGCTTGACGGGTTGATCGGGTGAAGGCTCGGGAGCTCGAATCCGGAAAAGCGATGCGTCCGATAAAACAGAAAAGCGAAAAAGAAGGGCGCCGATTCTCGTGATCGACGCCCTTCGCGTTCATGGTACGGTCAAAGCAAAGTCAACGCTTCGACGTGTCCGATTATTCCTCGAACGTCCCCTTCACGACAACTTCGCCTTCGCGCATCATGACGCGGCCGCGGGCGACGACGTCGGTGAGCCTGAAGTCTTCCGTAAAGAGGCAGGCGTTGCCGCAGGCGCCCTTCGCGACGACGCCTTGGTCCGCAAGGCCGAGCGCCGAAGCGACGTTCGACGTGACAAAGGGCAACGCCTTTTCGATCGCCATGCCGTAGTCTCCGACGAGACGCTTGAAGGCGAGGAGGTTGCCTTCTACGCCGCCCACGCCGAGGCCCGCCATTTCGCCCTTCTCGTTAAAGCGCGGCACGGACCCGTGACCGTCGGTGGAAAGCGTGATGAGCTTCGGGTCGACCCCGGCTTCGAGGGCCGCGAGAACGGCGAGCGAAGCATTGTCGAAACAGCACGAAGCACCCGTCGTGATGTCGATGTGACCGCCCTTGAGGGCAAACTCGACCGCGGCGTCGAAGACGTGACGGATGCGGCCGCAGTGGGTCGGGCGGATGTGACGAACGGGGAACCCGCGCGCGATGATTTCATCGAACATCGCAAAGGCGCCCGGGATGTTCCCGAGGTGAATGTGGAGGAACCCGGTCTTGCCCGCGATCATGCCGCCGACGCGGATGTCGGCGAGGAGCGCGAGCACCTGCTGGGTCGTGGGGAAGGAGCTGCGGTGGTCGCCGAGTGCGATCTTGACACCGAGCACTTCCGGAACGAAGAAGAGGTCGTTCGCGACCGAGTCCGTGAGGGTCGTCGCGGGATAGCGATAATTCGACGTGTACATCCAAGCCGAGACGCCTTCGGTTTTGAGGGCGCGGACCTTCGCAAGAAGATTCGGGATGGAGCGGGTGGTGAAGTCCGTGCCCGAAACGCCCACAACGCTCGTCGTACCCGAGCGGATGAGTTCGGAGAGTACGAGTTCGGGCGTGCGGGTCGCGGGACCGCCTTCGCCGCCGCCCCCCGTCACGTGGATGTGCTGATCGAAAAAGCCCGGTGTCAGAATACGACCCGAGGCGTCGATCGTTTCAAGATCGGGAAGGTCGCACGTCAGATCGGGACCGATCGCTGCGATCTGCTCGCCGACCATGAGGACGTTCTGACGACCGAGATCGTTCGGGGCGAAAACGCGGGCGTTTTTAATGAGAAGAGCCATGTCGAATTCTCCGAAAGTGGCTGAAAAATCGAATGCGAAGAAAGGTGCGCGAAAGGCCTGCCGCGGCGCTCGGTAAAGTGCCGCGGTGTTCGCTTGTGTATCAGAGGAGCGCGGCCGAGGCGATCACGTTCACGGTGAGTGCCAGAAGCATCACGGGCACCGTGCGGCGCACGATGTCAAAGGGCGTGAGCCCTGCAATACCCGCCACGGCGATGATGACGCCTGCGATCGGGCACATCGTACGGGCGATGCCCGCCGAGAGCTGCACGGGCACGGCAAGCACCGCGGTGCTGATCCCGACGCTCGCGGCGGCTTCGGGAAGAAGGGGCGAGAAGGCGAAGAAGGCGGCGTTCCCCGACCCCGTCACGACGGTCGCGACCACCATGATCGCAAGCATCACGAGAAGCATCACCCAGACGCCCGCGGATTCCATGGAAGCGGCCGCCTGAATGAGGGCGGTGACGCCGCCCAACTTGTTCATGCCGAGCGCGAAGAGTTCCGCGCAGCAGATGAGACCCACGGTCGAGGTGAAGACCTTGCCCATACCTTCGAAGACGGCCTGGGTCGACGCGCAGCAGTCCTTGAAGGAGCGCTTCGTGAGGAGGTCGACGAAGAAGGCGATGAGAATCGACACGATGATGCCCGTCTGAAGCGAAAGCTTCACGTCGGCGTAGACCATCGGAGAGAAGACGATGAGAAGGAAGAGCGGCAGCATCGGCAGGATCGCGTAATGGGCGGGGCCCGCACCTTCGAAGGCCTTAGTGATGTCCTGCTTTTCTTCGACGGGACCGTTCGCGAGCTTCATGGCGTCGCGACGGTCGAACCAGCGCTGCACGAAGAAGTGTCCGATCGCAACCGATGCGATGACGCAGAGGGCCACGGGAATCTGGCTCGTGACGAAGTACGTGACGACGTCCACCTGCATCAGGTCGGCCGCACGCATCGCGTTCGACGAGGCGGGGCCGAGGTCGAGACAGCAGGTCGAACCGATCACGGCCGCGGCGGAGGCGCGGGAAACGCCGAGCGCAACGAGGAGCGGATAGACGGAGGCCATGAGCAAAAGCCCGAGACCGACCGCGGAATTGATGAAAAGGGCCATGAACTGGCCGACCACGTACGTGACGGCGAGAAGGACGTAGGGCGAGCGAATCGCCTGCAGGGGCTTGACGCAGAGCTTCACGAGCGCCTTCGAGGCGCCGATGCGGTCCATGTAGACGGAGAAGCCCGCGATCAGCATGATGTTGAGACCGAGTCCCGGAAGGCGCGAGCGCATGAGCGCGGTGAATGCTTCGCCGAGGTCGAACCCGAAGAAGTTCGTCGACTTGTCGGCGGCCACGGGCATCGTGCCCGTCGCCGCCGCACAGACGAGCATTACGAAGCCCGCAAGGAGGAGAACGATCGGCGGATAGTAGTTCTTGAGCACGCAGTAGGCGACGACCGCCACGACCGCGAGCGTAATAAGGATTCCGAGCATCGGGAAAGTCCTTTTCGTGGGTGAAGGTTGAAAATCGGGGGAAAAGCCCCATAAACAGGATGTGCGGATTTTAGGAGCTCGCTCAACCGATCGCTACGCGTGAAAACCCGAGGTCGTTCTTGGACGGGGGCGTTTTCGTCTCCGCGGATCTGGCGATAAACAGGGCGCTTTTGTCGACAATTTTCAAGAAAATCAGGCTTTTCCCGTAACGGGGACGGCTTTTGACAAAGAAAAGCGTTTCTTGATTTGACCTCGGGGAAGTTGCCGTCGGAGAATGCCACGAACCCGGCGGCGAAAAGGCGCCTTTCCTTTTCCCTTTCTTTTCCGGGAAAGCCCGCCGAGCCCTCTATTTTTCGTATCCCTCATCGCCTTGGAGCCATTCCATGAAGCTCAAGTCTCTTCTCGCCGCCGCCATCGTGGCGGGTGCTTTCGCCTCGACCTTTGCTCAGGCCGCCGAATACGTGGTCGGCACCGGAGCGACCTACCGTCCCTTCGAATACGAAACCCCCAACAAGGAACTCGTCGGCTTCGACGTCGACCTGATGAAGGAAATCGCCAAGGCCGGCGGCTTTGAAGTGAAGTTCGTCAACACGCCCTGGGACGGCATCTTCGCCGCGCTCAACAACGGCGACCGCGACATCATCATGTCGGGGATCACGATTACCGAGAAGCGCAAGGAAGTCGTCGATTTCGCCCGTCCCTACTTCCTCGCCCATCAGCTGATCCTGACGAACAAGAACCTGGAGATCAAGTCCTTGAAGGAACTCGAAGGGAAGCTGATCGCGGTCGTGAACGCCTCTGCGGGCGACATCGCCGCCTCGAACGCCTTCGGGAAGTCGTCCCCCAACATCCGCCGCTTCGACAACACGCCTCTCGCGCTTGAAGAACTCAACAACGGCGGCGTCGACGCCATGATCGGCGACGTAGGCGTTCTGCAGTACTACGCGATGCAGAACCCCGAAAAGCAATTCAACCAGTGCCGCGACCCGGGCTTTGAAGAACAGTATTTCGGCATCGGCATCGCCAAGGGCAACAAGGAAGTGCTCGACGCCGTGAACAAGGGTCTCGAAGCCGCCATCGCCTCGGGCGCCTACAACGAGGTCTATAAGAAGTGGTTCGGCACGGACGCGCCGAAGCTTCCGTAATTCCCGACGTTTCCCGGGGACGGCTTCGCGCTTTTCCCGGGAATTGACCCCGATACTTCCAAAGGCATCGGGGTCTGAGGGTGAAAAGGGCGTTCCGCTCGGGCGGACGCCCTTTCGGATATTTCAGTGCTCGGTTGTTCGTCGCAGGTCGACGAAGCCCGTCGAACCGCCCGAGTCGCCGCTCTCTCGGATCTTTCCCTTCAACCCCACCAAGTCACAAAGTCATGTTCGGATTTCGCTCCGACGTCATCGTCGAATACTGGCCGCTCTTTTTGAACGGCGCCTTGATGACCGTGAAGATCACGATCGTCTGCGTGCTCCTCGGTCTCATTCTCGGGACGCTCCTCGGCATGGGGCGTCTCGCTTCCGCGCGTACGGCCGCCGCCAACGCGATGCTCCACTACGGCGTACGCTGGCCGATCGCGGTCTACGTGAGCTTTTTCCGCGGCACGCCGCTTTTCGTGCAGATCTTTCTCATGCACTTTGCGGTGCTTCCGCTCTTCATTCATCCCGTCGACGGGTTGCTGATCGACGGGGCGCTCGCGCGCGACATCCGCAGCCAGTACGGGGCGGTGCTCGCCGGGGTGTGCGCTATCACGCTCAATGCGGGCGCCTACATGTCGGAAGTCTTCCGTGCGGGGATTCAGTCCCTCGACAAAGGCCAGATGGAAAGCGCGCGCAGTCTCGGGATGAGTTACGGTCAGGCGATGCGTCACATCATCCTCCCGCAGGCCTTCCGTCGGATGCTGCCGGCGCTCGGCAACAACGCGATCGCGATTCTGAAGGACTCCTCGCTCGTTTCGGCGATCGGTCTTGCGGAACTCGCCTACGCAGCCCGTACCGTCGCGGGCGCCTCGGCCCGCTACTGGGAACCCTACATTACGATTTCCTGCGTCTACTGGGTGATGACGCTCCTTTTGGCTTACGGCATCCGCCGACTCGAAGCGCACCTCGGCAAGGGCGACGAAGGTTTGAAGTGAGGATTTGAAGAATGACAACGACTCCTGCCGCCGACATCCGACCGATCGTCGAAATCCGAGGGCTCAAGAAAGTGTTCGGCGAACATACCGTGCTCGAACACATCGACTTCGTCGTCCGACCGGGCGAAAAGGTCGTGGTGCTCGGTCCCTCGGGCTCCGGGAAAAGCACGATGCTTCGCTGCATCAACGCGCTTGAAACCGTCACCTCGGGCGAAATCGTCGTGAACGGCGTTTCGGTTACGGACCCGAAGACGAACCTCAACGTACTGCGCGAACACCTCGGGATGGTTTTCCAGCGCTTCAACCTGTGGCCTCACAAGACGGTGCTCGAAAACGTCATGCTCGCCCAGGAAATCGTGCTCGGTCGCTCGAAATCCGATGCGAAGGCGCGCGCCCTGCAACTTCTTGAGAAAGTGGGGCTCTCCGCGAAAGCGGACGCTTACCCCGCAAGCCTTTCGGGCGGGCAGCAGCAACGCGTGGCGATCGCGCGGGCGCTCGCGATGGATCCGAAGGTGATGCTCTTTGACGAACCCACGTCGGCCTTGGACCCCGAACTCGTGGGCGAGGTGTTGGCGGTGATGAAAAACCTCGCGGAATCCGGCATGACGATGATCGTCGTCACGCACGAAATCGGCTTCGCGCGCGAGGTTGCCGACCGCGTGGTCTTCATGGACGGGGGGCGCATCGTCGAAGAGGGTCATCCCGACGAGGTGCTCGCGAACCCGAAGGAAGAGCGTACGCGCACGTTCCTCGCACGCGTGCTCTGAGGACGCCTTCCGAGAACGCCCTTTCGACGCGAAGAAGAAAAGCCCGGTCGAACAAGCCGACCGGGCTTTTTTGATTTTTTCCCCGGATTTTCTCGGACTTCGAAGGAATGAACCCGGGAAAACGTCGGAGGCGTCGCAGGCCTCAAAGCTCGATGTCGAACCCCGCGCGTCGGGCCGCAAGGAGTGCTTCCGTGCGGTTCGAGGCGCCGAAGGCACGGTAAATCGCCGCAACGTGCGTTTTGACGGTGCCCTCCGAGAGGTCGAGCTCGCGGCAGATGCGTTTGATGGGGGCGCCCTGAGCAAGGAGCATGAGGACGTCTTTCTGGCGTTCCGTGAGGTGCACGGGCTCTTCGGATTCGCGCTTGAGGCTTGCGGCCGTGCGGTTGAAAAAGCCCAGGCGTTGCGATTCCGCGAGCAACTTCGAGGGTATGAAAACTCCGCCTTTGAGAACGAAGTCGATGGCGTTTGCGAGCATTTCGGTGTCGAGACTCTTCGGCACGAACCCCGCCGCACCGAGCTGCAACACGCGCATGATGCTCTGTTGGTCGACAAGCCCCGAGACGACGAGGATCTTCAACATCGGCTGAATCCGAACGATCTCTTCCATGAGCTCGGTCCCGGTAACGCCGGGCATCGAGAGGTCGAGAATCAACAGGTCCGCCGTGTCGCCTTCGCGCCGCACGAGATCGATCGCCCCTTCGGCGGTTTCGGCCGTGAGCACCGCGGCGGCGGGATCGCGGTCGATAAGCATCATGGAAAGCGCGCTCGTAATGAGGGCGTGGTCGTCGACGATGAGGTATTTCATGGAAAAATCGAAACGCGTTGCATGTCGCAAAACAAAAACTTCTTTAGTTTAGCGCAGGCGATTCCCGCCGAACATACGAGAAAAACGGGAGTTGAGGCCGTTTCGGCAAACGATTCGACGGAGAGTCTGCGGGACGATTCGGCCTCGGGTGCGAAAGAAAAGGCGGCGCGATGCGAATCGCGCCGCCTTTTTCGGTGTGCTCGGCATGGGCACGTTCTTAAGGGTGAAAGTCCCAAGCG